>CACWOH010000018.1 GCA_902762435.1 uncultured Bacteroidia bacterium | reverse complement strand
GCTCCCTCGTCCCACCGCTGCGCTTCGCTTGCGGTCCCCCCGTTCATGAGCCACGGGCGGCTACGGTTTTCAGGGGCAACCTGCCTGCTGTCCTGCGCCTGCCTTCTCTGTGGGTAACAGCATCTGCGAGCCGGGAACGGTAGGGGTGGTGCGGAATGAGCCGCGAGCGAAACGCTCTTTTGCCGTTTCGCGGAGCGGCGGTAAGCTGGAGAATGATTGGCGAATTGGTGGTAAATTGCTATATTTGCAATTTGAATTAAAACTATGACCGCGATGCCTACGATCCAGGGACATATTTCTCAGATTATCGGTCCGGTGGTGGACGTACATTTCGACCTGAAGGGTGTCCAAGAAGAAAAATCCCTTCCCGCCATCCACGAAGCCCTGCGCGTCAAGCGCCCGGACGGCCGGGAACTCATCATCGAAGTCCAGCAGCATATCGGCGAAGACACGGTCCGTTGCGTTGCCATGGACTCCACCGACGGCCTCCGCCGCGGCCTCGAGGCCGTCTGCCTCGGCGCCCCGATCACGATGCCCGTGGGCACGCAGATCCGCGGCCGCGTGATGAACGTCACCGGCGAAACGATCGACGGCTTGGGCGGGCTCTCCCGCGAAGGCGCCCTCCCCATCCACCGCGAACCCCCGAAATTCGAAGACCTAACCACCTCGCAGGAGGTGCTCTACACGGGTATCAAGGTCATCGACCTGCTGGAACCTTACCTCAAGGGCGGCAAGATCGGACTGTTCGGCGGCGCGGGGGTAGGCAAGACCGTGCTCATCAAGGAACTCATCAACAATATCGCCAAGAAACACAACGGATTCTCGGTGTTCGCCGGCGTGGGTGAGCGTACCCGCGAAGGAAACGACCTGCTGCGTGAAATGATCGAATCCGACGTCATCAAATACGGGGAGGAATTCTCCAAGTCCATGGAAGAAGGCCACTGGGACCTCTCCAAGGTGGACGCCCGGGAACTGGAGAAATCGCAGGTCGCGATGGTCTTCGGGCAGATGAACGAGCCGCCGGGAGCCCGTAGCTCCGTGGCCCTGAGCGGCCTCACCCTGGCGGAGTCCTTCCGCGACAGCGGCACGGCCGAAGGCCCCAAGGACATCCTCTTCTTCATCGACAACATCTTCCGTTTCACCCAGGCGGGCTCCGAAGTGTCCGCTCTGCTGGGCCGTATGCCCTCCGCAGTGGGCTACCAGCCGACCCTGGCCACCGAAATGGGCCAGATGCAGGAACGCATCACCTCCACCAAGAACGGCTCCATCACCTCCGTCCAGGCGGTGTACGTGCCGGCCGACGACCTCACGGACCCGGCCCCGGCCACGACCTTCAGCCACCTCGACGCCACCACGGTGCTCAGCCGCAAGATCGCCACGCTGGGTATCTACCCGGCCGTGGACCCGCTGGCCTCGACCTCCCGCATCCTGGACCCGAACATCATCGGGCAGGACCACTACGACACCGCCCAGCGCGTGAAACAGATCCTCCAGAAATACAACGAACTCCAGGACATCATCGCCATCCTCGGCATGGACGAGCTCTCGGACGAAGACAAGGTCACGGTGAACCGCGCCCGCCGCGTGCAGCGTTTCCTGTCGCAGCCGTTCTTCGTGGCCGCGGCCTTCACCGGCTGCCCGGGCGTGATGGTGGAGATCGAAGATACCATCAAGGGCTTCAAGATGATCCTCGACGGCGAGGTGGACCACCTCCCCGAGCAGGCCTTCCTGAACGTGGGCACCATCGAAGACGCCATCAAGAAGGGCGAGGCCCTGCTTGCGCAGGCGAAACAATAACGAGACATGAAAGACCGGATCCTGACCATACGCATCCTCACCCCTGAGGGCACCCTGTTCGAGGGGACGGCGCGCGCCGTCTTCCTGCCGGGCGCGGTGAGCCCCTTCGAGGTGCTTCCGGACCACGCGCCCATCATCTCCACGCTCAGTGAGGGAGATATCCGCGTGGTGGCGGAGGAGGAGCGGCGCTTCACGGTCCACAGCGGCGTGGTCCGGGTCCTGAACAACGAAATCACGGTGTGTGCGGAGACGGTATGAAACGCTGGTGGCTCATATTGCTTCTGCTTCTGCCGGTGCTGCCGCTGCGGGCGGAGGAAGGCGGGCTGGATATGAACGAGTATCTTTTCGGACATATCAGCGACGCCTATGAGTGGCATATCACCACCATCAAGGGGAAGGACATCGCCATCGAACTTCCCTGCATCGTGATTGAAAACGGGGTGCATGTGTTTACCCTGCACCACGCCGCCGAACACGGCTATACCCTCAATGAAAACGGGAAACTCGTCAATGCGCAGACCGGCAGGCGTCCGCTGGACATCTCCATTACCAAAAATGTCCTGGGCCTCATCATCAACAGCATCCTGCTGGTGGTGCTCATCCTGCTCTGCGCCCGCTGGTACAAACGGCACGACGTGCTGAAGGAGAAGCCCACGGGCATCGCCGCGCTGCTGGAGCCCGTGATCGTGATGATCGAGCAGGATGTGATCAAGGACGCCGTGGGGCCGGAGTACAAGCGCTTCTCGCCCTACCTGCTGACCGCCTTCTTCTTCATCCTGATCAACAACCTGATGGGTATCGTCCCCATTTTCCCGGGAGGGGCCAACATTACCGGCAACATCGCCGTGACGGGCGTCCTCGCCCTGTTTACCTTTCTGATGGTCAACCTTTTCGGAGACAAGCACTACTGGAAGGACATCCTTTGGCCGGACGTGCCGCTCTTCCTGAAGGCCATCCCCATCATGCCGCTCATCGAAATCCTGGGCATGTTCACCAAGCCCTTCTCGCTGATGATACGACTCTTCGCGAACATCCTTGCGGGGCATATCATGCTCCTGAGCGTGATCGCACTGATATTCCTGTCCGCGGCCATGGGTCCCGTACTGAACGGCTCCCTGACCGTCATCGCCGCGCTCTTCGGCGTCTTCCTGGACTGCCTGGAGCTGCTCGTCGCCTTCCTGCAGGCATACGTATTCACGATGCTCTCGTCCGTCTTCATCGGCCTGGCGCATCAGAAACCCGCACACGAAACCAACTAAAACCCATAATATCATGTTAGGAACTCTTCTTGAAGCAGCTGCGCTCGCCAAATTCGGCGGCGCCATCGGAGCCGGCATCGTGGCCATCGCGGCCGCATTCGGTATCGGCAAACTCGCCCAGTCCACGATGGAAGCCTCGGCGCGCCAGCCGGAGATCGCCGGCGGCCTGCGGACCACGGCCATCATCATCGGCGCCCTCATCGAAGGCGTCTGCCTCTTCGGCGTGCTTGTCTGTCTGCTCGCAGTTACCCAGTCGTAAAGCCGTATGTCGCTGATTACACCGGATTTCGGCCTCCTCTTCTGGATGGTCGTGATCTTCGGGATCGTGTTCTTCCTGCTTGCGAAGTTCGGGTTCCCGGTGATCACGAACGCCGTCCAGAAGCGCTCCGACCATATCGCCGACTCGTTGAAGGCCGCTGACGAGGCCCAGGCACAGCTGGCAAACATGGCGCAGGAGCAGCAGAAGATGATCGAACAGACCCGCCTGGAGCAGAGCCGCATCCTCAAGGAGGCTTCCGAGGCCCGCGAGAGCATTATCGCGCAGGCCCGGGAGGAAGCCGCCGCCGAGGCGTCGAAACTGCTCGAGCACGCGAAGGTGGAGATCGCCGCGGAGCGCGAAAGCGCCATCCGCGACATCCGCCGCCAGGTGGCGATGATTTCGGTGGAAGTGGCGGAGAAGATCGTACGCAAGGACCTGGACGCCGCCGGCGGGCAGCAGGATCTCCTGGACCGCATGGTCGAGGAGGCTTCCCAGGCGCAGATCCCCAATTGACGACGGATGAACACGGGAATCCTATCCTCACGCTATGCCACCGCCCTGCTCCGCTATACGCAGGAGACGGGCGGCGGGGAGCGGGTTTGCGCCCAGGTGCGGCGCCTGCTCGAGCATCCCGAGGAGAATCCCGGCAAGCTCGAACCCGAGCTGGAGCGATTCGTCCGCCTGCTGGTGAAAAACGACCGGCTCGATGACGTACGCTTCATCTTCCGTTCATTCCTCACGATGTATTACCGGTCCCTGGGCATCCTGGTGGCGCACCTGACCACCGCCGTGCCCGCCGGGGAGCTGGAAGACAAACTCCGGAGCATGCTGGAAAAGAAATTCGGCGGCGAGGTGCGGATCGAGAGCCGGGTGGATCCCGACCTGGTGGGCGGCTTTACCCTCGAGGTGGGGGACTACCTGCTCGACGCGAGCGTCCGCCGCCAGATCGAGACCATACGCCGGCAATTCGTCATCCAAAACAACAGAATCGTATAATGGCGCAAAACACAATCAAGGCGAGCGAGATTTCCGAACTCCTGCTGAACCAGCTGCGGGGGATAGACACTTCGCTCCAATATGAAGAAGTCGGCCACGTGCTGACGGTCAGCGACGGCGTGGCCCGCATCTACGGCCTCGCCGGGGCCGAGGCGGGCGAGCTGCTGGAATTCGACAGCGGCGTGAAGGCCGTCGTGATGAACCTCGAAGAGGACAACGTGGGAGCCGTGCTGCTCGGTCCCACCGACCAGGTGGGCGAAGGCATGAACGTCCGCCGCATGGGCCGCATCGCCGGCATTCCGGTGGGCGAGGGCCTGGTGGGCCGCGTGGTGGATCCGATCGGCACCCCGCTCGACGGGCTCGGCCCGGTGGCGGGCGAGACGGTGCGGATGCCGCTGGAGCGCAAGGCTCCGGGCGTCATCTTCCGGCAGCCCGTGAGCGAACCGCTGCAGACCGGCCTCAAGGCCATCGACGCGATGATTCCGATCGGCCGAGGCCAGCGCGAGCTGATCATCGGCGACCGCCAGACCGGCAAGACGGCCGTCGCGATCGACACCATCATCAACCAGCGTTCCGAGTTCCTGAAGGGCAAGCCCGTCTACTGCATCTATGTGGCCGTCGGCCAGAAAGGCTCCACCGTGGCCTCCATCGTCCAGACCCTCCGCGCCAAGGGTGCGATGGACTACACCATCGTGGTGGCCGCGACGGCGGCCGATCCCGCCGCCCTGCAGTACTACGCGCCGTTCGCGGGTGCCGCCATCGGCGAGTACTTCCGCGACACCGGCCGTCACGCCCTGGTGGTCTACGACGACCTGTCCAAGCAGGCGGTGGCCTACCGCGAGGTGTCGCTGATCCTGCGCCGCCCCTCCGGCCGCGAGGCCTACCCGGGCGACGTCTTCTACCTGCACTCCCGCCTGCTGGAACGCGCGGCGAAGATCATCGGCCAGCAGGAAGTGGCCGAGCAGATGAACGACCTGCCGGAGTGCCTGAAGGGCAAGGTCCGCGCGGGCGGCTCGCTCACGGCCCTTCCCATCATCGAAACGCAGGCGGGCGACGTGTCCGCCTACATCCCTACCAACGTGATCTCCATCACCGACGGCCAGATCTATCTCGAGTCGTCGCTGTTCAACGCCGGTTTCCGTCCGGCCATCAACGTGGGCATCTCGGTGTCCCGTGTGGGCGGCAGCGCCCAGGTGAAGTCCATGAAGAAGGTAGCCGGCACGCTGAAGATCGACCAGGCCCAGTACAACGAGTTGGAAGCCTTCTCGAAATTCTCTTCCGATATGGACAAGGTTACCGCGATGACCCTGGACAAGGGCCGCAAGAACAACCAGCTGCTGATCCAGCCGCAGTACAGCCCGATGCCGGTGGGCGAGCAGGTGGCCATCCTCTATTGCGGCACGCACGCCCTGATGGCCGACCTGCAGGTGGACCAGGTGATTGCGTTCCAGAATCTGTTCCTCGACCGTATGCGCGCCTCGCACCAGGACATCCTGGATGCGCTGGGCGCCGGCAAGATGCCGGACGACGCTCCCGGCATCATCGAGCGGGAAGCCGCCGGTGTGTGCAGTGTCCTGACGCAGCAGGCTTAAAGGGAGGATACGGTGGCGACGCTTCGGGAAACCAAGGACAGGATCGGGTCGGTCCGCAGTACGCTGAAGATCACTTCGGCGATGAAGCTCGTGGCTTCGGCGAAGTTGCGCAAGGCGCAGAAGGCCATCGAGGGGATGCGGCCGTATGAACGGACGCTGGCCGAAATTCTGTCAGCGGTCGGGCCGGCGGCGCTTTCCCCGCGGGCGGACGGAAATTTTTTTTCGGACAAGTTTGCCGAAAAACCAATTTCCGCTCCACCCTCCACGACGCCTACGCACGACTCCCCCGTCCCTGGAAAGACTGCCATTATAGCGATTGCTTCGAATTCGTCTCTGTGCGGGGCGTTCAATGCGAATGTCGTGCGGAAGGCGCTGGAGACCATCCGAGCCTGCGAGGGCGAGGTGGAGGTCATTCCGGTCGGCCGCAAGATGGCGGAGGCCCTGCGCCGTGCCGGTTATACGAATCCCGCCGACTTCAACGACATTATCGGCCATCCGTCCTACGAGAAGTCAACCGCCCTGGCCCGTTCCCTGGCGGAGCGTTTCCAGGCCGGGGAACTCTCCCGCGTGGTGCTGGTGTACAACCGTTTCATCTCCTCCGCCCGGCAGGAGCCGGTGGCGGAGGTTTATCTGCCGTTCGGTATGGCGGAGTCTTCCTCGCGGGCGGACCGAAATTATTTTTCGGACAAGTTTGCCGAAAAACCAATTTCGGCTCCGCCCTCCACAACGCCCGCGCACGCCTCCGCCGAAGCTCCTTTCAAGGAGGACTACATCATCGAACCGGATGCGGAAACGCTGCTCGCCACCCTGCTGCCGCAGGTGATGATGCTGAAGTTCCACGCCGCCGTGCTGGATTCCGCCGCGGCGGAGCACGCCGCCCGGACCGTCGCGATGCAGACCGCGAGCGACAATGCCGAGGAACTGCTGGGCGAACTGACCCTCGAGTACAACAAGGGCCGCCAGCAGAAGATTACCGCCGAGATCCTGGATCTCCTCGGCGGCGCATCACAATAAGATTTACTGTTTTGCTATGGTATAGCGCCTGTCCCCGACGAAGAGGGTATAGGTGCCAGCGGGTTGTTCCCGCAGGTCGACGGACAGTGGGTAGAACGGGCCGGCGGCGGCATCCGTTTTCCGGTAAACCAGTGCGCCGGACAGGTTGTACAGGCTGATGTCCAGCTCCTTGTCCGTGCCGGGACGTACATAGAGGTAGTCCTTCACCGGGTTGGGATAGATGTCCAGGTCCTGGTAGGCGTTGCGCCCCAGGAGCAGGAAAGTGTCGGACGCCTCGGCGCGGCGCGCGTCGAAGGCGGTGACGGTCACTTCCGTGAGGCCGTAGCCGAGGGGCGACAGGACGAGCGTGCTGCCGGAGAAGGACTGCATGGCGACGGACTTGTCCGACAGCGTGACGTTGTAGCCCAGGATCTCGTCGTCCGGGTCCTCGAAATGGGAGGCGAGGGCGACGCTGAGCGGGATGTCGGAGGCCGCGTTGAGGATCTCGTTGCCGAACGGCACGACGAGCCGCGGGGCGTGGTTTTCCAGGATCGTGAAATCGACGGGCTGGCTGGCGCTGTCGCCGACGCGGATCGTGGCGCGGTACTCGCCCGGATCGGCCTGGAGGGCGTTGATGCGGATCTGCACCCGGGAGGTGCTGCACTCGGCCGTGACGCCCGGGCAGTCGCTGTCCACGCTGACCTGCAGCCGCGCCCGTTCGTTGCCGAGGATCTGCCAGTCCAGGGTGACGCTTTCGTGCGACTTGAAGCGGTAGTCGCCGGTGTAGTCGGTGGTGAAGCGGATGTCGGGCTTGTCCCCGCCGCCGGACTTGTAGGTGAACGATCCGTAGGCGTCCAGTTTTCCGCCGCCGACCGTGCGTCCGGAAGGCAGTTTGATGGCGTCCCGGACGGCGCCGCCCAGCAGCATCTCCTTCAGGTCGTCGCAGGTGAAGCCCGGCCCGCCGAACTGGCTGACCAGCAGGGCGGCCACGCCCGATACGTGCGGGCAGGCCATCGAGGTGCCGGGCAGGTAGGCGTAACCGTCGTCGGGAACGGTGCTGGCAATCCACTCCTCCCCTTCGTCGGAATCCGATCCGCCCGGGGCGAGGATGTCCACCCAGGGCCCGTAATTGGAGAATTCGGCCATCCTGCCGTCCGGACCGAAGGCCCCTACGGCCACGATGGGTTCGTATTCGCCGGGGGCGTCGTGGCTCCAGCCCTCGTTGCCCGCCGCGAAAACGACCAGGCCGCCCTTCATGGGGCCGGTCTGCTTGCCGGAGGCGTCGGTGCCCGCGTGTTCGATGAAATAGTCGATGGCGTCCTTGGTGGGGGAGTCGTAATTGAGGAAGTCCTTCGCGAACTGCGCCGCCTCCCGTTCCGACTCGGCCTCGTAGCCCCAGCTGTTGTTGGCGATGACCGCGCCGTTGTCCGCCGCCCACACGAGCGCCCGGGCGTCTTCTTCGCCGTCGGATTCTTCGTCGCTGTCCGCGAAGATGATGCAGGACATCAGGCGGACGCCGCCACGGCCGTCCTTGCCGCCGGCGATGCCGCACAGGCCGATGCCGTTGTTGTTGATGGCGCCGATCGTGCCTCCCACGTGCGTGCCGTGCTCGTCGGGGACGATGTCGTCGGAGCCGTACCCCGCGACGAAATTGCGGCTGCCGCCCTTCCCGCCCGGCAGGACGACGCCTTTCAGGTCTTCGTGCTCCAGGTCGATGCCGCCGTCGACGACGGCCACGATTACCTCGCTCCGACCGGCGGTATATTCTTTCCAGACGGGCTCGACGTTGATGTCGCTGCCTTTCTTGAAGCGGGAGCCCAGGGAACCGTCATTGTAGAAATGCCACTGGTAGGCGTAGTAGGGGTCGTTGAAGAGGGCGCGACGCACCTTGCGCCGCGGAAAGTCCACGGTCTGCACGCCCGGCAGGGAGGCGAGCCCCTCCTGCGCCTTCGTGACGCTCACGCCTTCGTCGTAGCGGATGCGGTACCAGCGGTGCAGGCCGGCCGCGCGGTGGCGCGCCTCGAACTCCCCGGCGTCGGGGAACACCCGCTCCATCGAGACGACCCCCAGTCCGGACGCCTGCCGGACGAAGTCGTCGGCCGAGAAGTCTTCGGCGGCCTCTTCGGTAAGCAGGACGGCCGCCCGGCCGGGCAGCACGGACTGCGGCCGGAGGTGGTTTTCGCCGGAACGGGGCGTGACGGCAAGTTCCTGCCGCGTGCAGGCGGCGGACAGGACGGCCAGGAAAAGTAGGGGAAGGATGTTTTTCATGTCAGAATCCTTTGATCATCAGGCCGAAGCCGGGACGCAACGGCTGTACTTCCGCCTTTTCCCGGGCGGGAACCGGGGCGCTGCGGCGGGCGGCCTGCGGAGCGGGCGTGTAGCCGCACAGGGAAAGCGTGCGGGCGAGCATCACCTCCGCGGGGTCGCCCAGCGGGATGCCGTCTTGGGGATCGTCGTCCACGACGACGTCCGGGATGAGGCCGTCCGGCATGCAGCGCGTGACGCCGTCCTTGTCCGCAAAACGGCTGTACATCAGGTACATGCCCCAGTTCTGCGTAAACTGCCTGCCTTCTGTAGCGAACTCTTCCCCGAGCTGGTCAGCGTAACTTTTATAATAATTATCCGCTTTCAGCATCAGCCCGGCGCAGTACTTCCCGTGGGACTTCTTTCCCACGAGCGTAACGTCCATATAGGGAAACAGGTCACCGATCAGGGCTTCGGAGGCCGAGGCGCTGCCGCTGGTGATGATGCAGAACAACTTGTCCAGGTCGGGATTGGCGCCGGCCGTGCTGAACGAGTACTTCTTTCCGTCCGACGCCTCGATCTCGAACTCGGTCTTGAAGTAGGTGTTGGCGTCGAAGTCCTCCTGCGAAGCGTAATAGTCCGTCAGGTCTGCGTTGAACACTTCGGTGGACAGGACTTCGCCGGCCTTCACCACCGCCTCCGGGGCGAGCAGGGACGCCAGGAACTCCTCCGCGGCGGCAAACCCGCCGCCGTTGTAGCGCAGGTCCAGGATCAGTTCCTTCACGCCGGCCTCCTTGAAGCGGGTGCAGGCGTCAATCAGTTCCCGGTAGGAGTCGAGCGTGAAGCTGGTATAGACCAGATAGCCGACCCGCTTTCCGTCGAATTCGAACACCTTGTCCAGCAGCACCGGGTTCTCGTACATCTCCCGGGCTTCCAGGGTGACCGTCCGCCCGTCGTAGAGTTCCGCCGTGAGCCTGTCTCCGCCCATCAGTTCACTGACGGTCGAAGCGTAGTCTTTCGCGGGAATCGTCCTGCCGTTCACCTTGAAGATGGCGTCGCCCCGCTTCAGGCCGGCCTTTTCCGCGGGGCTGCCGGCATAGGTGAAGGTCACGACGGCGCACAGGGACGTACGGGTGTCGTCCGTATAATAAAGGACGAAGTCGAAGCCGTAGGTCTTGCGGTTCCCGGACACGCTGCCGTAGAAACTGTCGAAGTCGTCGGTGACCATCGTCCAGCGGTCGATGTCATCGCCCTTGGCATCCTTGTAGCGGATCTTCGCGACCTTGGCGACGGGTTCCTCCGTGTTCTCCCAGGCATCCAGGTCCTTTTCGATCTCCTTGTTCCAGAGATACCAGCTCTTCATGTAGTCCCGTGCGAAGGTGTTGACGTACAAGCGGGTCTTCGCCTGCTCCGTGTCCGCCTTGGAACAGGCGGCGGCACAGAGGGACAGGGCGGAGAGGAACAGGAATATCCGGATGATTCTCATACCAGCGTTTTTCGTTTGAAAGGGCAATATACGCTTTTTTTGCCAAATTACCGCCGTCAGGCAGGGGGTGACGGCCTGTCGGCCCGGAGCTGCGGGCAAATGGAATTAGCCATTAAAGCGTTTTAAATCAGAGGATTAGTTCACATGGACAGCTCCAGATGAAAATTTACATATTAATAAATGTAAGATTTATCGGCAAATTGATTACAATTCGTAATTTAAAATCTCATAAACTCGCGAATCCAGTCTGTTTACCCCTTGAAATCCATCAATCTGCATATTCTGCGTCCCACTTACATATTTGGAATTGTAAAAAAAAGTTGCGAAATTGCGCTCGTTTATTGGCTATTGTAATAGGATGTTTCAGCTTTGGAGGCTCTGAACGGATTACTAAACAGGTTAGTATAGTATAGTTTATTGTTTAATTAAAAGTAATGCTTATGAAAAAAGCAAAACTGCTCTTCAGCGCTTTATTTGTGCTGCTTGGCGTGACACTTTTCGCACAGAACGTGCAGGTGTCCGGCGTCGTGCGGGAAAGTGCCGGAGATGTCGTGACCGGCGCAGCCGTGCAGCTTAAGGGCAGCACGACCGTCTATGCCATGACGGATGCTCTCGGTAATTACCGTATTTCGGTCCCGTCCGACGGTACGCTCGTCGTCAGCTGCCTCGGTTTCAAGACCGCCGAGATTCCCGTGAACGGCCGCGCCGTCATCAACGTGGACCTCGAGCCCGACTCCGAGATGCTTGAGGAAACGATCGTCGTTGCGTACGGTACCGTCCGCCGCGAAGCCAACACCGGTGCGGTGAGTTCCCTCAAGAACGACGGCCTCGCCGAGGCTCCGGTCGCTTCCGTGGACAAGCTCCTCGCCGGTAAGATGGCCGGTGTCCAGGTGACCGGTAACTCCGGCCAGCCGGGTGCCGCCACCCAGATCCGCATCCGCGGTATCTCCTCCATCAACGCCGGCAACGATCCTCTGTGGGTCATCGACGGCATCCCTGTGGAGACGGGCGACCAGTCCTACTTCACCAACACCTCCAACGCGATGTCCGCCATCAACCCGAACGACATCGAGTCCATCACCGTCCTGAAGGATGCCGCTGCGGCTTCCATCTACGGTTCCCGTGCCGCCAACGGCGTCGTCCTCGTGACCACCAAGAGCGGACGCTCCGGCAAGGCCAACTTCAACGCCCGCGTCAAGTTCGGTGCCTCCATGCTCGCGAACGACAATCACTTCCGCGTGATGACCGGCGAGGAACTGCTCAACTGGCAGCGCACCGCCTACGCCAACGCCGGTGCCAACCCGGATGAAAAAGCCCCGATGTCCCTGCTCGACAACGGCACGCACGACTGGCTCAAGGACTTCACCCGCATGGGCGCACTGCAGGAGTATGAGATCAACGCTTCCGCCGGCACCGACCGCGGCCGCTTCTACTCCTCCCTGGCTTACCAGAAGAACGACGGTATCACCTACGGCACCGACTTCCAGAAGTTCACCGCCCGCGTCAACTCCGACTATCGCCTGACCAACACGATCGAGATCGGTACCCGCGTGAACCTCGCCTATACGATGTCCAACGATACCCCGATGCAGAGCCTCTACTACAACAACCCGTTCTTCGCGGGCCTGACGCTCCTGCCGTGGCTGCCGCTCTATGACGAGGATGGCGAGTTCAACCTCAAGCTCCCTTCCAACTCCAATACCAATCCGCGTTACACGGCCAAGTATGACGACCAGTGGGAGAAGCAGTACCGTGTGCACGGCACCGCCTACCTCCAGTGGGAGCCGGTCCGCAACCTGATCTTCAAGACCAACAACTCCGTGGAGACGACCTTCGGCGAAGGCCGCCGCTACTGGGCTCCGGATCCGGGCGACAGCGAGGGTACCCTCCAGACCTCCACGACCCAGTACGTGACGCTCACCACCTCCAACACCGTGACCTACAACTTCGCGCTGTCCAACCACAACTTCAATGTCCTGGCTGGCCAGGAGGCGATGCGCCGCAATTACCTTTACTATTATATGTACGGTAACGTGGATGCCAACATCCCGTATCCTTCTACAATGGTGTCCGAGCAGGACCAGGTGGGCTACAGCGGCAACGCCCGCACCCTCCTTTCCTTCTTCGGCCAGTTCGACTACAACTACGACAACCGTTACTACCTGAAGGCCTCCCTGCGTGAGGACGGTTCCTCGCTCTTCGGTTCCGAAAACCAGTGGGGTCTGTTCTGGGCCGTCGCCGGTTCCTGGAACATCACCAACGAGAACTTCATGCGCGGCACCTCCGGCTGGCTGAACCTGCTGAAACTGCGCGCCAGCTACGGTGTGAACGGTAACAACAGCATCGCTCCGTACCGTGCCTATGGCGTGTATGCCACTTCCGCCTACAACGGCGTCAACGGTACCCTGCCTTCCACGCCGGACAACGCCTCCCTCTCCTGGGAGAAGAACTACACCTGGAACGTCGGTCTCGACGCCGGATTCTTCGACAACCGCCTGAATGTCCAGATTGACGCCTACAGCCGCAAGACCACTGACATGCTCCTCAACAAGCAGGTGCCCCAGACTTCCGGCTTCAGCTCCAACTTCATGAACATCGGCTCCCTGTCCAACAAGGGCTTCGAGATCCAGATCAACGGTGACATCATCCGCAACGCGGACTGGACCTGGAACGCGGGCTTCAACCTGTCCTACAACAAGTCCAAGCTCCTCGACCTGGGCGACACCGACGAGATGACCTACTCCGACTCCCGTATCAAGCACAAGGTGGGCAAGCAGTTCTACACCTTCTATCTTAAGGATTACTACGGCGTGAACCCGTCCAACGGCGAGGCCCTGTGGCGTCACCACGAGTTCGACGAGGACGGCAACATCACCAGCACGACCCTGACCAACAGCTACAACGACGCCTCCTACATCTACGCCGGTTCTCCGGAGCCGAAGTTCACGGGCGGCTTCAACACCAACCTGTCCTGGAAGGGCCTCAGCCTGAGCGCCTTCTTCGAGTTCAAGACCGGCAACAAGGTCCTCATCGTGGAGAACCGTTATGTCAACAGCGACGGTCAGCAAATGAGCATGAACCAGACGGCTCGTTCCCTCAACTACTGGCAGAAACCGGGCGACACGGGCGTGTTCCCGAAACCGGTCGCCAATAACGCTACCAACTCCAATACTTTTGCCAGCACCCGTTGGATGCAGGATGGCAGTTTCCTCCGTATCAAGGACATCACCCTTTCCTACAACCTTCCGACCAATTTCGTCAAGCAGATCGGTCTGAACGCTGTGAAGGTGTATGCCAGCGCCCTGAACATCTACACCTTCCACGATGTAGACTGGTGGGATCCCGAGCGTGGCGTAGATGGTATGGGAACCGGTGTCTATCCGATGACCAAGTCCATCGTGGGTGGTATCGAGGTATCTTTCTAATGATTTAAATGGAATCGAATATGAAAAAGATTGCATATATCGCCCTGTTCGCAGCCGCCCTGTTTGTGTCGTCCTGCAAGGACTTCCTCAAGGAGGAGCCTTTCCTGACCCAGAGCAACGCGCTTGCACTGATTGACTACAACGCCCTCGACAAGGCTGTCGCCGGCGCTTATTCCCCGCTGGCTGACGGTACCTGGTATGGCGCTAACTACGTGCTCACTTCCGAGATGCGTGCGGACAACGCCACCATCCCCACGAACACCAGCTTCCAGTCCGGCCGTTACCAGCCGCCGTTCTACATGACCTACAGCGCCGACGCCACCGTCGGTCTCTGGGGTTATGGCTACTATGTCATCTCCGCCGTCAACAACGTCCTCGAAGCCATCGAGGAGAACGGCATGGACCAGTATACGAAGGGAGACGTCACCGAGCAGGACGTGAAGAACCTGCAGGCTGAGTGCTACTTCCTGCGCGCCCTGTCGATGTTCGACATGGCCCGTATCTATGCTTATTCCCCGGCCAAGGCCGCTGCCGTGAACTTCAGCGACTGCATCCCCATCATCCTGAAGACCGACAAGACCGCCAAGGAGCAGCCCGCCCGCAACTCGGTGTCCGAGGTGTATGCCCGGATCATTGAGGACCTCACCACGGCTGAGTCCCTGATGGCCGCCGATTACACCCGTGCCGGTATAACCGACAAGAAGGCCGCTGCTACGCTGCCCGCCATCCAGGCCCTGCTGAGCCGCGTGTACCTGTACAACCAGAACTGGCAGGGTGCCGCGGACTATGCGACCAAGGTCATCAACAACAGCGCCTTCAAGCTCTGGACGGCCAAGGAGTATCCTTCCGTGTGGAGTGCCGCCACCGGCGGTTCCGAGGTGATCTTCGAAGTCTATGGCAACAAGTCCAACGATTACGACGAGTACTGGGAGGGTCCTTCCCATATGACCAACCCGATCGGCTATGCCGACTGCGCCGCTTCCAAGGCCCTGACCGACCTCTTCGAGCCCGGTGACGTGCGTGGCTCCAAGGGTGTCCGCGGTGCGGACGACGGTGCCGTCATGTTCTGCACGGACAAGGACGAGGCCTCCGGCGGCGAGCTCTGGACCATGAAGTACTATGGCAAGGGCCTTGGCGACGCCACCTCCACCCCGGATGTGAACAACGTCATCGTCCTGCGCCTTTCTGAAATGTACCTCAACCGTGCCGAGGCCCTCGTGAACGGTGCCAGCGTGAGCGGCGCCACCGCCCTGGGCGACCTGAACACGATCCGCGCGAACCGCGGTGTCGCCCCGCTCAACGCCGCGGGTGCAGCCGCCGTCGCCCTGGAGCGTCGTCTCGAGCTCAACTTCGAGGGACACTACTGGTTCGACCTGGCCCGTACCGCTTCCGGTGCCGTGACCTATTCCGATCCTCGCCGTCCCGCCAATCTGGACGCTACCTCCAAGTTCTGGGCCCTTCCGATTCCGAAGCGTGAATACGACGTGAACGAGAATCTCTCCCACAACCCCGGTTTTTAAGCTAAAATGAAGAAGAATATGAAAAAGATATATTCTGTTATCGCCCTTGCCGCCGCTCTGGTGATGCTGGCTTCCTGCAATATCAACAAGGAGCCGGTCTTCAACGACAGCGACGCCTTCGTGGCTTTCAACAGCGCGGCCTTCAGCTGCGTCGAGACGGACGGTGAGATCAGCATCCCCGTGACCCTCGCTTCCCTGAACGGAATGAGTACGACCGTTTCCTACGGCGCCGTGAACGGTTCCGCGAAGGAAGGAGTCAACTTTGAGCTCGTGGACGGCGCCGGCACCCTGACTTTCAGCCCGGCGGAGCGTACGCAGTACATCAAGGTCAAGATCCTGGATCCCGGTGTGGAGTATGAAGAGGGTGAGCGTGTCTCCGGTCTTTACACCGGCGACCTCAAGTTCAGCCTCGAGTTCAAGAGCACGGGCGACGTGGCCGCGAGCCGGCAGAACGCCTGCACCGTGACCATCAAGGACATCGACCATCCGATGAGCGCCCTGCTCGGCGACTGGATCTTCTCCGCCAACTGCCGCGGTGAGATGTCCAGATGGCCCAGCGAGATTGCCAAGGACGAGTCCGACGACCATATGATCTGGTTCTACGACCTGGTCTACCTTTCCCGTTCCGGTTTTGACGGCTGGGATATCAGCTACTATGGCATCGTTTCCGAGGACCTTACGACGGTCACCGTCCCGATGGGACAGGAGTCCGAGTACACCTATTCCAACGGCGAGCACGTCACGCTGTTCTCCCTGGATGCCGAGTTCAATGAGATCTATGACAGCGGCAGCGTTTCCGCTACGATCACGTACCAGGGCGGCAAGGCCGTCAGTATGGTGTTCGATCTGGACAACGCTCCTGCCGGTGCCGGTTCCGGTCTCATCGCCTACATCCCGGGTGCCGGTACGATCAACTACGTCTATGGTCCCCTCACGGCCGCCAAAAACTAAGACTCTCTGATTATCAATACGAAGGCGCCCAGCATTACCGGGCGCCTTCGTTTGGTAGAAAACAAGACTTCCCATGAAAAGATTTTTGACCGCAGCGTTCCTGCTGCTCGCCGCCCTTTCCGTCCGTGCCCAGGATTATTCCACGGCCTGGCCGTACCTCTATCCGTCGTTTACGGACGGTACGATCATCCTGATGGACGGCACCAAATTCCAGCAGCCGCTCAACATCCACATCCTCCGCAGCGCCCTGCACTACATCGACGACGGCGTGGTGAAGGAAGCCATCCTGAACGACGTACTGACGGCCCAGATCGGAGAAGACCGATACATGAACGTGGGCGGCCAGATGATGAAGGTGGTCGCGGGCGAGGGCGACTGTTTCGTGGCCAAGTTGTCGCTGGGCGATTTCCAGCGCCTCATGCAGGGTAGCGGCGCCTATGGCACTTCCGCCGTCAATGACGCCACCCGCAAGCTGACCTCCCTGGACATCGCCGGGCAGCCGAACCAGAACCACATGGAAATGTGGGAGAGCCGCCACGGCGGCGAGCGGGTGAACCTCGTGGACAAGCTCTACGTCGTGACGCCCGGACACATCTATGAGGCCAACCGGCGCAGTGTGGAGTCCACCCTGGACGATGCGCAGAAAGCGGCTTTCAAGCAGTGGCTCAAGTCCCACAAGATCAAATGGAACGATCCGGAGAGCCTGCTGACGCTCACGGAATTCCTTAACCAATAAACTGGAAATGAAAATCAAGATGCTATTGCTGGGCGGGCTGGTCCTGTGCCTGTCCGCCTGTGTCCGGCAGATCGTCCCTGCGGAGCCCGAAGCTCCCCAGGATCCGACCGTCCGGATCGAGGAGAATTATTATCCGGGCCGGATGACGGTCCTGGTCACCGAAGACCTGGCTTCCGAGCTGGAAGCGCGTACGAACGACGAGGGCTTTGTCGAAGGCGCACGGACCAAGGCGCTTTCCTTCCCGTTCGACGAGTTGGGAATCGTCCGCATGCGGCGAATGTTCCCGGATGCGGGCAAGTTCGAGGCGCGTACGCGCGCCGAGGGCCTGCACCGTTTCTATGTCGTCGAGTTCGACCCGGCGCAGTCGCTGACCAAGGCGGAGTCGGACTTCTCGGCCATTCCCGGCGTGGAGAAGGCGGAGCCCGACCCCCGTGTCAAGCTGGTGGGCGATCCGCAGCTCGTGGCCTATGCCGAAGGCGGCTCCGCGGTCCAGACCGCCGCGATGCCGTTCGACGATCCGCAGCTGCCCAGGCAATGGCATTATTACAATGACGGTACCGCATCCAGTGCCCTGAGCGGCTGCGACATCAATGTCTTCCCCGTCTGGGAGCACTACACGACCGGCAATCCGGACGTGGTGGTGGGTGTCGTGGACGGCGGCGTGGACTATACGCACGAAGACCTGGCGGACAACATGTGGACCGACCCGGACATCAAGGGGCGCAAGGTGTACGGCTTCAACTTCTGCAAGAACACCGCCGAGGTCACGGCCGACAGCCACGGCACCCACGTGGCCGGCACCATCGCAGCGGTGAACAACAACGGCATCGGCGTCAGCGGTATCGCCGGCGGCAACAAAGCGGCCGGGCAGCCCGGCGTCCGCATCATGTCCTGCCAGATTTTCGACAATACGGAGGATGGCGGCGGCAACGGCCCGACAGCCATCAAGTGGAGCGCCGACCACGGTGCCGTGATTTCCCAGAACAGCTGGGGCTATGTGGACGCGACCACCGCGCCCATGGGCCTGAAAGCTGCCGTGGACTATTTCAACAAATACGCCGGTCTGGACGAGAACGGCAACCAGGTCGGCCCGATGGCAGGCGGCGTGGTTATCTTCGCGGCCGGCAATGAGGACCGCGACGTGAGCACCGCCGACTACGAAGGCATGATCTCCGTCGCCTCGGTGGGTGCCGACTACCGCCGCGCCTACTACTCCTGCTACGGCGACTGGGTGGACATCTCCGCCCCGGGCGGCGACGTGAAGAAGGGCAACCAGATCCTGAGCACCCTGCCGGGCAACAAATACGGTCTCTATCAGGGTACTTCCATGGCCTGCCCGCACGTTTCCGGCGTGGCGGCCCTGCTGCTCTCGTACTACGGCAAGCCGGGATTCACCGGCGCGGCCCTTCGGAAACTCCTGCTGGAGAACACGACGAGCATCAAGTCCTACAACCGTTCCTTCGGCATGGGCAGCGGGCTCGTGAATGCCTACAAGGCCATTTCCAGCAGCGGCGGGTCGGCCCCGGACCCGGTGAAGAAGTTCAGCGCGAGCGCCAAGTCGAACCGCGTCTCGTTCAGCGCCGTAATCCCGGCGGACAAGGACGAAGGGAAGCCGGCGTCCATCGTGGTCTTTTACGACAAGAAGGCGGATGTCGATCCGTCCAGTGCGATGTTCGGCATCTTCTACATCGGTGATGCGAAGGTGGGGGACACCCTGGAAGGAACCATCTCCGGGCTGGATTTCAATACGACCTATTACCTCCGGGCCGCGGCACGCGACCTGGCGGGCAATACTTCTTCCCTGACGGAAGCCCAGTCCGTGCGCACGGGCTCCAACGGCAAGCCGGTGATCACCGTATCCGGTCCCACCGACTTCCGCCTGAAGGCCCACGAGACCGCCTCCCTGAACTTCACCTATACCGATCCGGACGACCACTACATGACCATCGTCCTGGAAGCCGGCTCGAAGGCGGAGACCCTCGATACCCTGGACAAGAGCAAGCCCAAGGTCGATATCGTCGCTTCGCTGGTGGATCCCGGCAGATACACTTCCCGCATCGTGGTGACGGACCTCTATGGTGCCCAGGCGACGCAGGATTTCAGTTATACCGTGCTGGAGAACCACAAGCCCGTGACGGTCGGCACCTGGGAGGACATGATGTTCAGCACCCGGGGCGGGGTGGTCGAATACAAGGAATCCGACTACTTTGCCGATGAAGACGGCGAGCAGCTCGTCTATACCATCGTGAACAGCGACGAGTCCGTGGCCAACGTCAATTATTCCAAAGGAACCTTCTATGTCACGGCCCTGGGGCTGGGTTATGCCGAAGTGACCGTCACGGCTACGGATATCCGCGGCGAACAGGCCAGCCAGCATTTCCGCATCCTGGTCCGCGAGAGTTCCGAACCGGTGGACGTGTATCCCAATCCCGTGAAGGACATCCTCTATGTCCGGACGAGCGAGGAAGCGTCCGCGCAGCTGAAACTGGTCAGCGTGACCGGTGCCACGGTGTATGAGAACCAGCTGACGATCAGCCCGTTCGATCCTGCCCAGGTGAACGTGAAAGACCTTCCCGCCGGCAACTATACCGTCATCCTCGACTATGCCGGGGAGACCATCAAAAAGTCGATCGTAAAACTCTAGAAAAGCTATGAAAAGGATCCTTTCCCTCCTTGCGATATTGACCGCGTCCCTTTCCCTGCAGGCGCAGGGGGTCGCTTTCCTGAATATCAATCCCGATCCCGCAAGCGCTGCGCTGGCCGGAACCGGCGTCGCCCGCACCGCGGATGCCTATGCCCTGGAGAACAACATCGCGGCGGCCGCCCTGGGCGGTCCCACGATGGACGTGTCCGTAGGTTATGGCCGCTGGCAGCCCAAGGCCGCCGCGGTCAACGTCATTTCCGCCGCCGGTTACTACCGGGTGACGGACAAACTGGCCATCGGGCTGCAGTTCAAGGATTTCGCTTATCCGGAGTATTCGATCATCTCCGCGGACGGCCGCTCGAAGGGCGCCTTCTCCCCGATGGAAATGGCCGTCGGGCTGGGCGCCGCCTATCAGATTGCCGACGGTTTTTCCGCCGGCCTGTCGCTCCGTTATGTGAGCTCCGCGCTGGCGGAGGAAGCCAAGGCATCCGCCTTCGGTGCCGACATTGCGCTGAAGTATGAGAAAGACGGCTTCCAGGCGGGTCTCTCGGTGAACAACGTGGGAACCCCCGTCAACTATGGCGGCGACAACTACGCCCAGCCGGGTGTCGTGCGTGCCGGCGGCGCCTATTCCATCGCCGGTCTGACCGCGAGCGCGGAGGTGGACTATCTGTTCGCCGGGGCGCTGATAGCGGGCCTGGGCCTGGAGTACGGCATCGCGGACATCGTGTTCCTGCGCGGCGGCTTCCACTACGGCGACGCCGCGAAGGCCATCCCGACCTACGCTTCCCTGGGCCTGGGCGTGAAGTATGCCGGCGTCCACCTGGACCTGGCCTTCCTCACGGCCTCGAAGACCATCGGCAACAGCCTGATGCTCGGATTGGGATACGCTTTCTAGGGTTCCACCCAATGAATCAGCGCGCCACTGCGCTCCATCCCGCGGAACCAGGTCATCTGGCGCTTCGCGAACTGATGGATCGCGGTGGCGAGTTGTATTCTCATCTCCTCAAAACTGAGGATGCCTTGTAGGTAGAGCGTAACGAACTTGTACTCAAGACCGTAGGAGATCAGGACCTCGGCGGGAACGCCCCGCTCGAGCAACCCGCGGATCTCTTCGACCATGCCTTCCTGCAGGCGGGCGTCCAGGCGGGCGTCGATGCGTGCGTTGCGCGTATCCCGGTCCACCAGCGTGCCGATGAAGAAAGGCTTCTGCGGGAATCCTTCGCGGGGGAGTGCTTCGCGGGCGGCGCTGAGCGGCGTCTTTTCCGAGAAATCGTAGCCGCGCGTGACGGCGTTGATGTACATCCCGGTGCCGCCGCAGAGCACGGGCACGGCGCCGCGGGCGCGGATGTCCGCATACGCCCGCAGGAAATCCTGCTGGAACTGCCAGACATTGTACTGCGTGCCGGGTTCGGCGATGTCGATCAGGTGGTAGGGGATGCTGCCGTATTCGGCGAGGTCCTTGCCGGTGCCGATGTCCATCCCGCGATAGACCTGGCGGGAGTCGGCCGAGAGGATCTCGCCGCCGAGCCGTTCCGCAAGGGAGACCGCGTAGCGCGTCTTGCCGGATGCGGTGGGGCCCAGCACGACAATCAGGTCGCAGCGGCCCGCGGCATAGTCGCCGGCCAGCTGCCCGAAGTCAAGCTGCTCTGCCTGAGGCAGTTCTGCGGGGATGCTGTGTTTGAGGCGGGGCATGGCGGCTTATTCGCGTTCCATTTCGCGGCGGATGTCCTTCTCCTTGATGGTGGCGCGCTTGTCGAACTCCTTCTTGCCCTTCGCCAGGGCGATGTGGAGCTTCGCGAAGCCGTTCGCGGCGATGTAGGCGCGCACCGCGACGATCGTGAGGCCTTTGGTCTTGACCGCCTGGGCCAGGTGCTTGAGTTCCCGTTTCGTGAGCAGGAGCTTGCGGTCGCGCAGCGGTTCGTGGCTGCTCCAGGCGGAGGCCCAGAAGTAGGTGGCGATGTTCATCCCGCGCACGTACAGCTCGCCGCCGGAGAAGTAGCAGTAGGCGTCCTGGAGGGAGGCCTTGCCGGCGCGGATGGACTTGATCTCCGTGCCCACCAGCACGATGCCGGCGTCGTACTCCTCGAGGAACTCGTAGTCGAACGACGCCCGCTTGTTGGTGATGCGCACCTGCTGCGGTTTCTTGTCCTTGCTCATAGGGAAAATGCCTGCCTGATGCGGTCCACGCCGTCCAGCAGCTCCCAGCCGAAGAACTGGATGCCGTCCTGCACATAGGGCTTGCGGCCCATGTGGCCGTAGGCGGCGGTGGGCTCGTAGATGGGGTTCTTGAGGCCGAACTTCCGGATGATGGCGGCGGGGCGCAGGTCGAAGAGGCTGCGGACCGTCTTCGCGATCTCGGCGTCGGAGGCGGCGATGTGGCTTGTGCCGTAGGTGTCCACATAGACGCTCACGGGCTCCGCCACGCCGATGGCGTAGGCCAGCTGCACGAGGCATTCCTCCGCCACGCCCGCGGCCACGAGGTTCTTGGCGATGTAGCGGGCGGCGTAGGCAGCGCTACGGTCCACCTTGGAGGGGTCCTTGCCGGAGAAGGCGCCGCCGCCGTGGGCGCCGCGTCCGCCGTAGGTGTCGACGATGATCTTGCGGCCGGTCAGGCCGGTGTCGCCGGCGGGGCCGCCGATCACGAACTTGCCGGTCGGGTTGACGTGCAGGATGAAGCTGCCGTCGAAGAGCTTCGCCGTGCGTTCGGGCAGGGTGGCGATCATACGCGGGAGGACGATCTCCCGGACGTCCTTTTCAATGCGGGCGCGCATGCGCACCTCGTCGGGGTCGAAGTCGTCGTGCTGGGTGCTCAGGACGATGGTGTGCACGCGCACGGGGGTGCGGCGGCCGGTGAATTCGATGGTGAACTGCGCCTTGGCGTCCGGGCGCAGGTAGGGCATCAGGGCCGGTTCGTTGTGCCGGATGTCGGCGAGGGTGTGCAGGAGCCGGTGCGAGAGGGAAAGGGCGAGGGGCATGTACTCCTCGGTGTCCGTGCTGGCGTAGCCGAACATCATGCCCTGGTCGCCGGCGCCCTGCCCTTCGGGGTCTTCGCGCACGACGCCGCGGTGGATGTCCGCGCTCTGCTCGTGGATGGTGGAAATGACTCCGCAGGAGTCGGCGTCGAAACCGTACTCGGCCTTGGTGTAGCCGATGCGCGCGATTACGCGGCGCACCGTGGCGGGAATGTCCACGTAGGCGTTGTCGGACGAGACCTCGCCGCCCACGACCACCAGGCCCGCGGTGCAGAAGGTTTCGCAAGCGACTTTCGCCTCCGGGTCCTGCCGGAGGAATTCGTCAAGGATGGCGTCTGAAATCTGGTCGGCGACTTTGTCGGGATGACCTTCGGAGACGGACTCCGATGTAAAGAGGTAGTTCATCTTTTTTAGCATTTTTGACGAGGTTGCAAGCAATCAAATCTGTCCTCGTGGGTTGTTTGGACTGCAAAGGTAGCAATAATTGTTGATAAAAAAACGGGAAAGGGTTTGCCCTTTTCGTTTTACTGAATTATCTTTGCGCCGCGTAAGAAAACCTGACCTGGATAAACTATATTATTTTTCATATTATCAAACAGTTATGAAACAAACCATCAAGAGCCTTTTGCTGTCTTTCGCAGCAATGCTTTTTGTTGTGTCTGCCTATGCGCAGGTGACTACCTCCGCCCTGAACGGCCGCGTGGCCGACAAGAGCGGCGAGCCGGTCGCCGGTGCGGCAGTCGTCGCGGTCCACACGCCGTCCGGCACGCAGTACTACGCTGTGGCCAACGCGGAGGGCCGTTTCTCCATCAACGGTATGCGTACCGGCGGTCCCTACACCGTCGAGGTCAGCTGCCTGGGTTTCAACAACGTGACCTACACCGACATCACGCTGCAGCTCGCCGAGGCATACTCGCTGAACGTCACCCTGACCGACGATACCGAGATGCTGAGTGAGGCCATCGTCATCTCCACGGCATCCTCCAAGTTCGCCACCGAGAAGACCGGTGCTGCGACCAACATCACCAGCAGCCAGATCACCGCGCTGCCGACGGTCAGCCGCAGCATCACCGACGTCACCCGCCTGTCGCCTTACGGCGGCAACGGCATGACCTTCGCCGGCGCTGACGGCCGTACCGCCAACTTCACCGTGGACGGTGCCAACTTCAACAACAACTTCGGTCTTTCCGACGGCCTGCCCGGCGGCGGCAACCCGATCTCCATCGACGCCATCGAGGAAATGCAGGTCGTGATCTCCCCGTACGACGTCCGCCAGACCAACTTCATCGGCGGCGGCGTGAACGCGATCACCAAGTCCGGTACCAACACCTTCCGCGGCACCGCCTACGTGTACCACCGCAACGAGAACATGCGCGGCGACACCGTGGACGGCGAGCAGATCTCCGGCGCCCGCGCCGTGGACCGCAACACCACCTACGGCTTCACCCTGGGCGGCCCGATCGTGAAGAACAAGCTCTTCTTCTTCGTCAACGCCGAGTATTCCAAGATCCCGACCGTCGCCAACCGTTGGCAGGGTTCCACCAACGGCAAGGCCGACGCCGACAACTACATTTCCCGCACCACCCAGTCCGACCTCAAGGCCGTTTCCGACTTCGTGAAGTCCAAGTACGGCTACGACACCGGCTCCTGGACCAGCTTCCCGGCCGACGAGAACAACCTCAAGCTCCTCGCCCGCATCGACTGGAACATCAACGACAAGCACAAGCTCGCTTTCCGTTACAACTATACGCTCAACAACCGCTGGAGCGCGCCCAACGCCACGTCCATGGACGCCGGCACCCGTATGGCGGGTTCCCGCATGTCGCAGTACTCGATGTCCTTCGCGAACTCGATGTACTCGATGCAGAACATCGTGAGCACCTTCTCCGTGGACCTGAACAGCCGCCTGAGCGACAAGCTGTCCAACCAGTTCCTCGCCACCTATTCCAAGCTGGACGACGTCCGCGGCACCAACTCCGCCGAGTTCCCGTTCATCGACATCCTGGACGGCGACCTGATGGAGGACGGCATCGGGACCAACAACTACATGGCCCTCGGTTACGAGCTCTTCACCTGGAACAACGCGGTGCACAACACCGTGGCCAACATCAAGGACGACCTGACCTACTATGCCGGTGACCACAAACTCACCGCCGGCGTCAGCTTCGAATACCAGATGGCCGACAACCAGTACATGCGCAACGGCTCCGGTTACTACCGCTACAACTCCGTGAGCGACTTCCTCGCCGGCGCCACCCCGGAGATCGTGAACCTGACCTACGGTTACGACGGCGAGCAGAAGCCCGCGGCCCGCGTCCAGTTCTACAAGGCCGGCATCTATGGCCAGGACGAGTGGAACGTCAACGAGAACTTCAAGCTCACCGCCGGCCTGCGCCTGGACGGCCTGTTCTTCAACAACAGCGACCTGATGACCAACGCGGCCATCTACAAGCTCAGCTACTATCCGCAGTCCTACGGCTACACCGAGCAGCACATCGACACCGGCCGCTGGCCTACCTCCAAGCTGACCGTCTCCCCGCGCATCGGCTTCAACTGGGACGTCCTCGGTGACAAGAGCCTGAAGGTCCGCGGCGGTACCGGCCTCTTCTCCGGCCGTCTCCCGCTCGTATTCTTCACCAACATGCCCACCAACGGCGGTATGGTGCAGTACCAGGCCCAGATCAACGCCGCGAACGCCAAGAAGAAAGGCTTCGACATGGATGTCTTCAACGGCGGTCTCGTGACCGACGGCCAGGGCAACGCCACCATCGACGCCCTGTACAACAAGCTCCTCGGCCTGGGGTATCCCAGCACGGTCTCTCCGGAGGACGGCACGGTTCCTTCCGCCGTCAACGGCGTGGATCCCAAGTTCCGCATGCCGCAGGTCTGGAAGAGCTCCCTGGCCGTGGACTACTCCTTCCCGACTTCCTTCCCGCTCTCCATCGAGGTGGAAGGCATCTTCAACAAGACCGTCAACGCGGTGTCCATCTCCGACTGGAGCATTCCCAACGTGGGCGGCTTCGCCCGCTTCAACGGCGTGGACAACCGTCCGATCTATCCTGCCGGTTACCGCACCAACGCCAAGGCCTTCGTGCTGGAGAACACCAGCCGCGGCTACGGCTGGTCCGGCAGCGTCACCCTCAACGCCCGTCCGGTCGAGGGCCTGAGCCTCATGGCCGCCTACACGCACACCGTCTCCAAGGAGGTGACGGGCATGCCGGGCAGCGCCGCCGAGTCCGCCTTCACCTATGTGCCGACCGTCGAGGGCCCGAACTACATCGGCCTCCACAACTCCCAGTACGTGACCCCGGACCGCTTCGTCGCTTCCGTGGCGTTCAACGACAAGGGCGGCAACCACTACAGCCTCATCTATGAAACCTGGCAGGGCGGTTACAACTACTCCTACATGACGGCGAACGACATGAATGGTGACGGCTACAACTACGACACCATCTACATCCCGACCGACGCCCAGGTGGCTTCCGGCGACTTCCGCTTCGTCTCTCCCGACGACGCCACCCGCTTCATGGACTTCGTCCACAAGGACAAGTACCTCAGCAAGCACCAGGGCCAGTATGCGGAGGGTTACAGCGTGTACAACCCGTGGGTGCACCGCGTGGACTTGAGCTACAAGCATGACTTCACCGTGAGGATCGGTAACAGCACCAACACGCTGCAGCTCAACCTCGACATCAAGAACCTGCTGAACCTGTTCAACTCCAGCTGGGGCGTGAGCAAGTACCTCAACCCGGCCATCGGTTCCGATGCCCGCATCCTCAAGTATGAAGGCGTCGACGCCGATGGTTATGCGACCTTCTCCACGCCGGCCTCCATCAACGGAAACACCCAGACCTGGACCTACAACCACTCGCTCGGCCAGTGCTGGTACGCTTCCATCGGTCTCAAGTATCTGTTCAACTAATCTCCGGACATCTTATGAAAGCCAAGTATATTTTCGCTTCCCTGACCGCAGCCCTGGCCATCCTGGCCGGCTGCCAGAAAGAAGTCGGGTCCCATTATCTGGATGAGGTCTCGGTGTCCTCCTCCTACGTCTCCGTCCCGGCGGAAGGCGGTTCCGCCACCATCGGTGTCCTGTCGAACTACGCCTGGTCCATCAGCGGAGCCCCCGAGTGGCTGACCGTCAGCCCGCTCTCCGGCCCTGCCGGCTCGACCAACGTCACCTTCTCCGCCGAAGCCGCCGCCGGCCGCAACGCCGAGCTCCTGCTCGAGTGCAACGGCGCCGTGCAGCGCATCAACGTGATCCAGGGCATCGCCACCGTCTCCAACGCGACCTGCGCCGAGATCATCGCCGGTCCGGACAGCAAGACCTACCGCGTGACCGGTACCGTCAAGAGCATCGCCAACACGACCTACGGCAACTGGTATCTCGTGGACGACACCGGCGAGGTGTACATCTACGGTACGCTGGACGCCAAGGGCAATGAGAAGAACTTCCTGAGCCTCGGCCTCGAGGTCGGTGACGAGGTCACCGTCGAGGGCCCGAAGACCACCTACAACGGCACGGTCGAACTCGTGAACGTGACCGTGGTCAAGATCAACAAGTCCCTCATCAAGGTCGAATCCATCGATCCCGAAGAAGCGGTCCTGCCCATCGAAGGCGGCGACTTCACCGTCACCCTCGCCAACAAGGGCAACGGCGTGTATGTCGAGATCCCCGAGGACGCCAAGAGCTGGCTCTCCATCTCCGCCCTGGCCGGCAACGTCGTGACGTTCACCGCCGCCCCGAACGCCGGTGGCGACCGCGAGACCGTCATCACCTTCAAGACCACCGACGGCAAGAAGGAATACAGCTGCCAGCAGGCCGTCAGCCAGACCGGCTCCATCGTTGAAATCGCCGCCGGCGACTTCAACGCCCTGCCGGACGGCAACGCCCTGTACCGGCTCAAGGGTATCGTGACCGGCATCGTGATGGACAAGGACGATCCCACCAAGCCCAACAAGTACGGCAACTTCTACCTCAACGACGATTCCGGCAAGGTGTATGTGTACGGCCTCCTTCCCGAGGCGGGCGGCGCGTCCGGCCAGGACGTGATCACGGCCAAGGGCATCAAGGCGGGCGACCTGCTCACCGTGGTGGGCCCGAAGGGCTCCTACAAGGAGAATCCCCAGATGGTGAACGGCTACTACGTGGAGCACACCTCCGTCACTGCGGCCACCTGCGCGGCGTTCAACGCCCTGGAGGACGGTTCCGCCCTGTATATGATCACCGGCAAGGTGAGCGGCATCGTGATGGACAAGGACGACGCGAGCAAGTACAACAAGTACGGCAACTTCTACATCGAGGACGACACGGACAAGATCTATGTCTACGGCCTGGTCCCGACCCTCACCGGACAGTCCGGCCAGGATCTGCTGACCAAGCTGGGCGTGAAGGAAGGCGACACCATCACCGTGGTGGGTCCGAAGACCTCCTACAACGGCAACGCCCAGATGAAGAACGCGTTCTACGTGAGCCACGAGGCTGCTGAATAATATTTATCTGCTTTTTGAATGCGCCGGTCCGTCCAGGGCCGGCGCCTTTTCTTTTTGCTTGGAAAAGCGTATATTTACAAGATTTTTTAAAAGGTATGAAAATCAGACGGTTCTTCGGCTTTTTCCTGGCACTCCTGCTGCTTTCCTGCACCGCCCGGGTGCCGGAAGACGCTTATGTCATCGGCTTCTACAACGTGGAGAATCTCTTCGACACCGAACACGACCGGGGGAAGAGCGACCAGCCTTTCCTCCCGGACGGGGAGAACAACTGGACCGGCGACAAATACGGGAAGAAACTCGCCAACCTCGCTTCCGTGATCCGGGCGATGTCGGAGAAGAACGGCCGCTGGCATGCCGTGCTCGGCCTCGCCGAGGTGGAGAACGACCGCGTGCTGGAGGACCTGACCGCCCGGGAGGAGATCGCCGCCGCCGGCTACCGTTTCGTGCATTACGAGAGCCCCGACGTGCGCGGCATCGACTGCGCGCTGCTCTACCGTCCGGCGGATTTCGAGCTGCTGGAGTCGTACGCCCTGCCGTTCGATTTCGACAGCGACATCGTGTTCGAGAAGACGCCGCAGGAGCAGCGCTCCTTCAAGACGCGCGACGTCCTGTTCGTCCGCGGCCGGCTGGGCGGCGAGATGTTCGGCTTCTACGTCGCGCACCTGCCTTCGCGCTCGGGCGACAAAGGAGAGGACCTCCGCTGCCGCGGCGCGGAGATCGTCTACAACGACGCGATGCGGCAGGAAAGCCGCCATCCCGGCATCAAGCTCGTGGTGATGGGCGACATGAACGACAATCCGGAAGACAGGAGCATGTCCGTGTACCTGCACGGCCGCGAGCGCATCGAGGACGTGGGGGAGGGAGACTTCTTCTCCCCGTTCCTGCGCATGCACAAGGACGGTTTCGGCTCGCAGGAATACCACGGCGAATGGAGCATCTACGACATCATCCTCGTGAACAGGGCCCTCGCCGCTCCGGCGGAAGGCTACGGGATCTGCCGCAGCGACGCCTTCCACTACGGCTACGTCTTCGACCCGCCGTTCCTGACGCAGCAGGAAGGGCGCTTCGCCGGCACGCCGCTCCGCACGCTTTCCGGCGGACAGTTCCTGAACGGCTATTCCGACCATTACCCTACGTATATTATTATCAGTCAACAATAAATGAAAAGAGTACTTACCCTTGCAGCCATCATCCTTGCCATGACAGCCTGCCAAAAACGAACGAATCCGTTCTTCGCCGAGTGGGACACGCCTTACGGCATCCCTCCGTATGAGAAGATCCTTCCCGAAGACTATATCCCGGCCATCAAGGCCGGCATCGAGGAGCAGACCGCCGAGATCGAGGCGATCACCGCGAACCCCGACGCCCCCTCCTTCGAGAACACCATCGCGGCGCTGGAGCTCTCCGGCCGCCTGCTTGCCCGGGTGTCCGGCGTGTTCTACAACGTCACCGAGACCGACCGCACCGACGCCCTCGCCGCCGTCGAGGAGGAAGCCATCCCCCTGATGAGCGAGCACAGCAACAACATTTCCTTCAACAAGGCGCTCTACAACCGCGTCGCCGCCGTATACAACGCCGACCAGAGCGGTCTCACGCGCGAGCAGCAGATGGTCCTGAAGAAGACCTACGAGAGCTTCGAGCGCGAGGGGATCGGCCTGCCCGAGGAGCAGCAGGCGCGCCTGCGTCAGATCAACGCCGACATCGCCGCCAAGACGCAGAAGATCGGCAACAACATCCTCGCCGAGTCCAACGACTTCCTGGAGAAGTTCGGCTTCAGCGTGGCCGCCTATCCGGACAAGATGACCACCACCGAAGACCGCGAACTGCGCCGCCAGTACAACGAAGCCTACACCTCCCGCGGCCACCGCGGCAACGAGTTCGACAACCGCCAGCTCCTGCTGGAGGTGCTGGACTTGCGCGCCGAGAAGGCGAAGATCCTGGGCTATCCGAACGCCGCCTCCTACATCCTCGCCAACAAGATGGCGGGCGACCCGCAGACGGTGGATGCGTTCCTGGACGGCATCATGAAGGCCGCCGTCGCGAAGGCGAAGGAGGAACTCGCCGACATGCAGGCCGTGATGGACGCCGAAGTCAAGGCAGGCAAGCTTCCGGCCGGCTCCAAGATCGAACCCTGGGACTGGTGGTACTACGCGGAGAAGGTCCGCAAGGCGAAATTCGACCTGGACGAGGAGCTCACCAAGCCCTATTTCCAGATCGACAGCGTGCGTAAAGGCGTCTTCACCAACGCCCATATCCTCTACGGCGTGAACTTCGAGGAACTCGAAGGCGTGCCCGTGTACAACCCCGAGGTGCGCACCTACAAGGTGACGGCTGCGGACGGCTCCCTGCTGGGCATCTTCACCACCGACTACAAGCCCCGCCCGAGCAAGCGCGGCGGCGCCTGGATGAACAACATCCGCGACCAGTATTTCGACGCCGACGGCAAGGAAGTCCGCCCGATCATCGTGAACGTCTGCAATTTCTCCGACGATTACCTGTCCATCGACGAAGTGGAGACGGCCTTCCACGAGTTCGGCCACGCCCTGCACGGCCTGCTCACCCAGTGCCGCTATCCTTCCGTGAGCGGTACCAGCGTCACGCGCGACTTCGTGGAGATGTTCTCGCAGTTCAACGAGAACTGGGCCTTCCAGCCTTCGCTGCTCGCCCAGTATGCCAAGAATGCCGCCGGCGAGCCCATCCCGGAGGAACTCGTCCAGAAGATCCTGAATGCCAAGAAGTTCAACCAGGGATTCATGACCGCCGAGCTCTGCGCGGCCTCGATCCTCGATATGCGCTGGCATGAACTGGAGAGCACCAAGGGTGTCGATATCGACGCCTTCGAGCAGCAGATCGCCGAGGAGATCGGCCTGATCCCCGAAATTACCTACCGTTACCGCTCGACCTATTTCAACCATATCTTCTCCAGCGGCTATGCCGCCGGCTATTATGGCTACCTCTGGTCCGAGGTCCTGGACAAGGACGCCTTCAGCATCTTCGCCGCCTCCCCGGACGGTCCGTACGACCTGAACCTGGCGAAGAAGTTCAAGGAGACCTTCCTGGAGAAGGGCGGCAGCGAGGAACCGATGACGCTTTACAAGAACTTCGCCGGCCGCGAGCCCGACTCTTCCGCGATGCTCCGCGCCCGCGGTTTAACTGAATAAAACCTTCAAGAACATGAATAGAAAAGTACTTCTGATGATCCTCGACGGTTGGGGCGAGGGCAGACACGATTATTCCAACGCTATCTGGGCGCAGGGTACGCCGGTGATCGACGGCCTGCGTGCGAAATATCCTTACGGCCACCTGCAGGCCTGCGGCGAGTACGTCGGCCTGCCGGACGGGCAGATGGGCAACTCCGAGGTCGGTCACATGAACCTCGGCGCCGGCCGCGTGGTCTATCAGGACCTGGTCAAGATCAACATGGCGGTCCGCGACCACAAATTCCTCGACAATGCCGAGATCAAGGGGGTCTTCGACTATGTCAAGACCTCCGGCAAGAAGCTCCACCTGATGGGCCTCACCTCCCACGGCGGCGTACACTCCTCCCTGGACCATGTCTATGAGTTCCTGCGCGTTGCGAGCGAGTACGGCCTGGAGCAGGTCTATGTCCACGCCTTCATGGACGGCCGCGACACCGACCCGCACAGCGGCAAGGGCTTCCTCGAGGAGCTGGAGCAGAAGATGGCCGAGACCACCGGCAGGATCGCTTCGGTGTGCGGCCGCTTCTACGCGATGGACCGCGACAAGCGCTGGAACCGCGTGAAAGAGGCCTATGACCTGCTGGTCGAGGGCAAGGGCGCGGCGTTCACCTCCGCCATCGACGGTATCCAGGCGTCCTACGACGCCGACGTGACCGACGAGTTCGTCAAGCCGATCGTGATCACGAAGGACGGGCAGCCCCTCGCCAAGATCGAGGAAGGCGACGCCATCATCTTCTACAACTTCCGCAACGACCGTGCGCGCGAGCTCACCACCGTGCTCACGCAGAAGGATATGCCGGAAGAGGGGATGCACACGCTGCCGCTCTACTACTGCTGCCTCACGCCCTACGACGCCTCCTTCACCGGCGTGCATATCCTGTTCGACAAGGAACTGGTGAACGACACCCTGGGCGAGACGGTCTCCAAGGCCGGCAAGCGCCAGCTGCGCATTGCCGAGACGGAGAAATACGCCCACGTGACCTTCTTCTTCAACGGCGGCCGCGAGCTGCAGTTCGAGAACGAAGACCGCATCCTGGTGAACTCCCCGAAGGTGCCCACCTACGACCTGCTGCCGCAGATGAGCGCCCCCGAGGTGGCCGAGAAGCTGATCGACAAGATCAACTCGGAGGTGGAGGACCTGATCATCCTGAACTTCGCCAACGGCGACATGGTGGGCCACACGGGCGTTTATACGGCCGTGACCAAGACGGTCGAATGCATCGACAAACTGGTGGGCAAAGTGGTGGAAGCCGCCATCGCGCACGATTACGTGGTGCTGCTGACCGCGGACCACGGCAACGCCGACTACGAGGTGAATCCGGACGGTACGCCGAATACGGCGCACTCCCTGAACACGGTCCAGTTCGTTGTGATGAACGCGGGCGACGCCGTGAAGGAGGTGAAGGACGGCGCCCTGTGCAACGTGGCGCCCACCATCTTGAAACTGATGGGTATTCCGCAGCCGGCCGCGATGACCGCCGAACCGCTGATCTGAGAGTAAGTTGAAACACGTCTGCCACAACTGCCAGAAGGAGTTCGAAGGGGATTTCTGTCCCGCTTGCGGGCAGAAATCCTCGGTCGGACGTGTGAACTGGGGGTCAGTCTGGGAGGAGGTGAAAAAACTCGGCGTCAACGCTGATTCTGCGTTGCCGTCCATCGCCAATCTCCTGTGGCGTCCCGGACATTTGATCAGCGATTATACGGGTGGCCGGCGGAAAGTATGTGTTTCGCCGGTCAGCCTGCTGCTTCTGGTGGCCGTGGTGGTTTCGCTGATCCTGAAACTGGCCGGGGTCAGCCTCGGCGGTGACGCCTATCCGGAAGCGGGCCGGTTCAAGGTGCTGGCCAAAGCCGTCACCTGGCTGATGAACAACCTGGGCTGGGGCATGCTGATCCAGACGCTTTTTCTGATCTTCCCCACCTGGATCCTGTTCCGCTTTTCGCCCCGCCACAACCGCCATACCTGGCCCGAAGGCATTTTCCTCCAGCTCTTCATGAGCTCGCTGGTGCTGATTTTCAGCGCATTCGGAGCCGGGGTTTCCCCTTGGCTGTATTGGCTCATCCCCGTTTACTACTTCATCGCCTACCGGCAGTTTTTCGGCTATGGCGTATGGGGGACCCTGTGGCGCACGGCGCTGGTCCTGCTGGACGGTTTGCTCTTCGTGGTATTCCTGCTCTGGCTGGTCATGGCCATCTTCGGCCATGCCGGCACAGAGTCTTATCCGGTCGGGATGCAGATCGCGACCGTTTCCATCCTGGTGGTCTTCATCGCCGGGACCCTCGCCCTGGGCTACCTGGTCGGGAAAAAGACCGGCCGAACGGATCAGTCGGCCTGAGTTTCTGATTCCGTTTCCGCTGCCGGCTCCGGCTCAGCGGCCTGCTCCGCAGCCTCGGCGGCGGTTTCGACGGTTTCTTCGGGCGGTACAGCCTCTTCCGGGGCCGCTTTCTTCCGGTTCTTCTTCGCCTTGCCGGACTTGTCCGGGGCGGTGAAGAGTTTTTTGATGCCGTGTATCAGTCCGATGCCGGCGTCGCTCAGGGTGGTGGCGGGCACGAAGTTGCTGATGATGTTGGAGGGCTTCATGGAGTCCATCAGGTGCCGTGCATCCTTGCTGATGCCCGTGCCGAGCGCCTTCTGGCCGGCCTTGACGGCGATGATGGCTTTTTCCAGTTCGTCGGCCGTCTTGATCTTTCCGAATTTACTGCTCATCGTCGTCGGTGTCGTAGAATACGTCGATAAATAACTTGACGAACATGTCGCGGAACAGCTTCTGCCGGTTCAGGAACAGGATGAGAAGCGCCAGGCCGAAGACGGCGGCGACGATAAGCGTTCCCCAGGGAGAGCCTACCAGCCCGTTGATCCACTGGAGCAGGGCGAGGGAGAGCAGCCCGAGCACGAGGGACAGGACCGCGATGATGATCAACCAGGAGAGGATCTGCCCGAGGGCGGTCGAGAGCCCGCGGGTGGTCTTGAGCTTGACTTCGTCGATGGCGAGGTTGACGTAGTCCCGGGTCTCACCCGCAAGTACGCCCAATGCGGAATTCTCCTTAGCCATATTACTCGGCCTCCTCTTCCTCAGCGTCCGCCGCGGCTTGCTGTTCAGCCCGTTTTTTCTTGAGGGCGTCTTCGAGTTTGTCCAGGCCGTTCAGGACGGCGGCACGGCCGTCGTTGAGAGCCTCCGAACCTTTCTCCTTGATGTCTTCCATGACCTCCACGCCCTTGTCGGTATTGGCGAGGATCAGCAGCGCAGCACCGGTGATGGCGCCGGCCAGGAATGTGAAGAATGAATTGGAATTAGCCATATGCCAGTGGGGTTATTGTTGATTTTCAATGAGTTCGTAATCCAGGATGCGCTGTTCGAGATTGGCGTTGAGCACGCGGATGCGCACCGCGTCGCCCAGGCGGAAGATCTTGTGGCTGCGCTTGCCCACCAGGCGGTAGCGCGGCTCGTCGAACTCGAAGAAGTCGGAGCGGATGTCGCGCAGCGACACCATGCCTTCGATCTTCGTGGGTTCGATTTCCACATACATCCCCCATTCGGTGATGCCGGACACGTGGCCGTCGAATTCCTGGCCGATTTTGTCCATCATGAACTCGACCAGCTTGTATTTGATGGAGGTGCGCTCGGCATCCGCCGCCACGAGCTCCCGCTCGGAGGCGTAGCGGCACTCTTCCTCGAACTTGTCTTTCTTGCGGCTCTCCGCGCCGTCCAGGTACAGGGCGAGCAGGCGGTGGACCATCAGGTCCGGGTAGCGGCGGATCGGCGAGGTGAAGTGCGTGTAGAACTTGAACGCCAGGCCGTAGTGGCCGATGTTGTCGGTGCTGTAGCAGGCCTTGGCCATCGCCCGCAGGGCGAGGTTTTCCATCGCGGCGGACTCCGGTTTGCCCTTGGCAGCGTCCAGCAGGGTGGTCAGCGATTTCGCCGCCGCACGCCCGCCGGTGGGCGCCTCGGTCGGGATCCGGTAGCCGAAGCCCTTGGCGAAGGTGTAGAAGTTCTCGAGTTTCAGCTCGTTGGGTTCGCCGTGGATCACGCCGTTCATCTGGCCGCCCGTGGCCACGTACTCCGCGACCGTGCGGTTTGCGAGCAGCATGAATTCCTCGATGAGCCAGTTGGCTTCTTTCGAGATCTTCTGGTACACGCGCAGCGGTTTTCCCTTCTCGTCCACCTCGACCTTCATTTCCGGCCGGTCGAAATCGATCGCCCCGTTCTTCCGCTCGTTCTCCTTCAGGATTCCCGCCAGCCGGTTCAGCGTCCGGACCGCCTCGGCCAGCATCGGATCCGCCTGCCCTTCGTTGCGCGGCAGCTCGGTGCTGAAAACGTCCGGCTGCGCCGGACCCCTCCCACTGACTTCGTCAGCGGGCCCCTCCCTCTTACGGAGCCGAGGGTGGCTACGGTTTTCATCACCGACTGCCGCCTCCACTGCGGGGGCGGATTCTATAATCCGCTGCGCCTGGTCATAGTCCAGGCGGTAGTCGGAATTGATGACGGTACGGCCGATCCACCGCGCCTTGATCTCGGCCTTGGGCGTCATCTCGAAC
>CACWOH010000017.1 GCA_902762435.1 uncultured Bacteroidia bacterium | reverse complement strand
GCTCATGAACGGGGGGACCGCAAGCGAAGCGCAGCGGTGGGACGAGGGAGCGAAGCGACCGAAGGGTTTGAAGGGGCAAGCCTGCCTGCTGCCGGAGCAGGATATGCTGCCGCAGGGTGTAGGAGAGAAAGAAAAAAAAGTTGTATATTTGAAATGGAAATTCTTCGTGCTATGAAAAAAGGAATCCTCATTTTATGCCTGGCGCTGCTGACGGGGTCGGCGGCAATGGCGCAGACCTGGAAGGTCGCGGAGACCGGCTGGGGCCGGATCGAAGACACATACTTAGCGGTGAACATCAGGTCCGAATACGCAATCGGCGAGATGAACATCCCCCGCTGGCGCAAGGCCGCCGGCACCCTCAAGGTCGACTACGACAAACGGGAAGCGGTCATTTCGCTGGACCGCAAGAAAGACAATACCTTCGTCCTGTTGACGGAAAGCCGCCCCTTCCGGACACGTGACGGCTGGACCTATGTGGAATACGAGGCCTTGGACAACAGAAACGCCGGCTGTCGTTTCTGGGTATGCACCCACGAAAACGGCAGCCAGCGCGTGCTTATCCTGTATCCTTACTACAGTCCCGATACCGTCTACGGCTACCGCCTGGCTCCTGCCGAATAATACCGCTTACATACAAACCGGGAAGACGCCTATCTCTCCGGGACCAGTTTTGCCTGGACCGGATCGGAGAGGAGGATGTCTTCCAGTTTTTTCGTACTCCAGCGGACCTCGTCCACGGTAAACTCCGGTACGTTGTACGACTTGAACAGGCGCCGGTTCTGCTCCGGGTCGCGCTGCGGCATCAGGAAAGGCTTGCCGGCCCTGCCGTCTGCGCCGAAATGGGAAAGATACAGGCGGGAATAGGACCCGTCGTCCCGCCGGGACGTAAAGACGATCCAACGGGAATTCGAAGACCATGACTTGAAACTCTCCGCCCGGGAGGAGTTGAGTTCGTCCAGGGGCCGCGTCCGGCCCGACGCCAGGTCCGTCAGGTACAGGTCTCCGTCTTCGTGCCATACGTGGAAGGAGCCGTGGTCGCCCACCCCGCTCAGCAGGTAGCGGCCGTCGGGGGAGGGACGCGGCGTGACGGCGCTGAGGCTGTCGGCCGCGGCGTCGAAGACCATCCGGGGTTCCCCGAAACGGCGCGTGGCTGGATCGAAGTCAACGGCGCAGATGCTGTAGCGGATCCGGTCCGTGAGCAGGGTCGGGTCCGTCGAGGCGTCCGCGCCCCAGGAAGGCAGGTCGGAAGAGGCGTAGTACAGGGTCCTCCCGTCCGCGGACCAGTAAGGGAAAGTCTCGTAACGCAGGGAGTCGTGGACGATGTAGCTGACCTCGTCCCGGCCGACATCGTACAGGATCAGGTCCGAGGCGGAGTCGTACACCTCGATCTTCTGCCGGTCGGAACGGAAAAACACCTGGGAGGTGGTGTTGACCGAATAGGCGATCAGGGGTTCGGACGGATGCCAGGAAGGATACACGGCATTGGAAATCAGGTCCCCGGTCTTGAACGCCACTTTCTTCCCCCGGTCGCCCGTGACGACGACGGTCCCGCCCGCGGTGTGACGGGCGTGGAACTGGAAATTCTCCGTGCTGTAGTTCTGGAAGGAGTGGCAGTTGATGCACTGCTGCTCGACCCGCCCGCTGATGAGGCAGTTGTTGTACAGGTCCTTCTCCCGGAAGGAACCCAGGTCCCGCTGGCGCAGGACCAGGTCGCCGTAGTTGGAGTAACCCGGCTCGATCAGCCGGTAGGTAACGTAGCGGTCCACGGGCTCCGCGACCGTCCAGCGGGTGTCCGGAAGGGCAAGCCACTTCCCGTCTCTCCGGACGAAGACCTGCACGGACAGCGCTTCCGCCCCGTCCAGCAGGCGCCGCCACTTCTTCTCCGGGATGCGGACTTCCGGGCCCCGGAGGACGATGGAAGCGTCCGTGCCGGACAGGACGGCCACGCAGGCGTCGCCCGGATTGAGGACATTGAAGTTCAGGGGCGCGATGTTGCAGGGGATGACGATATCCGTGTAATCCGGATACAGCGCAGGCGCTTCCGCAGCCGGGGCGGCATCCTTCCAGCCGGCCGGCGTACAGCCGGCGGCCAGCAGCAGGGCCAGCAGGACGACGGTTCCGCAGTTTTTCATCGTTTCGTGTTGATGTCCATGAAATAGTAATAATACCAGTAGGTGCCTTCGTAGCGTGCCTGGAAGCGTTCCTTCGTCTTTTCCGAGCGGAGGTCCCCGGCGGCGTTCAGTGCGTTGCTGAACTGGCTGAACGCCCGCAGGACCTGCTGCCGGGACGACAACACGCCCACCAGCTCCCGCATCATGTCCAGATCGCCGCTCTGGCTGGCAAAAAGGGCGGCGCCTTCCGCGAGGGCGGTGCCGACCGGTGCGTCCGGCAGGAGTTCGTGCCGGTTGAAGACGCAGTACAGGGTCCGCTCGGCATCCTTGCGGGTCAGGTAGCAGGCCGCCTGCCATTCGAAGACGGACTCGTTCACGTATCCGGGGTCCGCAAACTGGGCCCAGAGCATCTCCTCCAGGGGCGCGATGGCGTCATACTTCGTCCAGGCGCCCTGCAGCAGGGGACGCAGGCGCTGGAATTCGGGATCATCGTCCATCAGTGCCGGATTGTCGAGGAAGGCGCGGTATCTGCGCACCCATTTCCCCTGGAACCAGTTGGCGTCCACCATGTCCAGGTATTTCCGGGCCAGGTCGTATTCGCCGCTGAGCAGCGCCGTCTTCGCCTGGTACTTGTAGAAGTGGATATTCTTGCAGAAGGTGGAAGAGTATTCCATCGCCAGCCGGTCGCAGGGATTGGGCATGCCGCAGTAATACAGCACGGGCGCGGCGCAGATGTAGGAGATCGGGAAGACCGCCTTCGAGCGGAGCGGAGCGTCCCCGTCCGGATACCGGAACATCTCCTCCGTCAGGGTGCCTTTCCCGTAGAGGGCGATGTTGCGGTACAGGACGTGGATCCGGTTGGGCGTCCGTTCCTTTTGTGCCAGCTTCAGGACCTGGTCCCAATCCTGCTGCGAGACGGCCCGCTCCATCCCGAGGACGGTACGGAAGCCGCTGTCCCAGTTGGAACCGGCGCCGACGGCCAGGACGGCCGCCAGGACGAGGGCCGGCACGGCGAATCCGCGCGCCTTCCGGAGGAAGCAGAGCGCGGCCATGGCGGCGAAGGCGAGGATCAGGGGAACCTGGCAGATGCCGTTCTCGACGAATTCCTTATACGGGAAGCCGGCGAAATACACGAAGTTCCGGTGGATCCTGGGGAAAACGCCGGGCAGTTCCCCGCAGAGCAAGGGGACGGCAGCACCCAGCACGAGCGTAACCGCGAGCTCGATCAGGCCCCGTTTCCCTTCCCGGAACGCGGTCAGCGCCATCAGGACGGCGGCGACCAGCGCAAAGGATCCGAACAGGGGGTATCCGGCCAGTATGACGAGGGCGGGGAACACCGGAGCGCAGCGCCGCCCCAGGAAACACTTCCGGTACACCAGGACCAGGCCGGCGGCGACGGTGTAGCCCAGCACCTGGGAGAACAGGAGCCCGTAGGTCTTGAACAGGTAGATGGAGTAGTCCAGGCGCGTGACGAACAGCAGCAGGAACAGGGCGGGCAGGGTGGCGAGCCAGGCGGCTTTCCCTTCCAGACCGAACGCTTTCCCGGTCAGCCAGGTCAGCAGGCACAGGCAGAGTGCGAACAGGCCCGCCCCGAGCACCGGGAAATGGCAGAACTGCGTCAGGAAGGCGCCGGCGAGCGCCAGGACGCCCCCGGGCTGTTCAAAGAAAGAGCGAAGATATTCCCCCTTCGGGCAGAAGAGGGAATACTGCTCCAGATGGTACAGCAGTCCGGTCTTGAACAGGACCAGGAACAGGAAGGCGAAAAGGCCGCTGAAGAGGATGTGCCTGCAGGACTTCAGCATGGCGGCTTATTCCGTCTTGAGCCAGACGGCCATGTCGCCGGCTCCGCGATGGTTCCACGCGTAGTAGGGGATCAGGGTCAGGGCGCCGTCGCCGACGCTGATCTCGTCGATCCCGTACAGCTTCTCCGCGTCGTGGCGGACGCTGAGCTGCGGGGCCGGCCCGAGGACCGCTTCCCGCACCTGTACGCCGGGGTTGTCGGGCCATTCCGCACAATAGACGATGGGGCCCTTCTCGATGGCGAGCCGGCCCTCGTCGTCCTTCACGGCGGGATGCGCCTTGACGGTGCGGGCGGGCATGTCCATCACCAGTTCCACCCGGTCGCCGGCTTTCCACTTCCGGGAGATGCAGAAATAGCCTTCCTCCAGCCCGGCCTGCACTTCCGTACCGTTCACCAGTACCTTGTAGCCGGGCTGCAGGCCGTCGGCATAGGAATAGAGGTCGGACGGAAGGACTTCGTTCCGCACCCAGCCGGGGATGCGCAGCCTGAGCGTGAAGCCTTTGGCGGGCGCCTGGTCCACGGTGATCGCGACATCACCCTTCCAGGGATAGTCCGTATCCATGGTCAGGGCCACGCCGCCGCTCTTCAGCTTGTCGGACATCCGGTTGGCCATGTAGAGGTTGACGTACAGGTCGTCGCCCCGGACCGCGTACACGTAGCCCGCGACGGAAGGGATGAAACGTGCGATGTTGGACGGGCAGCAGGCGCATCCGAACCAGTCCTGGCGCTGATGGCGGCCGTCGGACTCAAGCGGATTGGGGTAGAAGAACGTGCCGCCGTCGAGCGAGACGCCCGAGAGGACGCCGTTGTACAGGGTCCGTTCCAGCACGTCGTAATACTTCGACGAACCGTGGAGGAGGAACATCCGCCAGTTGGTATAGACGTTCCCGATGGCCGCGCAGGTCTCGCAGTACGAGGTCAGGTTGGGCAGTTCGTAGGCGTCGCCGAATGCCTCGCCCTCCCGGCGGGCGCCGACGCCGCCGGTCAGGTAGATCTTCTTGCCGACCATGTTCTCCCAGATCCGGTCGATGACGTCGATGTACTCCTTCTCGCCCGTGAGGGCGGCGATGTCGGCGATGCCGGAGTACATGTACTCGGCCCGGACGGCGTGGCCGACGGCCTCGGTCTGCTCCAGCACGGGCACGTCGGACTGCCGGTAGGCGTCCATGCCCTTCTCGCCGTGGCCGCGCATGTCGATGAAGAACTTCGCCTCGTCCAGGTACTTCCGGTCACCGGTCACGGTGTAGAGCTTGGCGAGGGCCATCTCGGCGATCTGGTGCCCGGGCACGCGGACCTGCTGTCCCTCTCCGGGACCGATCTCGCGGCAGACGCAGTCGGCGTACTTGATGGCGATGTCCAGGAAGTTGCGCTTCCCGGTGGCACGGTAATGGGCCACGGCGCCCTCGATCAGGTGGCCGAGGTCATACAGTTCGTGGCTGTCCTCGATCTGCACCCAGCGTTCCGCGCCCGACCATCTGTGGGGGTGCTCCGGATTCCGGGTGCGGGCGGTGTAGATGTAGCCGTCGGGCTCCTGCGCCGCGGCCACGATGACCAGCACGCTGTCGATGTAGGCTTCCAGTTTCGGGTCCGGATAGGTCTGCAGGAGGTAGGAGGCGCCTTCGATGGTCTTGTACACGTCCGTGTCGTCGAACGGAAGCCCGCGGACGACGAATCCGAGGTTCTTGTCGGAGTGCATCTGGAGGGCCGCTTCCTCGAAGTTGCGGTAGCGTCCCGTCTCTTCGCATTTCGAGAAGGCGAGCGGGATGGTCACTTCCCGCGAGGCCTTCAGGCGCTGGCCCCAGAACGGATCGGTGACCTGGACGGAGGTAAAGGGAACGGGGCGGTAGGGGTAGTCGTGCCCCGAGGGGCCGGAACAGGAAACCAGCGCGGCCTGCAACAGGATCAGGCAGAGGGGGAGGGTGGTACGGAAATTCATATGAGTTGGCATTTTTCTTTCAGTTGCGCGGTCAGGTCATACAGGAAGTTCCGGATGGCCCAGCCGTCCCGCTCGGACTCCTTCTGGGCGCGCCAGGCCTTGATGTGGGCGGTCGGGAGGTCCCACAGCGGGACCAGCTGGTTCCCTTCCAGCAGGTTGGCGCAGTATTCGGCTGCCTCGAGCAGGGCGTCGGTGGTGCCCGGCCGGGCCAGGTCCAGCGCCAGGGCGTCCCGGGCCTCCGCCAGGGCCTTCTCCACGTAATGCTCCATATTGGCGTTCTCCTTGATCATCGTCGGCAGGTTGCGGTTCCGGCTGATGCCCAGGAAAGCCGTGATGATGCCCGGGTCGCGGATGGTGCCGTCCGGGTAGAAGAAGCCGTGGATGGGGCCGAAGTGGCCGTGGATCATCAGTTCGAAAGCATAGAAGCCGGCGTGGTGTTCATAGCATTTGCCCAGCGCCAGTTCGTAGGGATTGCCGCGTCCCGTGCATCCGGTCTCGCTGTTCATCAGCGGTTTGCCGTATTTCCTAGCCACGGCCTCGGCGGTCTGCCAGCTGGCTTCCACCCGCGCTTCCGTGGGCAGGTAGTCGTGGAAGGTGATGATGTCCACCAGGTCGGCCGACGCCTCTTCCAGGTTGCGGGCGAACTGGACGCCCACGGTGATGGGGTTCTCCTTGTCCAACTGCTTGACGAGTTCGCAGTAGTGCCGGACGAAGCGGAAGATCTCCGCCCGGTGGGCGAGGTGCTCCTCTTCGCTGTCGCATTTGTCGTGGTAGGCGTTGCAGGTCGGCTCGTTCATCACGTCCCAGCAGATGATGCCGTCCTCTCCCTTCATGAACTCGACGAGGCGCCTGACGTAGGCGTCCCCTTCGGCTTTCCAGAACTCCGGCTTCAGGATGGCGGGGTCCAGCGAGCATCCGTCCCAGATGATGGGCATCACGGAGATGCCCATGCTGTTGGCGATCCGGACGTAATTGCGGAAGGTCTCCAGATACTTTTCCGGATCCTGCTTGTAACGCCTGTAATAGAGGCAGATGCGCGTGCTGTTCATGCCGATCTGTTTCCCGTATCCCAGTTCCCTGCGGATGGTCGCCTCGTCCTGGCTCCAACCGAAATAGTGGTTGCCCCGGATGTGGCTGTAGTCTTTCAGCAGTCCGGCCCTTGCCGGAAGGAGCAGGGCTGTCAGCAGCAGCCCGGCCAGTGCCAGTCTTTTCATCGCCGGAAGCATTTATTTGACGGGCGTGAGCCGGTAGGCCACGACGTCGTGGGATTTCACGGTCACGTCGAAGGCGTTGATGACGAACTGCTCCCGCAGGATGCCCTTCCCCTTTACGAGGGTGGGGAAGACGGGCGCCTCCGGATTCCAGAGGTCCTTGACGGAGTAGTTGACGGAGCCGAAGGAGGTCCTGCGCTTGCTCACGGGGTCGTTGACCTCGAGGGCGGACCAGTCCACGGTCAGGGTGACGTCCTCTTCCGAGGTGTTCATGATGCAGAAGGCCCAGTCGCCGTCCACGAGGGGCTTGAACCAGTACTGAAGCCCGTCCTTGTTGATGGTACGGAGACCCTGGACGCCCAGGGGATCCTGGTCCACGGCGATCATTTCCTTGTTCTTGATGATGGCGAGCGTCTCGTCGGTGATCTTGGTGAGGTCGTTGCCGAGGATGAGCGGGGCGGCCATCATGCACCAGATCGTGAAGTGGGCGCGGTCCTCGCTGTCCGTCATCTCATAATAGACGCCGTCCACCGTGATGCTGTTGCCGACTTCCAGCATGTCCGGGTCGTTCCAGTGGCCGGGGCCGGCGTACTGCCTCAAGGGCTCGTTCTTGTCGATGATCTCAAGCACGCTCTGGGGCTTCCAGCGGCGGCGTCCGTTTTCGTCATAGGACGTCTCCACGGGCAGGAAAGCGGGGCCGATGTCGCCCGTGGTCCGCCAGGAGTGGCCGATGTCCGCGGCCCATTCCCAGGGTTTGCTGGTGCCCCATTCGCAGATACTGAAGAGGATGGGCCGTCCGGCCCGTCCCAGGGCGTTGCGCATCAGGGTGTAGGCGCCCTTGGGGTTGACGTTGTTGGTGAAGCACCAGTCGTATTTCAGATAATCCACGCCCCAGTGGGCATAGGCGATGGCGTCCTGGTACTCGTGGCCGAGACTGCCCGTGTAGCAGGCGCAGGTGAAGTTGCCGGCGTCGCTGTAGATGCCCAGTTTCAGGCCCCGCGCGTGCAGGTAGTCCGCGAGCGCCTTCATCCCGGAAGGGAACTTCACGGGGTCTTCGTGCACGAATCCATTCTCGTCCCGCTCGCCGTGCCAGCCGTCATCCAGGTTCAGGTACACGTAGCCGGCGTCCACGAGGCCGAGTTCCACCATCGCGTCGGCGGTGGCCTTGATCAGGTCTTCGTTGATGTCGGTCATGAAGCAGTTCCAGGAACTCCAGCCCATCTGCGGCGTGTCGGCGACGCCCGCCCATTTCGGGAAGTCGGCGGACAGGCGGCGCGGCTGTGCCAGGGAGACTTGCAGCGGCAGCAGCAGCGTTGCCAGGAAGATGCAGATCGTTGACAATCGTTTCATAGGGCGTTGGATTTTAATGTTTTACAGGAGTGAGCCGATAAACGGCGACGTCGTGGGAAGGCACGGTCACCTTCACGTTCTTGCGGGCGGTGCTGATCGGGCGGGCCTTGCTGTTCCAGAGATCCCGGCCTATGTAGGTCGTTCCCGCGAAATCCGTTTTCCGCCCGCTGAGGCTGTCGTCCACTTCCAGGGCGGACCAGTCCAGGGCCACCTTGACGGGCTTCTCCCCGGCGTTCAGGATGCAGAACGCCCAGTCGCCGTCCACGAGGGGCTTGAACCAGTACTGCAGGTCGCCTTCCTTCCGGAGGCGGAGACCCTGGATGCCGAGCGGATCCTGGTCGACCGCGATCAGCTCGCGGTTCTTGAGGATGGCGAGGGTCTCTTCGGAAATGTCTCGCAGGTCGTTGCCGAGGATGAGCGGGGCGGCCATCATGCACCACATCGTGAAATGCGCCCGTTCCTCGCTGGGCGTCATGCTGTAGGTGATGCCGTCCACGGTGATCACGTTCCCGATTTCCAGCATGTCCGGGTCGTTCCAGTGGCCGGGGCCGGCGTATTCGCGCAGGGGGGCGTTCTGCTCGATGATCTCCATCACGCTCTGCGGCTTCCAGTTCCTGCGGCCCTGAGCCGTATAGGAAACCGGTACCGGCAGGAATGCGGGGCCGATGTCGTGCGTGGTCCGCCAGGAGTGTCCTACGTCCGCGGCCCACTCCCAGGGCTTGCTGGTACCCCATTCGCAGATGCTGAAGACCATCGGCCGGCCGGCTTTCCGGATCGCGTTGCGCATCAGGGTATAGGCGCCCTTGGCGTCCAGGTTCGCCGTGTGGCACCAGTCGTATTTCAGGTAGTCCACCTCCCACATCGCATAGATGAGGGCGTCCTGGTATTCGTGCCCGCGGCTGCCGGTGCAGCCGTTGCAGGTGAAGTCGCCGGCGTCGCTGTAGATGCCGAACTTGAGCCCTTTGGAGTGGATGTAGGCGCCCAGTTCCTTCATGCCGGAGGGGAACTTCTCGGGATTCTCGGTAACGAAACCGTTCTCGTCCCGCTCGCCATGCCATCCATCGTCGACATTGACATAGACGTATCCGACATCGGCCAGCCCGAGGCTGACCAGGGCATCGGCATTTTCCTTGATAATGTCTTCATTGATGTCTGTCATGAATTTGTTCCAGGAGCTCCAGCCCATCTGGGGCGTTTCGCACACGCCTTCCCATTTCGGCAGGTCCGCCGTGGGGCGGGGACGCTGGGCCAGGGCCTCGCTCCCGAGCAGGAAGACGGATAGGAGGATCAAAAGGATGGATGGTCTTTTCATATCCGGATGTGGTTTTTCGTTAAATCAGGATAAGCCCTGTCCGGCAGGACTTATCCTGATGCTAAAAAAAAGATGCTTGAAGGCGTGTTTATCTGGCCCGGGTGCCGGCCGGCCTTCCGGTTGCCTCGCTGTCCAGCGGGAGGTTCGAGAAGACGGGGGTGGCGACGGCGGCGGCATCGTAGCCGTCGGGATAGCCGAACACGGTGAAGTCAATGATACCCAGCGGGTTCTCCTTGGGCCAGTCGGTAACGGTCAGGCGCACGAAGCGGCAGTTCACGGGTGCGAAGTCCTCGTAGATGGTGTCTTTCGAGACCCGGTTGCCGGTCTTGTCCAGCACGGTGACGTATTTCTCGCCGTCCTGGGAAACCTCGAGCTTGTACTTGTAGACAGGCAGGACCATCGGGCCGCCGAAACGGCGCCTGCCGCCGGAGAACATCACCCGCATGCCGTCCACGGTGAAGTGCTGCACGACATCGAAGCGCGTGGCGGGGGAGAGCTCGACGGTGATGGACGGCTGCGCGTCGTCCGCAGCCGGCATCCAGACGGTGCCGCTGTAGTTGTCCACCGCGAAGGCGGCGGGGAAGCCGTCCTGCTGGGAGGAGAACTTGGACAGCGCGTTCATCGCGTTGATCTTGTTGATGGTGACGGGGATGGACGCGGGCACGCCCTTCTTCGCCTCCAAGCCGGGGGCCGGCTGGGGCGTGTCGGTGACGGTGCAGTACATCAGCCCGTCGGCATCGAATTCAACCTTGTCCATGCCGATGCGGCGGCCTCCCGGCGGGTTGGACAGCACGATGGTGTAGAACTGCCACCATTCGTCCTTGTCCTTCACCTTTACGATGGAACCGTGCGCGGTGCCGGTCACGAGCCCCTCCGTCTTGCGGAGCAGCGGGTTGTTGGCGGCGTAGGTGTAGGGACCGAGCGGGGAGGTGGCGGTATAGTACCCTTCCGCATAGGTCTTCCACTGGGTGCCGGAGGCGGAATACTCGAGATAGTAGATGCCGTTGCGCTTGATGACCCACGGGCCCTCGATCCAGGCGACGCCGGGATACTCGTTCATCTCGCCGTAGCGCTCCCAGGCGTGCATCGGGTTGAACCCGAACAGGTGCGTGGGCTTCTCGGCGAAGCGCGTGAGGTCGTTGGGATCCAGCTTGACGCCATAGATGCCGCTGATGCCGCGGCCGGGCCAGAACAGGTACGGCTGGTTGTCGTCGTCGACGAAGATCTTGGTGTCGAAGCCGCCGTTCCAACCGTTCTCGATCGGACCGGTGTTCTTGAACAGGCCCAGGTCGGTGTAGGGGCCGAGCGGGTTGTCGGCCACGAACACGTGGTCGCTGTTGCCGGTCAGGTAGAACTTGCCGTTGTACTTGACCAGGTCGGGGGCGACGGGGATGTGCTCCACGGCGTGGAACTCCCAGTTCAGCAGGTCGTCGGACACCCACATGCCGCCGCCGGAGCAGCACATGTAGTATTTGCCGCCTTCCTCAAGCACGGTGACGTCGCCACCGGCGTTGCCTCCCTGCCCGATGGGCATCGGGAGGGGATTGCAGTAGCGCTGGCCCCGGGCGGTGACGCAGAACGCCATCGCCAGGGTCATCGCGGAGATTACGAATGATTTGAGTTTCATACAACAAATATAACAAATTATGCGCAGAACTACCAGCCCGGATGCTGGACCAGGTTCGGATTGGCCGTCAACTGGTTGTCGCCGTAAGGCAGGTTCCAGTATTTGTCGTCCCAGCCTTTGCCTTCGCCCTTGCTGAACTCGTTGTCGTCGATCCAGTATTCCGTCGTGCCGGGCTTGTAGCCGAAGAAGGTGTAGCGGTGCGTGCCGGCATTCGCCAGCACCTTGTCCGCGATCTTCCAGCGGATGATGTCGAACCAGCGCTCGTTCTCGCAGAAGAGCTCGGCGCGGCGCTCGTCGATGATGGCCTGCATGTCCAGGGCGGCGAGCGGCGCAAGCTTGGACCTTTCGCGGACCTGGTTCAGCGCGGCGAGGCCGGACTTGTCGGAGTCGCCGTTCGCCAGGAACTGGGCCTCGGCATACATCAGCAGCACCTCGGCGTAGCGGATGATGGGGTTGTTGGCGCGGGAGTAGAAGTTGCCGCCGGTGTCGGTGTACAGGTCGTCGTTGTACATCAGGCAGGTGGCGTTCCAGTAACCGACGCAGTTCGGGTAGGCCGCACCCGGCTTGATGCCCTTGTCGGCGTCGTTGTACTCCATCGCCATCAGCTGGTCATAGGAGAGCAGCTTGGCGTTGAAGCGGGGATTGGTCTCTCCGTCGTGCTCCTTCATGAAGTCGACGAATTCCTTGGTGGGGTTGCAGAAGGCCCAGCCGTAGCCCATGAATCCCTTCGGGATGAACATGTTGTCCGCACGGAAGCTCCTCCAGGTCTGCCGGTTGTCGTTCTGCAGGCTCTTGTCGGCCCCGGTCTCCGCACAGCAGCGCTCGAAGATGTATTCCTCGCAGAAGTCCGCCTTCACGCGGAAGAGGTCCGCCACATCGGGGATCAGGCCGTACAGGCCGGAGTTGATGATCGACTTGAGCGGGGCGATCGCCTTCTGGACGTAGGCGTTGTCGTTGTACTGGGTGCCGTACCAGAGGGCGGCCTTGGCGTAGAAGGCCAGGGCGGCGCCGGACGTGGCGCGGCCGCCGATCTTGGCCTGCTGGCCCTTGGCGGGCACGGCGGGAAGCGCCTTGGCGGCATCGTCGAAGTTCTCGAGGATCCAGTCGATCATCTCCTTGGGATCGCCGTTCGGCGCGAGCATGTCCTCAGCCGTGTAGATGTGGTCGGCGAAGGGCGGGTTGTGCCAGACGCGCATGGCCTCGAAGAGGTTAAGGGCGCGGAGGAACTTGGCTTCCGCCTTGACCCGGTTGATCTCGGCGTCGTTGGAATCCGGAATCTTGTCGATGATTAGGTTGCACTGGTAGATGCACACATAGAGGGACTGATAAAGGCTGTATCCTCTCCACGGGCCGTGGAACAGCCAGTCGCTGGGCTGGCAGGTCAACTCGTCGGCGTTGCGGTAGCGGTTGGCGTTGTCGGAGTAGGTGCCGCCGCCGCAGTCCATGTCGTCGGAAATGATCTCGAAGAAGTTCTGCTTCTGGACTTCCTCGGGGCCGCCGAAGTAAGTGTTGTAGGCCTGCGCGATCAGTTTGTCCGCATCGTCGGCCGTGGCATTCGTGTAGAATGTGTTGAAATCGTTCGCGCCCTTGCGGGGGTTCTCCAATTCCTTTTCACAGGAACTGAAGGCGATGGCGAGCAGGCAGGCCGAAGCAAGGTATAATGCTTTTTTCATATCTCTAATATCAGTTAAGTAACGGGATTAGAAGGAAAGATTGACGCCGAACACCAGTTTCTTCGAGATCGGATAATGTCCGGTATCCACGGCCAGACCGCTGGCCTGGGTGCCGTAAAGTCCGGTTTCGGGATCGAGTCCGGGGTACTTCGTGAAGGTGAACCAGTCGTCCAGGGACACATACACGCGCATGCTGCTCAGGAAGATCTTGGAAGCGATGTTCTTCGGCAGGGTGTAACCCAGCTGGATCTGCTTGATCTTGAAGAAGTCGGCGTTGAACATGCGGTCGGTGGAGCACAGGATCTTGGAGTCGTTGGTCGGCTTCGGATGCTTGTAGCCGGAAGAGGACGGGCTCTGCCAGGCGTTGGTGTAGAACTCCTTGAGCGTGTTGGCGGTGGTGACGTCGGCGCGGGTCATCGCGAAGAGGCGCTGGACACCGGCGGCGCCGGTACCGTTGAGGATGAAGTCGAAGCCCTTCCAGGCCAGGTTGACGGTCAGGCCGTACGTGAGGTCCGGCATACCCTTGCCGGCGCAGATGCGGTCGTTGTCGTTGATGGCGGGGTTGTCGTCACGGTTCTCGTAAATCGCCTCGCCCGTCTGCTGGTCCACGCCGGTCACGTTGTAGAGGCGGAGATACCACAGCGGGTAGCCTTCCTCGAAGTAGGTGACAGGCTCGGCGGTGTGGATCTGGTAGCCGTTGGTACGGCCGACCTGGAGGCCCTTGGTGACCTTGTTGTGCAGGGTGGCGAGGTTGCCGGTGATGCTGTACGAGAAGTCGCCGGCGGTGTCTTTCCAGCCGAGTTCGATCTCAGTACCGTGGTTGTTGACCATACCGGCATTGATGTAGGTGGTCGTGGAGCCGGTGTTGGCCGGAGCGGTGGTGCTGGTGATCAGGTTGTCGGTGTCCTTGTTGTACCAGTCGATGGTGAGGGTGAGCCGCTCCTTGAAGAAGCGCATGTCCACGCCGAGGTCGAGCTGGCGGGAGGTCTCCCACTTGATCTTCGGGTTCGGGAGCACGCCGGACGGGCCGACGCCGACGGTACGGCCGCCGCCGTCGGTGAAGTTGTAACCGTTGCGGTTGTTCGCGGCGAGCACGTCGCTGTACTGGTACGCACCCATGGCGTTGACGTTACCGTTCAGACCCCAGGAAGCGCGGAACTTCAGGAAGGTGAGGCCGATGGCGTCCTTGACGCCGGCCATGAAGCGCTCGTTGGACACGGTCCAGCCGGCGGACACGGAAGGGAAGTAGCCCCAGCGGTTGGACGGGTCGAGCTTGGAGGTGTCGTAGGCGTCCGCGCGGAAGTTGACCTGGAGCATGTAGCGGTTGTCATAGGACCAGCCCAGACGTCCGTAGTAGGACATGTTGGCCGTCCAGGACGGCACGCCGCCGACGCTCATGCGGGAGTCGTTGGTGCTGTAGTCGAGGTAGCGGTAGTTGGGCGCCGTGTCGGTCAGGACGTAGGCGGTGCCCGTCACGAAGTTGGAGCTGGTCTTCTGGAAGGAGAAGCCGGCCATCGCCGTGAGGCTGTGTTTCCGGATGGTCTTGTTGTAGTTGGCGAAGTTCTCCCACTGATAGAAGAGGTTGTTCCGGGAAGTGCCCGTGATCGACATGTCCTGGAAACCGACGTCGCTGATACGGTACGGATAGTTGTAGGTGCCCACGTTGGTGTAGCCGGCGCGGTAGCCGAAGCGGGAGGTGAAGACCAGGCCCTTGAGCGGGGTGATGTTCACGTAGGTGCTTCCGCGGAGGCTGAAGGAATCGTTGTCGGTGTCGGCACGGTCACGCATCACGGCCGGATGGTAGATCAGGCTGCCGGCGGCCTGGGAGGAGATGCCGTAGATGTTCCCGTTGGGGTCGCGGGGCATGTCGAGGCCGGCGTCCAGCTTGTTCTGGATGTCCTGCGGGAGGTTGTTCATGTCGTAGGTCCAGGGGACGATCGGGTCGAACATCAGCATGGCGCCCAGCGTGGAGTTGTTGAGGGTCGCAGCTTCGGATACGCTGCGGCTGCGGGAGTGCTGCAGGGTGTTGTTGGTGCCGACGGTCAGCCAGTCGTTGATCTTGTACTCGGCGTTGATCTGGCCGGAGAGGCGCTTGAGGATATCCTTGTCGCCGGTGATGATACCGTTATCGTCCACATAGGTCAGGGCCACGTAGATGTTGCCGCGGTCGTTGGCGGCCTGGGCGCCGACGGTGTGGCGGAAGGTCTGGCCCTTCTCGAGCATGTAGTCCGGCCAGTAGGTGTCGGTCTTGCCGTCCCAGAAGTTGCGGGAGTTGTTGCCCATCAGTTCCTGGAACTCGACGTAGGTCTTTGCATCCATCAGGTCGGGCAGGTGCGAAGCGGTCTGGGTGGAGCTCATGAAGTTGTAGAACACCCGGCCCCTGCCGGGCGTGCCCTTGCCGGACTTCGTCGTCACGAGGATGACGCCGTTACCGGCCTCGATGCCGTAGATGGCGGCGGAGGCGGCGTCCTTGAGGACTTCGATGGAGGCGATGTTGTCCGGGTCGAGGTAGTTGATGTCACTGACCTTCAGGCCGTCCACGATCATGAGCGGGGTGGTCTTCGAGTTGGAGGAATAGCCGCGGATCTGGATGCTGGCTTCGGAACCCGGGGCGCCGGAAGCGTTGACGATCTGGACGCCCGCCGCCTTGCCCTGGAGGGCCTGGACGGGAGACACGGCCGAGCGGTTGGACATGTCGCTGTCCTTGATGGATGCGACGGCGCCGGTGAGGTCGCTCTTCTTCTGCACGCCGTAGCCGATGACCACGGTCTCTTCCAGCATTTCGGTGTCTTCCTCGAGCACGATGTTGAACACAGTCTGGCTGCCGATGGCGAAGGTCCGGCTCTTGTACCCGATGCTCTCCACGGTGATGGACGCTCCGGCGGGAACGCTCAGCGAGAAGGCACCGTTCATGTCGGTAGCAGCGCCGATCCGAGTATTGCCGACCACCATCACGGCCGCGCCGATGACGGGCTGGTTCTGGGTGTCGGTGACGGTGCCGCTGATGGTACGGTTCTGGGCAAGGGAGACTCCGATGCTCAGGAAGCAGAACAGCAAGGCCAGGCAGGCCTTGGATGTTTGCAAGAGTAGTTTTTTCCTCATAGTATAGACTAAAAGTTATTAAAAGTGTAGTGTCGTTGCGGTTATCGGTTGGAAAGGTACCCTTTAATAATACGCGGGTATGAAAAGAAATGACAAAAGAGTATAAAATTCTGATGCGGATGCAAATCGTCGCAGATTCTGAACGCGCCGTACTAATCCGCCGCCGGTGTCAGGCGCCGGAACACGGGGATCATCTCCAGTGTCACGGGGCATTCGACGGTCTGTCCCCCGGCGTAGCGGGTGCCGTCCCGGAAGTCTTCCCAGCCGGCTTCGTTTTCCGGCAGGTATACCTCCCAGCTGGTCACGCCGGGACGGGTGACGGGGCACACCAGATACTCGGGTCCGAACATGTATTCGCAGTCCTGCTGCAACGCCCGTTCGTCGTCCGGGAAGTCGAAGACCAGGGGGCGCATCATCGTGTAGCCCTCTTCCGAAACCTTCTTGGCGCAGTCCAGGATGTAGGGCATCAGTTCGTAGCGGAGCCGGATGCAGTCGGTGTAGATTCTCTCGGTCTCGGGGCTGTAGTTCCAGGGCTCGGTGCGGCTGGACATCCCGTGGACCCGCATGAAGGGCAGGAAGACGGCGGTCTCGATCCAGCGGAGCATCCGCTCCTGGTAGGCCGGGTCGGTGTACTGGTCCATCGGACGGTTGAATCCCCCTGCGTCATAGGTCCACCAGGGCAGTCCGGTGGCCACCTGGCCGAGTCCGCCGGTAATCTGGCGCCGGAAGGTAAGCCAGTCGTTGCCCACGTCGCCGGACCAGGTGATGACCCCGTAGCGCTGCGACCCGGCGAAGGCGCTGCGCGTCAGGACCATGGGCATATGGTCCGGGTCCCGCTGCCGGAAGCCTTCGTACATCGCCCGGTTGACCACGAGCGGATAGACGTTGCGGTAGACTTCGCCCGGAATGGTGTTGCCCGCTACCCGGCGGTGCAGCAGTTCGTAGTCGTTGTCCGGCTCTGTGGCGTCGAACCACCAGGCGTCGATGCCCAGGTCCACCATGCTTTCCCGGAAGCGCTCCCAGTAGAAGCGGGCGGCGGCGGGATTGAAGTAGTCTACCCATTCCGTTCCCGGAATGAAATACCCCTTCGCCGCCAGCGTGTCGCCCAGGGCGGTCCCCAGTTCGACCCGGGACCAGACGGAGATCATGAATTTCAGCCCCAGGTCGTGGAGTTCGCGGACCATTCCCGCGGGATCGGGGTACTTCGCCTGGTCGAACACCATGGAATTCCAGCCCGTGTCGCCCCACCATTTCCAGTCCTGGACGATGACGCTGACCGGGATGTTCCGGTCCACGAATCCGCGTGCGTTTTCCAGCAGTTCGGCCTGCGTGTCATACCGCTCGCGGCACTGGATGAAGCCGAACGCCCAGTCGGGCATGGCCGGGACCGGGCCCGTGAGGGTCCGGTAGGTGGCGATGACCCGGTCGGCGTTGCCGGCGAAGACGGCGTAGTCCAGGTTCTGGGCCACGGGAGACTGGAAGGTGGTGGTGTTGTCCACGGCGCGCCAGTACAGGCGGACCGTCGGGTCCGTCGATCCCTGGACCCGGACCTGATGCGTCCCGGCCGTCAGTTCGGCGAAGGCGGATACGGTCGGCACCCAGCTGTTCAGGTCTTCGTAGATGAGTTCCCCGTCCAGCCAGATGCGGTGCCCGCCGCGGGCGGGATGGTCGCCCACATCCAGGTGCAGGCAGTATCTGCCGCCCTGCTCCACCGAAAGTTCGCCGCCATAGGTGGCCGGGGGCGGCATCCGGCGGGCTCCGGGTGCCGGGACGGCAGCGGGCTCCGGCGGCAGCGCCTCCAGGGTCGTGGCATACGATGCCGGGTTGAAGTCCGTCCGGCCGTAGTTGTGCCAGAGGATGCCGTAACCCTTGCTGGAGAGGATCATCGGGGAGACGATCTGGGTGTTGTTCTGGGTGAGCCGGCGCGTCAGGCCCATGATGTCCAGCTGTCCGTCCTGGAACTGGCCCGTCCCGAACAGATGGTCGCCGTCCTGCATGATGAAACCCTGCCGGGCGAGGTAGGTGGGTTCGTCGCGGATGGGTTCCGGCTGGGGCAGCGCCGCCCCGTTCGTGCTCTTGGCGGGGATGGGCGTACCCTCGATCACCGATTTTTCCAGCAGCCGGCTTCCCGGCTTTTCCCGGACGAGCAGGTTCCCGTCCCGGTCATAGTACAGCAGGGACTCCGTCTGCCGGTCGTACCGGACCCGGAGTTCCTTGAGCTGCAAGGTGACGCCCTGGGCGTCTTTCTTCACGGAAAACCGGGGCTGTGCCGTTTTTTCCGTGAAAACCAGTTCTTCCACGTCGTGCGTGGGCGCGCCCTCCATCCGGACGCGGACGGCGTTGTCCGCAAGCGGGGAGAGGACCAGCGTTCCCGCCGATGTGCCGATACTCACGTCGGCCCGGCAGCCCAGCAGGAGTTGCGCGGCCGACAGAAGAAGCAGGAATCTTTTCATGGTTATCAGTCGTTAGAGTGGATGAATTCGGAGGGGGTCATGCCGAACTGCTGTTGGAAGTGCTTGGTGAAATACGACGGGGAGGTGTATCCGACCAGGTAGGCGACCTCGCTGATCCGGTATTTCCGTTCGGCAAGGAGTTCGGCGGCTTTCTTCAGCCGGCAGATGCGGATGTACTCGAGGGTGCTCAGGCCGGTGTTCGCGCGGACCTTGGTGGCGAGCGTCTGGCGGGTGACGGACATCATCGAGGCGAGCTGGGGCGTGGTCATTTCCGTTTCGGAGATGTGTTCCAGGATGAGGCCGTGCAGTTTTTCCATGAACTCCCGCTCGATGGTGCTGATGGAGGCGAAATTGTAGTGGCCGAGCGGGTTGTTGTTGAACTGTTCGTTGCGGATTTCCCGGTTCTTGAGCAGGTTGCCGACCGTGGCCTTCAGGACCTCCATCTTGAAAGGTTTCTCGATGTAGCTGTCCACGCCCGCCTTCAGGGACCGCAGATGCGTCTCCACGCCGATGGCGGCCGTCAGGAGGATGACGAGGATGTGGCTGTAGGCGATGTCGTTCTTGATGAGGTTGCAGAGTTCGCAGCCGTCCATCACCGGCATCATGATGTCGCTGATGACCATGTCGATGTTCCCGCGCTTGACGATCTCGAAAGCCTCCTGGCCGTTGGACGCGGTGACGATGGAGTACGTCTGCGAGAGTTCGTCGCGGATCAGGTTGCAGAGTTCCTGGTTGTCTTCCACGACGAGCAGGCGCTGCCGGCCGTCGGCGGGCGCCGGCGTCTCTTCCGTTCCGGCAGGCTGTGGCTCCGGCTGCGACGGCGCGGCGGAATCCTCCCGGGCGGGCTCGGTGAGGGGCAGGACGAAGACGAAGGAGTTGTAGTTCTTCTCCCGCGTGTCCAGGTAGAGCAGCCCGTTGTGAAGTTCCGCGAGCGTGCGGGAGTAGGTCAGGCCGAGCCCGGATCCGGAACTGGCGATGGTCCGGCTTTGGTAGAATGCGTTGAAGATGAGTTCCGACTCCTCTTCCGGGATCCGCGGGCCGTCGCTGTCGATCCGGAAGACCGCTTTCCCGTTGTCCTCGGCCAGGCTGCAGCGGATGAGGGACTGCCCGTACTTGATGGCGTTCGAGAGGAGGTTGCTGACGATGCAGTCCACGGCGTTGCGGTCGCAGCTGACGCGGATGGGGGCGTCGGGAAGGCTGGCGGTCAGCCGGAGGCCTTTCTGCTCCGCCGCGGTCTTGAAACTCTCCAGGGTGTCGCCGACGAGCCGGCAGAGGTCCTCATCGTTCTTCAGGATATAGGAAGTATTGTTCTGGACCCGGCGGAAGTTCAGCAGTTCGTTGCACAGCTCGACCAGCCGGTTTGAGTTGTTCTTCAAGGACTTGAGTTCGTCCTGGCAGTCCGGCGCCGTTCCTTTGCCGAGGACCTTGTCCACCAGGATCGCGATCAGCGAGACGGGCGTCCGGATCTCGTGGGTGATGTTGGCCATAAAGTCCATCTTGTCCTGGAACGCTTCTTTCTGCCGCTGGGCCTCGTGCAGTTCTTCTTTCCTGCGGGCTTGCTCGTCCCGGGCTTTGATGAAGGCGGCCAGGGCGTACCAGATCCCGGCCAGCGCCAGAAGGAGGTAGAGGATCTTGGCCAGGACGGAGCGGTACCACGGGGCGGTGATCACGATCCTGCGGTGGCTCTCGGCCTGCTCGCCGGTCGTTCCTGCGATCCGGACGCCGAAGTCATAGACGCCGGGCCGGAGGGCCATGTAGGACACGTGGTTGGCGGCGGTGACCACCGTGTTCGAGAAGTGGCGTTTCTTCAGGGTGCACTCGTATTGCAGGTCGTTCGGATTGTCGTAGATCATCGACGAGTAGGAGACGGTAAGCACCGGGGCGTCCAACTGCTTGACTTTGACGGATCGGGAATTGATGACGGACTTTCCCTCTTCCGGCTGGGGCTGGCGAACGTCCAGGGTCCCGGTGGTAACGTTGTTGATGATCAGGGACTTGTTCTCAAAGAGGTGGAGGAATCCTTCCGGATGGATGGAGACGAGCCCGTCCCGGGTGCCCAGGAAAACAGTCCCGTCTCCGGACCGGGCGGCGGCGCCGTTCCCGTACAGGCTGCCCACCACCTTGTCCGCCTGGAGGAACGTCCCGAGCACGGTCATCTCCGCCAGGTCCATGCAGGCCACGCCGTCCACGGTGGAGACCCAGAGCCGTCCGGCGCCGTCCTCGACGGCCGCCGATACCTTGTCGGAAGGCAGCCCGTCCTCTTCGCCGAAGCGGCGGATTTCCTGCAGCGTGCCGTCCTGCGAAGCCAGCATGCGGTAGAGGCCGCCGCCGGAGGTCCCGACCCAGATGACGCCGCCCTCGCCCCGGCTCAGGCAACTGATGGCGTCGGATGTCATGACCTCGTTGGTTTCCGTGGCTGCAATCATCCGGAAGTCGCCCGTTTCCGGGTCGTACAGGCCCAGGCCGCGGGCATAGAGGCCCATCCAGATGCGGCCGTTTGCATCTTCCAGCATGCAGTTGAGTACCCGGCCGTCCAGTGCGGGGATTTCCTGGACGGCGTCCGTCCCGGCCGCGATGCGGTAGAGTCCGCCGCGCAGGCCCACGTAGCGGTCGCCGTTCCGGCAGTTCACGAAGGACATGCACTCGTCGTTCGGGAAGTGGAAGCGCTTGACGGGCTTGCCGGTAGCGGAATCGATGACGAGCAGGCCGTCTCCGAAGATGGAGACCCACAGGCGGTTTCCGATCCGGTCGATGGAGGAGATGACCGTTCCTCCGCGGATGTCTGCCAGGGCCGTGAAGTCCTGGAACGACTCCCTGCGGGGGTCGAAACGGTTGATCCGGCCTTCTTCGCTGCCCAGCCACAGCCTTCCGTCGGCGTCGAAGCACAGCGAGCGGATGGAACGGCCGCTCATCTGCGGACCGTACAGGTCGCGGGTGTAGCGGTTGAAAAAGCCCCGGTAGTTCATCCAGCAGCAGACGCCTTCATTATAGGTTCCGGCCCAGACGTTGCCGGCCGTGTCGGAGAACAGGCAGCGGACGAAGATGCCGTTCATGTAATACTCCCGGGTAAGCCCGGAAATCTGGTTCTCGATCTCGTGCGTGCTGATGTTGTAGACAAGCAGCCCGGACCGGGTTCCGATCCAGAATTCACCGGCGCGGACCATCAGGCAGGTGATTTCGGAAACGTATTCGGACGTGCTGGTGGAGAGCACCGTTTCTTCCGTGCCGGTGTAGGCGTCGATCGTCACGACCTTTTTCGTGTTGGTGGACGCAAGCACCGTTCCCTGGCGGACGTGTTCTACCAGTTCGTAGCGGACGGGCGTCCCGTCCGGGCCGGTCTCGGCGTGTTTCAGCAGGCTGACGCCCTGCGTCCGGCGCTCCATGAAGTAAATGTCGCCGTCGCGGGTGGTGAAGACCAGGTCGCCGTTCTCGAGCAGGCAGGAATTCCGGGGGGAGAAGGCGTTCCCCGAAACGGATTTCTGCAGCCGTCCGTCCCGGGCGTATTTCCAGATGCCGTTGTAGGAGGTGAGCCAGATTTCCCCGTCCGCCCCGGTGTCGATGTCCCGGACCGACTCCTTTTTCAGCTCCGGTATTTCGGTGAATATGCCGGAATAGACGTCGTAAAACCCGGTTCCGGCGGAGGTGGCGATCCAGACGCGGCCTTCCGGGTCGGCGGCGATGGCTTGCGTAGTGGTGGAACAGGCTTCCTGGTACCGCTCGTTGCGGAACGGGGTGAATTTATTGCCGGTATAGAAATATACCCCGCCGTTCGTGGCGAGCCAGATCCGGCCGAACGGGTCCTGGCAACAGTTCGTGATGTTGTAGTCCGTGAGTCCGTCCGTATCCGTATAGCGGGTAAAGAAAGGATGAGAAGCCGCACCGGAGACAAAGCAGGACAGCAGCAGGATGCAGAACGACAGGATAATCCTTCTCATAGATGACTTGTTCTTTTATACAAGTGTAAGATTTTTTAAGGCAAGTTGTCCCCGTCGTTCCATTTTTTGATAGTCTTTCCGCGATTTATTATACCAAAAGGCCGCAACCGGAATTCCGGCTGCGGCCTTTTGACCGAATCTGCGGGAGCGTTACTGCACCAGCGCGACGATCTCGCCCTTGGCCACCTTCTTGCCCTGCGGGGCGGTGACGGCGACGATCTGGCCGTCCGTGGCGGCGAGGATTTCTTCCATACCGTACCAGGCCTGTACGTAGCCGCAAGGCTTGCCGGCCGCGACCTTCGTACCGACGGCGGGGGCGGTGGAAGGACCGTCCACGTCCACCTGCCAGAGCATCTGGCCGGCGACGGGCGCCTGCACGGGCGTGGCCTTGGGGTACTTGGCCAGCAGGGCGTCCAGGTCGAACTCGGGCATCTCCACGACGGCGCGCTTCACCACGATCGGGGCGCCCGCCTTCTCGCGGAAGGCCTCGAGATCCTTGTTGAAACGCTCCTTGGCGATGCCGCTCCGGTAGTCGAGGTACTGGCGCTCGAACATAGCAATGTTGAGGAGCTCTTCGTCGTCCTGGCCGCAGTCCCAGCCCTTTTCCTTCATCATCTCGCGATACTTCGGGAGTTCGTCGGGATACATGTCCTGCGGGTTGCCGGTATAGAATTCCATTCCCTTCTCCTTGGCGATCTGGACGATTTCCGGGGCGAGTTCGCCGGGGAGCTTGCCCATCTTGCCGAGGATCATTCCCCAGGTGTCCTTGTCGATGGTGGAGAAGCGCGGTTTGTTCTGCGCCATCGCGAGCAGGTTCATCAGCGCGGTGTTCTTCACGTACTGGCTGAACGGAGTCACGAGGGGCGGATAGCCCAGGCGCGGCCACACGTATTCCACTTCGTTGAACAGCTGGACCATCAGGGAGTCGAGGCTGCTCTCCGGCTTGCCGTTGGCGCGCTCGGAGGCGTTGATCGCGGCCTTGAAACCGGTCAGGTCCGCCATCATCGAACCCATCATGCCGCCCGGCAGGCCGCAGCCCACGAGCAGCGAGGTCATCTTGGAATTGGTGGGGTTGATCCAGTAGCCGAGGAAGTCGTCGATGAACTCCTGGGTCAGGCGGCGCACCTCCATGTAGGCGTCCATGTTGATGTCCTTCACCAGGAAGCCGTCCGCCTTCATCATCTGCTGGACGGTGATCACGTCCGGATGGACCTTGCCCCAGGCGAGGGGCTCCACCGCCACGTCGAGGTAGTCGGCGCCGGCGCGGGCGACCTCCAGCATCGAAGCGGGGGAGAAGCCCGGGCCGCTGTGGCCGTGGTACTGCACCTTGATGTGCGGGTGGTTCTTCTTGATGCCGGCGACCAGCTGGCCGAGCTCCGTGGGACGGCCGACGCCGGCCATGTCCTTGAGGCAGATCTCGTCGGTGCCGTATTCCACGAGTTTCTCCACGAGCTTGAGGTAGTAGTCCACCGTGTGCACGGGGGAGTGCGTGATGGACAGGGCCGCCTGGGAGATCATGCCCGCCTTCTTGGCATACTCGACGGAAAGCTTGAGGTTGCGGTGGTCGTTGAGGCCGCAGAAGGAACGGGCGATGTCGGTGCCTTGTTTCTTCTTGACCTTGAACATCAGTTCGCGTACGTCCGCGGGGACGGGGAACATGCGGATGCCGTTGAGGCCGCGCTCGAGCATGTGCGTCTGGATGCCCGCCTTGCGGAGCGGTGCCGTCCACTGGCGCACGGAAACGTTGGGGTTCTCGCCATAAAGGAGATTCACCTGCTCGAAGGCGCCGCCGTTGGTTTCCACACGGTCGAAGCAACCCATATCCACGATGGCCGGGGCAACCCGGACCAGTTGGTCAACCCGCGGCTGGTATTTGCCGGAGGACTGCCACATGTCCCTGTAAACGAGGGAAAATTTTATTTCTTTTGCCATAGGTCGTTGAAAAAACGAATTCTTACAAAGATAGTGATTTTTCTTGGTTTCCCGTTTGCAAGGAAAAAAAATTATCGTACCTTTGCAACTCCTTCTGAATATGGTGCGATTAGTTCAGTTGGTAGAGCACCAGATTGTGGTTCTGGGTGTCGTGGGTTCGAGCCCCACATCGCACCCCAAAGCAAAAGACCTCCCCCCGGGAGGTCTTTTGGGCTTTTGGGCTACCGGCGCAAGGCCGAGCCGACGGCGCTTTGGTAGATGCCGATCATTTCGGAAAGCGTCGGTTCGCCGGCGGCGACGGCACAGCAGCCGATGACGTTTCCGTTCACCAGGGCCGTTTCCGTGTGGCACGTCAGGGATGAACCTTTCCTGAGGTTGGCGTAGGCAATGGGGTATAATCCGCTGTCGTCATACGTGACGCTGTAATTCTTGTTGAGCTTGTGCGCCCTGACCACGACGTCGGCCAGCTTCCGTACGGAGTTCCCCAGCAGCGCCGAAAGTCTCTCGGCGGAAACGTTGGCGTTTTGGGGGAGGATGTCCGGGAGAATGAGCAGATACAGCTGTTCGGTATCGGGGTCGCCGTTCGCCGGAACGATCATCAGGCCCTCGCCGGGATCCATCGGATCGCGCTGGGTAATGGTGTAATGGTCGTATAGGTCGAAGGTGATGCCGGAAGAGGACACGGAATGAGACGGCAGGATCCCCTGGGGCACATCCCTTTCTCCGGCCATAACCTCCCGGTAGATGTCGACCAGGTCGTCCAGGTTGCCTTTGTTGTTCGCGATGGCGCAGCAGGTGATGAGGAAGCCGTCCGTCAGCGCGGATTCCGCATGCAGCAGGAAGCGGTCCCCGTTCTGGTCCTTGCCGCTGAGGTCCGTATAGGAAACGGGCACGCGGGCGTCGTCTTCGAAGCGGATGCGGTAGGCTTGGTCCAGGGTGTAACCGGAAGAGGCCGTGTTCGCGACGACCCCGGCCAGCTTGTCCACTTCCGTGCCCAGCATATCGGAAACCTCTTCCGAAGTGAGGCCGTCGATGCCCGCCAGGGCGTTTGGCAGGACTTTGATGACCAGCCGGAGGTTGTCGGGATTGGGGTTCGGGGCAATCCGGAGGACCTCCCCGTCATTCAGTTGGGAACGTCCCCGGACGCTGTATCCGTCCGCCAGGTAGAATGTGATGCCGCCCACGGAGACCCGCTCCTGGGCAAAGAGAAGGGTGCTTCCGGAAAGGAGCAGCAGTCCGATCAGGATCTTTTTCATATTCGGTGTCATTCACTAGTTCCGGGCTCCTTCTACGACGTTTTCATAGATGCGGACCATGCGGGAAAGCATCTTCTCGCTGCCGGCGACGGAACAGCTGCCGATGACGGTCGTCCCGTCCACGAGGACGGTTTCCGCGTGGCAATGGAAGGGATTCCCGTTGCCGTCTTCACCGTCGAAAGTGGCGTATGCGATGGGGAAGACCTTGGATTCGTCGAACGTGACCGGATAGTCCAGGTCGAGGCCATAGTTTCCGGCGATGTTATCGGCCATCTTGCGGACGGAATCCTTCAGCAACGTCGCGAGCTGTCCGGCGGGCATGTCATCGGCGCCGTCCAGGATGCCGGGCAGCAGGATCAGCTGCATCATGTCGGTGTCGGAGGCGCCGTCAACCGGGGCAAGGACGACGTTCGCACCGCCATCCAGCGGGTACTGGTCGGTAACGGAGAAGCCGTCGTCCAGGTCGAAGGTGATTCCGGCGAGAGTTTCGGGATGGGTGGTCACGGGCTTGCCGATAATCTGCTCGATGTAGGCCCTGATCTCGGGCGGAATGAAGGAGGAATACTTGGGATATAGGTAGATTCCGGCACCGATCAGTACGGCCAGGACCAGCAGGGTGGAAAGGCATCCTCCTCTCCTCCTTCTCTTCGGGGGCTGGGGCGGCGGATAGTAGGGCTGCTGCGGCCCGTAATACGGCTGTTGCGGCGGCCCGTAATAGGGCTGCTGTCCGTAATTCTGATAATAAGGATTGTTGTCTGGCATAGTCAAATGTTTTTTATTGAATCATTTTCATGTCGGTCCGCGTGTTGTCAATACAGGTCCTTTTCTCCTTCCATCGCATCTTGGGCGGTGCGGCGTATGGTCGTGTTCAAGTCCACTTCCTTGGGGAAGATCTCGATGGAAGGCGCAGGCTCTATGCCGATGAGTTCGTCCACCTCCGTGATGAGCGAGAAGGCTTCGGTAGCCTCTTTGGAGAGGTCTTTCCCTTCGGCCTTGAAAGAAGCATAGAACTCGATGAGGGCCTTGCTGTCGCCTTCGACGGTGGTCTCGAGCATATCGTCTATGCGCCCGCGCAGTTCGTAAGCGGCTTCTACTTTCTCGATATCAAGCCTGTCGGTCAAACCGTTGGTTTCCAGGATTTTGAGCTTCTCTTCCAACGTGCGGTCCATGCCTTTGGGGAACTGTCGTCCGGCTTCGCGCAGGTGGCTGAGCGCTTCTTTTCGATAAGCCTTCGCCCATTCGGGGTCCACTGCTTCGGCCGCTTCTTTCATGCAGCGTTCGAAGTGGTCGAGCGGCTCCTTGACCTTATGGATCTGGACGTCTTCGACCAGTTGCGCGTTGTCGAATTGCTGCGCGGCCGTACCCTTGGGGTCAACCACCTTGCCTACATCGGAGCGGAAGGACTCCGACCCGTCGTAGGAGACGGCGGTCTGCTCGGCCTGGAAGCCCAGTTTGTCGGCGTCCCAGGGCGAGAAGATCTTGCTTCCCGTGGCCTGGAAGCAGTATTCGTCGTTCCAGTAGCGGCTGGCCAGCTCTTCGGGGAGGTCCTGGCCCTGTACCCGGATGGTATAATCGTGGTCCATGCCGATCTTCTTGCAATTGACGGCGTTGACACGGGTGCTGTTGCCCGTGGCTTCGAAAAAGGTGATCTCCGATTCGTGCACGCCGAAGTCCTTAGCGATCTTCTGTTTGAGCGCCTTCTTCACGTCGGCGTGGAGAATCGTGTTCTCCATGGTGAAGCGGTAGCGGTACTTGTCGATGACATGGGTGGAATTGAGGTAATTCTTGGCGTAGCGGTCACACTGGATGGAGAGCACCAGGCTCTTGAGTTCTTCAGGTGAGACGTCGGCTTTATTGCAGGCTTCGATGAAGCGCTTGACCTTGAGCTCGGCTGCTTCCTGGGCCTCCTGGGCGAGTTTGCGAAGTTCTTGAAGTTCCGGGGAAGTATCCAGCAGTTCTTTTCCTTTCAAGAGCTTCCCCTTCCCGCGCAAGCGCCCGTCGATCCTCCATTGGAGGACCTTCTTGCCGGCGCGGGCGAAGCGGGCGGCATAACCGATGGCGGAATAGCTGTTGCAGAGACTCTTCTCGATGGCTTTCAGGTCCTTCCTGACAAGGTCGGCTGTTTCGGCAAGCGCCTGTCCGACCTGGGTGGTCGAGAGTTTGCCCATTCCATAGCCCATCGCTTTCTGCCCGGCCCAGTTCTGGCACGCTTCAAAGTACGCGAACTTGGCGCCGACCAGGAAATCGTCCAGGACGGTGCTGTTTTCGTTGTAGGACGCTTTCTGGCATTCGAGCAGGAAAGATTTCGGCGTATAATAGAGTGTTTCCGACCAGCCCAGGGTGCAGATTCCGAGCATCAGCCGGCCCAGCAGGGTCTTGGGCTCCCGTTCCGCAAAGGCGGCCATGCACATATTGAAGCCGTCCCCGAAATCACACTCCTCCCAGACATAGGCATTCTCCGCAGTGTAGATGGGACCGATCTCGCCGCGCATGATGCGAAGGTAGAGACTCTTCGTCAGGTGGAACTCCGGCATGTAATAGCCGAAGCGCTTGTCGAAGGACGCGAGCATCATGTCGCATTTGTAGATCAGGGCTGCGAACTCGGGCGAATGCACCGAGGAAAGCAGCTTGTTGCGCATATAGGTAATCCGCTCCTTGACCTGCTCGTCGAAGCGGATCAGGTCGCTCAGCTCGCCCTCGTTGCCCGTGTAGCGCATCGGCATCGAAATGACCATAGAGGTCTGCTGCGCGTCGAATTCCCGGTCTTTATACCGGGCGGTCGCCTTGATGTGGCCCTTGCAGCGATTGGGCGGTACCATGACGGCGGAGGGGATGATCTCATAGGTCTGGGTGCTCACGGGGACATCCAGGATGCCCTCCCGCCGGGTGGTCTTCCAGGCAGAGCCCGTTTCGATCTTGAACCCCAGTTCGGAGACCGGGTTTTCGATCCGCTTGTCCCGCTTGCCGAACCATTCGAGTGATTCGGGCACATCCGTCAGACTGACTTCCAGCTTGTCCGGAACGGGACTGGCAATCTTGTTGCGGTCTTCGTCCCAGACGAAAAGCGTGAGGTCCAGGCGGGTGTGGGCATAGGCCAGCGGTTTTTCATAATCTGTCGGCTGCTCCTCCTCCTGGTAGATGCCTTCCGTGCCCTTGACGACGGAATAGGCCTTGATGTGCCCGACTTCGAGGCGCAGGCCTTCGTAGAAGCGGTGGATGGGGAGTTGGTCCGTGACCGTCCGTTCGCCGTCCTTCACCTGCTCCTTGGCCGTGATGCTGAGATAACAGTTGTCCAGGCGGCCGGGTGTCGTCTCCCGGGCCTGTTCTTCCGTCAGGTTGTCGGTCAGTTCGAGGCTCCAGGAGCCCTCCTTGTCCGGCTTGACCTTGGAGAAGGAGAAAGTCCGTTTCTTGTCGTTTTTCATCTCGACCTCGAAAGTGAGGTCTTTCCCCAGGCCGACGACATAGAACCAGATGGTCTCTTTCTTCTTCCGTCCGGCGATATAAGTGACGTTGTCCTGACAGAAGAAGATGCGCTTGTTGTCTTCTATCTTGAAGGTGACGTGATTGCGGAGCAGTCCGGTCGGGCCGTGGAAGGAGAAGGTGACGGTGCCTTCTTCGGGGATTACCTGGCGGTCGGGTTCCGGCACCTGGATCTTGGCGCAACGGTATTTGCCGGTCGTGCCGACGGCCAGCAGGGAAATGTTCTGCCCCTCGATGATCTGGATGGCTTCGGTCAGGTCCGGTCGTTCGATATGTTTTCCCTCGCCCGTGATCTCTTCGATGCGGGCCCCGACGATCTTGGGATCGTCGCCGACCCGGAGGGTGTCGCCGAATTCCTTGTACAGGACCATCTGGTAGCGGCTGAGGGATTTGTCGGCGGGATCCGGATCGGAACCCTTGTCCCCTTTCTTGCCGCCTTTCTTCCCCTTCTTGCGCAGGCGGCTGACCACGATGCCGCCGGCGATGATGGCCACGGGGCCCAGGATGACCATGGGCGGGATGTCGGAAAAGAATTCGCCGATGGCCTCGATGGGACCGATCTTCCGGTCATAGACCGGCTCGTCGCCGACGTACTTGTAGGTGTAGGTCTGCCCCACGAAAACGTCGGGCATGAGGCGTCCTCCGGAGGCAACGGCGGGCTGTGACGCTCCGATCCTGATAATCAGCCTGGATACCCGGGTGGGGACGAATTCGTCCATGTGCATGTCCTGGGAGGCATACCGGGAGACGACTCCGTCGCTGGTGGATGCGGCAGCCCAGCGGAACGGGTAGTCGGCGAGGGTGAAGCCCTGGCTCGGATCGTTGCGGTCCTCGACGGCGATGATTTCGACAACGCCGGCCAGGTGGGCGGGATTCTGCTCCTCGGGGCGGAAGACGGGGGAGCCGTTCCTGTCCAGGACGCTGAACTGGAAAGCCAGGTCCGCCTCGTCCCCGAAGCGGATCTTGTCGGGCGGAGTGGGCCATTCGACCCGGGCTCCGGAAAAGTGGGTGGCGCTGTTCGTCCGGACTGTCCAGATCAGGGAATTGCGGTTGGCGAAGTCGGCCTTGGCGTCGCTTTTGTTTGTCTGTGTGCTCTCAAGCACCCAGTATCCCTCATTTGCGCAGACCGTTCCGCCTGACGCGGCGAGCAGCAGGCAGCAGCAGAGCAGGAGGCGGAAGCGTCTCATGGCGGGTGGTGTTTACAGCCGGGACCAGCTGGCAATCGTTTTCCCGGAATCCTCGTTGGAAGACATGGCCGACGGGGGTTTATTTGCCCGCGGCGGCGGAGACGACGTCGGCATAGATGTCCGTGAGCCCGTTGAGCTCATCCGAGTCGGCCGCGACCGCATAACCGGCGGTGATCATCTTCTTGTTTACCAGGGTGGCTTCGGTGTAGGTCCTGACGTTCCGGCCCTGGGAATCCTTCCCTTTCCCGTAGGAATAGGCGTGCTGGTGGTAATAGCCGTCCGAATTGTCATCGAAGTAGATTTTCGGATCTTCGGTCATGCGGACACCCGGCATCACGGTGTTCAGGTACTGTACCCGGACGGCGAGCAGGTCGGCCACCTGGTCGGAGCTGAGGTTGCGGACATTGGACAGGCCTTCCTTCTGGACTTCCGCGTACAGGAAGTCGTTCGGGTTGGACTTGGAAGTAACCCGGATGCTCTCGCCGCCGCCCAGGTTGTCCACCCTTCTGACGGAATAGTCGGGTGCCACTTCGAACGCGACGCCGGCGACGGAGGCGCGTACCGCACGAGCCTGTGTGGGCGTGCTGCCGCCGCCCCCGCCGCCGACGGTACCGACCGTGATGCCGTTCTCGTAGTTGATGTGCACGTCCGACCCGGTGCCGGTGGGCATCGGAACGGTGTTGGGAAAGTCGTTGGAAGAACGGTTGGTGTGGGTCTCGCCGGTCTGCTTGCTCGTGAGGTCCAGCGTCACGGTAAAGGGGACGCCGACGATGTCGTTCTGGCTCGGGAGCCTGTACGGGATGCGGATTTCCAGCTTGATGCTCTTGCCGTCATAGGTCATCCCCTGGATGGGTGCGGTGTTGTTGGTGGCACGCGTGGTGCTGGTGAGCCGTTCCTGTCGGACGGTGCGGTTCTGCTCCACCCTGTAGGTTATGTCGGACCAGGAAGTGAGCTGCCCCGTCCACACGGCGCCGGCGGAGGTGATGTCCTGGGCGCGGACGGACGGAAGCTTGCCTTTCCAGGTGAAGCCGTCTACGTTGGCACCGTTGCCGTCGGAACTGATGGTCAGGTCGCCGGAGGTACTGTTGATGGTGCAGGTGACCGGGGCGGAGCCGGGGAGGCCGGAGGCGCTGCCCTTGAATACATATGTCGCCGGGCGCTGTGCCAGCAGGGTCGTGCAGCAGAGCAGCAGGCCGGTCAGGATCAGGGTAATCTTTTTCATGGTCATCGATCAGTGTTATTTGCGACTAATATACGAATTAATCCGATTTTACAAGGCTGCGTTGACGTCTTTCACCGCAGCGGCGCACTCCTCGACCACGGATTCGATCGTGGCGCCGAACCTGCTGTCGAGCGCAGCCCGGGCCTGCTCCAGCGTGACGGAAGGGACGCCCGGGGGCGGGGGATTGCCGAGGCCCTCGAGAATGCGGATCTTGGCCATCAGCTGGGTAAAGTCCAGATTGGCGCCTTTCTTGGCGGCCGCCTCGATGCGGGGGACCAGGATGCGGTTGAACTGCTTGACGTTCTGGCGGACGCCTTCTTCGATCAGGGCTTCTCCGTAGCCGAGCACGTGCAGGGCTTCTTCTTCGTAGCCATACCGGAGCAGTTGCTCGGCCGTTTCGTGGGCTTGCTGCCCCCGCCCCAGCCATTCCTTGCATTTGTACAGATAGGTCTCGGCGATGCGGTCGGCATCGACGAGCTTTTCCGTCTGCCGGGTCGGATCGATGATGCGGGTGAGGTCGTCGCCGTAGGACTCCAGGCCGAACTTTCCGTGTACCACGGCCTGGTCGGCCTTGATGATGGTCTTGAGACGCTGGACCTTGTCGACCGGAATGAACTTGTATTGCATCTCGTTGAAGGCTTCGCTGTAGGCGTCTTCCATCAATTCCTCGCCGATGTCGTACCATTTGCCGTCCTTGCCCTTGATCTGGTAGGTGACGTCGCGGTCGGCGCCGATCTTGCGGCCGAGTTTCAGGTCATCGCCGGCGTTGCCCGTCGCGCCCTTGAAAACGCGGATTTCGGGATCTTCCACGAGGTTCCCCTTTACTTTGATCTTCTGCTGCAGGCGCTTGATCACCACCGGGTCCAGGTCGTTGTAGATCTGCTGCATCTGGGCGTTGTAGTGGGCCCGGAGCAGATCGGACGGCTGGGTGCGCAGGAGGTTCTGCGCGGTCTTGTTGCCCTGCAGGGCGAGGGTGGCGCGGCGCACCTCTTCCTGCGTGGCCGTGGGATTGTTCATCACGCGTTTGAACTCGTCGACAACCTTCTGGGCGTCTTCCCGGGCGATCTGGGCGCTCTTCTTCCGCAGTTCGGAAGTGATGAGCGACTTGGCTTTCTTCCCGGCGCCCTCCACGACATCGTCGGCCGCCTCTTTTACGCCCTGGGCCGTCTTATCGGCCAGTTTCTTGACCTGGTCGGTGGCGTCGTCCGCCATTTCCTTGGCATTCTTGAGGGTGTCCTTGACTTTCTTGGCGGCGTTGCCGATCTGGTCGGCATTCGGGGCGCTGCTGTAGGCGGGCCGGTTCCCGATGATCTTGTTGACACGGGTGGTCTCCGCGGCTTTCTTGGAACTCTCGGCGAGTTTCTTGGTCTGTGCCGCCAACTTCTCGAGTTTGGTGGCCCGGTCGGCACGCCATTGCTTGAACTTGCTGAAGCCCTTGCCGAGGCCGGCGAAAAGCAGTTCCATCGCGATGATCTTCAGGCTGACCTGGGCGAACCCGCCCCAGACGCTGTCGCCGCCCTTGTCCACGTATTCCTTCATCTCCGCAAGGGCGCTGACCGGCGTCAGGACGACCTCGGAGAGGCCGCCTGTCACGATGCCCAGTCCGATGCGGCAGATGATGACCGGAATGGAGCGGTCCATCGCGGCGATGGTGGCGATGGCGGCGTCGAAGTCCTCATCGTCCGGCGAGACGGTCTGTTTGACCGCGAAATAGGTGCCGATCTCGCCGCTGGCGAACTGCTTGAAGATGTGCATGATGTTCTCGTAGTCCGCATCGTCGTAACCGAAGACCTTGTCGTGGCCCTCGATCATCACGGCAATCTTGTAGAACAGCGGCCGGAGTTCCGCGAAGCGGCGGTCCATCACGATCTTGCGGCGCAGGTCGATGAGGTTCTCCTGGCGCTTGAGGTCTTCCTGCAGGTATTTGTCGTAGGCCCGGATGGGGTCGCTTCCGGGCGGAATCTCCACATCCCGGTAAGGCTGGGAGTTCAGCGGGACGACCATCTCCTCCTTGAATTCCTGGCCGTGCCACTTCACCTTGACCGTCACCTTGGCGTGGCTGCGGTTGGGCGGTACCAGGAAGCCCTTCGTGGCGCGGATGACGCCCCAGAACGACCCGTCCGGCATATTGCCCACGTATTCATATTTGAATTGGAGCAGTCCGCAGGGAGACGGGACGTCCTTGCCTTCGAAATCGCGGAAGAACAGGTTCTCATAGAGGTACAGCTCGCCTGTGGTGGGGACGTAACCGCCGCTCTTCTCCTTGTCCACGAAGAGGGTGCTGTTCCTGAAGTCGTCCTCGAACTTGAATTCCGGGGGGCCGTCCAGTTCGCTGATCGACACCGGTCCGATCTTGTTGTCCTTGAGTTCGTCCACGACGACCAGCTGCATGTCGATGCGGCTCTCCGCCGGCTTCTTGCGCCGCCTGGAGCCGCGCGGCGGCAGGATGTCGTGGTCGGGCGTGCTCTCCAACTCCACGAGGAATCCCTTGAGCGCCTTGAGTTCGACCCGGAATCCGAGATGGATGCGGTTGATGACGAAACTTTCCGTCACCTCGGGGCGGTTCCTGCGCGGCGTGACCCGGATGGTACAGTTGTAGGATTCGATCGTGCCGGCCGGCGCCTTGTCGTCGCCGGACTCGGTAAGGTTGATGCGGAAGAGGTCCGGATTGTCGTCGCTCTGTTCCAGGTCCGCCGTAAAGTGCCCGTATCCGGCTTCGTCCAGGGTGATTTCCAGCCCTTCGGGCGAAGAGGCCGCCCCGAATAGACCGAATTCCATGAACAGGGTCTTTCCCTGTCCGGCGGCGAAACTGATGGCGGGCTCGACGATGATGGCGGCGGCATCGTCCACCTTGAAGTCCACGTGGTTGACGAAGCGCCCCGCGGGTCCCCGGAGGGCGAAACTCACCCGGGCCATGTCCGGGCAGCTGCCGTCGGCTTCGCGCTCCGCAGTAACCATGCCCATCATATAGAGGCCTTCGATCTTCTGCCCGTGCACCTTGGCGTTCTTCGTACCGATGACGGTGATCAGCCGGGCCAGGTCCGGGCGGTCCACGACGTCCCCGCCCGGGGTGATCTCTTCGATGCGGGCGCCGACCTTGACGGGCGGGTCGTCCAGCACCAGCGTGTCTTCGAAGTCCTTCCAGATGACCATCCGGTAGGAACTGACGATCTTCTCTTCCGGTTCTTCTTCCTCCTCCTGCTCCTCGTTCTTCTGGTCTTCTTTTTCCTTTTTCTTCTTTCGGTTCTTGATGATGCGCCAGCCCACATAGGCTCCGGGCGGAATCAGGAAGATCTCCCACGGGATGTCGGTCCCGTCGCTGTCCCCGCGTTCCTTTCCGGCGGGCTCCACGTGCTCGACGTCCACGAAGGCCTGACCGCTGAAGCGATAGTGATACCGGATGAGGGCCCCGGTGACGTTGGGGTACTTGGTGTCGGCCATGGGGTCGCTCGAGCCGAAACCGCTTTGGCTGGATACGGTGGGATTGACATCGATGGTCAGGGTCCAGGAGCCGTCCGGCAGGAAATCATCTCTCTGGGTTACGTTTCTCTGCGTGGAGGACGTGAGACTGAAAGTGCCGGATGAAGTCTTTTGGTAACAAGGGACGACGGAGACTTTGTTAAAGAACCAGTCCGGTTCATAGATAAACCCGCTGCGCGCCACGCCGCTCTTGGTGTGCATATCCGCACTGATCTCCCAGGTGGGGATGTCCATGAGAACCTGATCCAGGTCGTGTTCAAAGATGGGGGAGGACTCGATGGCCCATCCGATCTGTACGTCGTCCTCCTTCCGGAAGGGGATCTTCTCCGGCACGGACCACCGGGCCGTGATCACCACTTCCGCCGAATGCCTGACGTTATGTCCCAGCCGATCAGGCTCCTCCACATAAATGTAGCCGTGGTGCGTGTTGCGGTAGGTGAGGGAACTCCCGGTTACCGTGAAATAAGGGATGTTTGTACTGCGCACGATTTCGGTCCGGTCAAGGATCCAGAACAGTTCTTCATCGTTCTCCTGTGCATACAGGACGACGCTCGCCAGCAGGAAGACGGCGAGCAGGAGACCGGGGAGGCGGAAGCGGGCGGTCATCAGATGATCTTGAGCAGTTGTACGATGATGAAAATGACCAGTATGATGACCACGGGCCAGAAATACCATTTCCGTTTGTTCTTGGCCTTGCCGGGGGCTGCGGCGACAGGTTGCTGGGGCGGGTACTGCGGCTGCTGGGGGTACTGCGGGGCCTGCTGGTACTGGGGCGGCTGCTGGTAAGCTTGCTGCCGGGGTTGCTGGTATGGTTGCCGGTAAGTTTGCTGCTGCGGCTGTTGCGGGTACTGGGGTTGCCGGTACTGCGGGGCTTGCTGCCCCTGGGCGCGGGGCTGTTGCTCCTGCTTGGGCTTGTCCCATTGGACCAGGACGAACTCGCCCTTTTCCGCGGGCGCCTGGACGGAGGTCTCCTGCGGCGGAGCGTCAGAAATGGTTACGGTCGCACCCTCCGGTGCATCGATGACGATGCCTTGCGGCGAAGGTGCCGCCGGCCGGTCGGGCGGAGGTGCAGGTTGGGCGGGCCGAACCGGCTGCGCCTGGACAGGTTGTCCCTGGTAAGGGGGCTGTTGCGGCCCGGTTTGGGGTGCTGCGGGAGCGGCCGCAATCGGCGAGCCGCACTTGGTGCAGAATCTGGCGCCGTCGGGCACGGGGGCGCCGCAGTGGGTACAGAATGCCATGGCTGGGTGTTATTTTGCTTTGGGGCAGTGCCGGCGGATGAAATCGAGGACGAAATCGAAATCCTCCCTGGGCACATAGACCTGGTTGCGGTCGAGCAGTTTGTTGACCTTGATGAGCTTCAGGGCACGGCGGGGCTTGATCCGCCGGACATTCGGGAAATCGGATGTGAAGGTGGTGCGTGAGGCGGCGAGCATGCCGGCGCCTATCGTGGAGGGCCTCTTGGCGAAGATGCCCACGAGGGCGGTCAGCAGGCCGAGTTTCTGCGCCCGTTTGGACTGGGCGGCTTCCTGTTCGTGGACGATGCAATTTTCGTCCATGGTGAAATGGACGATATACTTGCCGCCGTACATCCAGGCCACGAGGAGGTAGGCGAGCAGGATGATGACGACGAAGACCGCCATCACGACCAGCCAGACCTTGGGGTTGCTGCCGCTCCAAAGGCGGTCGTTCCATTCTTTCTGCAGCTCGCCGTTGCGGGCCAGGGCGATGACGTTGATGATGAACGGGATGCTGAGCAGGATGAGGAAGATCTTGTACACGACCAGGATGATGGCCGGGTTCTTCAGCATGTTGAACTCGTAGGTCCAGCGGTATTTGCCGTCCTTGCAGAGGGAGACGCGGCTGCCCTCGTAGTTCGTGTCCGCCAGGGGACCTGCGGGGGGAGTGAAAGTATCCATATTATGCGCCTAAGCCTAAGGGGTCCAGGGCGATCAGCAGGGCGGAACCGATACCGATCAGGGCCCACATCCACCACTTGATCTGGCCCTGCTTCTGTTTTTGCGCTTCACGGGCGGCGCGGACCTTGTCCATGTAGCTCATCTTCGGGGGCTGCTGGTACTGGGGCTGCTGGTACTGGGGCTGCTGGTATTGGGGCTGCTGGTAGTACTGGGGTTGCTGGGGCTGCTGGTACTGGGGCGGGGCGCCGAGCGGGGTGCCGCAGTTGGAGCAGAAGCCGGCGTTGTCGGGGAGCTGCGCTCCGCAGTTGGGACAGAATTTCATGGCTTAACGGGCGTTGGGACAATGGGAACGAAGGAAATCGAGCACGAACTGGAACCCCGCGTCGTCGATGTAGATCTGGTTGCTCTTGAGCGTGCCCTTGACATAGATGGTGTTGCGGCCGGGGGCGGCCTTGATGCTCCGGACCTTGCTGAACTGGTTGGTCAGCTTGTTGCGGCTGGCCGCCAGGATTCCGGCACCCGTCGCGGCGGGGTTGCCGGAGAGCACGCCCGCCAGCATGGCGATCCAGCCGGCCACCTGGGCCTTCTTGAACTGCCTGGGCAACTGGACGTGGGCGATCTGCTGTTCGTCCATCTCGAAGAGGACGCAGTATTTGCCGCCGTACATGGCGGCCACGACCAGATAGGCGAGCAGGATCAGGACGCACAGGCCGGCCAGGACGAAGGCCATCACCTTGGTGGTTTCCAGGAAATTGCTGAAGCCGTCCATGATGTTCAGCAGCAGCCACATGCCGCCGGCGATCCCGCCGAAGACCTTCAGCAGGGTGAGGAGGATCGCGGGGTTCTTGAGCATGCTGAGCTCATAGACCCAGCGGTAAACGCCGTCCTGGCAGAGCTGGACGGTTCCGCTGAGCTGCGAGGGATCGACCTCCGGTGCGCCATAGGGCGGCGGGGCCTGGGTATATGCTCCCGGAGCAGGAGCCTGGGGCTGCCGGTACTGGGGCGGGGTGCCGGTCTGGGCGCCGCAGTTGGAGCAGAAGGTTGCGTCGTCGGGGAGCTGGGCCCCGCAATTACTACAGTATTTCATGTTCAATCCGGATTGATAGCCCAAGATAAGAAAAATCCCGCAAAGAATTGACTTGCGGGACAATAAAAATATAAAAAGACCGGATGCGGCGGCCTGCCGGCGGTCTATCGGGCGAGTTTCTTCGCCTGGCGGAGCAGCTTGCGGGAAGGTACGGCGTCGCCCTTGAGGGGCGCGAGATACCAGCGGACCGTCCAGTGGAGCTCTTCGCCCGGCTGGAGGGTGGTGTAGGCGCCCTGGTTCTCGATTTCGACGAAGGTCTTGCCGGTATTGACGTAAATCTGGATCTCCGCTTCGTTGGGAGCGGCCTCTCCGTCCTTCAGGTCCTGGAACTTCTTGACGAAGAGCAGGCCGTTGTCGGCGAAGGCGAGCCAGCCGTTGCCGTTCGCGTTGACCTTGCGGTTGGCGCGGGCCTCGTCCAGCGTGTACCAGGCTGCGCCTTTCCCGAAGACGAAAGGCAGGCCCTCCATGTTGTTGGCGGGCTCCACGGCCTTGGCCTGGAAGAAGATCATGCCGCCGTTGGGCACGCGGGAGATTTCCCACGGGGCCACCTGGCGCACTTCGCCGGACTCGTTGACGATGGTATAGGTGATGACGAACGCCCCGTCCTTGGGATCGGTGTTGAAGACCTTGCGGACGCGGTAGCCGAAGCGCTCGGATTTCTCGCCGGTCAGGATGAGCGTGAAGCCGTTCACCTCGGCCTGGTAGGGCTTGGTGTCATATTCCGGCACCGGAGGCCAGTTCCATTCGCGCTGCGGGCTGGTCCAGAAGGTGCTGCCGAAGGAGTTCGGCATGCGGCCCTGGTTCAGCAGTTCCGCCTCGCCGAGCCGGAAGGACATGATCTTGCCGCCGTGCGCGGCATCGACGGTCATCGTGACGTCGCCGGCTTTGATGTCATATTTCCCGTCTTCGAGGGGAGTGATCGTCTGGGCGGACAGCGTGCCGCAGCCCAGGGACAGCGCTGCGAGCAGCGGAAGGAGATACTTTTTCATTGTGGTCGGTTTGTGTTGGTCGTATGCAAATGTAGCAAAAAATCAATAGATGTCATCGAGGGTGATGTTGCCCATCACCGGGACGGCGGGGTCGTCCACCATCGCGTCGATGACACGGCGGTTCCCGCCCATGACGTTCTCTTCCAGGAAGCGGCGCTGCTCGGGCCAGGTCGCGATGAAGTTGGCGGCCATGTCGTGGGAGTGGTCCTTGAAACGGTAGATGTTGTAGACGTATCCGTTCCGGGCGAGGACCTCGGCAATGGCGCTGCTGCCGAACATCCCACGGCGCCCGAAGGCGGTCTTGTCATAGGCCACGGCGCCGTCGGCGGTGCCGTGGATGAGCAGCTGCGGACAGGGGGCCAGGCTGCGGTAGGCGGGCACACCCTCGTCGCTCATGATCGCGCCGGCGAACGACATCACGCCGACGAAATTGAAATCCAGGGGCAGGACGGCCGTGCGCGGCGTCCCGTTGCAGATCTCCCACTCGCTGGACAGGCTGATCATCGCTCCGGCGGAGCTGCCGGCGATGACGATGTTGCCCATGTCCACGCCGAGTTCCGCGGCGTGGTCCGAGAGGTAGCGGACGGCGGAAAAGACGTCCTCCACCCCGATGTCCACGGCGTGCTTGGTCTTGTCCGCCGCGTCGATCAGGTGCAGCGGGTCGAAGCGCATCCGCACTCCTTTCAGCCCCAGCCGGTAGTCGATGGAAATCACGCGGTAGCCGTTTTCGGTCAGGAGCTTGAACCAGGGCAGGAAATAGGCGTCGTCGCGCCGCCCGGACACGAACCCGCCGCCGAAGACGAACAGGATGCTGGGCCGGTCGGGGCCGTCCGCCGATACGGAACCGGGGACCGGTTCATAGATGTCGAGCCGGAGGTCGCAGGTGTCCCGCCGGGCGAAGACATAGGTTCCGGAAAGGGTCTGCCCGGCCGCGGACAGGGCGGCGGACAGACAGATCAGGAGGAGCAGGGTCAGGCGTCTCATTTCTTGAATTCAAAGCGGATGTCGGCAGGGATGCCTTCCAGGCGCAGGGTGCGCAGGTCCGCGTCGTAGTCGGCGCTGCGCTTGGCGTAGCGGCTTTCGAAATCGGCCGCGAAAGCGTGGTCGCCGGTCGCCTGCGTCTTCAGGACGAGGGCGGTGAGGTCGGACAGGGCGGATTCCATCTTCGCGAAGTCGAGGGAGTACTGGCCCGTGGCTTTGCGAACGCAGGCGCCGGACTCGCGGAGATAGTTGTAAATCATGATGTTGGCGCGGCCGATGGGGGACATTTCGCCGAAGCGCTCGGAACGGAGCAGCGAGGCGAAGAAGGTCGCAAGGGCGTCTTCCTTGGTGAAGATGTGGTGGATGTCGAAGTGGCTTTGGAGCTTGCAGACCAGCAGCACGCCGGCGGCGTTCACCTTCAGTTCCTCCAGCGCGAGGGCCGTGCTGCCGAGGGCTTCGTTGACGCTGCCCTTGCCGTTGATGGTCTCCTTGACGCCCAGGCCGTGGGCCACCTCGCGGAAGGCGACGTTCCACAGGAAGGCGTCGGGGGAGAGGTGCTGGGCGGCACCCGGATCCAGGAGCAGTTTGCCTGCGGGATCGACGATCTTGTTGTATTTCGCGCGGATGATGTTCTCGAGCAGGATGGTGCGCGAGCCCTTGTCCCGCTGGACGTCGTTGTCGAATGGCAGGTTGAGGGCGATCACCTTCACGCCCGCATTGGCCTTGCCGGCGTAGTAGAGGGCGTCGCAGGAGAATATGTTGGAGCCCGCGCCGGGCTGGAAGGTCTTGTAGGCGGGGTCGCCGGGGAGGTCCTGCTGGAACTCGCCGATGCGGCTGACGTACTGCATGAGCTCCCGGGTGCGCGCTTCGTTCTTCAGGAGCACGAAGGCCTCGTAGGAGCGCTTCAGGCCCAGGAGCTGGTCGTCGTCGGCCTCGTTGGGCCCGATGACGAGGTCCATCTTGCTGTCGTCCATCTCCAGCCAGGCCAGGCCGCTGTCATAGTAGCGGTCGGTCCTGAGCGCCTCCACCTTGCTGAGCAGGTACTTCTTGACGCTGGGCTTGATGGTGATGTCCGCGGCGGCGGTGAGGTAGTTCGCGATCTTGTCGATGTGCTCCTTGAAGGCGTCGTGATACCAGACGGCCTGCAGGGCGCCGTCCTCGCCGCGGCGGATCAGGGTGTACGGGCTGTTCTTGTCCGGATCGTCGAAGGCCTCGAACTCTTCCGGGCTCATGTCAGCGGGGTAGAAACCCGCGCCGGGGAGCCGGTCGGCGTAGCCTTCCACGAAGGATTTCCCGTCCGTTCGGTCCCAGGGGCCGTAGTTGATTTCCGCGAAGGTCTTCTGCGCGGGGTCTTCGATGCTGGAGAGGAGGGCCTCCCGGTCTCCGAAGTACTGCTCCCAATAGATGGCGTCCGCTTCGTCGGCGGCGAAGCGGTAGAGGTTCAACACTTCCTTGCCGTTGTCGCTGATGCCGCTCAGGTCCGGGGCTTCGATGGTGACGACCGGATAATTATCGACTCTTCTGCTGAAGGGGGACTTGGCTGATTGCCGGCAGGAAACGAGCGCCGCGAGGGCGATGGTGCCGAGGATGAAGATTTTTTTCATGTCTGCAAATATACGCAATAAAGTGGCGCGATGAATTAAAAATTCATTATTTTTACGGAGTTAACACAGAACGCATTATGGGACTCTTTAAGAATCTTCTCGAATCGGTGGCCGGGATCGACCTCAACAAGGTGAAAGATGCCATCAGCAACCTGGCGGAACAGGCCGCCAACCAGACAGCCGCTCCTGCCCGCGAGACGCCGGCCTACGTTCCTTCCGAGGAGGCCGAAGCGCCGGACAGGACCCCGGCGGAGTGGCGCGACTATTTCCGCGGCATCCTGCAGACGGAATTCCCGATGTACGACGTCCGTGAGAACGTGCCCGTGACCGAAATCGCAGGCCCGGCGGCCGACGTGTTCCAGTTGTACAAGACACGCCCGGCTCAGGCGTACCGTGCCGAGTGGGGCCAGCCCTACACCTTCCTCCTCTCCCAGGCCGGCGTGCCGAGGGGCGTGGTGATGCTGGGTGCCGGAAAGAGCCATGCGCAGAATGTCAAGTATCTGATCGCCAGGATGTTCGCCAAGAAGTGCGGGCTTCCGTATATCAATTTCTACACCCAGATGCCCAACGAGCGGGACTACGTCGTCTCCCGGCTCCACCGGTTCCTGGGATAGTCTTTCCGGAAAAAGGGGATGCAACCCCGTTGCGCCTGCGAAGGACGCAGCGCGGTCCGCTTATAGGGTCTTGCAGGCGGCCGGACCGCGTACCCGTCCCGTGATCGGAAACTTTTCCGATTCAAACTCCTTCCCCTTTTTCCTTTTTTTGCAATGGACGGTATCCTCGGACAACTGGACAGCCAGGCGGTATGGGAGGAATTCCTCTCGCACCGCCTGATGAAAGGCCGTTTCACCTGGTCGCTGTTCGAAGATGCGGACGCCTTCGTGGCGGAGGAGCGCTACCTCCCCGTGGCGCGGGCGTGGATGGCCGGGGGCGGCCCCGGCATCCCGGAGCGCAAGCGCATCAACAAGATGGGGACCGGGAAGAAACGGACCGTCTACAGTTTCGGCCCCGACGAGACGCGCGTCCTCAAGTTGGTTTCCTGGCTGCTGTACCGCTATGACGGGCGTTTCTGCCCCAACTGCTATTCTTTCCGGCGCGGCCTGAAGGCGAGCGACGCCGTCTTCTCGCTCCGCAAGGTCCTGCGCGGGCGCCGGATGTGGGCGTACAAGCTGGACATCCACGACTATTTCAATTCGATTTCCATCCCCGTCCTGCTGCCCATCCTGCAGGAACTGCTGGCGGACGACCCGGACCTGTACCGCTTCTTCGAGCGCATGCTCTCCGACGACCGGGCCCTGTCGGGCGGCGAACTGGTCCGCGGGCCGCGCGGGGTAATGGCGGGCACGCCCACCGCCCCCTTCCTGGCGGACGTATATCTGATGGAGGTGGACCGGTACTTCTTCGAGTCCGGGGTCGTGTATGCGCGCTATTCCGACGACATCATCCTCTTCGCGCCGGACCGGGTGTCGCTGGAGGCGCACAAGGCGGCCCTGCTGGGTTTTCTTGCGCGCTATCGCCTGGAGGTGAATCCGGACAAGGAACGTATCTACGCACCCGACGAACCCTTCGATTTCCTGGGATTCAAGTGCCTGGGAAACGGCATCGACATCGCCGACGCGACGAAGCGGAAGATGAAGGACCGGATCCGGCGTGCCGCCCGGGCCATCAACCGCTGGCGCCACCGCAAGGGGCTGGACGCCACGCGGGCGATGAAGGGGCTCATCCGGACGTTCAATAACAAGTTCTTCGAAGACGACGATCCGGAGGCGCTGACCTGGTCACGCTGGTTCTTCCCGGTCATCAACCGGACGGAGGGCCTGCGGGAGATCGACGCCTGCCTGCAGCAGTACATCCGCTTCTTGGCCACCGGCCGCCATACCAAGGCCAATTACCGGGTCCGCTATGCGGATCTGAAGGCCCTGGGCTACCGCAGCCTGGTCCACGAATATTACCGTTACCGTTCCTGCCGGGCCACCGAGACTTCCGGGAAATAGACGTCCCGGAGGGCTTTGGAAACGTCCTTTCCGGTCAGGCTGCAGCAGCCCTCCAGCGGGAGCTCCGCCGAAGACGGGCCGATGCGGAAACGGTAATCTCCGGCGGAAACCGTCCAGACGCTTTTCCCCTGTACCTCCGACCACCAGGCGAGCTGGTCGGGGGAAACATCGAAGGTGACCGTGGCGGACTCGCCGGGGTCCAGGCTGACGCGCTGGAACCCTTTGAGCTGCAGGGGCTTGAGCGGCTGCCCGGAAGCGGGCGATACGTACAGTTGCACCACCTCTTCGCCGGCGCGGGCGCCTGTGTTGGCGACCCGGCAGCTCACGCGGACCGCCTTGGCGGAAGTCTTCGCCGACGGCTGCACCTGCATGTCGGAGTAGGTGAACTGCGTGTAGGACTGCCCGTAGCCGAAGGGCCAGGCGACCAGTTCCCCGCGCGGCAGTTCGTTGTAGCAGAACAGTTCCGTCGACTCGGTCCGGGGGTAGCTGACGCAGAGTTTCCCGGACGGGTTGACGCGTCCGGTGAGGATGTCCCGGACGGCCGGACCGCCTTCTTCGCCCGGATACCAGGCCTGCAGGATGGCCGCGCAGCCGTCCGCAACGGGCTCGAGTACCTGCGGATGCCCGCCGAAGACCACCAGCACCACGGGCTTCCCGGTGGCGCACAGGTCGCGGACGAAGGCCTCCTGGTCGCCCGGCAGGCGGATGCCGTTCCGGACGCGGTTCTCCCCGCAGAGGAAGACGTTTTCGCCCATCGCGGCGATGATGACGTCGCTGCCCGCCGCGAGTTTCAGGGCGGCGTCGCGGTCGGTCGGGTCGGGGGATTCGATGCGGCGCACCCGCATTCCCGCGATGCGGGCGTCTCCGCCGGGGGCGATGCGTACGTCCGCCATCGTGCTCCAGTCGCAGCCGCGCTCATAGCCGAGTTCGCCGGTCCAGACCTCGCGGAACGCCTCCAGCAGGGTGGGGATGCGGACGGCGGACAGGTCGGGCTCCCGGCGGTGGAAGAACAGCTGCATCGAGGGGAAGGTGTAGTCTCCCAGCATGCTCCAGACGGAGTTGGCGTTGGGGCCCACGAGGGCGATCTTCTCCGTGCCGGCGAGCGGCAGGACGCCCTCATTCTTGAGCAGCACGACGCTCCGGGAGGCGATCTCGTAGGCGAGCCGGCGGTTGTCCGGGCTGTCGGTGTCCAGGGGGCCGTCCGCGCAGAATACGGGGTTCTCCTCCAGCAGACCGGCGCGTGCCTTGAGCAGCAGGGCGCGCTTCACGGCTTTCTCGACCGCCTCCTCGCTGATCCTGCCCTCGCGCACCAGTTCCGGGATATAGCGGTAGCTCGTGCTCCAGGCGAGTTCGAGGTCGTTGCCGGCCGTCAGCGCATCCACGGCGTACTGCCGGAGCGCCTCCGGGCTGCGGTCCCGGCTGGTCTGGACGGCGCCATAGTCGCTCACCACGGCGCCCTGGTAGCCGAGGTAGCCGCGCAGGATGACGTTCAGCAGGGTATCGCTGCACACGGCGTATTCCGAACGGAACTTGTCGTAGGAGGTCATCAGCGACTCGCTGCCCTGGGTGCGGATAACAGCCTCGTGGGGCAGCAGCACCTCTTCGTAGAGTTCCTTCCAGGGGAGGGTGTTCGCCCCGCCGTAGCCGAGGAAATGCTTGGTCGTGCCGGCCACGCCCTCCCGGAATCCCCGTTCCTGGAGGCCGCCCACGAAGGCGCAGCCCAGCGTGGCGGTGAGGAACGCATCTTCGCCGCAGGACTCCTCGATGCGGGGCCAGTGCGGCGTGCGGATGAGGTCGAGCATCGGCGAGAGGGCCAGCTGCTGCCCCACGGCGCGCATGTCGCCGGCCGTGCGGGCGGTCTTGGCCCGGATCAGGTCCGGGTCCCAGGTGCAGGCGGCGCCGATGGCCTGCGGGTAGATGGTCGCTCCCTTGGCCGTCAGTCCCGAGAGGGCCTCTTCGTGGAAGATGGCGGGGATGCCGGCCGGCGTTTCCTCCACCAGGTAGGCCTGGATGTCGCGGACCATCCGGCGGATTTCGTCGGCGTCCTTGTCCTGCGAACTGGTGGGCTGGCAGATATGGCCGACGCCGTAAGGGATGATCTCGCGGCATTTTTCGCGGGAGACTTGTCCGTCCACCAGCAGTTCGCCGGGATAGATTCCGTACAGCTGGGCGGCCTTCTCTTCCAGGCTCAGCCGGGCATAGACTTCATCGACCCGGCGCTGCAGGGCCTTTTCTTCGGGGTTGCCGGTGCATGCGCCCGCGCACAGGACGGCGGCGCAGCAGAGAAATAGCGGGAAACGTTTCATAGAAGTAGTTGTTCTTGCACAAAGATAACTATCTTTGGCGACAAATGCACC
>CACWOH010000016.1 GCA_902762435.1 uncultured Bacteroidia bacterium | reverse complement strand
CTGCGCAGTGACGGTTTCCGCCGAAGTAGTTGCCGTAACTTCGGTCAAACTGGACAAGACAAGCCTGTCACTGACCGAAGGAGACACGGCGACGCTGACCGCCACGGTATCTCCGGATAACGCGACGGACAAGACGGTGACGTGGAGCAGCAGCGACAAGTCTGTCGCGACGGTGAGTTCCAGCGGCAAGGTGACGGCGGTGAAGGCCGGTACGGCGAAGATCACGGCGAAGGCTGGCGACAAGACCGCCACTTGTACCGTGACAGTAAGCACTAAGACGGTCGCAGTTGCGAGCGTGAAACTGGATAAGACAACCCTTTCCTTAACGGAAGGTAACACCGCGACGCTGACGGCGACGGTAAGCCCTGACAATGCGACGGATAAAACGGTGACGTGGAGCAGCAGCGACAAGAGTATCGCGACGGTGAGTTCCAGCGGCAAGGTAACGGCCGTGAAGGCCGGTACGGCAAAGATCACGGCGAAGGCCGGGGACAAGGCGGCGACCTGTACGGTAACCGTTGCCGCGAAAGTAATAGCCGTCACGAAGGTCGCTCTTGATAAGACAACGTTGAGCCTGACGGAGGAAGAGACGGCTACCTTGACTGCGACCGTTTCTCCAGACAACGCCACTGACAAAACAGTGACCTGGAGCAGCAGCGACAAGAGCATAGCGACGGTGAGTTCCAGCGGTAAGGTGACGGCCGTCAAGGCCGGCACGGCAAAGATCACGGCCAAGGCGGGTGACAAGACGGCGACCTGTACGGTGACGGTTGCCGCGAAAGTAATAGCCGTCACGAAGGTTGCCCTTGATAAGACAACGTTGAGCCTGACGGAAGGTGATACCGCAACGCTGACGGCGACGGTATCTCCGGATAATGCGACGGACAAGTCGGTGACCTGGAGCAGCAGCGACAAGAGTATTGCTACTGTTGACTCCAACGGTAAAGTAACTGCCGTGAAGGACGGCGAAGGCCGGAGACAAGGCCGCGACTTGTACGGTGACCGTTTCGGAAAAGGTGATAGCCGTAGCTTCCATCAAACTGGACAAGTCGAGCTTGTCTCTGACCGAAGGTGACACGGCGACGCTGACGGCGACGGTATCTCCGGATAATGCGACGGACAAGACGGTGACTTGGAGCAGCAGCGACAAGTCTGTTGCGACGGTGAGTTCCAGCGGCAAGGTGACGGCCGTCAAAGCCGGTACGGCAAAGATCACGGCGAAGGCCGGAGACAAGACAGCCACTTGCACCGTGACCGTAGCCGCGAAGGTAATCGCTGTGACCAAGGTGGCCCTTGACAAGACTACACTGTCACTGACCGAAGGTGATACGGCGACGCTGACTGCGACCGTTTCTCCTGACAACGCCACTGACAAAACAGTGACCTGGACTTCCAGTGACAAGTCTGTTGCGACGGTGAGTTCCAGTGGCAAGGTGACGGCCGTGAAGGCCGGTACGGCAAAGATCACGGCGAAGGCCGGGGACAAGACGGCGACCTGTACGGTGACGGTAAGCGCGAAGACGGTCGCAGTTGCGAGCGTGAAGCTGGACAAGACAACCCTTTCCTTAACGGAAGGAGACACCGCAACGCTGACGGCGACGGTATCTCCGGATAACGCGACGGATAAGACGGTAACTTGGAGCAGTAGCGACAAGAGTATTGCTACTGTTGACTCCAACGGTAAAGTAACGGCCGTGAAGGCCGGCACGGCGAAGATTACGGCGAAGGCCGGGGACAAGACGGCGACCTGTTTAGTGACGGTAACCGCCAGTACCGGAACCTCTATTGAAGGTTTTTCGGAAAGAGAAGTAGAATGGTAAAAACGGTAGAACGATGAAACAAGCATATAGCGTACTTCTTCTCTTGACGGTTTTTCTGACCGGATGTGTCCGCGAAACGCTGGATATCAATAATTTGAGAACCATCTGTTCTGTATCGGCAGACCTGCCGGATATGGCTGAGACCAAAGCGCATCTTTCGGAAAGGAAGGTAACTTGGGACGCCAATGACGTAATCGGCGTGTTCAGTGATGTACAGGGCGTTGCATACTACAGGAATGAGAACGCTGCTGACGGAACGGCGGGTAATCGCTTCTCCGGCCAGAGCGTGAGCGGGACGGAATTTTACGCTTTTTACCCCGGGGACGGGAGTATCGGATTCAATCCGGATGACCGGAAGATCCTGTCCTTTACTTACGAACCGACCAGTTCTATGATAGGAACGAATCCGCCGATGAATTTACCGATGGTTGCCACGATGAGTTCGGATGTATTCTCGTTCAAACAGACGATGGGATTGATTCATTTTTCCATTCAGGGCGAACATACCATCAAGTATCTGCGGCTGCGGGGGAACAATTCCGAAGCCCTGGCCGGACACGGTACGATTGATCTGAGTGAGAGCGCCCCGGTCTTTGTCCTGGACGACACCGCTGCGGAGACGGAACTGCTTTGCCAGCCCGATGAGCCCTATTCCATTCCGGCTGACGGCATGCTGCATATCTATTTCCCGTTGCCCGGGCTCCTTTTTAAAGACGGGCTGTCGCTGGAAATCTGCTACCTGGATGGCGGAGAAGAGCGGGTCGTTACGAAGTATACGGACCGGTACGTCTCCGTTGTCCGCAGGATGATCACGAGTTTCGCGGTCGTGGATCTTGACAAACTGATCGAGGAATCTGCCCCGATCGAATACGTCGAGCCGAATCCCGTAGATATGGGCATTCTCATCACTACGGAGGACGGCGGCACGTACAAGGTACTTTTCGGAGATTTCAACCTTGGCGCCACCAAACCGGAGGAATTCGGTTGTTATTATGCCTGGGGCGAGACGGAGCCGAAAAGGAAATATGACTGGAAGATATACAAATGGTGTGACGGTGCGGAAAGCACCCTCACGAAATACAATACGGATTCCTCGCAAGGAAAAGACGGTTTTACGGATGACAAGACGGAACTTGAACCAGAAGACGATGCGGCCCGCGTGAACCTTGGCGGAGCCTGGAGAATGCCTACGCGTGCGGAAATGGAAGCACTGTTCGCTACGAAGGGCAGTGATGACTATTCCTGGGAGTGGAAGACGGTCGGTGACAGCCAGGGCTGGGAAATCGTGCATCTTGCCACGGATAACAAACTTTTCCTCCCGGCGGCGGGTTATTGGCTGAAATCGTATTATGCTTCGGACGGCGATTATGGACGTTACTGGACCTCCACGTTGAACGATTCGGATGCGGTCAAAGGCTACTCGGCGACCATTACTTCCAGTTACGCCAGCGTGCACAGTATTGAACGTGCTTATGGCCTTCCGATCCGTCCAGTATGCGCCGGGGTGGCCGTCACCGGGGTAACCCTGGACAGGACGGCGGCGGATATAACGGCGGGCGAGGTGCTCACCCTTACTGCCACCGTGCACCCCGAAGACGCGGGGAACCTGAACGTCGTCTGGTCCAGCAGCGATGAAGCCGTTGCTACCGTTTCCCAGGATGGAAAAGTCACCGGGGTTGCCCTTGGAAGGGCCACGATTACGGTAACCACGGTCGACCGGGGCCTGACTGCGACCTGCAAGGTCTCCGTCAGGAATGCCGCGCCGGAACCGTACGTGACCCCGGACCCCGTCGATATCGGCCTTTCCGTGAAGTGGGGGAGCTTTAACCTGGGAGCCAAGGAAATTGCGGGATACGGCTACTACTTTGCCTGGGGAGAGACGTGGACGAAGGATACCTACACTTCGGACAACTATTGGTGGCGGGAGGACGGCTCCATCTTCCGGTATTTCCAGCTGGATGAAAGAACGCGCCTTGTCCCGCAGGATGATGCCGTGCACGTCAACCTCGGCGGGAAGTGGAGAATGCCTACCTACGACGAATTCGAGGAGCTGTATGGAACGTGCCGTAATCACCGTGACTACGAATGGGAATGGAAAGTCGTCAACGGACACGCTGGATATGAGATCCGGTACCTGGTCAACGGGAACAGCATATTCCTTCCTGCGGCGGGCCTCAGAGAGGTAGATACCCTGGCTGGAGTCGATACCGTCGTGGCCTTATTGTCGGCCGATCTGGATCCAACCAGTTATGGCAGCAGTGCGCTTGCGATGACCCTGGAGGAGAACGAGCTGTATGGTAGCGTTCCCGCCTTGCGCAGCGGGGGATATACGATCCGCCCCGTGTATGACGAGGATTACGTCGTCGTCGATACGAAAGGCATCTCGCTGGAAAGGACAACCTTGGAAATCTATGAAGGCCAGACCTACGATCTGGTGGCGACGGTAAGCCCGGACAACGCCACGAACAAATATGTCAACTGGTCCACCAGCGATAAAAACATCGCGACGGTAGATTATTTCGGGAAAATCGTCGCCCAGTATACCACCGGGAAGTGCACCATTACGGCTGTCGCGGATAACGGAGGGGCGACGGCGACCTGTACGGTCATCGTCAAGGAGGACCCCTTCGCCGGTAATGTCGCGCCTTTGTTCTATAGTACTCCGGATGCCGTGGATATGGGCTTGTCGGTGAAGTGGGGCAGTTTCAACCTGGGTGCCACGAAGCGGGAAGAATATGGTTGTTACTATGCGTGGGGAGAGACGGATCCCAAGAGTTATTATCATATGTCAACGTACAGGTGGAATCATTCGGACGGCGGTATGACTAAATACTGCCTGTCTTCCGAGAATGGTTTCGGCGGGTTCACGGATGGCAAGAGCGTCCTGGATCCCGAAGACGATGCGGCCCACGTGAAACTCGGCGGAAAATGGAGAATGCCGACCGAGGCGGAAATGGATGAACTGATTGCGACGAATGAGAATCCCGGCTATCGCTGGACGTGGAAAACCTTGAACGGACACAATGGCTGGGAAATCGTCTGCCTTGCGAACGGAAACAGCCTGTTCTTCCCTGCCGTCGGCTTTTTCTGGATATCCCTGCATCCCCTTGGTGACGGTTATTACTGGACTTCCACCCTCGACGCATCGGGATCGGACAATGCGCGGCATATGGGCTTCTATTCAAAAGAAGTATATGCGGGAATGTGGACGGGAAGAATAACCCGTGACCATGGATTATGTATCCGACCCGTTTATGCTGAATAAGCGGGGAAACTAGAAGAGTTTCGGGTGGCTTTCCTCCAGTCCGGCGAGGACGCGCTCCATCACCGCCTGACGGATCAGGGCGGAACGTGAGGCGACCTTGAAGCGCTTGCAATACGTGTCGATAGCCGCAAGTTCCTGTGCGTTGAACAGCACGGACTTGCGGTGGATACGCTTCAGCGACGCCCGCTGCTTGTCCAGGTAAGCGGGATCGACGCCTGAGAATTTCCGGTTAGTCTTCTTTCTCTTCGCCATAGAGGATATTGATGTATTGGATGATTTGCAGCAGATTCTCCATTTCCAGGCGGCGTCCGATGATCTCCCCGTCCTCCATCGCGACGAACACCTTCGGCGTGGAGAAGATACCGTAGTCGATCAGCATCGAGGATTCATTCTCCGGATCCCAGAGGTGGACCATCCGGACCTTGCGGTTGGTGTTCCCGGCGTTGAGCGCCTTCCGGAAGGCCTTCCAGGCGCGGCGGTCGGTGTCCGTGTTCACGGCGTAGAAGTTCATCGGGAACCGCACTTCCGCAAGGACGGAAGGCAGCACCTGCGTCTCCAGACGGCATTTGGCGCAGCCCGGCGAGTAGAAGAAGAGCACGCTGATGCGCCCGTCGTCCGGGATGGTCTTCTTCCCGCCGCAGACCTTTTTCAGCGTGACCTTGGGCGCGGTCATCCCCAGCAGGGTGCTGCGGTTCTCCAGGGCGAAGCGTTCCGCCTCGAAGAGTTCGAACTCGCTGCGCGTCTCGACCCGGCCCGGGGCGATCCACTCGTCGAAGATGTGCACGGCCACCGCCTCCTCGCCCATGATGCGGCTGAAGCGGTAGTGGTCGAAGACCGACAGGGCGACGTGCTGGCGCGTCAGGGAGTCGCGGCAGCTCCCGATGAGGGTGTCGAACTCGGCGTTCTTCACGGGGGGCTCCTCCCGCTCCAGCGCCGTGTAGAACTGCGTCAGGAGGCTGTCCAGGCCGGCGTAGCGGCCCGTGGTGTCCATCTGGGCGGCGGCGCCCAGGGAAAAGCTCAGGCAGAGGAGTATGAGCAGGACCTTCTTCATTCGACGGCGGGCAGGACGACCCCTTCGGGAAGGAACAGGGTGGTGTCGCCGTGGTGGCGGAGCAGGTCGCGGACGGCGGAGGACGAGATATGGGCGAACTCCTGCGCCGTCGGGATGATGATCGTCTCGATCTCGGGGGCGAGGCGCCGGTTGGCGTCGGCGATAGCGCGCTCGTTGTCGAAATCCATCATGTTGCGTACGCCCCGCACGATGTGGCGGATGCCCAGGGAGCGGCAGACATCGATGGTCAGGGTATCGTACTCGATGATGCGCACGCGGTCGCCCAGGGAGGCCGTGGCCTGGCGGATGATGTCCATCTTCTGCCCGCCGGTGAAGAAACCGCGCTTGTCCTGGTTGATGCCGATGGCGACGACCACCTGGTCGAACATCGTCAGGGCGCGTCCGAGGATGTTGAGGTGCCCCGCGGTGAAGGGGTCGAAAGAGCCGGGAAACAGCGCTATTGTATTCATAAAGACAAATATAGGAAAATTTGCGTATATTTGGACTATGACAGTGAAAATAGAACCTTCCTGGCGCGAAGCCCTCCAGAACGAATTCGACAGTCCTTATTTTGCCGAGCTGGCCCGGCGCCTGCACGCCGAGAAGGCGGAGGGAAGGACCATCTTCCCGCCGGGGAGCCTGATCTTCCGCGCCTTCGACCTCTGCCCGCTCGACGAGGTGAAGGTGGTCATCCTGGGGCAGGACCCCTACCACGGATACGGCCAGGCGATGGGTCTCTGTTTCAGCGTGCCGCCCGGCGTCCCGGCGCCGCCGTCGCTCAAGAACATCTTCCGCGAGATCGAGACGGACCTGGGCGTGCACATGTCCGGCAGCCCGGACCTCACGCCCTGGGCGCGGCAGGGTGTGCTTCTGCTCAACGCGGTGCTGACCGTCCGCGCGGGGGAGGCCGCCTCGCACGGCTCGTATGGCTGGCAGACCTTCACCGACGCCGTGATCCGCACCGTTTCCGAGCGGCGCGACGGCGTCGTATTCCTGCTCTGGGGAAGTTATGCACGCAGCAAGGCGCCGCTCATCGACGCCTCCCGCCACCTGGTCCTGGAAGCCGCGCATCCCTCGCCGCTGGCCCGCGGCGCATTTTTCGGCTGCAGACATTTTTCCCGCTGCAACGACTATCTCGCGGCAGCGGGAAAAACGCCCATCGACTGGAAGCTGTAGTCAAGCCCGATCAGAAGATGAAGGAAATGACGTCCTGGATGGTCTTCACGTAGTGGAACTCCAGGCCGCGGATGTAGATCTCCTTGATATCCTCGATATCCTTCCGGTTATCCTCCGAAATCACGATCGTATGCACCCCGGCGCGCTTGGCGGCGAGGATCTTCTCCTTGATGCCGCCCACCGGCAGCACCCGGCCGCGCAGCGTCATCTCGCCGGTCATCGCAATGCCCTTGCGGATGGCCTCGCCGCGCAGGGCCGAGACCATCGAACTGACCATCGTGATGCCCGCCGAGGGGCCGTCCTTGGGCGTGGCGCCTTCCGGTACGTGCACGTGGATGTCCTTGGCGGCGAACTGCTCGGAGGTCATCTTCGCCAGGTCCGGATGCGCCTTGATGTACTGGTAGGCGATGGTCGCGGATTCCTTCATCACGTCGCCCAGGTTGCCGGTCATGCTCATCACGCCTTTGCCCGTGGAAACGGAGCTCTCGACGAAGAGGATCTCGCCGCCCATCTGGGTCCAGGCTAATCCGGTCACCACGCCGGGGGCTTCGTTGCCTTTCTGCAGGTCGTGGAAGTTCGTCGGCAGGCCGAGGTATTCCTTGAGGTGCTCCTTCTTGATGGTCTGCGGATACTCCTGCCCGAGGGCGATCTTCTTCGCGGTCACGCGGGCGATCTTGGCGATCTGCTTCTCCAGGCCGCGCACGCCGGACTCGTGGGTGTATTCGTCGATGATGGCGCCCAGGGCCGCCTTGTCGATCTTCAGGCCGCTCTTCGGGATGCCGTGCTCGGCGAGCTGCTTGGGCACGAGGAACTTCTTGGCGATCTCCATCTTCTCCTCGGCCAGGTAACCGGTCACGTTGATCAGTTCCATGCGGTCGAGCAACGCCGGCTGGATGGGTGCGGTGCTGTTCGCCGTGGTGATGAACAGGACGTTGCTGAGGTCGTAGTCCTGGTCCAGGTAGTTGTCGTGGAAGGTGGAGTTCTGCTCGGGGTCGAGCGCCTCCAGCAGGGCGGACGAAGGGTCGCCCTTGAAGTCCGCGCTGAGCTTGTCCACCTCGTCCAGCACGATCACCGGGTTGGAGGTGCCCGCCCGGGCGATGCCGTTCAGGATACGGCCCGGAAGGGCGCCCACGTAGGTCTTGCGGTGGCCGCGCAGCTCCGCTTCGTCGTGCATGCCGCCGAGGGCGATGCGCACGTACTTGCGCCCGAGTGCCCGGGCAATGGATTTGCCCAGGGAGGTCTTGCCCACGCCCGGAGGGCCGTAGAGGCAGAGGATCGGGGACTTCATGTTGCCCTTCAGCTTGAGGACGGCGAGGTACTCGACGATGCGGTCCTTGACCGTGTCGAGCCCGTAGTGGTCCTGGTCGAGCACCTTCTGGGCGTGCGCGAGGTCGAGGTTGTCCTCGCTCATCTCGCCCCAGGGAAGGTCGAGCATGAACTCCAGGTAGTTGTACTGGACGCTGTAGTCCGGCGAGGACGGGTTGTATTTCTCGAGCTTGGCGAGCTCCTTGTTGAAGGCCTCGCCGATCTCCTTGGGCCATTTCTTCCCGGCGGCGCGCTCGCGGAACTTTTCGAATTCCTCGGCGTCGTCCATGCCCAGTTCCTCCTGGATGGTGCGGAGCTGGTTGTTGAGGTAGTACTCCCGCTGCTGCTGGTCGATCTCGCTCTTGACCTTCTGGTTGATCTCCTGCTTGATCTTCATCAGCTCGACCTGGGAGTCCAGGACGGCGAGGAGTTTGAGGGCGCGCACCTTGACGTCGTCGTACTCGAGCAGCTTGATCTTGGACTCGAAGTTCTCCACCTCGATGGTGGTGGCGATGAAATTCACCAGGAACTTGAAGTCGTCGATGGCCTTCAGGGCGCCGACCGTCTCCCGCGTGCCGATGTTGCTGGAGCGCAGGATGTTCACCGCCTTGTCCTTGAGGGAGTCGGCGATGGCCTTGATATCGGTGCTGCGGGCATCGTCCGGCAGGATGTCCGGCAGGTAGTGCACGCGCGCGGTAATATAAGGTTCGTAGCCGAGCACGGCGTCCAGCGACAGGCGCTTGAAAGCCTGCAGGATGGCGGTGATGGTGCCGTCGGGCATCTCCAGCGTCTTGAGTACCTTGCATACGGAACCGTACCGGCAGAGGTCTTCCTCCTGCGGATCCTCGACCATCACGTCGTTCTGCGGCACCGCACCGATGAAGAAACTCTCCTTCTCGGCATCCTGGATGAGGCGCACGGACTTCTCCCGGCCGATCGTGATCGGGAAGACGGCGCCCGGGAAGAGCACCGCGTTGCGGAGCGCCAGGACGGGGAGAATGTCCGGAAGCTCGGATTCGTCGAACTTGAGCAGGCCTTCCCCCTGCATGACGGGAATGATGCTGACTTCTGCGCCAGCGGGAAGGGAAAATTCTTTATCTTGTCTCATAATAATGTCAAAATGTCAGTAATGGCGGGGCAAGCGGCCCGGCTGCGTATAACGTCAATCTCCGTGCCATGCCAAAAACTGCAAATAACATTTTGAATAATAAAAAAATAACTCTATTTTTGCACTCCCAATTCGAGTACTGATTTAAATAACTCAAAATACGTAAAGCTATGACTAAAGCAGAAATCGTGAACGAAGTGGCAAAGGCCACCGGCATCGAGAAAGTCGCAGTCCAGACCGTCGTCGAGGCTACTATGGAAAGTATCAAAGGTTCCCTGATCAAGGGCAACCCCGTCTATCTCCGCGGATTCGGCAGCTTCATCATCAAGCACCGCGCCCAGAAGGCCGCCCGCAACATCAAGGAGGAGACCACGATGACCATCCCGGCCCACGACATCCCGGCTTTCAAGCCCGCCAAGTCCTTCGTCGCAGCCGTCAAGACCAAATAATAAATTCCCAATCATATGCCCAACGGAAAGAAGCATAAGAGACACAAGATGGCCACGCACAAGCGCAAGAAGCGCTTGCGTCTGAACCGGCACAAGAAGAAATAGTCGAGGAAAGCCTGACGGGAGATCCGGCGGGCTTTTTCTTGATATATAGATGACAATGGAAACCGCGAAAACAGAAAAAGACCTGGTGGTGGACGTCTCGTCCGCCGAGGTCCGGATCGCTCTGCTGGAAAACCACCGGCTGATCGAGCTGAACCGGGAATCGAACCAGGGTCAGAGCTTCACGGTGGGAGACGTCTTCCTGGGTAAGGTCAAGAAGATCCTCCCCGCCCTGAATGCGGCTTTCGTGGATATCGGCGACAGCAAGGAAGCGTTCATCCACTACCTTGACCTGGGCTTGTACTTCAAGGCGTTCGACACGTTCGTGCGCGAGAGCAATCCCAACCGGGACCTCGGCAAGCTCTATTCGGGGATGAAGATCGGCCCGGCCCTCGCGAAGGAGGGAAGGATCGAAGACCATCTCAAGGTCGGGCAGATGCTGATCGCCCAGATCACCAAGGAGCCGATCTCCACGAAGGGATCCAGGTTGACTGCGGAGATTTCATTGGCAGGACGCAACATTGTACTGCTCCCCTTCGCCGAGAAGGTGAGCGTTTCCCAGAAAATCTCCTCCAAGGAGGAGAGAAAGAGGCTCGAGACCATCGTCCGCAGCATCCTCCCGAAAAACTACGGCGCGATCATCCGTACCGCGTCCGAAGGCAAGACGGCTTCCGTCCTGGTGGCCGAACTCCGCCTGCTCATCGAGAAATGGGAAGGATCCTGGAAGAAGGTGGCCGCATCCAAGGGGGTGAAACTCCTCTTCACCGAGTACTCCAAGACTACCACGGTCCTCCGCGACCTCCTCAACGACACCTTTGCCAACATCCACATCAACGACAGGAAGGTGTATGAGGAGACGCGCAAGTACATTTCCCTGATCTCTCCCGAGCAGGAGAAGATCGTGAAGCTCTACGAAGGCAAAGAACCGATATTCGACCATTTCGAGGTCACCCGCCAGATCAAGAGCTCGTTCGGGAAGGTGGTGCCGATGAAGCAGGGTGCGTATCTGGTCATCGAGACCACCGAGGCGCTGAATGTAATCGATGTCAACAGCGGCATCCGGGCCAAGACCAGCGACCAGGAGGAGAACACCTTCGAGGTCAACAGGCTCGCTGCCGAGGAGATCGCCCGCCAGCTGCGTCTGCGCGATATGGGCGGCATCGTCATCGTCGATTTCATCGACATGGCGAAAGCCGAGCACCGCAACGACCTGTACAAGTACATGCGGGACCTGATGGCCGACGACCGCGCCAAGCACAACGTGCTGCCTCTTACCAAATTCGGGCTGATGCAGATCACCCGCCAGCGGATCCGTCCGGTGACGGAGATCAACACCACCGAGCAGTGTCCCCTCTGCCACGGCACCGGGAGGATCACCTCCACCGTGGTCATTGACGAGCAGATCGAACGCGAAATCGCCGATCTCGCCGAAAAGGGGCAGAAGACCATGACCGTACGGGTGAGCCCCATCCTCGGGGCGTACCTGACGCGCGGATGGAACTCGTTCCTCCGCAAATGGAAACGCAAGTACAAATGCAGGCTGGACCTGGTCGAGGTGACCGAACACGGCATCCTGCAGTATGAAATCGTAGATGAAGAAGGAAAGGCGCTCCTGTAGGGCGCCTTTCTTTTTTTTGCATTGGAAATCCGGGGATTATTCTTATCTTGCAAAACTAAAACTCTTATCCGTTATGAAGAAGAAATTCAGATGCATGGTTTGCGGTTACGTATATGAAGGGGAGAACCCGCCCGAGGTTTGCCCCCAGTGCCGCGCCAAAAGTGACAAATTCGTAGAAGTCAAATCCGAGGGTCTCGAATGGGCCTGCGAGCACCGCCTGGGCGACGGTGTCGTCGAGGATGCCGAGATCATGCAGGGCCTGCACGACCATTTCAACGGCGAGTGCACCGAAGTGGGCATGTACCTCGCGATGAGCCGCCAGGCGGAGCGCGAGGGATACCCGGAGGTGGCCGACGCCTTCAGGCGCTATGCGTTCGAGGAGGCGGAGCACGCCGCGAAGTTCGCGGAGCTGCTGGGCGAGGTGGTCTGGGACACCAAGACCAACCTCAAGAAGCGTGCGGAGGCGGAGTGCGGCGCCTGCGAGGGCAAGCTTGCCATCGCCTCCCGCGCCAAGAAGCTCGGCTATGACGCCATCCACGACACCGTGCACGAGATGGCCAAGGACGAAGCCCGTCACGGGGCCGGTTTCCAGGGATTGTATAAGCGCTATTTTGAGAAATAGCGCTTATACGAGCGGGGGAGGGTTCCCCCGCACCCCCTCTGTCGCTTTGCTCCGATTATCCAGGCAAAGGCAGCAATATGCGTGATGGTTATGGGGCCGGCCCTCGGGGGCCGGCCCCGTTTCCTTTTTCCGGAGAATTTCGTATCTTCGCGGAAAGGGTAAACTTAAAACGGAAAAAGATATGGCTATTTGGTTCGTAATGCTCGCCGTGATGCTGTTGTCCTTCATCGTCCAGCGGGTCCTGAACAGCAGGTTCGACAAATATTCCCAGATGCCGTCCCCGCACGGGATGACGGGCGCCGACGTGGCGCGCATGATGCTGGCGCAGAACGGCATCAACGACGTCCAGGTGCAGTCCGTAGACGGCCGGCTGACGGACCACTACGATCCGCGCACGAAGGTCGTCAACCTCAGCGAGGGCGTTTACGGAAGCGCGTCCATCGCCGCCTGCGCCGTGGCCGCCCACGAGACCGGGCACGCCATCCAGCACGCGACCGGCTATGCGCCGCTGCGCCTGCGCTCCGCGCTGGTGCCGGTGGTGACGTTCGCCAACAATACGGTCCAGTGGGTGCTGCTCGCCGGCGTCATCCTGATCGACATCTTCCCGTCGCTCATCTGGGCCGGCATCGCCCTGTTCGCCGTGACGACGTTCTTCAGCCTCGTCACCCTGCCGGTCGAGATCAACGCCAGCCAGCGCGCCGTGACCTGGCTGGAGGGCGCCGGCGTGGTGGATGCCGGCACCCGTCCGATGGCGGTGGACGCCCTCAAGTGGGCGGCCTACACCTACATCATCGCAGCGCTCGGCTCCCTGGCCACGCTGTTCTACTACATTTCCCTGGCAAACAGCCGCCGTTAGACATGGACAGCACGAGGATAGACAAATACCTCTGGGCAATCCGGGTGTTCAAGACCCGGAGCGACGCCACCGACGCCTGCAACGGCAACAAGGTCAAGGTGGCGGGCGTAAACGCCAAGCCGTCCAAGGCCGTCAAGGCCGGCGACGTGCTGGAGATCCGCAAGGGATCGGCCCTGTTCACTTACCGGGTGCTGAAGGTTACCGAGAGCCGGATGGGGGCGCAGCTGGTGCCCGAGTTCGCCGAGGACCTGACGCCGGATTCGGAACGCGCCAAGCTGCACGCCCCGAAAGAGACCGTCGTCCTGCAGCGCGACCGCGGGGCCGGAAGGCCCACCAAGCGCGACCGGCGTCAGCTGGAAGAGATGATGGATTCGCTGGACTTCGACAATTAATCCAGATACATCGCGTGGCGGACCTTGGCCGCGGCCTCGTCGCCGCGGATTCCGCGCAGGATTTCGAGCGCGAAGCTGACCGCGTGTCCGGCCGAGCGCCCGGTGACGATGCGTCCCGCCCGCACGGCGGGCTCCGGCGTATAGACCGCCCCTTTCGCAATCAGCGCATCCTGGAAGCCTTCGAAGCAGGTGAACGCCTTGCCGTTCCAGTCGTCCAGCTGGCTCAGCACCAGCCCCGGGGCGGCACAGATGGCCGCGACGGTGCCGCCGGCGGCATAGTGCGCGCGCATCAGCCCGATGAGCGGCGTGCAGGCAGCCAGGTTCTTCGAGCCGGGCATGCCGCCCGGAAAGATCATCACGTCCGCCGCCGTCGTGCCGGCATGGTCGCCGTCCAGTTCGGGCAGGAAGGCGTCGGCGCCCAGGGTGATACCGTGGGAGGATTCGACGAAGGGATCGTCCGTGAGGGCGACCAGGCGGGTGTCGACGCCGCCCCGGCGGAGCACGTCGTTGGTGACGAGGGCCTCGACATCCTCGAAGCCGTCTGCGAGGAAAATGTTCACTCCTTTCATATCGCGTCAGTCTTTATTCGTCTTCGGGCAGGGTGGGTGCCGCATCGGGATTGATATAGGGATCTTTCGTGTCCGGCCGGACCGTCGTCTCCAGCAATACGGTATCCCGTTCCGCGGGCAGCAGGCGGTACTGCGCGCATTCCGCGGGGACGAGGACCGTTTCACCGCAGGCGAGGGGATAGTCGGCGGGGATGCCGCCGGGCAGGGTCAGCTGCACGGCGGCGGCGCCCTTCACGCAGCTGTACAGGCAGAAGGAGGCGCCTTCGGGGTTCGTGATCTCGAGCGGGGCGGCGAGCCGGAGGCGCTCCACGCGCAGTTGCGGCGCATCGCTGAGCAGCTCGCCCGCCGGAGCGGGGGCTTCGAAACGGCGGTAGTCGATGAAATCCAGCGCGTCCACCAGCGAGAGCGCCGGGTCGAATTCGTCCGGATGCACCTGCTCGCCCCAGCCGCACAGGCAGAAATCCATCGGCGAGGATTCCGCAATCTCCAGGATATCCACATCGCCCGCCGCCGCGTGGGGCGTGCCGGCGGGAATGCGCAGGCACTGCCCGGCGTGGGGGGCGACCACGTTGAGAAGCGACTCCACGCTGCCGTCCAGGCACTTTGCGTAAAACTCGCCGGCGTCGGCGTCGCGCCGGAACCCGGCCATCAGGCGGGCGTCCTTGCCGGCGCGCAGGACATACCAGAGCTTCTCCTTGCCCAGGAAGTCATAGCGCTGCGCGGCGGTTTCGTCGTCGGGATGCACCCGGAGCGGCATCCGTCCGCGGACGTGCAGCAGGCGCACGCATACGGGGAACTGGCGGCCGTAGGCGTCGTATGCCGCCTCGCCGACCACGCGGTCGAGGTAGGTGTCCATCACCTCGGCGATGCTGTTGCCCGCGAGCCAGCCTTCGCGCACCAGGGAATCCCGGTAGCCCAGGTCCGCGAGGCGGAACTCCTCGCTGCCCCAGGGATAGTCGTCCTGCAGGGTGCAGAACCTGAAGGGATACAGTTTCTTCTCTTCTTCCATAGATGTACAAAAATAGCAAAAATGCCTTATATTTGTACCTACGGTTAGATCATAGCGTATGAAACAGAAGCTCCATCCCTCCACCCTGTGTGTCCAGGCGGGCTACGAGCCGGCCAACGGCGAGCCCCGGCAGATGCCGATCATCCAGAGTACGACCTTCAAATACACGACCAGCGACGAGATGGGCCGTCTCTTCGACCTCGAAGAGGCCGGCTATTTCTATACCCGTCTCCAGAACCCCACCAACGACCGCGTGGCGGCGCGCCTGGCGGCCCTCGAAGGCGGCGTGGCGGGAATGCTGACCTCCTCCGGGCAGGCCGCGAACTTCTTCGCCTGCTTCAACATCTGCGAGGCCGGCAGCCATATGATCAGTACGGCCGCCATCTACGGCGGCACGTTCAATCTCTTCGGCGTCACTTTCCCGAAGATGGGCATCGAGGTGACCTTTATCGACCAGAACGCTTCCGACGAAGAGATCGAGGCGGCCTTCCGGCCGAACACCAAGCTGCTTTTCGGCGAGACGCTGACCAATCCGGGCGTCCGGGTGCTGGACATCGAGCGGCTCGCCCGCATCGCCCACGCCCACGGGGTGCCCCTCATCGTGGACAACACGTTCCCCACGCCGGTGAACTGCCGCCCCATCGAGTTCGGCGCCGACATCGTCACGCACTCCACCACGAAGTACCTGGACGGCCACGGCACCACGGTCGGCGGCGCCATCATCGACAGCGGTAACTTCGACTGGGAGGCGCACGCGGAGAAGTTCCCCGGGCTGACGACCCCGGACGAGTCCTATCACGGGCTCACCTATACGAAGAAATTCGGAAAACTGGCCTACATCACCAAGGCCACCAGCCAGCTGATGCGCGACCTGGGCTCCATCCAGAGCCCCCAGAACGCCTTTTACCTGAACCTCGGCATCCAGACCCTCGCCGTCCGGATGAAGCACGTCTGCCAGTCGGCGCGGCAGGTGGCGCAATTCCTGCACGACCACCCCGCCGTGAAGTGGATCTGCTATCCGGACCTTCCGGATGACCCGGACAACGCCCTGGCCCGGAAATACCTTCCGGAGGGCTCCTGCGGCGTGATGGCCTTCGCGATCAAGGGCGACCGGGCGGCGGCGAACCGCTTCATGGACAGCCTGCGGCTCGTCACGATCGAGACGCACGTGGCCGACTGCTATTCGTGCATCCTGCACCCGGCCTCGCACACCCACCGCCAGCTCAGCGACGAGCAGCTGCGGGAAGCCGGCGTGGACCCGGACCTGATGCGCCTGAGCATCGGTCTGGAGGATCCCCGGGATATTATTGCTGATTTGGACGCGGCGCTGCAAGCAGCCGAGGCTGCTCGTCTTTGCTGATTCATTGAGGGGAGAACCCCTCAAACTCCCCCGGTCGCCTTGCTCCGAGCTGCCGCGAGGGAAGAAATCAATATGCCAATAGCTGCGACGCCGAGGGCGGTCCAGAGGACATCCCCGGCCTGAAGCACGACGGGATATGCCTGGAGGAGGAATCCTCCGGGCATTTTTACGATTCCGAAACGCTGCTGGAGGAGTGCCAGGGCAATGCCGATGACCAGCCCGGCAAGCAGGCCGGACAGGGACACCAGCCAGCCTTCCCAGATGAAGATGCGGCGGATGAGCAGGTCGTCCGCCCCCAGGGCACGCAGGGTGCGGATGTCGTCCTCCTTCTCGATGACCAGCATCGACAGCGAACCGAGGATGTTGGTGGCGATGATGATGACCACGAAAAGCAGGATCAGGTACACGGCCAGCTTCTCGTAACGCATCATCCTGTACAGGTCGGGGTTCTGCCGGGCACGGTCCCGGACCAGGAAGTCCGGCCCCAGCAACTCCTGCAGGCGGCCGAGGGTGCGCCGGTCCGCCTTCCCGTCCAGCGAGATCTCGAGCCCGCTGACCTCTTTCGATAAGCCGAGCAGGCTGCGCATCTGCGCGATGGGCAGCACCAGCAGTTCTTCATCCGCGGTGGCGCTCACGCTCAGCAGGCAGGAAGGGGAGAGCCGCACGCTGCCCAGGGCCGCGGCGGGCCCGGCGAGGGGGATGCGGGCGCCCCGGCGGGGATAGTACAGGACAAGCGGGTCGGTGAAATGCGGTCGGACGCCCAGCTTGTAGGCCAGGCCGGAGCCGAGGGCGGCCTGTGCGACGTCGCCCCGGTGCAGGGAGAACTCTCCCTCGAGCACGTGCTCCGCCAGGCCGGACTCCCGCTCGTAGGTCCCGTCCACGCCCTTGGCGCGCGCCAGCCCTTCCCGTCCGGCGTAGGAGACGAAGACCTGTTCCTCCAGGACGCTGCAGATCCGGATGACGCCCGGCTCGTCCGAAAGGGCGTCGAAAGCCGGTCCTTCGGGCACGAAATACTTGCCGTGCGCGGCCGTGACCAGCACGTCGGGAGCAAGGTCGGAGAGATTCTCCTCGATGATGCGGTTGAACCCGTTGAACACCGAGAGGATAAGGATGAGCGCGGCGGTTCCGACAGCCATCCCGATGGCGCTGATGGCCGATATGGTATGGATGACACCCAGCGACTTGCGGGCGACGAGATACCTTCGGGCTATATAAAGTTCCGGCTTCAAGGGGCTATTTCTTGAGAAGCTCCTCGATGCGTTCGGCGTAGTCCAGGCTCGTGTCCAGGTAGAAGTCGATCTCGGGTACGATGCGCAGCTGGGAGGCCACCTTGCGTCCGAGTTCGCCCCGCAGCGCGCGCTTGTTCTCCTCAAGCACCTGCATGACCTGCGGCGCACGTTCGGAGGGGAAGATGCTCACGAACACCTTCGCCACGCTCAGGTCGGGGCTGACGCGGACCTCGCTGACGGTGACCATGCAGCCGCCGAAAACCGTCATCCCCTTGCTGCGGATAATCTCGGCCAGGTCGCGCTGCAGTTCGCGGGCGACCTTGAGCTGGCGGGTGCCGGCGGGTTTTTCCGATGCTTTCCTAGTCATTGACCTTGATGATGAAATAGTCTTTCTTGCCCTTCTGGGCGAGGATGTATTTGCCGTCCACGATGTCGGCTTCGGACAGCTGGTAGCCGATGTCGGTCAGCTTGTCCTTGTTGAGGCTGAAGCCGTTCTGCTGGATCATCTTGCGGGCTTCTCCCTTGGAGGGGAAGATCTGCGTGCTGACGGCCAGGGCGTCCAGGATGCCGAGCGGAAGGTCCGCGCGGCTGATCTCGAAGGTGGGAACGCCGTCGAACACGGCGAGGAAGGTGCGCTCATCGAGCTTGCGCAGGTCCTCCGAAGTGGATTTGCCGAAAAGCATCTGCGAGGCGCGCACGGCGTTGTCGTACTCCGCCTGCCCGTGGACCATGACCGTCACCTCGCGGGCGAGCAGGCGCTGGAGTTCGCGGCGCTCGGGAGCCTGCCGGTGGGCTTCGATGGCTGCTTCGATGGTCCCGCGGTCCAGCAGGGTGAAGATCTTGATGAAGCGCTCGGCGTCTTCGTCGCTGACGTTCAGCCAGAACTGGTAGAACTGGTACGGCGAGGTGCGCTCCGGGTCGAGCCAGACGTTCCCTTTCTCGGTCTTGCCGAACTTGGAGCCGTCGGCCTTCTTGATCAGCGGGCAGGTGAGGGCGAAGGCCTCGCCGCCGTCCATGCGGCGGATGAGTTCGCTGCCGGTGGTGATGTTGCCCCACTGGTCGGAACCGCCGAACTGCAGGATGCAGCCCTTGTTCTTCCAGAGCCAGTAGAAATCATAGCCCTGCATCAGCTGGTAGCTGAATTCGGTGAAGGACATCCCTTCGCTGGACTCGCGGGAAAGGCGTTTCTTCACGCTGTCCTTGGCCATCATGTAATTGACGGTGATGTGCTTGCCGATGTCGCGGATGAAGTTGATGAAAGTGTAGTCCTTCATCCAGTCGTAGTTGTTGACGAGTTCCGCCTTGTTGGGGGCGTCGGAGTCGAAGTCGAGGAAACGGCTGAGCTGCGCTTTCAGGCCCGCGACATTGTGGTTGAGGGTAGCCTCGTCCAGCAGGTTGCGCTCCTGGCTTTTCATCGAAGGGTCGCCGACCATGCCGGTGGCGCCGCCGATGAGGGCGAAGGGCTTGTGGCCGCAGTTCTGGAAATGCTTGAGTATCATTACGCTGACGAGATGCCCGATGTGCAGGGAGTCCGCCGTGGGGTCGATCCCCACGTAAGCGGCCTGCGGGCCTTCCATCAGTTTTTCTTCCGTTCCGGGCATGATATCCTGGATCATGCCTCTCCATTTGAGCTCTTCTACAAAATTCTTCATCAGATACACATGAATAAGTCTGCAAATTTAGTAAATTTGTAGGTCGAAACAATTTATTACAATTAGAATATGAGAAAGAAAATCGTTGCAGGCAACTGGAAGATGAACACCACCAGACCTGATGGCATCGAACTGGCAAAGGCCGTCGCGGCCCGTGCGGCGGAAGTCCCCGAAGGCGTCGGCCTCATCATCGCCCCGCCGTTCACCCACCTGTGCTGCTGCGCCAAGCAGCTGGAAGGCACGAAGGTCGAACTCTCCGCGCAGAACTGCGCCGACCACGTCAAGGGTGCCTACACCGGCGAAGTCTCCGCCGACATGCTGAAGGCCGTCGGCTGCCAGTGGACCATCCTCGGGCACTCCGAGCGCCGTCAGTACTACGGCGAGACCGACGAGAAACTGGTCGAGAAGGTCAAACTCGCCCTGGCGGCGGGTCTCGGCGTGATCCTCTGCGTCGGAGAAGTCCTGGAAGAGCGCAAAGCCGGCAAGCACTTCGATGTTTGCGAGGCCCAGATCAAGAACGTCCTGTTCAATTTCACCGCCGAGGATATGAAGAAGATCGTCGTCGCCTATGAGCCCGTCTGGGCCATCGGTACCGGTGAAACGGCCACCCCGGAGCAGGCGGAAGAGATCCACGCCTTCATCCGCAAAGTCCTCGCCGGCAAATTCGGCGCGGCTGTCGCGGACGACGTGACGATCCTGTACGGCGGCTCCTGCAAGCCGTCCAACGCGAAGGAACTCTTTGCCCAGAAGGATATTGACGGCGGCCTGATTGGCGGAGCGTCCCTCAAGGCGGACGACTTCATCCAGATCGCCCTGTCATTCTAAGATACGGATGCACAGGCCGATCCGGCCTGAATTGCTCCACAGCCAGAATTGATCACCCTCGATGCGTACGACTTCGAGGGTGAGATTTTTCCGTGTCAGCACGTCCCTTTCCGTCGTCCAGGTCAGGTCCGCCGTGACGGTCTGACCCTGGATGGTGGGAAGCTCCGTGAAGCGGACGGCGTAGAAGTCGGACATGTTGTCGGTGTGGGCCCGGAACTCCTTGCGGTCGCGGCTGAAGGAGAGCTGGCAGGTGTTCGGCTCGTAGGTAAAGGGGATGGAGCCGCCGACCATCAGGCGGATCTCGTCGTTCTCACTGAAGGCGGAACGCATCCGCTTGTCCGTACACCCGGTCAGGACGGGCAGCAGGACTGTGGCGAAGAGCAGCAGGGCGCGTGCGGGGCGGAAACGGGTCATCATAGGACGGTGATTTGCTTGACGATGAGCTCGGACGTGCCGTCGGTGTGCAGGATCTCCGCCTTGAGCAGGCCGGAGCGGCGCAGCGTGAAGCCGCCGTCCCCGTCCGCCTGGATCCGGACGCCGTCGAAGAACCAGCGTACCTGCTCCACGTCGGTGGCATTGAACACGCGCAGCGGAATGCGGGTCCCGAGGGGGAAACTGCCGTCGATGTTGCGCGTGGTGTTGTTGAGGTAGATGTAGGGGTACGAGCCGCCGCGGTACATCTTCGTCACGAAGCGGTCGCTGACGGAATAGCGCTCCCGCTCCGAGATACGGACCGTGACGCTGAAGCTGTAGCCCGTCTGCGGCCGCAGGCGCTCCAGGGTGAAACTGGCCGCGTCCGGGGCCGCCGCCGCGCTGAAATCGTCCTCGCCGTCGGTCCAGCGCAGGTCGAACCCCTCGATGCCGCCGAGAGACGGATCGCAGCTCCAGCGGACCAGGGCCGCGTCCTGGTAAACGGTGACGTCCGTCAGGACGATCGGGGCGATTACGTCGAATTCGACGCCGCCGTTCCCGTCCGGCCGGATGCCGGTGAGGGCGAGTCCGCCCGAGCGTCCGCTCCAGGAGCGGAAGCGGGCGGGCGTATCGGAGCCGAAGCAGTCCAGGCCCGGCTGGGGGAAGGGGACCCGCGAGAAGTCCGCCGCCTCCGGGTCCGCCGGAACCAGGCGGGCGCAGGGATGCCCGGGGTTATTGTTGACGAGCCCGAATTCCCAGCGTTCGCGGGCGGAGAGTTCGGCCTCATACTGAGGTGCGAAACCCGCCGGATTGTCCGAACGGTCGACGTGATAGACGAGCAGGCCGCCGGCACGCGCCTCGAAAAGGAAGAACTCATCCTTCTTCCCGGCCGGTGCATAGAGGTACCTGCGCGAGGTGATGAGCGGTTCCAGCACATAGTGTCCGGTGGCCAGCGTGTCGCACTGACTTATGCCCAGCAGGTTGAAATCCAAAGCGTTGAAGTCCGGTGTCGGATCTTTTTTGCAGCCTTCGTCCATCAGGGCGCTGTCCCAGAGCCCCGGGGTTTTCCCGCCGCTGTCCTCCCCGTCCGTGTCGTAATAATCGGGCAGGCCCAGCAGGTGCCCGATTTCGTGGCAGAAGATGCCCGGCCGTCCCTGGGGAAGGACGGCGAAGCGGTCGATCCTCTTGCCGTCCAGCGTGATGGCCTTGCCGATGGCGGACAGTTCGTCCTTGCGGGACCACAGGTCGTCCGGCTTGCCGCTTTCCTCTTCGCCCGGCCCGGGCGTAAGCAGCAGGACACCGTCCACGGCGCCGTCGCCGTCCGGGTCGTACAGGGAGAAGTCCACGTCGGCGTCCGCGAGCAGGCACGCTTCCCGGACGGCTTCCTCCAGGCGGGCGTCGCGCTGCCCGGAGTGGTTCCCGCCGTAATAGGCGAGCTGCTTGGGGAGGGTCCTGACGGGAGCGAGTTCGAAGCGGAACTCCCGCTCTCCCGCGAACTGCCGGTTGAAGTAGGCTTCCGCCGCGGCCGTCTCGGCTTCCAGTTCGCCCCGGCTCACGCGGAATTCCCTGTCCTGGAACTGGACAGGCAGCACCACCATCCGGAACACGGCAATCAGCGTCAGAAACATAGCACTAAGATAGTGATTCTTCCGGAAAAGAGCAAAAGGCCGGAAACCTCGCGGCTACCGACCTTTAGACGTGTACTAAAACCTAAACCTACAACATAGATGCGGGCGGTTTCAGAAACGTTGCAAAAAATTTCAAAAAAAATTACTTCGCGTCAGCGACGGAAGCCTTGCGGAACTCCTTGAGGTCCTTCATCAGCTCCAGGGCGGCCTTGCGGGCGCGGGCACCGGCGGCCTTGTTTCCCTTGACGACTTGAGCTTCGGCGTTGACCTTGAAAAGGTCCATCGTCTCTTCGATTTTCTTTACAAGTTCTTTCATGATTTGATATTTTTAAAATGTTAGTGGTAACTGCTTATGCCACTGCAAGGTAAGAAAGAATCGAAAAAAAAACAAATATTTCTCTCAAATTCAATCTTCAATTGCGGTTTTTTCGGTTTTTATGCGCGAATTCAGCTGCGACATGGCCTTCTGGACACCCAGGAAGGCCCAGGTGCGCAGACCGCCGGCCACGGTGCGGGCTATTCCGGGGATTTCCTTAAGCTGCTCTTCCGACAGGCTGCCGAGCACGTAGTCGATCTGTCCGCCCAGGGCGAAGTCGTGTCCGATGCCGATGCGCAGCCGCGCCCATTCCTTGCTTTCCAGCATCTCCCCGATATGGGCGAGGCCGTTGTGCCCGCCGTCGCTGCCGCTGGCGCGCAGGCGGATCGTGCCGAAGGGAAGGTTGATGTCGTCGCAGATGACCATCAGGCATTCGCGGGGGATTTCGAGTTTCTGCAGCCAATAGCGGACGGCGTTGCCGCTGAGATTCATGTAGGTCGAGGGCTTCAGCAGGTGGAATTCCCGCCCCTTGTCCCGCACGACGGCCATGTCGCCGTAACGGCCGGGCTCGAAAACGACATTGGATGCCTGGGCCCAGGCATCCAATATCATAAAACCGATGTTGTGTCTCGTGTTGGCGTATTCGGCACCGATGTTGCCGAGCCCGACCACCAGATAACACTTGTCAGCCACGGGAGCTTCGGGTTTATTCCTCCGCAGCAGCCGCAGTAACATTGCGCGTGGTCTTGACGCCGCAGATGATGGTGTCCTTGTCGGAGACGACGGCGACGTTCTTCACCTGGATGTCGGAAGCCTTGATGCGCTTGTCCAGTCCGAGGGGCGTGATGTCCACGGTGATCTCGTCGGGGAGGTCTTTCATCTGGGCGGAGATGCGCAGGCTGCGGGTGTTCTGGTAGAACTTGCCACCCTGCTGGACACCCTTGGCGTGACCGGTAATCACGAGCGGGACGCTGATGGTGATGGGCTTCTTCTCGTCCACGGCGAGGAAGTCGATGTGCAGGCAGGCGTCCGTGACGGGATGCCACTGGATTTCGTGCAGGACGGCGGTCTGCGGGGCGCCGCCATCGAGGACGAGGTCCACGATGTATGCCTTCGGAGTGTCGGTGAGGGCCTTGAGGTCCTTGGCGTTGACGGTGAAGAGGACGTTCTCCATACCGAGGCCGTACAGGTTGCACGGCACGAGGCCTTCGCGGCGGAAGGCCTTGATGACGGCCTTGTTGCCGACCTTGCGGGTCTGGCCTTTCAGTTCAAAATGCTGCATTGTTCTGTTTGTTAAAATGTGTTACTCAATTTGGGGCGAACCCAAATCCCATTGCACCAAAACCTTAGCGGTTTTCAAAATGCGCGCAAAGATACTGAATATTTCTGATTTTCCAATACTTTCCCTATTCTACCAGACGGACGCGGTCGTTCCAGGAGAGGGTGCGGTAGAAGGCGTTGAGCCGGGGGCGGGAGGCGTCCGGGATATAGGTCGACAGGCCGCAGCAGCGCTCGAGCTTGAGGTCGAAGAACGTCGGCGTCTCGGCGTGATAACTGACGGCCTCGGCGAGGGCGGCGTCGAGCCGCGCCATTTCCGCGGAGGTGGCGCCCAGCTGGTCGGCGAGGTCCCGCAGGTCGAAGAAGAAACTCAGCTTGCTTCCCCTGTAATAATAATGCTGCACGCTCCCGGCCAGGCTGATCGAAAGTTTGTCGCGGTGTGCCGCCACGATGGCGCCGAAGGCATCCGCCAGGGCGTCGAGTTTTCCGCACTCCACCAGCGTTACGGTCGCGGAGCGATAGCTTCCGGACTGTGCGTCATAATACTCGTAATATTCCCGGCAGTATGTTTCCAGGTCCGGCTGGGAGCCGCTGAACATGTCCCAGGAGAGGGTATTGTACACCATGCCCGCCGCAAGGATCTCGGTAGGCGAGAACACCAGCCGGTCGCAGACGTTCCGGAGCTCCCAGGCAGTCTCCACCGTACCCATCAGGCAGGCGTCGAGGATCAGATAGTCCAGTTTCATCGGGATGGCTGCCGCAAAATCCTGCAGCTCGATCCACCGGATGTCCGGGTCCCGGAAACTGCCGGAGAACTGGTTCCCGACGCCCTTGGTCAGCGGCCAGGAAGACGCAGGTTCCGGAAGGCTGCTCCGGAGGCTGGAACGCTCGGAGCCGCTATTATAATTATCTGGTAACCAGCCGGTTCCGTGGGAGGAGAAAACCATCCCGTAGTGCTTGGCAGGGAAGCTTGTCCGGACCTCTTCCAGGACCTGCCGGAGGCTCTCTTTGGATGCGCTGACCATGCCGGCGTCATAGGTCTTGAGGGTGTCCGCCACCGGCTGTCCGTCGCGGCCTCGGTAGATCCGGACGAGCACCGGAGGGTTGGGTGTCGTGTAGCCGCCGCCCGCTGCCGTGTTGTGGCAGAACGCAACGATCGCCTTGTCGCTGGACAGACCGGGGAGGATGTCCGTCTGGATATCCTCGAAATTGGCGGCCAGGTTGCCGCTGAGGTTGTTGTAGCCCAGGGCGCAGTACACGAGGACCTGGTCGTAGGTCCCCTCGTAGGGACGGAGGGTCCCGTGGCAGCCTGCCAGGAGCATCCCGGCCAAGACGATCAGCAATGACTTGAACTTGCGCATAGACCACAAAGTTATGGAAAGTGCGGGAAATACACAATTTTTATCTCTGCGGCAAAATGCCTATCTTTGTATGTTTAATCGAACCATATGAAAGGAATCGTACTCGCAGGAGGCTCCGGCACCCGGCTATACCCGATCACGAAGGGCGTCAGCAAGCAGCTGCTCCCCATCTACGACAAGCCGATGGTGTACTACCCGATCAGCGTGCTGATGCTGGCGGGCATCCGCGACATATTGATTATCAGCACCCCGCAGGACCTGCCGGGGTTCCGGCGCCTGCTGGGCGACGGCTCCGATTACGGCGTGCGTTTCGCGTACGCCGAGCAGCCTTCTCCCGACGGCCTGGCACAGGCTTTCATCATCGGCGAAGAGTTCGTCGGAGACGACAGCGTCTGCCTGGTGCTGGGCGACAACATCTTCCACGGCAGCGGTTTCACACCCCTGCTGAAAGAGGCGGTGCGCACGGCGGAGCAGGACGGCAAGGCCACCGTATTCGGCTACTGGGTGGATGATCCCGAACGCTACGGCGTGGCGGAGATCGATGCGGACGGCAACTGCCTGGGCATCGAGGAAAAGCCTTCTGCGCCGAAGAGCAACTATGCCGTGGTGGGCTTGTATTTTTACCCCAACAAGGTGGTGGAAATCGCCAAACACATCAAGCCGTCCGCCCGCGGAGAACTGGAGATCACGACCGTGAACCAGACGTTCCTCGAAGCCCGTGAACTGAAGGTCCAGACCCTCGGCCGCGGATTCGCCTGGCTGGACACCGGTACGCACGACAGCCTGGCGGAGGCGTCCATCTTCGTGGAAGTGATCGAGAAGCGCCAAGGCCTCAAGATCGCCTGCCTGGAGGGCATCGCCTACCACCGCGGCTGGATCGATGAGGAGAAGATGCGCGCCCTGGCGCAGCCGATGCTGAAGAACCAGTATGGGCAGTACCTGCTCAAATGCATCGAGGACGAGAAGCGGAAGAGATGAACGTAATCAAGACGGACATAGAGGGTGTGCTGATCCTCGAGCCGCGGGTTTTCGGGGACGCGCGCGGCTATTTTTTCGAGAGTTTCTCCCAACGGGATTTCGACGCGGAGGTGGTGCCGGTGCTGGGGCATCCCGTCCGCTTCGTGCAGGACAACGAATCTAAATCCCGCTACGGCGTTATCCGGGGCCTTCATTTCCAGAATCCGCCCTTTACCCAGAGCAAACTGGTGCGCTGCGTCCGGGGGACCGTACTGGATGTGGCCGTGGACATCCGGAAGGGGTCCCCGACCTACGGAAAGCACGTTGCCGTGGAACTGACGGGCGAAAACCATCGCCAGCTTTTCATCGACAAGGGTTTTGCCCATGGATTCGCCGTCCTGAGCGAGGATGCGGTCTTCCAGTACAAGTGCGATGAATTCTACCATCCCGAGGCGGATTCCGGCATCCAGCTGCTCGACCCGGCGCTCGGGATTGACTGGCGCATCCCGCCCGATCAGGCGACGATGAGCGAAAAGGACCGGAACCGTGCCGTCCTCACGGACAGCCCTTTTGTTTTTGCAGACTGATATGAATATCCTCGTCACAGGAGCCAACGGTCAGCTGGGCAATGAGTTGCGCCTTGTCGCAGCGGATGCTCCGGCTTCCGGGCATCGTTTCATTTTCACCGATATCAACGACGTCTCCGGGGAATCGGCGGTAATGCTCCGCAGGCTCGGCGGGGCGGGCGTGGACCTGTCCACCCGACGGCTCGACATCACGGACCCGGAGGCTGTCCGTTCCCTCGTACGGGAATCCGGGATCGACGCCGTCGTCAACTGTGCGGCTTACACCGACGTGGATGCGGCGGAGAGCCATCCCGACCTGGCGGAACTCCTTAATGCGCGTGCCCCGCAGATCCTTGCGGAGGTGATGCGCGACGCGGGCGGCCTGCTGGTGCACGTCAGTACGGATTATGTCTTCGGCGGGGATCCCTGCAACACCCCCTGCCGGGAAGGGCAGACCGGGACGCCGACGGGGGTTTACGGCCTGACGAAGCTTCACGGCGAGCAGGCGATACAAGCCTCCGGTTGCCGCTATGTCATCCTGCGGACTGCCTGGCTTTACAGTGAATTCGGCAAGAACTTCGTCCGCACGATGCTTCGCCTGACGGCGGAAAAACCTTCCCTCAAGGTGGTCTTCGACCAGGTGGGCACCCCGACTTACGCCGCCGATCTGGCGGCGGCCATCGTAACCATCCTCCTTTGTCATTCTGAGCGAAGCGAAGAATCTCCCTGCGGCATATATCACTATAGCAATGAAGGCGTGTGCAGCTGGTACGATTTCGCGAAAGCGATTGCCGGGTATGCCGGCCACGCGGCCTGCGATATCCGGCCCTGCCATTCCGATGAATTCCCGAGCCCGGTCCGGCGCCCGGCGTATTCCGTGCTGGACAAGACGCTCGTCAAACGGACTTTCGGGCTTTCCATTCCGTATTGGACGGACAGCCTGCGCCGCTGCCTCGCCGCCCTGACGACTGAATAACCGACGTACAGAATATGCTTTGTGAAGACAGATTCCGGCAAACCTATGGCCGCGAGCCGGACGGCCGCTCTTTCTGCCCGTACCGGATCTGCCCGATCGGCGCCCATTCCGACCATAACCTGGGCAAGATCACCGGCTTGGCTATCGACAAGGGCATCCACATCGCCTATTCCGCCAAGCAGAACGGCGTGGTGGAGATGGCCTCCCTGCAGTTCCCGAAACGGGCCCAGTGGCATATCGCATCGGTGCCGGCGTCCCGGCAGGGCGACTGGGCCGACTACCTGCGCGGGGCCACCCTTTCGCTGGGCCGCAGATACCGGCTGGCTACGGGCCTGTGCGGCGTCATCGAAGGGACGCTTCCCATCGGGGGGCTGTCCTCCAGCGCGGCGGTCATCCTTTCCTTCCTGCTGGCGCTCTGCCGCGTCAACGGCGTCTCGCTCACGCAGCAGGAACTGATTGATATTGCGTACGATGCGGAGTTGAACTATGTTGGCGTCAGTGTGGGTAAACTGGACCAGAGCTGCGAAGTGCTGGGCCGGCGGGGTCACCTGCTTTATCTGGACACGGCAGACGGAAAGTATGAGCTGATACCCCAGTCGCCGTCGATGAAACCCTATGAGATCGCCATTTTCTTCTCCGGACTGGAGCACAACCTCGCCGGGTCGAAGTACAACATGCGCGTGGACGAGCTCCGGGCCGGCGTCTATGCCCTCCAGGCGCTCGCCGGAATGGAATACGGCAAGTTCGGGGAGGCGATGGCCCGCCATGTCCCGCGGGCGGTGTACGAGCGGTACAAGGACCGCCTTCCGGCTCCCTGGGCCCGTCGCTGCGAACACTGGTACACCGAGTTCGAACGCGTGGAACAGGGCGCGGAAGCCTGGCGTCGGGGCGACATCGAGGCATATGGCCGGCTCTCGTTCGAGTCCGGCTGGAGCAGTATACACAACTGGGAGTCCGGAGCGCCCGAGCAGATCCGCCTCTATGAGATCATGACCCGGACCGAAGGCATTTACGGGGGCCGTTTCAGCGGCGCCGGTTTCAAGGGCTGCTGCATGGCCCTGATCGACCCCGCATTCGAGGAATCCGTCTGCCGGAACGTCGGGGACGCCTATCTGAAGAGTTTCCCCGGCATGGCCGGAAAATACGCCGCGTTCATCTGCGACAGCGCCGACGGAGTCGAGTTATGAAGTGCCTGATCCTTGCCGCGGGGTATGCCACCCGCCTGTATCCCCTGACGGAAAACTTCCCGAAACCCCTGCTGGAAGTGGCGGGAAAGCCGATCCTGGACTGGCTGATCGACGATCTGGAACGGGATGGCCGGATCGAGGAATACTATGTCGTGACGAACCATAAGTTCGCCGGCATTTTTGAAAAATGGGCTTCCTCGCACCGGGCCGTCACCATTGTCGATGACGGAACTGAAAGCAACGAGACCCGCCTGGGCGCCGTACGGGACATCCGCTTTACGATCGACCGCTGCGGGATCGACGACGACCTGCTGGTAATGGCCGGGGACAACCTGCTGGATTTCAGCCTGTCCGGCTTCGTCCGCTATGCGGAGGGAAAAGGCGCTTCGTGCGTGATGCGGTATTTCGAACCGGAAGCGGCTCGGCTGCGCCGGTCCGGCGTGGCGGAACTCGGCCCCGGCGACCGACTCCTGTCAATGGCGGAGAAGCCGGAGAATCCGGCCTCCCACTGGTGTGTGCCGGCATTTTATTGCTTTACCGCCGCGGATCTTCGCCTGGTGCGCACCGCCATCGACGACGGTGGCTGCGGCACCGACGCCCCCGGCAGTTTCATCGCCTGGCTCTGCCGCCGGACGCTGGTGTTCGCCTGGGAAATGCCCGGCCACCGTTACGACATCGGAACCCTGGCGGGATACGAACAGATCCGGCGGACGTACAAGGGTTTTTAGCCGCTTTTTCCTGTTTTTTCCCCCTTTGCTTTAGCAATTCTTTTGGTATGTCATAAGAATTGTTTATTTTTGTACAATTTTAGGCTCCTCTGGAAAGAGAGCCTGATGAAAGGGTTTGCAGAACCGGCTCTTGGATAGGAGCGCGCCTGCCGAACGGGCCCGACTCCCGTCAAACCCGACTGTTACCCGGCATTCGTCTTCTGAAGGCCGGGGAGTGGGAGAAATATACTCCATCGTGACATCCAAATTAATCGAGCCCTCGCCGGAAGGCCTTCACTGGTACGCCCTCAAGGTGTTCTACAACCGGGTCGTGTATGTAAAAACCCTGTTTGAACACGAGGGAAAGGAGACGTATGTCCCGGTCCATACCGTGGAGCAGTTCGACAGCGGCCGCCTGACCTATGTCGAAAAGCAACTGATTCCTTCGCTGCTTTTCGTGCGTTGCGCCGAACAGTGGCTTTGCGATTTCAAGCGCAGCCACAATGAGGATTTCATGTACTATGCCGAACCCGAGAGCCGGCAGCCGGGCGCCATCCGCGACGAGGAGATGCGCTCGTTCATCCTGGTGACTTCCGCCGATGCCGGCCGGAATGTCAAGTATTTCGGCGCTGATGCGCCCGAGTATCACATCGGCGACCGCGTCCGTGTGACCGACGGGATCTACAAGGGTGCCGAAGGCTACATCAAGCGCATCAAGAAAGACCGGAAGCTCATCGTTTCCGTGACCGGCGTCGCCGTGGTTGCGGTCAGTTACATCCACCCCAGTTATCTGGAAAAGATCAGTTGAATGAAAAAGGCGGTTCTGCTCCTCCTTCTTCTCCTGGCCCTGGGGGCCGGAACGGCCCGGGCCCAGTTCGCGGACTGCGGGACGGGCCTGTTGCAGATGCCTACGGCGGAGATGCAGGCGGATGGGACGTTCATGATTACCAACAATTACCTGAACCGGCATTCGCTGTCTTCATCTGCGTGGGGGTATGATACGTTCCAGTACGGGTTCACCATCACGTTCTGGAGCCGTGTGGAAGTCAGTTATGTGTGTACGATCTTCGATGGGAAACGCCGGGCCCATCCCTCCGAGCGGGACCTGCTCATGTTCAACCAGGACCGGCATTTCTCCGGGCGTCTCCAGGTGCTGAAAGAAGGGGAGTTCGGACTGGCCTGGATGCCGGCGTTGGTGGTAGGCATCAGCGACCCGACGACGGGCGCCCAGGGAGGCAATTATATAGATGCGGACGTTTCCAAGGGCGGCAATGCCTTTTTCAACCGCAACTTCGTTGTCTTGTCCAAGAACATTCCGACTGCCTGGGGCGGGGTGGGCGTGCACGCCGGCTATCAGTTCAACTGGCGTCGGGATTATCGGATCAAGGCCCCCTGTGTGGGCGTGAACTGGCGTCCGGTCTGGCTTCAGGACCTTTGGATCCTGGACGACGTCAGCCTGATTGCGGAATATGACTCCCGCACCCCAAATATCGGATTCATCGCTTCCATCTGGGACAACCGGTTCGAGGCGATGTTTGAAGTGCAGAATTTTCAATGGGTTAATTTCGGCCTGCGATTTAAAGTTGGGCTTTTGAAGTAATCATAGATAAATCATAGATAAATCATAGAACTGCATTATGAAGTTTACTATTATCGGCTGCGGCAATTCCGGTCTTATCCATGCTGCGAAATTGTATGAGAAAGGATACGAGGTGGCGCTGCTGAAGACGTCCAATACCAATGGCCGTTTCTTTGACCAGATCAAGGTCGAGGGTTTCTATCACGTCAAGGACGATACCCTTCAGGGCGGCGGAAAAGAGTTTGACGTACACCCCGCCCTGATTACCCGGGATGTCAAGAGCGCCGTCCGTTTCGGCGACGTCATCATGGTAATGACGACCACCTCGCAGCACGAGTTCGTTGCCCAGTTGATCTCGCCGTATGTCCGGGACGGACAGATCATTGTCCTGGTACCGGGTTATATGGGCAGCCTGATCTTCAGGAAGTATATCAAAAAAGACGTCACCTACAGCGAATGGGAGACCACGGCGTACAACGGCCGCATTATGGACTCGTCTTATGTCCGCATTTCTTTCTATAACCCTCGCAACGCATTTTCCGTCCTGCCTGTGGCCCGTACCCCGGAAGTGATGGCCGTGCTCTCGAAGTGTTTCGACAATACCAAATACACCCGCAAACACATTCTCGAGTCGGCATTCCACAATCCCAATATGATTGTCCACCCGATCGGCATCCTGTTCTCCGCCTCGCGCATCGAATACAGCAACGGCGAGTTCTGGATGTACCGGGAGGCTTTCACCCCGTCCGTCGTCAACGTAATCAAGGCGTTCGACGTGGAGAAGAACAAGGTGCTGCAGGCTTTCGGCTGCGAACCGCTTGACTATTTCGAGGCGGCCAAGTGGCGCAACGAGGAAGACCTGAGCATTGATCCGATGACGGTGTTCCGCTCATTTGCGGACTCTTCCAACAAGGGGCCGTCTTTCATCAATCACCGGTATCTGAACGAGGATGTCCCGATGGGCTTGGGCCTGTATATCTCCGTGGCCAAGCTTGTGGGTGCGGACACTTCCATCCAGGAGGGCATCGTCGCCTTGTCTTCTGCCTTGTTGGGCAAAGACCTGAAATCCGGCGCCCGTACGATCCAGTACTTGCTGGGGAAGGAAGACGTGATGCTGGAAGATATCAAAAAGGCGATAACGGAATAAGGATTACTTGTGGCTTCCCTGAAACAAAAAGCCGCATCCGGTATGGTCTGGACCGCATTGCAGAAGTATTCTACGATGGGGATCCAGTTCATCTCCGGAATCATTCTGGCGCGGCTCCTCACGCCCTATGACTATGGCTGCATCGGGATGTTGTCCATCTTCATGGTGCTGGCGGAAGCCTTTATCGACGGCGGCTTCGGGTCGGCGTTGATCCAGAAGAAGCAGCCGACGCAGGAGGATTATTCCACGATCTTTTTTTGGAATCTCGGCGTTGCGGCCGTGATGTATGCCATCCTGTATGTGTGCGCTCCTGCCATATCGCGGTTTTATGATATCCCGCTTTTGCGTGATGTCCTCCGCGTCCAGGGCGTCATCCTTTTCATCTATGCCTTCAATATCGTCCAGCGTAACCAGTTGAGGAAGAAACTAAACTTCAAGCTTCTTTCAATCGTTACGATAATCACCTCGGTTACTGCCTTGGCCGTTACCGTCTTTATGGCTTATAAAGGCTTTGGCGTATGGGCTTTGGTGGCGCAACACATCATCACAGCGGCCATTCCTGCCTTGGTGTTCTGGTTCTTCGTCAAATGGCGCCCGATCCTGACCTTCTCTTGGACTTCGTTCAAGGAACTGTTCAGTTTTGGCTTCTATATGTTCCTGTCTTCTTTGGTAAATAAGTTTGGAGCTAAATTGTCCCAGTTATTGATAGGAAGATTGTACAACCCGACAACACTGGGCTATTTTACCAAAGCGGCCAGTACGGAGAGCCTGGCATCTTCGAGCATCTCATCCATCATGACGCAGATGACATATCCATTATATGCCGAAGTGCAGGATGATAAGGTTCGGTTGGGGAGTATAATCAAGAGATTGACGATGACCATTTCATTCTTGTCCTTCCCGATCATGTTCATTTTGATGCTGACGGCGAGGCCAATCTTTGTTCTGCTTTACTCTGACAGATGGCTGCCTAGTATACCGTATTTCCAAGTGCTCTGCCTGGTCGGCCTGGCCGAGTGCCTGCAGGGAGTCAATACCCAATCGATCGCTGCGATCGGGAAAAGCAAGGCGATGTTCAACTGGACCTTGATTAAGCGGATTTTGGGGTCGACCATTGTAGTAATCGGCCTTTTGATTTGGGGGATGAAGGGTTTGTTGGCCGGATATGTGTTGTATAACTGGTTTTGCTATTTTGTGAATATCGGTCTGGTTTCGAGATATATCGGATATAGATGGGACAAGCAGTTGATGGATCTCCTACCGACGGCGGTCGCCTCGGTAACCATCGCGGCTATTTGCTATTTCTCCGTGAATCTCTTGCATATGAATATGTATCTGGAAGGAGTGTTGAAAGCCTTTTTGTATGTTTTGTTATATCTGGGTTGGGCACTTCTTTTCAAACCAAAAGCTTTTGAGTATACGTTGTCAGTCATCCCTTCCAGATTCAGGTTTTGGGAAAGAAAAGTTAAGGACTAATTAGTTTTATGAGGAGTTTTTTAAAAAAACTTAAATATAAGGTAGTCTCCTCGGCAGCGGAGCAAATACGACGGTTGAGGTATCCTGAGAAATATAAGACATTGGGTTTTTTGTGCGATTATCTGGGGCCGGACGTCAAATTGAATGCTAAGGCCCAGGCTGCCCGTAATGCGATTGTCTATCAGATATGTACGCGTGATTCTTGGTATGTTCCGAAAGGATCGATCTGTTATATACTCCACGATAAGGAAGCGGAAGCAGCCATGAAGAAGGGCTGTATCGCTTTGATCGCATATAGGGATCTTGAGGGTTTCCCTTGCATTATTTCCGATAAACCCGTTGAGGTGTATGCCAAATTATGCAGGTATTATCGGGATTTACAAAAACGGGTGTCTATTACGGGCGTGACCGGAAGTATCGGGAAGTCCACCGTGAAGAGTATGATCGGCTTGGTGTTGAAGACGCAATTCAATACAGCTTTTACCAAGCTCAATGTTAATACGAAAACCTCCGTTGGTTTTTCCGTGCAGCATATACCGCCTCGTGCCGAGAAAATGGTTCAGGAAGTGCATGAGGGAGAACCGGATGAAACACAGTACATCTCTGAAATGTTGCATCCGGACATCTTTGTCATCACGACCATTGATAATTCACATATAGAATTTTTCGGTTCCGTCGAGAGACTCACCGAGGAGATTTGTTCCGTGACCAAATATATGGTGCCGGACGGAAAGGTCATCGTGAACATAGATGAGTTCGATCGTTTCGATTTGCTGAATGGACGGAAAGCCGTGACTACCTCTATTGGAAATCCTGATGCGGATTTCTGCGCCGGGAACATTCAGGTTTGTGAAGACGGATTGACATTTGATGTTATGGTCAAGCAAACGGGTGAGCAATATAACGTGATGCTGCATAATATTTATGCGCACCATAATGCGGCCTGTGCCTTATATGCGTTCGCTGCCGGTTATTGTAACGGCGTGACCCCGCAGAATATTGTCAAAGGTCTGGGAGAATACAAGACAGAGGGAGTTAGGCAGAATATCATTAAAACTGCGGATGGCGTGACCGTTTATGCAGATTGTTTCAATGCCGTTGCCAGATCGATGAAAGCCGCTATCGATGCTTGTGATTCCATTCCGGTTTCAGGGAAGCGTATCGCTGTCCTGGGAGATGTGGAGGAAGTGGGAGCCTTGTCGGAAAGCATGCATCAGGATATCGTAGGATTTGTGGACGCATCGCGCTTCGATATCCTGATGACGAGTGGCAGTAAGTTGAGAAGGGCGATCGAGACCATTCCGGTCAGGGATTCTTTGTCGTTGGTGTGTCTTGACTCGTTGGAAGATCTGTCAATGAAGATCAGGGAGACGACCCGTCCCGGCGATCTTGTCCTGTTCAAGTCAAGTCACTCCGGGAGTTTGGACAAGTGTATCGTGTCGGTTTGGCCGGAACTGGAGGATGACCTTGTCACGGATCGTGAGACATCTTTTAATGCTTGGAAGACAAAGAGCCTGTTTTACTGATTCGATAGTTGATGGAAATAGAGATGGAAAAACAACGCAACAACACCCCGCTGGTGTCTATTGTTGCTCCTGTTTACAATATTGAGCTTTATCTCCCGGCTTTCATCCAAGGTGTCCTGAAGCAGACTTATGATAACTGGGAGCTCCTCCTTATCGATGATGGCTCTGAAGACAGGAGTGGGGTTATTTGCGATGAATATGCACAAGCAGATTGTCGGATAAGGGTCTTTCATAAACCGAATGGCGGCGTGAGCTCTGCCCGAAATGTCGGCCTTAAGAACATGAAAGGTGATTGGGTGATGATACCTGATCCCGATGATGAATTGCCGAATAATGCGATAGAGACTTATCTGGAATTTGCGACGGATGATATCGACTTGGTAAGCGCATTTTATACGTTTTACAGGAATGGAGAATTGATGACTCCAGCCAGGAAGTGCCGTGAGGGCAGATACACGGTCTCCGAGTTTGTCGCATTGATGGGTATTGTTCCTCAGCCAAGGAATGTTGACCGTCGGTGTGTCAATAAGTTGTTCCGGGCGTCCATTATCAAGGATAATAACATTTTCTTCCAAGAAGATATATACTATCGGGAAGATATATTGTATATCTATCAGTTTCTTAGCAGATGCACTCGTTTTGTGAAGTGTATTACACAAAGTCTCTATACTTATTTTATGCGGTCTTCGGGAGCAGCGATATCCTTACAGGAGAGTTACAGCCCGAAGAGTGCCGGAAAGTTTATTGCGATGGGAAGATGCTATGGTCTGTTGGAGCAGATGAATGCGGAAAGTGTCGTCAAGAAACGGATGCGGGTAGAGATGGTCAAGGCATATAATGCAATCGTTGACTTGATAAAAACAGAGCCTAGATGGGGGGAAGACTTTTATATGTTCAATCGTTCGGCCCGAGAGTATTTCAGTTTGCGTGAGATTCTGAGAATAAATGCAGGGCGATTGGTCAGAAAGATAAAATCGAAGGAAAACACCTCTAAATCCAGATGAAAATCAAGAACTTATTTAAACGTTTGATTCGTCCTGACTCCGACCAGTCGGACATGCTTCTTTGGGCGGCATCGATTTCTCCGTCAGCAGATGAACAAAAAAGGATTGTAGCCGACTATCGTGCGTTGTTTGAGACAAAGGGCCTCACGACGGAAGAATACTATGAGTTTGAGTTTGAGAAGCAAGATGAAGAATTCCGACGGACATTCCTTGGCCTGAACGAACAGCGTTTCTATCTGGATTATCTTAATCCGAAAAAGTATTATTCTCTGGCCAGGAACAAATACCTGGCTCACAAGATGCTCGAGGGTACCGGGGTGCGTAAGTCTGAACTGTATTGCTATTATCAACCGGAAGGCCGTTTTGCCACCAATGATGAGAAGGCAAGCAATCTGGGTGAAGTGCTTCGGATCTTGAAACATAAAGATGTGCAATCATGTGTCATCAAACCAACGGAGAGTTCCCACGGGGATAATGTATGGGTTATCCGGACCATTGATTACCAAGAAGATGATGCCGTAATGACCCGTTTCGATGGTGAGAAGATCTCATTGTCATCGGTGCTGGGTCAAGACGCCTTGATTTTCGAGAGTGTCGTCTATCAGACCAAGCAGTTCGCTGCGTTCAATGAATCATCGGTCAATACTGTGCGCTTTATGACATTGCTTTATCCGGATGGAGAGGTGAAGATTATCGCGGTATTCTTCAAGGTGGGTCGTCAAGGCGAGTGCGTAGATAATGCGGGTAGTGGTGGAAATGTTGACGGAACGGTGGACATAGAGACCGGGGAACTATATAATGTCATACAATTTGACGGATGGAGAAAAATCAAGGAGATCGAGTGTCATCCCGACAGCGGCTGCCGATTGAATGGTGTGGTCATCGAGAACTGGGAATCCATCAAAGAAGAAGTGAAAAAGTTCCAGCAGGCGTTCCCGTATTGCAAGGCAGCTGGCTGGGATATCGCCATCACCGACGATGGCCCGGTCGTGATCGAGGTGAATGACTTCTGGGATCGGACGGGGCAGTATTTTATCCGCCGCGGGTGGAGAGACGAGATCCGGGATTGCTATTTTGCCTGGAAGAGAACCGGCAAACAGTTTATGATGAGCCGGGATCGGAACATGCTGAAACGCAGCCATCTGGAAAGGATCGTCGCCAATGGGTAGGCCGGCCTTTCCCGGAGATAGAATGTATTATTATTGAATCATAGGTCAGGATGAATAACAAGACCATTTCCTTTGCCCGCAAATTTGAGATGAGCGCCTCAGAGCGGCTCACGAAGCTTCGTGAGCGGCTCTGGTACGAACAGGATGTCAACAGTATCAAGGGCAAGCTCCTTCAGTGTGAGCGTAATCCTTTGACAAAGGATCAGATAGAAGCGGTCCAGGCTTATTGGATGGGCCTGACCGGGAAGAAGTTGCCGTATTACTGGCACGAATACTTCTATTCCCGTAATGGAGAGTTTTCCGTCCGATATGTCCCAACTTGCTTTTATCATTCCGACATAATCTACCGGCTGAACAACCGCCCGCTCACGATGGCCTATACGGACAAGTGCTCTTTGGACAACTATTTCGCAGACGTGAACCGGCCAAAGACCATTATCCGGAACATCGATGGCTTTTTCTTTGATGATAAGCGCCCGATTACCCGGGACGAGGCTCTCGCTCTCTGCCGGGATCTGGAAAGCGTAGTCATCAAGCCCTCGATGATCGGAATGTGGGGGTGTGGGGTTCGGCTTTTCTCCTCAAGAGGGGGGCGGATCGGAGAGAATGAGACGCTGGAAGACCTATTCGGAGCCTATAAGGAGAACTTCATCGTTCAGGAGAAGGTCATCCAGCATCCGGAAATGGCCCGGTTGAATCCGACCTCGCTCAATACGTTAAGGGTTTTGTCCTTCCATAGGGGAGACGAGGTTTATATCTTGTATGCCGTCGTCCGCATTGGCCGGAAGGATAAACAGGTCGACAATGAAACGGCCGGCGGAATCAATGCGGATATCCTCCTTGAAAACGGTTGTGTCCGTGATTGTGCTTATGGTACTCCTGCTGAGAAGCGTATTCCGATGACTGATGTCGGTACGCCTCTTAAGGGATATAGGATCCCGGCTTTTTCAGATGCGATGCAGGTTGTGAAGGATTTGCATAAGCGACTCCCTTATTTCAGCCTTGTCGGTTGGGATTTCGGTATCGACAGTGCCGGCCGGCCCGTATTGATCGAGTGGAATCGCTGTCCCGACTTGAGCCAGACTGCACACGGGCCGGCATTCGGAGAAATGACGGAGGAAATTATCAAATATGCCTTGAGCCGGCGTGACACGTTCAATATCCGTTTATGGATGGGATAATATAGGTCCGGGATGGATACGATTCGTCTTTTTTTTGCAGGAGATTTCTGCTCGAAATCCAGCACGTCCCCGATAACGGTATCGGAGGAATTGCGGCAGGTCCTCCGGGCTTGCGATTTGCGGATAGTCAATTTTGAAGTGCCGTTGCGACCGGAAGGAGTCTCCGTGTCCTCCCGGGGCAGGGAGTTGTTCTACCAGAACGACGACGCTCCGGGATTCCTCCGAAATATGGGATTCAATCTGTTCTCGATGGCGAACAACCACGCTTTTGACTGGGGAGATAAAGGTTTCCTGAAGACAAAGGCAGCGTTGGGCGATGACGGATTCGGCGCTGGCACGTACGAGGAGGCGTACAAGGTTAAGACCGTTGATGTACACGGTGTCAGGATCGGCTTTCTGGCTCTTTCTTTTGCCGCTTACAGGGGCGTATTCAGTGATGTCTCCCGGCACGAAGGGCTGGGGTGCGCATACATCAATGACCTGCAGGTCAATCATATTATCCAGGAAGCCAAAAAGACGCTCGATTATCTGTTCGTCTTGCCGCACGACGGCATAGAGTATATTGATGTCCCGCTTCCGGAGACCATCGCCCGGTACCGGGATTTCATCGATTACGGGGCCGACGGCGTGATTGGCACGCACCCGCATTGTCCGCAAGGGTGGGAGACCTATAAAGGGAAGCCGGTTTTCTATAGTTTGGGCAATCTCTTGTTCAATAGTAAAGATGGGTATGATTACCGTGCCACCAATCGCCCGCATTGGTATGAAGGCTTGTGCGTCTTGATGTCCATAACCGATGGTAATCTGACTTGGGAGGTGGTTAATACCCGCAATGTGGACAACCTGGGTATGGTGGTGGATTACGACGAAAGACGCGAAGAGCATAACAGGCTGATTTGTGAGTACTTGAACAATCCAGATGCTTATGGGAGATGCTTGAAATCAGCATTGGAAACGCGTGATAGGGGCGAGTTAAGGCGGGTTCGTCAGATGTTTCTGCCTAGAAACACCAAGGAGGCTTTGGCCGCACTGTGGAAATGCATGCGTGGCCAGCGGCCGACTTCACTGGACGAACTGGCGTTTTTGATGAAAAACGACCTGAGAAAGGCTCGTATGGTCAGGATGCTTGAAGACCGTATTATTAACGAGTAGTTTTTATGTCTAAACTAATTGACAAACTTGTAAACAAAGCCATCGGAATCCTTTCTCGTTATAAGGACAGGCAAGAGGTTAAGGAGTACATCAGCGGCATCCGCTCAAGCCAGAAGAAGCTTAAGCAAAGCAGATCTTTGACGCAGGCGCAGGAAAAGGAGATCCAGGAGTTTTATACGGGTCTTCTGGGGCATCCTATCCCATTGGAGTGGCATCGTTTCTTTTACTCCCGGACGGGGATTTATTCTAAATTGTATTTGCCGACGAGTGAATACAAGACGAATATTGTCGGTAGGTTGAATGTATATCCGCTAAAGCGGGCGTATACGGATAAGAACCTGTCGGACGTCTTTCTTCCGTCTGCCCATCAGCCCAGGATCTATTTGAAGAATATGAACGGTTTCTATTATTATGAGGGGAAGGCCGTTTCTTCGCAGGAGGCGTTGGAAAAATGCAGGAACCTGGGTGATGTTATTATCAAGCCGTCCTTGTCGAGCAGGGGGATGGGTGTAAGGGTACTGCATATCCGGGAGGGGCGGATCGATAATGGAAACCAGACTCTTGAAGAAGTCTTCAAGGAATATGGGTCTGACTTCCAGCTTGATGAGTTGGTCCGACAGCACAAGGATATGAGTGCATTGAACCCGACTTCTATCAATACAATCCGCTTGTTGACCTATAGGACCGGAATGGATGTCCGTATGGTTTATTCTGTCATCCGTATTGGTCGGAAGGGGAAAACGATTGACAATGAAAGCGCGGGTGGAATCAGTACCCAAATCCTCCCGGATGGGACTTTAGGCAAGTATGCTTATGGTGCTCCGGGCAATGATCGTATTGAGTATACGGATTGTGGCGTTCGATTGGACGGATATAGGATCCCCTCATATCAGGATGCCGTCGAAAAGGTAAAAGAGTATCATTTGCAGTTCCCCTTCTTTAATCTGATGGCTTGGGATATCGCAATAGAAGAAGATGGTACCCCAACCTTGATCGAATTCAATGTGACGCCAGATCTGAGCCAGTCCGCGAATGGTCCCGCTTTTGGGGAATACACGGAGGAAATACTTAAGGATGCGATGTCCAGAAAAAACACGTGGTCACGGATCGGCGCATCAGCGATGTGGAGAATGAATGTTGGTAGTATTCATTTTAAATAGGGGATGGGTTGTTATCTGTTGCATAAAAAGATCAGCGCTATATTGTTCCGGGGGTGGTGTTTCCTTGCACCGCCATTACGTAAGAGATTCCAGCATTTTGATACCCGGATGTTCCTGAAGAACGAGATGTGTCCGGAATTCGAATGGAAGAAATATGTGAAAAGGAAGAACCCATATTGGAAGAAGTGGGGTTTTGACATCTCCGGTCTGGACGCGGCTTACTACGGTAAGCTTTCAGGAATTGAGGCGGATCATTATGTGACCCGCTCGATGGCGGTTCACTATATCTATCCGTACCTGGACCGTTATGATTTCGTGCCGGCTTATATGGACAAGAATGTCCAGAAAACCATCTTGGGGCTGCCGGACGCCGAGCTTGGCGTGATGGCCGCCGAGGATGTGGTCTATAACGCCAACGGGGTATTCTATACCGGGGACGGAAAGGAGTGCTCGCGGGAAACCGCCTTGGATACGCTTCTGTCTTTCGGGGAAGCCTTGATCCTGAAACCTTCCGTGGAGACTTTCGGTGGCCGTGGCGTCGTGAAGGTCGAGCGTGGAACCGACCGTACGGAGTTTGATGCGCTGATGACGAAATACAGGTATGATTATACGTTCCAGAAGATGGTCGTACAACATCCGGTTTTCGCGCAATTCAATCCGACCTCTCTCAATACCATCCGGATTGTGACTTACCGGGATCCCTCGAAACGCCGTAAGGTCCTGTATTCCTGCATGCGTTTTGGCGGGGAAGGTTCCGTGATGGACAACGTTTGTTCCGGAGGTGGGTACACCGGAGTGGATATTGAAACGGGGAAACTCCTGAATCGGAAGCGTTACAGTTATTTTGTCATGGATGTTCCCTCCCTGCCGGATTCCCTGCCGGACCGGATACCTTGTTGGGAGGTGTTGAAGGCGGCCGCCTTGACCCTGCATGGCCGTCTGCCGCAGCTGGATATCGTGGGCTGGGATTTCGCCCTCTCTCCGGACGGACATCCTGTCTTCATCGAGTTCAATCCTAGGCCCGGGGTGGGGCTGCAGCAAGCGGTGGGTCCGATGTTCAACCGGGAGGACCTGGATGAACTGATGGCGCACGTTTCCAAGGTTAGGGCAAAATACTTGCCTTTGGGTGCGGTTCGTTTTAAGGATTATCCGGACAGAACCACGATTCATCATAAGTTTTTTGGGTAAGCCCTTTGGAATGAACGATCCGGCAATTCAGATCATTGAAAAACCCGATTGGGTGTCCTGGGATGATATTCATGAAGTAATCTGGAAAGCCCATGGGACGAATCGGGAAGAGGGGATGAACATGGCCCACGCGGCACTTTCAGGAGAGGGGATTGAGGAGCATTTGGCCCAGGGAGGAAAGATGTTTGTCGCGGTTCTGGGGAACAAGGTAATCGGGACGGCGGCATATACTTTGAAAAAGGCGTCGTTCTGGTTTGGCGAAGGTATGTTTGCCTATTGTTGTTTTGCTGCTGTCCTGCCTGAATACAGAGGACGGGGCATTTATGGCGAATTGCTGGAACTACGTGAGAAGGCGGCGGCGGCACAAGGCCTGGACAAAATGCTTTTCAATACACATCCGGGCAATGCCCGTGTAATCGGGGTCGCGTCAAAGAATGGTTACAAAAAAGTAAGCTTTGCCCGGGGGAGCGACAGTCCGTGGGTTTTTATGGTTAAATGGCTCAATGGAGCACCGTATTCGGATCTCAGGATGAAGACAATGTACTGTTGTGTCAAAGCGGTTCGTCTGGCGGAATATCAGCTGCGCCGGGTATTCAAGCGATAAAAAAGGAGAAGTATAGCCGGTCTATGGCGACAAAAGCAGTAATAATAGGGACATCGGACGTGATCAGGCTTTGTACGGCCCGTGCGGTAGGTGCTGCTGGATATGGTGTTGACATCGTCCGGATAGGAAGGAATAAGGGTAAGATGTTGAAGACATCCGACTTCTTCTGCAAATATGTGGAGGATTACTTTTATTTCGATGAGACCGGTCCCGTTACTCTGCCGGAATTCCTGATAGAAAAGTATCAGGGGTGTGGACAGAAACCCGTTCTTTTCTCCCTAAGCGACAAAGTGACACACATCATTGATGATGCGCGGAGTCGGTTGGAGGCTTTTTTCCTGTTCGCGCATTTGAAAGATGGAAACAGTTTGTCCGGGTTGATGGACAAAAATTACATGAAGACCCGGGCTGCCGCGGTTGGGTTATCTGTAGTGCAGGGCTGGCCAATTATGTACGAGGACGGGGAGTTTTCTGTCCCGGATCAGATAGAATATCCATGCTATGTCAAGGGACTGTATAGTTACTGGGACTCGAAGCCCATTCAGCGGAAGTGCGAAGACAAGTCGGAACTTGAGGCCTTGACCCGCTTGTGCAAGACGGTTTATCCCCATCCGCTTTATGCGGAAGAGTTTGTGAAGATTAAAAGAGAAATGGGGATGATGGGCATTTGCGACGGAGAGAATTGCTGGGTCCCGGCAGAGACGGAACTTGTTCTGATGGGGGAGGGCTCCAGCCATGGCGTTTCCATCCTGGGCCATGTAAAGCCGGTCCGGACGGATAATGAGATTAAACGGAAAATCGAGACTCTTCTGAAGGGACTAGGATATGTCGGTATATTCAATATTGATTTCATCGAGACAGAGGGGCGTGTGTTTTTCGTAGAATTGAATCTCCGATTTGCCACATATGGCTATGGATTGTTCAAATTGGGCGTGAATGTCCCCGCACTCTTTATCCAAATCCTGACCAACTCCCTCAATCCTGATTCTGTTCCAGTTGTTGAAAAGGATCAATTCTATCTGAATGAGGAAGTCGCGTTTAATAATATCCTTGAAGGGAAACTCTCTGTCAGGCGATTTGAAGAAATCAAGAAGCAGGCGGGTATCTACTTTGTACAAAGTGCCGGAGATCCCCGTCCGATGAAGCACCTGAGGAGGCGGTTTGTCATCAAGTATCTGTTGAAGCTGAAAAGGCGGATTGTCAAGTAGGGGAAGAATCATGAAATTGGATTTTTCTTTGTACTTCATTTCCTTGCTCTTTGCATTGTTGGGGCTTTTGTTGGAAGAGTTCACGTCTGCGGGGACGCAATGGATTGCCCTCTTGAGGTACCTCCCGCTTTTGGTTTTGTATGCAAAGTATTTCAGGTTGGATTTCGCTTCTTTCCTTCCTGTCATCTTCGCCCTTTATCTTTTTTCGTTGTCATTCCTGGGCGGGCATTATAATATGATCGGGATGGTTGTTACGGCGATGCTTCCTGTAACACTGTTTGTTTATACGAAGATTGTGTTCTCCCGTAAGCAGATATCACTGATCTTTTTGATGGTACTTGCGGCATATTTCCTTTATGTCATCATAGCTTTTGCCGGTCATATTCCCATCAATCCCAATCAGGTCTCTTTTAAGATATTGTTATTTACGGTTGTTTTGTTCTTCTGCATTTATACAAACAGCAAAAAACGGATCGTCATTGACACGATCGCAGGAAGAAAACGGGCTATCGGCGTTCCGGGCCTTTACTTCTTGTTGGGGCTGTCATTTCTTTTGATCCTGTTGACGAAAGGCCGTAATTCTCTCCTGGTTTATCTGTTATTGTTCGCTGCATTCCTGGTCAGAAACAAGGTTGCGAAATGGGATAAATGGGGCTTCATCCTGTCGTGCCTTCTTGTCATCTATGTGGTATACCCTTTCGTTTATTGTCTGCTTTCATCCGGGATGAAGGGGCAGACTGAGATGATGGGGCAGGATGTGTTTTCCGGTCGCGAGATTATTTGGTCGTACATATTTGCTCAGGTAACGGATCCCGCGTCTTTTATCTTTGGCAAAATCGACACGGAGTGGTGGAATAAGAGTATGCATAATTCCGCTTTGGACATTGTGGTCAGATATGGCGTGCCTACGATGGTAATCATAGAGTTGATTATCTTATACTACTTCAAAAAATATTGCACAATTACCATGAACAACTACAAACCGTTGTTGATACTGATAATTGTAACTATGATTTGGGGTGTTAATGAGTCTGGATTGTTTTTAGGTTTTGCATTCTTTCTTTTCTTGCCGTGTTGTATTCTCCATTCAAAGAATAGGCGTGGGAATGTTGTCCCTAAAACCGAACCCGGCTTAAAGGTTTCTGAATGATGAATATACTTATCATTTCTCACGGTATCCCGTCCAAAGAGGATCCGCAATGGGGATGTTTCGAATTGGACCAGGCGCGGGCTTTGACCGCTTTGGGGCACAAGGTCTGTATGGCTGCCGTAGATGGACGTTTTCGCCGCTGGGCCAGGCGGATCGGTTTTAAGCATATTGATTTTGGGGGGATAGATGCTTGCTCGCTGTATTTGTTCCCGTTGAAGATCCTTCGTTCTTTTCGTTTGCGGAGTTGGATAATGGACCGGATGATGTTGTCTCTCTTTCATCATATGGTGAAGAGACACGGGCTCCCGGACGTTATTTATGCGCATTTCTTTTTCACGATGTCGCAGCTTGAATATGTAAAACGGCGATATCCTGGAATCCCGATTGTCGGAGTTGAACACGCAGCCCGGATCATCAATAAAAGTGTATTCAGCAGAGGGGAAACATTCCACTTCCAGCGTGCTTACAAACATATTGACAGAGTCCTGTCCGTTTCCCCTGCCTTGCAATCGGCGTTGAATACGAAACTGGGGGTTCATTCTGATGTGCTTTATGATATGGTTGGGGAAGAATTCCTGAACGGAGCGATCCTTCCGAAGGGTCATACTCCTTTCAGGTTTGTGACCACCGGTTCCCTGGAAGAGAGAAAAGCCATAGATTTGATTGTTCGGGCAATGGCTAAGATTGATGATCCGGGCTCTGAACTTTTCATCATAGGAGACGGCCCGGAACGAGATAAGATATCGGGCCTGGCTGATTCTCTCGGCTTATCCAAGCGCATTCATTTGTTAGGAATGTGCAATAAGCAGCAGATGATCGAGATGTATCAAAAGTGCGATGCATTTGTACTGGTCTCCCGTGCAGAAACGTTTTGCGTCGTGAACATCGAGGCAATGGCGATGGGCTTGCCCGTCATCAGTACGCGTTGCGGCGGGCCGGAGTATTACATTGACGGTACCAACGGAATTCTGCTTGATGTCGATGATTTTGAAGGGCTTGTGGGGGCGATGAATGAGATTGAGCGTAATATAGATACATATAAACCGGAAGATCTTCGCGAATACGTGCGTGCGCATTATTCCGGAGAGGTGATCGCCCGTCAGGCGGAAGGCATTCTGCAAACGGCAGTCAAGCAAAAAAAGAATCAGAAGTAAGCGTTATGACAATCAAGCGTTTCGTAGATCGTTTCAATCAGTTGTACGCAACATATATCGGCAAGGACGGAATCTGCAAACCCTTCGTGAAGTTGGGGTGCTTCATCGATTATGTCTCCGCCTTTGTCTGCCAGGGGGCATCTTTAAATGATTATTTTGCCTACGGCTTCTTTAAGCTGAGGCCTAACGGGCGAAGGGAGTATATTACCTATCGGAGATATCACCGGATCATGCGCGTATGCAATGATCCGAAAGACATAAAGTACTTCCGGGACAAGAGTGCATTCAACAACGTCTTTCGTAATAATCTCGGGCGGGAGAGCATAAACTTGGATGAGACGACACAGAATGCATTCAACTCTTTTTTTGCCAGGCACAAGGAGATATTTGTCAAAGAAGTCCGGGGTTTTCGCGGCAATAGCGTTAAGTTGTATTCCCTGGCGGATACCGATCCGGATGAACTGTTTAAGGCATTGAAATCTGATTCTGGCAGTCATTATGTGGCTGAGAACCGATTGCACGAACATCCCGCGCTGGCGGAGTTCCATCCGGCTTCAATCAATACCTTACGGCTGGTAACGGTGTATGATGATAAGAAGGACGAGGTTCATTTCATGAGCGCGCGGATCCGAATCGGCAATAAAGGCAATTTTGTGGACAATTTCCATTTTGACGGAATCGGCGCCAATATCGATATGGAAACGGGTGTCATTGATTCGGTCGGATATAATGCGCAGGACAAGGAGTTCCTGTTCCACCCGATGACAGGCAAGCAGATCATGGGGTTCCAGATACCCGATTGGCAGGAATGCAAGGCTTTTGTAGAACGGTGCGCCCGGGTGGTGAAAACCGTAAGGTATGTGGGATGGGATGTGGTCCCTCTCGAGAATGGCGGTTTTGCCTTGATAGAAGGGAACGACAATGCGGACCACGATTTCCAACAGATGCACTATCATGGCATGTGGCCAGAGTACAAGAAACTTTTGAAACAATTGAAATGAAGAACCTGATCATCATCGGTGCCGGCGGGATGGGCCGGACGGTCTTCAGCAATGCGCTGGAGAGCCGGGGCTACGGAGAGGAATTTACCGTCAAGGGATTCCTCGACGACAATCTTCACGCCCTGGACGGACTGGAGAACTATCCGCCGATCCTCGGGACGATCCGGGAGTACCGGCCGCAGCCCGGCGATGTTTTCGTCTCGTCGATCGGGAGCGCCGCCCGGCGTCCCTGCATGGAGGCGATTATCGCGCGGGGCGGGGAGTTCATCGAATTGATCCACAAGACGGCGCGCATTTACCAGAACGCCCGTCTCGGGAAAGGGAACTTCGTCGGGGCCTACTCCATCATCGGCAACGATGCCGTGGTCGGGGATTATAATATGATCCAGTCCTATACGGTCATCGGGCACGACGCCCGCGTGGGCAGCTGGAACCGGATTGATACGCACGTGACGTGCGTGGGCGGCATCGTTATTGAAGACGAAACCAACATCCACACCGGCGCAGTGATCAATCACGGGGTTACCGTCGGTACGGGGGCCCACGTGGGGGCATTGAGTTTTGTAATCAGGAAAGTGAAGGCCGGGACGACCGTTTGCGGGAATCCGGCCAAAAAGTTTGAGATATAATTGGAGAATCATATGGAAATCAACGAATTCATCAACAATTTCGCGGATCAGTTTGACGATACGACGGTCGATGACCTTTCCCCGGAAACGGTCTTCCATGAACTGGACGACTATTCCTCCATCGTGGCCCTGTCCATCATTGCGATGATCGACGAAGAATACGGCGTGGCCCTGACCGGCAACGAGATGAAAGCCGCCGTAACCATTCAGGACCTGTTCAATACGGTCCAAGCCAAGATTGCCTGATGGAGTATAATCCTTTTTCCCTCGCGGGGAAAACCATCCTGATAACGGGCGCCGCCGGCGGCATCGGCCGGGCCACCTCGGTCGAATGCGCCAAATTGGGCGCGACACTGATCCTGACGGACATCAACGAAGCCGGCCTGCAAGAGACGCAGGGATTACTGGAAGGCGATGGGCACCGATACTTGGTTGCGAACCTGACTTCCCAGGAGGCGCTGGACGCCCTGGTGGCGGATCTGCCGTCCCTGGACGGGTTCGTGAGCAATGCCGGGGTGACCAAGCCCCTCCCGGTCAAGTTCATCAACCCGGACGACCTGGAGCGGATTATGTCCATCAACACCTTCGCCCCCATTTACCTGACGCAGCGGCTGTGCAGGAAGAAGAAGTTCAATGCCGGCGCGTCCATCGTCTTCACGGTTTCCGTCGGGGGCATTTACACGACCGCGCCCGGCAATGCGATGTATGGTGCCTCCAAGGGCGCGCTTCAGGTTTTCATGAAGAACGTGGCCCTGGAGATGGCGCCGAAAGTGCGTTGCAACAGCGTGAATCCCGGCATGGTGAATACCAACCTGGCTGGCCGTTCCTATTCGGACGAAGATAAGGCGAGGGATTTGGAAACATACCCGCTCAAGCGTTACGGCGAGCCGCGGGACGTCGCCCTGGCCATCGTGTACCTGCTTTCCGACGCTTCCTCCTGGGTGACCGGGCATTCCCTGGTCATCGACGGAGGCCGCCGCGGACGGCGCCGTCGTCTATGCCAACGACCTGCAAATGGGGGATATGGAAGCCTGGGCGGCGGACTGCGCGCAGCGAAGCGGTACGCGCGTCGTGCCCGTCTGCTTTGACGTTACGGACTCCGCCGCGCTCAAGGCGGGCCTGATGGGCATCTACAAGGCCGAAGGCCGCATCGACGTGGTGGTGAACAACGCCGCCATCATCCAGAACCAGAAACTCGGGATGGTGACCAAACCCCTGCTGGAGAAGATGTTCAGCGTGAATGTGTTCGCCGTGATCGACATGATCCAGCTTGTTTCGCGCCTGATGGCGCGCACGGGCGGCGGGAGCATCGTCAACATCGCTTCCATCACAGGGGTGGTGGGATCCCCGGGCCAGGTGGCGTATTCGTCCACCAAGGGCGCGGTCATCTCCATTACCAAATCTGCGGCGAAGGAACTTTCCCCGCAGCAGATCCGTGTGAATGCCGTTGCCCCCGGCATCATCAAGACAGAACGCTTCGAAGAACTTTACGAGGCCTCCGGCGACAAGATTGACCAGCGTATCAGCCGCATCGCCCTGGGACGTCTGGGTACGCCGCAGGACGTGGCGTCCGACCGGGCCTCCTATATCAGCGGCCACATCCTCGGAGTGGACGGCTGCGCATCCATCTAAATTTCCATGTTCCTGGACCTTGACAAGAAAGACAGGGCTGCCGTTGCCGTCATCGACGACAGCGGAGCGCAGTTGACGTACGGCGAAATCTGCGATTTCTCCGCGGAGTTCGCCGCCCGGCTGCCCGCACGTTCCCTGATCTTCCTGCTCGCCGAAAACCGGATCGGCTCGCTGCTGGGCTACACGGCCTGCCTGTCGGAGCGGATCGTGCCGCTCATCCTGAGCGCGAAAACGGAGACCGGCCTGTATGAGCGCCTGCGCGACCTGTACCGCCCTGCTTATCTTTGGGCCCCGGAGGAGATGGCGTTCCCCTATGAACCGGTGTTCCGGGCTTGGGGTTACGTGTTGCTGAAAACGGGCTTCGACAGTGCTCCGTTGTATGAAGACCTGGCGCTGCTGCTGCCCACTTCCGGATCGACCGGCAGTCCCAAACTGGTGCGCCACAGCTATCGGAACATCGAGGCGAATGCGGACAACGTGCGCCGTCTGTTCGGCCTGACCGCGGACGAGCGCGCTATGGCGGTGCTCCCGATGCACTACACGATGGGCCTCTCCGTAATTGCATCCCACCTGCTGGCGGGGGCGACGCTCCTGCTTTCCGGCCGTTCGCTGCTGGACCGCGGGTTCTGGGCGATGCTGAAGGAAGCCACCAGCTTTACCGGCGTGCCGTACAGCTACGAGCTGCTGATGAAGATGCGCTTCACGCGGATGGACCTCCCGAACCTGCGCGTCATCACGCAGGGCGGTGGAAAACTGACGCCGGAGATGTTCACGGCCTTGGCGGAGTATGCCCGGGACAAGGGCAAGCGGTTCATCGCGACCTACGGACAGTCCGAGTGCACGGCCCGGATGGCCTATCTCCCGGCGGAACTCGCCCTGGAAAAGACCTGCAGCATCGGTATCGCCGAACCGGGCGGGCAGCTGTCCATCATCGACGAGACCGGGGTCGAGACCTTCGAGGGCGAGGCGACCGGCGAGATGGTCTATCGCGGCGAGAACGTGACGCTGGGCTATGCGAATGGCCTGGATGACCTGCTGAAAGGCGACGAAAACCACGGTGTCCGCCGGACGGGCGATCTGGCGCGGCGCGATGCCGACGGCTGCTATTTCATCGTCGGGCGCCTGGGCAGGTTCCTTAAGATCTTCGGCCTGCGGATCGGCCTGGACGAGGTGGAGAACCTGGTCAAGGCGGAATTCCAGGCGGATTGCTACTGCAAGGGGGATGACGAAAGACTCGTCGTCCTGGTCACCGATCCGGCCCTTGCGGACCGGCTCCCTGCCTTCATCGAAGAAAAGACGCATCTGTTTCACAAGAATATAGAAGTCCGGCTCGTGGACAAGATCCTTCGCAACGAGGCCGGCAAAGTAATCAACCAATAGAACCATGACGAACCTGGATAAACTGAACGGCATCTTCTGCGAGGTCTTCTCCGTGGATGCTTCCGCCCTGGGGGCGGGATTCGACAACAAGAGCGTGGAGGGCTGGGACAGCGTCCGCCAGCTGAACCTGACCAGCAACATCGAGGACACGTTCGACATCATGCTGGATCCGGAGGACATACTGGAGTGCACGTCCTACGACAACGCCCGGGCGATCCTCGCCAAATACGAAATCGAACTGTAATGGCCCTCTGGGAAATCAAGAACGTCGCCTTGCGCGGCGTTACGGGAACGGTGCCGGCCCATGCCGTGAAGACGGCGGATTTCGACATCTTTACGCAGGAGGAGGCCGATATTTTCGACAACACCGTCGGAATCCGGAACCGCTACATCGGGCCGGACGAACTGTGCACTTCGGACCTGTGCTTCGATGCCGCCGAGCGCCTGATCGCGGCGCTCGGGTGGGAAAAGGAGAGCATCGACGTGCTGGTGTTCGGCTCCGTGACGGGGGACTACAAGACACCGCCCACTTCCGGCATCCTGCAGCACCGGCTGGGGCTGCCCACGAGCACCTTCGTGCTGGACATCCCGATGGGCTGCTGCGGCAGTATGTACGCCATCAACGTGGCGGGTAACCTGCTCAGCGGCGGCAACGTCAAGCGTGCCCTGCTGCTGGTGGGGGACACCGCCCTCCGGATGGGCTCGATGAAGGACAAGAGCCGCGTGCCCCTGTTCGGCGACAGTGGCACGGCGATGGCACTGGAATACGACCCTTCCGCGCCGGACATCGTGATCGAGTTCAATACCCTGGGCGCCGGCTACGAGGCGCTTATCACGCCGCACGGCGGTTTCCGGCATCCGATCACCCCGGAATCCTTCATCGAAGAGGATTTCGGCAACGGCATCGTCCGTGCGCCGAAGGACACCCTGATCAACGGGATGGACGTCTTTTCGTTCGCCATCTCCCGTCCGCCCATCAGCATCAAGAAGATGATGGAGAAATATGAACTGACACCGGAGAATGTGGACTATTTCCTCATCCACCAGGCCAACAAGCTGATCGTGGACCGGATTGTCAAGAAACTCAAGCTCCCGCTGGAGAAAGTCCCTTACGACCTGCAGGAATTCGGTAACCTGGGTGGCGCCTCCGTTCCGATGCTGATGACCTGGAACCTGGCGGAAGAGCTTCAGAACCGTCCGCTGACGTTGTTGTGTTCCTCCTTCGGCCTCGGCCTTACCTGGGGGACGATGGTGCTCAGGACGAAAAAAGTTACTGTGGCTACTTTGAATAAGCTTTGATATGAAACTGAGTCTAAGACAATTGATGAGCCGGTACAGCAGCAAGCTCATCATATTCCATCACAGGCTGCGGGGGTGTGAAATTGGCGAGAATTGCCGGATCTCCAGGAGCGCCATCCTGGACCGCGCCCATCCGAAAGGGGTGCATATCGGAGACAATACACGCGTGCTGATGGAAGCCTTGATCATAGCGCACGATTATTCCCGCGGTGCGCTGGAGGGTTGCTCGATGTGGTGCGATACGAGGATCGGCAGTAACTGCGTCATCGGCGGAAGGTCGATGATCATGCCGGGAGTGACCATTGGAGACCACGTCTATGTGGGGGGAGGAAGTGTTGTTACCCGCTCTGTGCCGGACCATTGTATCGTGGCGGGCAATCCGGCCAGGATTGTCCGGACAGGTACTGTAATCAGTGATAATGGACAGATTGTCGAACGCGGAGAGAAAGCCAGGTAGCACATGAACAATAGACTGAAATCATTTCTCTGCTCGGTAGCTTATTCTCCGGCAGGGGATAAGTTTGCGACATATTCAGGCATAAAACGCCTATGGGCGGATCTTACCGTTCGATCCAGAAAGAGAAAAATGCTCGCTGAAGCTGAAAGGAGGTTTTGCGATGGTTCTCCTTTGGGAAACCTGGATGATTACAAAGACGCTTTGAATAAGCATTGGGTTACATATTCTGAGTATGCTTATCAGTATGAGTTTTATAAGAAAAAAGAGGAAGAACGGGAGGAGTATGTTTCCCGCTTGAGGATGGCATACTTCTATTGGCGATATGCTCCCGGATCCGCCAAAGCGGTATTCCGCAATAAACAAATCCTTTTGAAGACTTTCCGGAAGTATGTGCATCGACGGTGGATTTATGTACCGGATGCTTCTCTGGAGACTTTTTCTCAGATGGTTTCAGAATATGACTGTATCGCCAAGCCTTGTGATGGAAAACTGGGCAAGGGTATTTATAAGATTCACAAGGATGATTTGAACAACGTTGAACAACTGTATTCTCAATGTTATCGGGATCGTTATCTTCTGGAGCAGTGCATCGAATCTTGTGCAGAATTAAAGGAACTGCATCCCCAGAGCTTGAATACCATCCGGGTGGTTACCGTAGCGGGTTCCGGGAAGGCGTGCATTCTTTCCGGAGTGCTTCGGACCGGGGTCGGTGACAGTGTGGTTGACAATTCGCACGCGGGTGGTATATCAGCCCAGGTAAATGTTGAAACCGGTATCGTTGAGACGGATGGTGCAAATACCTTTGGTGAAAGGTTTATAACCCATCCGGATAGTGGAATTGCCTTCAAGGGGTTCCGGGTCCCCAAGTGGGACGCTGTCACGTCATCCTGTCGTGAGGCAGCATTGCAGACGGATAATCCCATCACGGGATGGGATGTTGTGCTCGATAAGGACGGGAATGTGGAATTGGTAGAAGCCAATTACGGGCCGGATATGGATATGATGCAGACCCGTTATGGCGCGGGGGCCAAGAAAAAGATATATGCATTGGTCAAAGAGTATCGCGGAATAGATCTGGAATAAAGCATAATGGTATTATCTATGAGAGAATCTGGCTCTAGGCTAAAAGAAATCATAGAAACTCCCGCTTTCGACAAAATCCTTTCTTCTGTCGGAATGAAAGGATTTTGGGCCAGCCTTCGGGTCCGATATGGGAAGATGCGACAGCTGGCCATCGCAAAAAGAGTATATGACAAGGGCAAGGGAGCGGGCTCATATGAAGATTATAAGGACGCACTGGGAAAGCATTGGGTATCATATAATGAATATGCTTTGCAGTATGATTTCCCCCAAAAACCGGAGCAGGTCCGGGAGGAATATGTATCCAGGTTGAAGATGAAGTATTTCGTCTGGAAATATATTCCGGCATCGGTCCAATATATTTTCAAGGATAAAGTACTGTTCTTGAGTTTTTTTAAGTCGTTTGTACATAGGGAGTGGCTTTATGCCCCTGATGCAACATTAGATGAGTTCGTGTCATTGGTTTCCAGGTATGATTGTATCGTGAAACCTAAAGCCGGAAGTTTGGGGCAAGGTATTTTCAAAACGTGTAAAGATTCGGTGCGGGATATCAGGGCTCTTTATGATTCTTGCGTAAAAGGGCGGATGCTGGTTGAACAGTATATAGAGTCTTGTGATGAATTGAGCGCGTTCCATCCTCAGAGTTTGAATTCGATTCGTGTCGTAACCGTTTCGAATCAGGAGAAGGCGGAGGTATTCGGCAGTTTTTTCCGGATGGGTGGGGGAGCAAGCATAGTTGACAATGCGCATGCCGGGGGTATATTTGCCCAGATCAATGTCGAAACAGGAGTAATCGAGAGTGATGGGATTAATACGAAAGGACAAAGGTTCCCTTTCCATCCCGATAGCCGGTTGAAAATAAAAGGGTTTAAAATCCCCAAATGGGATCTTATTTGTAAGACCTGCAGTGAAGCGGCAACGATGACGAAGAATACGCTCACCGGTTGGGATGTGGTGATTAACAAGTCCGGAGAGATAGAATTTGTTGAGGGAAACAATGCGCCGGATTTTGATGTTATGCAGTCTCCGCTGCAAGTAGGCGTGAAAAACAGATTGTTCTCTTTGATTAAGGAATACAGCGGAGTCGAAATGGAGTAAAGTCGTCGGGGTAATAGTTGCCTTATGTACAAACACTTTCTCAAACGTTGCCTGAGTTTTCTCGGGGCGCTGCTGGCACTGATTCTGCTGGGCTGGCTGATCCTGATTGTTATGGTGGTCCTGCATTTCGCCAACAAGGGGGCGGGGGCGTTTTTTACGCAGGAGCGGCCCGGAAAGGACGCGAAGATCTTCAAGGTCCTTAAATTCAAGACGATGACCGATGAGCGCGACGCGGAGGGGAACTTGCTTCCCGATGCGCAGCGTCTCACCCGGATCGGCAAGGTGGTCCGCAGCCTCTCCCTGGATGAACTTCCGCAATTGATCAATATCCTGAAGGGCGATATGGCATTCATCGGCCCCCGCCCTTGGAAGGTGGAATACCTGCCCCTTTACTCTCCGGAGCAGATGCGCCGGCACGAAGTCCGGCCCGGCATCTCCGGCTGGGCGCAGGTGCACGGCCGCAACGCGATTTCCTTTACCAAGCGGCTGGAATATGATGTTTACTATGTGGATCACCTGACCTTCTGGCTGGATTTGAAAATCTTTTTCATGACCATCCTGAAGGTTTTCAGGCGGGAAGGCATTTCCGAAGAGGGACAGGCGACCTCGGAGCCGTTCAACGGATATAACTAAAATAGAAATAGTATGAAACGTTTTTTTGTTTTCCTGGTTCTTTCATCGATCTGTTTCTCCGCTTCGGCCGTGGGGCAGATTACCGGGATCCTGACGCAGGAGATGCTGAACGTCCCCGGCGATGTTTTTTTTGTCAGGGGAGACATGACGCTTGCCGATACCACTGTGACTGTCCCGGCTGGCAAAACACTGGTTTTTGCCGGAGGTTCGCTCGATGGCGGAAAGATTGTCGGAACGGGAACTTCGATTCAGATGTTGCAGACGCGTCCCGCATTCGGCCTGAACCTGGTTGTTTCCGGGACTTGGAATGTCCCGGAGGTGCACGATGGCTGGTTCGCTTTTGACGACTCTCCCGAGTATGTGTCCAATCGTGTGATAAGTAATATCCTGGCTTTTTCCAACGATTCGACTTCTTGCCATATTTTCTTTGAGGAGAATCGAAAGTATTTTTTTGAACTTCCGTACAAAGGAAGAGCGGATTTGGCGAATTTGGTTTCGACCACGGTGGTTGACGGTCAAAAAAAGCACGTCTATTCAGAATTGGACACCGATAAGTTTGCCTATTTGAGGATTTTTACAATACCGTCCAATACGCACCTGACCATCAACAACACGTTGAAGATGCTTCCGACCAATCAAGGGGCATACTATGTCTTCTGGGAATATGGAAAAGAGAATGTCATTGTTGACGGAACCGGGACCATTGCCGGGGATAATGATTGGCATCGCTATGATTCTCCTTTCTTAGGTAAGAGTTATTATGGGGAGTGGGGGCAGATATTCAGATGTATGCGCTGTAAAGATTTTACCTTCAGAGACATTACCATCTCTGATTCGTTTGGGGATTGCCTTATCTATAACGGATCATATTATCCGGATGAGCAGAACCAGCGCTGGGCTTCCAACCTCACGATGGAGCGGGTAAAGATACTTCGGGCGCGGAGAAACGGCGTTGCTATCGGGGCAAGGAATGTTACGATTACCAAGTGCCATTTCGAAGGTTGCGGCACAGACAAAGTCAAGGGGACGGCGCCAAGATGTGCGATTGATTTTGAACCGGATAAGGTGTCTACCTACCCGGCTCTCGGGAATAGGAAGGTGGTGATGGATGATTGCACTTTTGCGGACAATTATTATGATGTCGCCTCATCTTTGAATAACCTGCCGGGGTTCGGGGTTGTGGCTACGACGATCAAGAACTGTCGTTTTACTTCCAGATTGAGGATTACGGCTACCTATTGGATGCGATTTGAGAATTGTAAGATTCCGTCCTTGTACAAGAAATCTGATAACTCCCGATACACCTCCAAACACATAGAGTTCGTGAATTGTGAATTTGGGGAGGATAGCGACAGCGTACGGGCCAAGTTCAGTAAAGAGACCAACAAGTTTACCAACTGCACCTTCAATACGGCGGCCGCCAAGTAATAACCCGTGACACCCTCCGTCATCGACACCCTCATCGGCATCCTGAACCGCGCATTCGACCTCCCGGTCCATCAGGAGCGGGAACTGCCGCGCGGCAATGAAGAGTGGGAAAAGATCCTGTCTCTCTCGACGAAGCAGCGCGTGCTGCCGCTGGTGGTGTCGATGTTCGACAAACTCCCTCCTGACCGCACCGCTACCTGGACGACGGCCATCGAGGGGCGCCTGATGGCCGAGAAACTTGCGGAGGACCAGCGGCGCCGCCTGGCGCTGGTCCCTCGCCTGGCCGGATTGTTCCGGGAGCGGGGGCTGGACGTGATGTTCATCAAGGGAGCGACCCTTTCGCTGCGCTATCCTTCCTTAGAGCTTCGCTACTTCGGAGACCTGGATTTCTATCTTTTCGGCCGCGCCCGGGAGGGCGCGGAGGCGTTGGCGGAGAACGGCATCGCCGGCCGGGAGTATTATCATCACCACACCCAGGCATCCTGGGAGGGCGTGCTGCTGGAAAACCATTACGATTTCGTGGACCTGGAGAACCACAAGTGCAACCGGGTCCTGGACGAGGCGTTGAAGGGATTGGCCGAACGCGAGCGCAGGCCTTTCGCCCTGCCTGGTGCGAAAATGGACAATGCGTACCGGATGTCTCCCACCATGGAAGCGGTCTTCCTGATGCGGCATATGTCGGCGCACTTTGCCTCGGCCGAGACGGAGCTGCGCCAGCTCTACGACTGGGTCCTGCTGGTCCGGCAAGATGGCGGCCAGATCAACTGGTGGGAGGTCTGCCGGCTTTACGAGGCGTCCGGGATGATGCGTTTCGCCGGTATCATTTCCTGGATCATCCGGGAGAAGCTCTCCGTGGATCTGGAGCTCCCGATACCGCCGGATGAGACACCGGTCCGGGAGCGCGTATGGGCGGCTTTGTGCGACCCGGACGACGCCAACAAGTACAAGAGAGGCTCTTTCCGGTATTATCTGCGTGAGGCACAGGTCCTGCTCCGGAACAGATGGAAGTATAAGTTGGTCTATCCCGGGGAGTCCTTTCCGGCCCTGGTTTTCAACATGCTGCGCATCAAGCTGAAGTTGGGTCTTTGATGAGGGAGTCTTTCTCTGTGAAAACACAGATTCTCAACGACGAACGGATTCAATGGTTGCGATTTGTGCTCAACCCATCCTCGAACGTACCTGACATTCAGGACTGGGAGGGCGTATTTCGTTTTTCCCGTCGACAGGCTGTCGCCGGGATATGTAGCCCGATTCAGTTTGATTCTGTCCGGATTGAGGAGAAGCTCTCCTTAAAATGGAAGGGGGTGCTTGTCGTGATCCAGAATCGGAATGAAGCTTTAAACAGGCAGGCAGTTCAACTTTCGGAGCATCTCCGAGAAGCCGGTTTCCGCAGTTGCATTCTCAAGGGGCAGGGAAATGCGATGATGTATCCATATCCTTATTTGCGCATGCCCGGCGATATTGATGTGTGGGTGGACGCTGACCGTGCTCAACTCAAGAACTATGTCCGGAGCCGGTTCCCGGGACAGGAGGAAATGTTCAAGCACATCAAATTTCCTTTGTTCAAAGATACGCCGGTCGACTTGCACGACACGCCTTTGAAATTTTATCGGCCGCGTGTTAACAGAATACTTCAACATTGGCTGCAAGAGAACAAGGAACGGCAGATGAGGCACTCTGTCAGGTTGGCTGATACCGATATGGATGTGGCGATACCTACTCCTGATTTCAATGCCGTATATCAACTGGGTCATATTATGATCCATGTTGAAGCCGGGGGGGTCGGTCTGAAGCATTTTGTCGATTATTTCTACGTGTTGAAGGCGTTGGACGGGATGGATGAGCGGCAGAAAGAAGAGATCGTTTCAACATGGAAAAGCCTGGGCATGTTGAAAATGGCACGGGCGGTCATGTGGGTAGAGCGTTATGTGCTCGGTCTGCCTGAGAACTGCATATTGACTGCTCCTGATGAAAAGTTGGGTGCCCTGCTGATTGCCGATATATTTGAGGGCGGTCATTTTGGACTTTACGGCGACAGGAAAAAATACAGAAATCGGGGATGGTTCGTCCGGGTGGTTTATGGCGTCTGGCGCGTCTTGAAGGTATCGCGTTATTTCCCTGCAGAGTCTTTTTTCCGCTTGTTACATAAAATCAAGACCGCTTTCGTGGCTCTCCCGGCACTTATATTCGACCCGCGCATCAAGCTGAAACTGGGTCGGTAGTGGTTCCCCGCTTACAATTCGCGTTATTTTTCTTATCTTTGCCCGATAAACGAGCAAAACGTGAGAAATAGAATCTATCTCTGCCTTGCGCACATGAGCGAGGCGGGACTCGAGCAAAAATATATCCAGGAGGCTTTCGACACCAATTGGGTCGTGCCCCTCGGACCGAACGTGAACGGCTTTGAGGCGGACCTGGAGGCTTTCGTCGGGGAAGGTAAATCGGTTGTCGCCCTGTGCTCCGGCACGGCGGCGGTGCATCTGGCGCTGATCGCCTGCGGCGTGGGCCCGGGCGACGAAGTGCTGGTACAGTCGTTTACCTTCTGCGCGAGCACGCATCCGGTGACGTATCTCGGAGCGACCCCCGTGCTCGTTGACAGCGAGAAGGACTCCTGGAACATGGACCCGGAACTGCTGGAAGAGGCCGTCCGGGACCGCATCGCCAAGACGGGCCGGAAGCCGAAGGCCATCGTTCCGGTGGCCCTGTACGGGATGCCTTACCGGATCCGCGAGATCCTCGCGGTCGGCGAGAAATACGGTATTCCCATCATCGAGGACGCGGCTGAAGGCTTCGGCAGCCGGTACGACGGCCAGGTGCTCGGCACCTTCGGGCAGTACGGCATCTTGTCCTTCAACGGCAATAAGATGATCACGACCTCGGGCGGCGGCGCACTCATCTGCCCGGACGCCGAGGCGAAGAAGAAGATCATGTGGTATGCCACCCAGGCCCGCGAGGCTTATCCGTACTACCAGCACGAGGCCATCGGCTACAATTACCGCCTGTCCAACATCTGCGCCGGCATCGGCCGCGGCCAGATGACGGTGGCGGACGAGCATATCGCCCACCACAAGCACATCGCGGACCTCTACGAGGCGGCTTTCGCACAGGTGCCCGGCATCCGTTTCCACAAGAATCCGGATGCGCACAGCGACAGCGACTACTGGCTGAACACCATCACCCTGGACCCTGACCTTCGGGTAAAGGGGCAGGACCGCGCCTATACGGTGCCCGTTACCGGTGCGGTTGGCGGCGCGGCGGGCGTCACGCACGGCGGCGGTTCGCTCCATACCGACTGCGAACCGAACGCCAACGTAGAGGCGATGCGCCTGGGGCTGGACGCCCTGCAGATCGAGGCCCGTCCGCTTTGGAAACCCATGCACCGCCAGCCGGTCTACAAGCACGCTCCCGCCTATGTCAACGGCGTCAGCGAGGCTCTTTTCAAGGTGGGCATGTGCCTCCCTTCCGGCCCGATGGTCTCCGACGATGACGTCGCTTACATCATCGACGGCATCAAGGGGCTGATCGAAGAATAGTCCTATGCATATCATCCTCCTTTCCGGCGGCTCGGGGAAGCGGCTTTGGCCGCTTTCGAACGAAATCCGCTCCAAGCAGTTCATCCCCATCTTCAGGCGGGAGGACGGCTCGTACGAGTCGATGGTCCAGCGGGTGTTCCGCCAGCTCAAGGCGGTGGATCCGGACGCGACCGTGACCATCGCGACCTCGAAGAGTCAGGTGTCCGCCATCCACAACCAGTTGGGGGACGCGGTGGACGTGAGCATCGAGCCCTGCCGCCGAGACACCTTCCCGGCCATCGCACTCTCCGCCGCGTTCCTGCGCGACGTGAAGGGCGTGGGGGAGGACGAGGCCGTGGTGGTGTGCCCCGTGGACCCATATGTGGAGGACTCGTATTTCGCTGCGGTCCGCAGGCTTTCCGAACTCGCGCAGGCGGGTACGGCCAACCTGGTCCTGATGGGCGTCGAACCGACCTACCCGAGCGAGAAATACGGCTACATCATTTCGCGCACCCAGGATCCTGTCAGCCCGGTGGATACCTTCAAGGAGAAGCCGTCGGAGGCCGTGGCGAAGGAGTATATCGCGCAGGGAGCCCTGTGGAACGGCGGCGTCTTCGCCTTCAAACTGGGGTATGTCCTGGACCGTGCGCGTGAACTCATCGGTTTCAAGGACTATGAGGACCTGTTCGCCCGCTACGAAACCCTGACGAGAATCAGTTTCGACTATGCGGTGGTGGAGCACGAGCGTGACATCGCCGTGATGCGTTTCTCCGGAACGTGGAAGGACCTGGGAACCTGGAACACGCTCACGGAGGCGATGACGGAACCTACGATGGGCAAGGCCGTCCTGGGCGAGGGCTGCGAAGGGGTGAACGTCGTCAATGAACTGAATGTACCCGTGCTCTGCATGGGGCTGAAGGACACGGTCGTGGCGGCGGCGCTGGACGGGATCCTGGTAACAAGCAAAGAGGCTGCGGGGCGGCTCAAGCCCTACGTGGACAACATGGAGCAGCAGATCATGTTCGCCCAGAAGTCCTGGGGAAACTACCAGGTGCTGGACGTGCAGCCGGACGGGATGACGGTCAAGGTGACCCTGAAACCCGGCCAACAGATGAGTTACCATACCCATGCGCATCGCGACGAGGTGTGGACGGTGGTGTCCGGAGAGGGGGAGACCCTGATCGACGGGATGACGCAGAACGTGCGCCCGGGCGACGTGGTCACGATCCTCGCGGGCTGCAAGCACCGGATCCGCGCCTTGAGCGAACTGACCCTCATCGAGGTGCAGCTGGGGCAGAACATCACCGTACACGACAAGCGGAAATACCAGGAATGAAGACCTTTCTGCTGAAGCCTTCCGGCAAAGATTACATCTGGGGCGGCACCCGGCTGAAGAGGCAGTTCTACAAGGAGCTGCCTCTTCAGCCGTTGGCCGAGACCTGGGAATGTTCCGTCCATCCGGACGGGCCTTCGTTCGCGGCCTCCGGCGAAATGAAAGGCCGGACGCTGGCCGAGGTGCTCGCGGTGCATCCGGAGTATCTCGGTACCTCGCCCTCGGTCCGCAACGGCGGTTTGCACATCCTCGTGAAACTGATCGATGCGAAGGATAACCTGTCGGTGCAGGTGCATCCGGACGATGCTTACGCTTCCGCAAACGAGGGCGGCCAGGAAGGAAAGACGGAGATGTGGTTCGTGGTGGACGCGGAGCCGGGTGCGAAACTGGTGTTCGGGCTGAACCGGATGATGACCGCGGAACATTTGCGCGGCTGCCTGGAGCGGGGGACCCTGGAGTCCTGTCTGCACTGGGTCCCGGTACGGAAGAACGATGTGTTCTTCATCCCCGCCGGCACGATCCACGCTATCGGAAGCGGCGTGCTGATCGCCGAGATCCAGCAGAGCTCGAACCTGACCTACCGCCTGTATGACTACGGACGCCTGGGCAAGGACGGGCGGCCCCGTCAGCTGCACGTGGACAAGGCTTTGGATGTAGCGGACCTGAGCGGTTCGCAGCATCCGCGCCAGCCGATGCGCGTGCTCCGTTACCGGCGCGGCTTTGCCGAGGAGTCCCTCTGCAAATGCCCGTATTTCCAGGTGGAGCGCTGCCTGCTGAAAGGGGAGGGCGTCGTCCTTCCGCCGCAGCCGGAATCTTACCGGGTCATGCTCTGCCTGGAGGGGGCCGGTTGTCTTTATGAAGGGGACACCCCCTTGCATTTCCACAAGGGCGACACGCTGTTCATCCCCGCGAACGCGGATGACCTGGAGTTGTCCGGCGGGGCGGAATTGCTGATCGTGCGGGGCTAGGCCTTGCGGCGCGGATGGTGAGAAAGCACCTCGGCCTGCCAGGTGGCGGTGTCGATGTGGGTGTAGATTTCCGTGGTCAGGATGGACTCGTGCCCCAGCATCTCCTGTACGACGCGGAGGTCGGCGCCGTTCTCGATGAGGTGCGTTGCGAATGAATGACGGAAGGTGTGGGGGGAGATTTCCTTGTTGACACCTGCTTTGAGCGCCTGGCTCTTGACCAGGTTGAAGATGGCCACCCGGCTTAACGGGCGGCCGTTTTTGTTCAGGAACGCGACGTCGTCGAAGGCCGGTTCCGCGGCCTGCGGACGGGCGTCGAGGTAGGCCGAGAAGGCCTCGGCGGCCACCTCCCCGAGGGGAACGAGCCGCTCCTTGTTGCCCTTCCCGACCACGCGGACGAAGCCTTCCTTGAGATAGACGTGCGAAATCAGCAGCCCGCAGGCTTCCGATACGCGCAGCCCGCAGCCGTAAAGGATTTCGAGGATGGCCCGGTCGCGGAAAGCCGTCCAGCTTCCCTGCCGGGTGTCCACGGACTCGAGGATCGCCGTCACTTCTTCCACCGAAAGGACGGCGGGGAGATAACGCCCCAACTTGGGCGCCGCGATCAGTTCGCAGGGGTTGTCGGGGCGTTCGCCCTCGAGGACCAGCCAGTCGAAGAAGGAGCGGAGCGAGCTCAGCAGGCGGGCCTGGCTGCGCTTCGACAGGCCTCCGTCCCCCGCCGTGCGGGCCGCCAGATAACGTTCCACGTCGTCCGGGCGCACCGAACGCGGCTCCAGTTCCACCGCCGCGAGGAAATCCTCCACATCCCGTCCGTAGGCCGCCACCGTGTTCGGTGACAGGCTCCGTTCCATGCGGAGGTAGTAGCGGTAATCCTGGAGGATGCGGTTCATTCTTCCGCAGCCCGGGCCTTATTGTAGCAGTCGCGGCAGAGGGGCTCGTAAATGTCCTTTTCGCCCAGAACGACCAGGTCGCGGCTCTTGCTGAGGCGGTGGGAGTGGTTGGCGAGGCTGCCGCACTTCACGCAGATGGCGTGGACTTTCTGGACGTCCTCCGCCACGGCCATCAGCTGCGGCATCGGCCCGAAAGGCTTGCCGAGATAGTCCGTGTCCAGCCCAGCGGCGATCACGCGTACGCCTCGGTTCGCCAGCTGCTGGCACACGTCCACCAGGCTCGCATCGAAGAACTGCGCCTCGTCGATGCCCACGACCTGCACGTCGGAGGCGATCTTCAGCATCTCGGCGGGATCCTTGATGGGCGTGGAGGTGATCTTGTGGAAATCGTGCGAGACGACCTCCACGTCGGAATACCGGTTGTCCACCGCGGGCTTGAAGATGGCGATGACCTGGTTCGCGAACTGGGCGCGTTTCAGGCGGCGGATCAGCTCTTCGGTCTTGCCGGAGAACATCGAGCCGCAGACGACTTCGATGCAGCCGGATTTTTTATGATTCTCGGAAAACATTGCTTAAATTTGTGGTTGCTGTCCTACAAAGATAGCAATTAATTGCCGGAAGAAGATGGGCGCCGCAGGAAAATTGTACATCGTCCCGACCCCGGTCGGAAATCTCGAGGACATGAGCTTCAGGGCCGTCAGGGTGCTGAAGGAAGCCGACCTGATCCTGGCGGAGGACACCCGCACGAGCGCCGTCCTGCTCCAGCATTACGACATCCGCGGCAAGCTCCTGTCGCACCACAAGTTCAACGAACACCAGACCGTGCAGATGATCCGCGACCGCATCCTCGCCGGGGCTTCGGTGGCGCTGGTCAGCGACGCCGGCACCCCCGGCATTTCCGATCCGGGCTTCCTGCTCGCCCGCACCTGCGCGGCGGAAGGGATCGAGGTGCAGACGCTCCCGGGCGCCACGGCCTGCATCCCGGCCATCGTGTCGTCCGGCCTGCCCTGCGACCGTTTCTGCTTCGAGGGCTTCCTGCCGCAGAAGAAAGGCCGCCGGACGCTGTTGGAGAGCCTCTCGGCAGAGACGCGGACGATGGTCTTCTACGAGTCGCCCCGCCGCCTGGTCCGGACCCTGGAGGATTTCGCCGGGGTGTTCGGCGAGGACCGTCCCTGTTCCGTGGCGCGGGAGATCTCCAAGCTTCACGAGGAGCACGTCCGCGGCACGCTGGGCGAGGTGCTGGACCATTTCCGGGCGGTCGAGCCCAAGGGCGAGATCGTCGTCGTGGTGGGCGGGCTGCGGAACGACGCTCCTCGCGAGCACCGCAACAAATACAAGGATCCGCCGGAGCCTTGATCCGGCCTGCTGATACACGAACTTGAACTTGAACTTGAACTTGAACAAATGGAAAACGCATCTCCGGAGAAGAAGGGAAAGCCTTCTTCCGCCTCTTTCAAAGTGGGCGCCATCGCCCTTGCTTTCCTTGTCATCGGCTACCAGGCCGCCCTGCTCGTCAGCCGGGCGTCGCTGCTCCGTATCGAAGCCAACCGGGACCGGCCGGACACGGTGTTCGTCTATCAGGACGATGGGACCGCCGCCCGGGAGCTCGCCCCGCCAGACGTCCGGCAGAGCCGGACCCCTCCCACCGACGATGTCGGCGGGCCCCTCCCTCTTACGGAGCCGAGGGTGGCTACGGTCTGGCGGGGCGACTCCCGGAGCGGCGGTCGCCAATCGTCGGAGATAAGGCGGCGGAACGCGCCGCATTCGGGGTATGTACAGCAGGTCCGCCGGGCGACGCGCCGGGTGGAAAGCTTCCGATTCAACCCCAACACCGTATCCGTCGAAGACCTTATCCGTCTGGGATTCAGCGAGAAACAGGCGCAGGCCATCGACAACTACCGCGCGAAGGGCGGCCGTTTCCGCCGCAAGTCCGACTTCGCGAAATCCTTCGTCGTCGCCGATTCCGTGTTCCGCCGGCTGGAGCCCTTCATCGACATCCCGCGCGTGGACCTCAACCGGGCCGACTCGGCCGCCCTGGACGCGCTGCCCGGCATCGGGCCGTACTATGCGGCGAAGATCGTCGGCTACCGGGCCGAACTGGGCGGGTATTCCTATCCCGAACAACTGATGGACCTGTATCGTTTCGACCGGGAGAAGTACGACGCCCTGCAGGATCTGGTCTTCTGCTCGAAGCCGGCGCCGTACGCACTATGGACGCTGCCGGCCGATTCCCTGCGGAAGCACCCCTACATCCATTCCCGGCAGGCCGCGCGCGCCATCGTCTTGTTCCGCGAAAACACCCCGCGGGAGGACTGGACGGTGCAGGCGCTTTCCGCGGCGGGCATCCTGCCGGAGGAAGACGCGCGCCGCCTGTCCCGCTGCGTCATCGCGGAGCCGTGATGCGCTCGATGAGCGGCCGGACGGGCTCATAGTCGTAGCCGCGGGAGAGGGCGAAACGGATGAGCTTGAGACGGCCCTGCGGGTCGTCGGCGAGGGTTTTCCACTTGGTTTCCAGCACTTTCTCCAGCCGGGCCGCGGCGCGGTCCGGATCGATTTCCTCCAGCGCTCCGGCGATGACCTCGCGCGGAATCTGGCGGGCGAGCAGGGCGGAGCGGATCTTGACGGGGCCCCAGCCGGACAGGCCGGATTTTTCGCGGGCGAAGGCCGCGGCATAGCGGCGGTCGTCCACGAAGCCTTCTTCCTGCAGGGCCGCGACGACGGTTTCCGCCCCCGCCGCATCGAAGTCCAGGCGCTGCAGGGCCTTGCGCCGGATGTCGGCGGTGCAGTACTCGCGCCGCGCGCACTGGGCGGACAGGGCGTCGAAGACCTGTTTTTCCTTTTCTTCCATAAATGCTCAGAAATCAAAGCCCAGCGAGAGGTGGGCGCCCCATCTGAACTGGTTGGACCAGTGCGCGCTGAGCCGGATCGGGCCGACGATGGTGTCGTAGGCGACTTCAGCGCCAAAGGCGAACACATCCGGCAGCGGGTGCCTGACCATCTCGAGGAAGCGGTCATTGGACTTGATCGCGCCGGCCAGGGCGGAGAAGTAAAGGTTTCCGACGGGGTTGAACCGCAGTTCGGCGGTCAGGCTGGCGAGGATGTCGCTCAGGGCCATGACGTGGTCGAACCCGAAGAAGGGAATCTGGTCTTCGGTGTAGCGCCCGGCCAGGCGTCCGCCCACGAAGTTGGTGTGGATCAGGCCGTCGTGCGCCTTCTCTCCGAAATGCCAGATGTTGCGCAGCCGGATGTCAGGCAGGAAGGAGACCCGCCCGCCCAGGGGGATGGCCGCCTTGAAGTCCAGGGCGGAGGTCAGCACCGGCGTGAAGGCGGGCTGGCTGGGACTCACGAAATCATAGTCCTCCCGGATGGCCAGCGAGATGCCCCGCTTGGGGAAATACGGCGCGTCGAAGGTGTAGAGCCCCGTCTGGATGTAGGTCCCGAAGTAGTTGTCGCTCAAGGTGGTGCCGGCTTCTGCCATCTGCTGGGCGAAGACCGTGTTCGGATTGAGATGATAGGCCTTATGGTCGATGCCGGCCCGCAGGTCGAGTTTGGTCCAGTTCAGCCCGGTGACGTAGAAATCTTCCCGGTGGGTCCAGTAGGCGACGTCGTACTTGAGGTCGTTGCCCCGGTTGCCCAGGTTGCCGCGGTAGCGGGCCGCCGTGACGGCCACGTTGAGGGTCGGCAGGTCGCGCATATCCAGGGCGTAGTGCAGCACGCCCCGCATATTCTGGCCGATCCGGGCGGTAACGTCCAACTTGGAACCGGCCAGCCGCTTGGTGCCCAGTCCGACATTGAAGAGCAAGGCGGCGCCTTCGTCGGTGTCGGCGCGCAGCCCGAGGCTGAAGTGGTTGACGGGGGCGGGCGAGCAGTTGAAGACCAGCCGGTAGGGCTCTTCGCTGCCATAGAGCGAGAAGGTCACGGACTCGAATGCGCCGGTGGCCTGCAGGCGGTACATCGCCTCGTAGATGGTATTCTTATCGAGGGGCTTGGAGACGTCCAGCGCCGTCAGGCGCGCCAGACGGCGGGCTTCCGCGTCGGTTACTCCGCGGAACTCGATGGCACTGAGGCGGACCGGGGTGACGGAGAGGTCCGTCGCACGCGGGAAGGGCCTGGGACTGTCGTCCCGGCCGGTACGTTCCAGGATGTCGAGCAGGCCGTCCCGCTGCGCCTCGGCGGCCCGGTAGCCGCGCAGGAGCATGGAATCGACGGCTTCGGCATTGAAACTCAGCATGTTGAATTCGCTCAGGTCCGGCTTGATGAATATGTCCGTCCGGCCCACGTTCTTGGTAAAGGAATCCTTGCCGAGCATCGTGATGAACTGGCCGAGGATGTCGCCCAGGTTGTTGACCTCGGAGTAGTCGGGCGCGGCGTCGGAGAGTTCGATGCCGATCAGGTAGTCCGCGCCGACCGCCTTGGCGATGTCGGTGGGGAAGTTGTTGCGGGTGCCGCCGTCCACCAGGACCATCTTCTGGGTGCGCACCGGGTCGAAGAGTCCAGGAATGGACATCGTGGAACGCATCGCCGTGGTGATGGAACCGCCGCCCCAGTATTTGGCGTGGGAACTCACCACGTCACCCGCCACGCAGACGAAGGGAATGGGCAGGTCGCGGAAAGAAATGCTGTCCTGGTACCCCACGGACATGCTGGCGAGCAGGTTGTTGACGTTGAACCCGTACGCGTAGCCGGAAGGGAGGGAACTGACCAGCGTGGCGGGAGTCTGCTGCTGTTGCCGGTCCTGCGGGAGCTGGCGCGCCAGGGCCCGGCGCTCCCGGCGGCTGTGCATCGCGAATTCCACTGCGACGCTGTCTACGGGCTCCCGTCTCGGGGCGATGCCGGGGACGGAGAAGGGGATGGTGAACAGGTAGGTGGCGTTGGCCTGCTTGGTGGAGTAGGGGATGAACTGCGTGGGGATGCGGTCGGTCAGCATCACGCCCCAGTCCTGGCTCCGGAACAGGCGTTCCAGGTCATCTGCCTTGTATCCCATCGCATAGATGCCGCCGACCAGGCCGCCGATACTCGTTCCGCACACGAAGTCGATCGGCACGCCGATCTCTTCGATGTACTTCAGCGCACCCACCTCGGCCGCGCCTTTCGCCCCGCCGCCGGAGAGCACGAGGCCCACCGTGGGGCGTTTCTGCGTCGTGCGCACCTCGTCCAGCCTGCGGCGGATCTGCCGGATCGTCGCGGCGTCGCCCCGCGGGTCGACGCTGTCCGTGGAAAGGCCGTTGGGGAAGTTCTGCGCGGTCACCGGAAAGGCGGCCAGCAGGGTGAGGGCTATTGCGAATGCTGTCCGGCGAGCATCCCGCAGGCGGCCAGGATGTCTTCGCCCCTGGAAGAACGGATGGTACATAGGATCTGGTGGTTGTTCAGGCGGTCCCGGAAGGCTTCCATCGCCTGGTCCGAAGCGCACCTGTACGGGAAATCGGGAATCTGATGGAAACGGATGAGGTTCACGCGGCACTCCAGGCCGCGCAGCAGGCGGATCAGCGCGTCGGCGTGGCGCTTGTCGTCATTGAACCCTGCGAACATCGTGTATTCGAAACTCACGCGGCGCTGGCCGCTGAAGTCGTACTGGCGGATGAGCGAGACCACGTCCCGGATGTCCCAGGCCTTCTGGGCCGGCATCAGGGAGAGCCGTTCGTCGGGGAAAGGGTTGTGGAGGCTGACCGCCAGGTGGCATTTCTGTTCGTCGAGGAAGCGCTTCAGGGCCGGCAGCACGCCGATGGTGCTGAGCGTGATGCGCTTGGGACTCCAGGCGAAGCCCCAGGGGGCGGTGAGGACCTCGAGCACGCGGCTGACGGTGCCGTAGTTGTCCAGGGGTTCGCCCATCCCCATGAAGACGGCGTTGGTAAGCGTGTCCGCCTCGTCGATGCTGACGAACTGGTTGAGGATGTCCGCGGCGTCCAGCTGTCCGTGGAAGCCCTGGCGCCCGGTCATGCAGAAACTGCAGTTCATCTTGCAGCCGGCCTGGGAGCTGACGCAGAGCGTCTTGCGGTCTTCGTCCGGGATCATGACCGATTCGACGTACCGGTCATCTCCGACCCGGAAGAGGTATTTCTTCGTGCCGTCGGAGGAGAGCGCCGTGCCCGCCGGGTCGGACAATCCGAGGTCGTAATGCTCCGCGAGGGCCTCCCGGGCGGTCTTGGAGATGTTCACCATCCGGTCCCAGGAGCGGACCCGCTTGGCGTAGAGCCAGTCGGCGAGCTGCGCGCCCACGAAGGGCTTGAGGCCGCAGGCCGCGGCCGCCGCCTTCAGCTCGGTGAGCGTCATCCCCGTTAACTTTTCTTTCATCCATGCAAAATTAAGCAAAATTCCGTTGTTGAAAAAATGTGAAAATCGGTGCACTTTTCTTTTTTAACAAAGAGAATATTTGCGTATATTTGCTTTCTCCGGGCGTATTCCCGGGACCGACAAACTATCAAAAACTTTAACTCATTAAAACTTAGCGTTATGGCAAAAGAAGTTGCTGAAACGAGCGTGGATGTGAATGCCGCGAAACTCAAGGCCCTGCAGGCGACGATCGACAAGATCGAGAAAGATTACGGCAAGGGTACGATCATGAAACTGGGCGACCAGCCCGACTGGGACGTCCAGGTCATTCCGACCGGATCCGTGGCCCTCGACCACGCCCTCGGCATCGGCGGGTATCCGCGCGGCCGCATCATCGAGATATACGGACCGGAGTCCAGCGGCAAGACGACCCTCGCGATCCACGCGATCGCCGAGGCCCAGAAGGCCGGCGGCATCGCGGCGATGATCGACGCGGAGCACGCCTTCGACCGCACCTATGCCCAGGCCCTGGGCGTCAACCTCGAAACCCTGCTGGTCTCCCAGCCGGACAACGGCGAGCAGGCCCTGGAGATCGCCGACAACCTGATCCGCAGCGGCGCCATCGACATCGTCGTGATCGACTCCGTGGCCGCCCTCACCCCGAAGGCCGAGATCGAAGGCGAGATGGGGGACAACAAGGTCGGCCTCCAGGCCCGCCTGATGAGCCAGGCCCTCCGCAAGCTCACGGCCAACATCTCCAAGACCAATACCTGCTGCATCTTCATCAACCAGCTGCGCGAGAAGATCGGCATCATGTTCGGCAATCCCGAAACCACCACGGGCGGCAACGCCCTCAAGTTCTACGCCTCCGTGCGCCTGGACGTCCGCCGGACCAACCAGATCAAGGACGGCGACGAGGCACTGGGCAACCGCACCCGGGTCAAGGTCGTCAAGAACAAGATGGCTCCGCCTTTCAAGAAGGCCGAGTTCGACATCGTCTTCGGCGAGGGCATCTCCCACGTCGCGGAAATCGCCGACCTGGCGATCGGCTTCGACATCATCCACAAGAGCGGCAGCTGGTTCAGCTACCAGGGCGAGAAGCTCGCTCAGGGCCTCGCCGCCGTGAAGCAGCTCCTGAAGGACAACGTGGAGCTCTGCGAGGAGATCGAAGCCCAGGTCCGGGAGGCACTTAAAAACGTGAAGGACTGATGGGCAAGAAGATCATCCTCACCGGAGACCGTCCGACCGGGCGCCTTCACATCGGGCACTACGTGGGCTCGCTCCGCCGGCGCGTGGAGCTGCAGGACAGCGGGGAGTTCGACGAGATCTACATCATGATCGCGGACGCCCAGGCCCTCACCGACAACGCCGACAACCCGGAAAAGGTCCGCCAGAACATCATCGAGGTGGCCCTGGACTACCTCTCCGCGGGGATCGATCCCGCCAAGTCGCACATCTTGATCCAGTCGCAGGTCGCCGAACTCACGGAACTCACTTTTTACTATATGAACCTGGTCACCGTCCAGCGCCTCCAGCGCAACCCGACGGTGAAGCAGGAAATGCAGATGCGCGGATTCACCGATGCCGAAGGCGCCGCCGACAACAAGGCCGGCACGCCCGTCGGCTTCTTCTGCTATCCGATCAGCCAGGCAGCCGACATCACCGCCTTCCAGGCCACCACGGTCCCGGTAGGCGAGGACCAGGAGCCGATGATCGAGCAGACGCGGGAGATCGTGCGCAAGTTCAACGCCACCTACGGCCCCGCCCTTACGGAGCCGGAGATCCTCCTGCCGGACAACGCGGCCTGCCTGCGGCTGCCCGGCACGGACGGAAAGGCGAAGATGAGCAAGTCCCTGGGTAACTGCATCTACCTCTCCGACAGTGCGGAGGAAGTCCGCGCCAAGGTCCGGGGGATGTACACCGATCCGGGGCACCTGCAGGTCAGCGACCCGGGCAAGGTGGAAGGCAACACCGTCTTCACCTACCTGGACGCCTTCTGCCGTCCGGAGCACTTCGACCGTTTCGGCGACTGCTTCCACGGCAGGAAGGTCAGCTTCGACTTCCACTCCCTGGACGAGGTCAAGGTGCAGTACCGCGCCGGCGGCCTCGGGGACGTGATGGTCAAGAACTTCCTTACCGAGGTGTTGAACGACACCCTGGAGCCCATCCGCATCCGCCGCAAGGCGCTGGAGCAGGACCTCACGTATGTGTACCGGGTCCTGCAGGAAGGAACGCAGGCGGCCCGCGAGAAGGCGGCTGCCACGCTCGACGGCGTCAAGCGGGCGATGCGGATCAACTACTTCGACCCCGGTGTGCTCGAAGAGCTCATCCGGGAGCAGTCGAAGAAGTATGAGTAGATAATAAAGCAAGAAACTAATAGCCAATGAGATCCACTAGATTTATCGCGGCCTTCGCGGCCGTACTTGCCTTGTTTTCCGCCTGCCGGCAGGACGAAGACTACCTCCTGCCCGCGATCGAGGTGGAGACCGGAACCGTCGAGTTCATCTCCGGTTCGCAGATGTCGGTCGAACTGTTGTCCACCCGGGACTGGATGGTCAAGAGCAAACCCGACTGGGTGGCCGTCGATCCGGATCACGGTAAAGCGTCATCCGCTCCGCAGCGGGTTACCTTTACGGTCCTGCCCAACGAGTCCTATGACCGGAAGGGCACCGTGGTCTTCTCCATCGGCCTGAAGCCCGATTCTCCCGTCGAGTTGTTCCAGCCCGGTGCGAAGGGAGCGAAGTCCGAGGGTACCGGTACGCTGGAGGATCCCTACACCATCGCCGGCGTGCTGGAGTACATCGGCACTCTGGGCGCGGACGTGGAGAGCCCGCAGGACGTGTACATCAAGGGTAAGATCGCATCCATCGGAGAGTACTATTCCGCCCAGTACGGCAACGCTTCCTTCCAGATCAAGGACGAGGACGGCGACGTGCTCTTCCAGGTGTACCGCGCCAAGTACCTGGGCAACCGGGGCTGGAAGACCGGTGACACCCAGATCGCCGAAGGCGACGAGGTCATCGTGTGCGGCCGCGTGGTGAATTTCAAGGGCAACACGCCCGAGACCGCGGCCAACAAGGCTTTCCTGTACTCGCTGAACGGCAAGTCCGAGGGTGGCTCCGGCGGTGGCGGTGAAGGCACGCCTTCCGGCAGCGGTACGCAGGCAGACCCGTACAACGTGGCGGGCGCCCGTGCAGCCGTGGCGAACCTGACCTGGACCAGCAATGACGATTACCAGACCACGGACGACGTCTATGTGAAGGGCGTCATCAGCAGGATCGCGGACAACGGCACCTTCGGCCAGTCCGGCACCTACGGCAACGCCTCCTTCTACATCAAGGACGCCGATGCCGACGCCGAATTCTACGCCTTCCGCATCCTGTACCTGGGCAACAAGAAGTACACTTCCGGCACGGACATCAAGGTGGGCGACGAGGTGGTGATCTGCGGCCAGTTGATGAACTACCGCGGCAACACGCCGGAAACGGTGGCCGGCAAGGCCTACCTGTACTCGCTCAACAGCGAGTCCGGCGGCGGTGGCGGCGGTGAGGGCGGCGGAAGCGGCACCGCTTCCGGAACCGGCACGCAGGCGGACCCGTACAACGTGGCGGGTGCCCGCGCCGCGGTGGCGAACCTGACCTGGACGAGCAACACCGAATATGAATCTACGGAAGAAGTGTACGTGAAGGGCAAGATCAGCAAGATTGCGGACAAAGGCACCTTCGGCGAGTCCGGTACCTTCGGCAATGCCACCTTCTACATCAAGGACGACGGCGCCGATGCCGAGCTCTACGCCTACCGCATCCTGTATCTGGGCAACAAAAAATATGAATCCGGCACGGATATCAAGGTGGGCGACGAAGTGGTGATCTGCGGCCAGCTGATGAACTACCGCGGCAACACGCCGGAGACGGTGGCCGGCAAGGCTTACCTGTATTCGCTCAACGGCACGTCCGAGGGTGGCTCCGGCGGCGGCGAAGGCGGCGAAGAAGGAGGAGAGACCACGGAGGTAAAGAAAGTCAGCGTGTCCGATTTCAATTCGGCGGCCGTGTCCAAGACTCAGAAATACCAATTGACCGGAAAGGTGTCCGGTACCATCAATACGACCTATGGCAACTTTGACCTGGTGGACGATACCGGTACTGTATATGTATATGGCCTGACCAAGACGGATCTCGGCTATGGCGCCCAAAATGACAAGAGTTTCGAGAGCCTGGGTATCAAGGAAGGCGACACGGTTACGCTGATCGGTTATCGTGGCGAATACAACGGGAAGATCGAGGTGATGTACGCGTATTACGTCAGCCATACTTCCGGCTCCGGCGGCAACGACGGTGGCGGCTCCGAAGGCGGGGACGACAGCGGCGCCAGCACGCCGTCCGGCAGCGGTACGCTCGAAAGCCCGTACAATGCCGCGGCGGCCGTAAATGCCGTGAAGGACCTGACGTGGACAAGCAATACCGAGTACGAGACTACGGAAGAGGTTTACGTGAAGGGCAAGATCTGCGAGATTGCCAACAAGGGCACTTACGGCGAGTCCGGCACCTACGGCAACGCCACGTTCTTCATCTCCGATGACGGGTCGACCACCGGAACGAAGTTCCAGGTCTACCGCGCCCTGTATCTGGGCAACAAGAAATATGAATCCGGCACGGATATCAAGGTGGGTGACGTGGTGATCATCAAAGGTCAGTTAATGAATTACAGGGGCGATACGCCGGAGACCGTATCGGGAAAGGCCTACCTGTATTCCCTGAACGGCAAGACCGAGTAAGCGATGAAACGTCTGATCCTACTTCTATTGTCGGCAACGGTGCTGTTCGCCTGTACGGACGCGCTGGACGACGGCCGCGGCGTTTCGCTCGAGTCCTCCCACGAGGTGCTCGAAGCGGGCGGCGGCGCCGTATTCCTGCGCGTGAAGGCGACGGGCGACTGGTCCCTGAAACTGCTGGAGGGCAGTGATTGGGCCACGCTTGGCACCAACTCCGGCAGGGGAGACCGCAACAACATCCTGTTGAGTTTCTCCAAGAACCCGGCCGAAAGCTCCCGCCGGGTGTCGATGGAACTGCGCTGCGGGAAGGAATCCGTATTCCTGGCCCTCATGCAGGAGGCCGGTTCGCCGGAAACGCCGGTTGATCCGGTGAACCCGGATCCGCCCACTCCTCCCACGCCTCCTACGCCCGGGACCTACGGCTCCCCGACGGCGGCTCCGCACTGGCTGGAACTTCCCGCCACCTCCGCCGACGATGACTTTTCCTTCTTCTCGCACGACTGCACGCTGAACGGCAACAAGATGCGCAACTACGCCTATTACTGGGATTTCGACAACCGCGTGTCCCTCTGGGTGGCCTATCCGCTCTGCAGCGTGTACATGGGCTCTTCCGGCCGCAGCGACGCCTGGGGCTATGACCCGTTGATGCCGGCCGCCCTGCAGCAGGACGTTTCCGGCGGTTACCAGGGCAGCGGCCGCTACGACCGCGGCCACCAGTTGCCTTCGGCCGACCGCACGGCGAACTACAGCCTGAATGCGACCACATTCTACGGCGTCAACATGACCCCGCAGAACAACACGCTCAACACCGGCGTGTGGTCCACCCTCGAGAGCAAGGTCCGCGACTGGTCCAAGCAGTCCGATACCCTCTACGTGGTGACGGGCTGCGTGGTGGAGGGATCCAAATCCTATGCGCTGGACCGCTCCGGACATCACGTCACCGTGCCCGTGGCCTACTTCAAGGCCCTGCTGCGTTACCAGAAGAATTCCACGATCGGCTATTCCGACTTCATGGGGGCCGCCTTCTGGTACGACCATTACGAATACAGCCAGAGCGGCAAGAAATTCAGCAGCGCCCAGTCCATGTCGCTGGAAGAACTGGAAACGAAGCTGGGTTACCAACTCTTCGTCAACCTTTCCGAACGGGTGGATGCGGCGACCGTCGCAAAGATCAAGTCGGAAAAACCCGCCGGCGTAAGCTGGTGGTGGAAATAAACCGGATGGAGTATGAAAAAGATTAGCATATATATTCTGATTCTGGCGCTGCTGCTACCCGCAACCGCATTTGCGCAGCGCGACCGGAGTTACGTGATCGGGTTCTACAACCTGGAGAACCTCTTCGACACGTATCACGACGAAGGCAAGAACGACTACGAATACCTCCCCGACGGCGCCAACCAGTGGACGGAGGTCAAGTACGAGAAGAAACTCCACAACATGGCTTCCGTCATTCGCGCGATGCACGACGACAACAAGGTCTGGCACGCGGTGCTGGGCGTCAGCGAGATCGAGAACCGCCACGTCCTCGAGGACCTGGTGAGCATGCCCGAGATCGCGGAAGCCGACTTCCAGATCGTCCACTACGACGGTCCAGACCGCCGCGGCGTGGACGTGGCGTTGCTCTACCGCCCCTCGGTTTTCAGGGTGCTGGAGAGCCGGTCCATCCCGTACACCTTCGAGAACAGCGAGGTTGAGTTCACGCTGACTCCGGAGGAGCAGGCGGATTTCCGCACGCGTGACATCCTGATGGTACGCGGCCTGCTGGGCGGCGAGATGTTCGCCTTCTTCGTGGCCCACCTGCCGTCCCGTACCGGCGGCAAGGGCGGCGACCTCCGCTCCCGCGGCGGCGAGATCATGTATCGGGAGTCGATGCGCCTGATGGAGCAGTATCCCGGGATCAAGATCGTCGCGATGGGCGATATGAACGACAATCCCACCGACCCGAGCATGGCCTATTACATGCGCGGCAAGGAAAAGATCGAGGAGGTGGGGGAGACGGACTTCTTCTCCCCGTTCCTGTCGATGCTCAAGGCGGGCTACGGATCCCTGGCTTACCAGGGCGAGTGGAACATCTACGACATCCTCGTAGTCAATTCCAACCTGGCCCACCCCGCCAAGGGCACCCTCGGCATCATCCCGATCGTCAAGAACCGTTTCTACGGCCGCGTCTTCCACAAGCCGTTCATGACGCAGCAGGAAGGGCAGTACAAGGGTACGCCTTTCCGGACCTCTTCCGGCGGCGCCTTCATCGGCGGCTATAGCGACCACTATCCTACCTATATCGTTGTCAGTACCAAAAACGTCACGAGAAGATGAAGCCTGGAATCAAAGCGTTACTCTGCATCCTCCTTTTCGTCCCGAGCCTGCTGTCCGCCCAGACGCAGACTGAACGGGGCCTGACCGGCACGGTGGTCAGCCGTACGGACCGGACGCCGGTCCCGGGTGCAACCGTCGTCCTGTATCAGGGCGCCGAGGAAATCGCGGCGGCGACAACCGACGACAGCGGCCGCTTCCGTCTCGTGGGGCTGGTCCCCGGCGACTACGACCTGGTCGTGAATGCCGCCCAGTATCTGGAAACCCGCATGGGCGTGGCGGTGACCGACGCGGTCCGCAACCTGTTCAACATCTCCCTCACCCAGTCCCGCCCCGAATTCTACGAGGACATGGTGGAGGAGTTCGACATGGATGACAGTGGCTACAGCGACAACCCCACCGTACTCTTCGACCAGAACGACGTATTCAACAGCGTCGCGGGATATAATTTCAGCTCCGTCCGCTTCAACCTCCGCGGTTACGCCTCCGAAACGCAGGACGTGTACCTCGCCGGCGTGAAGCTCAACGACGCCGTAACCGGTTATTCCCCCTTCTCGCTGTGGAGCGGCCTCAACGAGGCCACCCGCAGCAAGACCTCTGTCACCGGCACGGAGGCCTCCGACTACGGCCTGGGCGGCTACAACGGCCTGACGAACATCTACGCCGATGCGCCCAACATCCGTACCGGACTTCGGGGCAGCGTGCTGACCAACAGCTCCCTGTACCGCCTCCGCCTGATGCTCACCTACGGCTCGGGCGTGATGGACAACGGGTGGTCCTACGCGATCTCGGCCTCCGCCCGCCTGGGCGGCAACGACTGGATTGACGGCGTCTACTACCGGTCCTTCGCCTATTACGCCTCCGTGGCGAAGCAGTGGGACAAGCACAAGCTGGCCTTCACCATCTTCGGCACCCCGGGCAGCCGCGGCGCCCAGAACGCTTCCACGCAGGAGGTCTATGACCTGATGGGCGACAACATGTACAACTCCAACTGGGGTTACCAGAACGGCCGGGTGCGCAATTCGCGCGTGCGCAACACGCACGAGCCCATCGCGTTCCTGAAATATGATTTCACCCCGTCCGACAGCTTCAGCGCCTCCGCGACGCTCCTGTACCGCTTCGGCTTCAACGGCTACACGGCGCTCGACTGGTACGACGCGCAGGACCCCCGTCCGGACTACTACCGCAACCTGCCCAGCTACTTCTGGATGGAGAATCCGGACTACGGCCGCAGCAGCATGTACAAGTACGCGGCCGCCCAGGAGGCCTGGACGCATGCGGGCATGTTCCCCAACGTCACCCACCTCAACTGGGACCGCCTCTACGACGTCAACGCCAATAATATCGAAGGCGGCTCCGCCCGCTCCAAATACATCCAGGAGGAGCGGCACGTGGACCAGCGCGACCTGAACTTCGCTGCCCGCTTCAAGTGGCGCCCCACGCGCTACCTGACGCTGACCGGCGGCCTGAACGGACGCATCGACCGTGCGGAGCATTATAAGAAGGTGTACGACCTGCTCGGCGGCGAGTATTACGTGGACACCGACTCCTTCGCGGAGCGTGAGTTCGCCTCCGTGGAGGCCAAGACGCAGAACGACCTGGACTACTACCTGGAGCACGGCTCCGCCCGGGTCCTCAAGCAGGGCGACAAGTTCGGCTACGACTACTACGCGCAGATCCGCAAGGGCGAGGGCTGGCTGAACGGCCGCTTCGCCTTCGGCAACTTCAGCGCCAGCCTCGGCGCTTCCCTCGGCTACACCGCCTTCTGGCGGGAGGGCCTGGTCCGCAAGGGCCTCTTCCCGGGGCTCCGTCCGGACGGCGGCGACTACGTGATCGGCGGAGTGAACCTCAGCCGCGACGCCGCCGGCAACCTCCTGCCCGGCTCCTACGGCAAATCCGCCGTGAACGGCTTCGTCACCTACTCCGGCAAGCTCGGCCTGAACTGGGTGGTCGGCGGCAAGATGCGTTTCTACGCCAATGCGGCCGCTTTCAACGAGGCGCCCAACTTCGCGACGGCCTACCTGTCGCCGCGCACCCGCGACTCCGTGGTGGATGACCTCAAGCCGGTCAAGACCTACACCGCCGACATCAACTGGCAGTACTCCGGCAGCGGATTCAACGTCCGCCTCACCGGCTACTATACCAAGATCAACGACCAGACCGACGTGATGAGCGCCTACGACGACCTCCAGAACGCCTTCTCGAACTTTGCGCTGAGCGGCATCGACGAGCAGCACTACGGCGTCGAGCTGGGCTTCAAGGTCCCGACCCCCATCCCGAACCTCTCCGTGGAGGGTGCGGTCAGCGCAGGCCGTTACGAGTACACCTCCAACCCCACGATGGTACAGACGGTGGACAACAGCGCGCAGCCCGTCCAGTATGGCACCAGCACGACGGTCCTGATCCCGTACTGGAAGAGCCATCCGGTGTTCAAGCGTGACGCCAACGGCCAGATCACCCGGGAGATCGACCACTTCCAGCAGCATTACGTACCGGGAACGCCGCAGCTGGCCTCCAGCATCGGCCTGTCCTACAACTACAACTACTGGTTCATCGACGGCGATTTCGAGTACTTCGCCGAATCCTACCTCAGCATGAATCCGCTCTACCGCACCGACTTCGCCACGGCGGGCCCCGACAGCATCGTCACCCCGGCCGAGGTGGAATACATGGCCGGCCAGGAGCGCTTCAAGCCGTTCTACCTGCTCAACTTCAGCGTCGGCAAGAGCTGGTACATCGACCGCAAGTACCAGATCGGCTTCTCGCTGAATGCGAAGAACCTGCTGAACCGCAAGGACGTCAAGACCGGCGGCTACGAACAGACCCGCATCGTGGACAACACCACCAGCGGCGAGCGCTACTACCGCTTTGACTCCAAGTACTTCTATATGAGCGGTTTCAATTATATGTTGAACGTCTATTTCAGATTCTAGGCCCTATGAAGAAGATATACGCAGTTCCTATGATCCTGGCCCTGCTGCTCACCTCCTGCGAGGAATGGCAGCCGGTCATGACGCTCACATATCCCGACCCGCCCGCCCGCGAGGCCCTGATGATCGACGTCAACACGTCCATCGCGCAGCTCAAGCAGATGTACCTCGACAACGGCAGCAGCGGCCTGGAAATCACCGACCATATCTGCATCGGCGGCCAGGTGGTCTCCAGCGACCGCAGCGGCAACATCTACCGCGACCTCTACATCCAGGACGCCACCGGCGCCATATGCCTGAAGGTGGGCAAGTCCTCGATGTACAGCGACTATCATCCCGGCCAGTGGGTCTATGTCGACTGCGCCGGACTCCGTCTGGGCGCCTACAACGGCATGCCCCAGTTGGGTATCGAAGACGAATCCGGCAAGAACGACACCGCCTACATCGACGCCCAGTACCTGATCGACACGCACATCTTCCGCGGCCGTATCGACACCCCGCCCGCCCCGCGCGTGGTCAGCTCCGCCGAACTGGAGCAGGCGCTCAAGGACGGCGGGTTCAAGAACGAACTCTGGGGGATGCTGGTCCAGTTCAAGGGCCTGACCTATGGCGCCGCAACTTCCTACAGCACGGACAGTTACAAGCGGATTTTCGCCATCCTGTACGTGGATGACAGCACGGAGAACCGCGTGTTCCTGAGCGACCGGACCTACGGGGTGACCACCTGGGCGATGACCAAGGCCAAACTCCTGGAGAACATCGACGCCGGCAAGTTCGACGGCGTCACGACCCAGGGCGGCCGCAAGGTCGAGGGCGAACTGCTCGAGCAGCTCCGCGCCAATGCCGCTCCGGTTACGATGAGCCAGTACTTCTCGCTGGGCAGCACCCCCGTCCAGATCCGGACCAGCGGCTATTCCAAGTTCGCGGATGCCGAGATTCCCGCGGTCGTGATCGGGAATCCCGAGTCGTCGGCGCCGGACGGGCGTCCCATCGACGTCACGGGCATCCTCACCATCTACCAGGGTGCGGCCCAGTTCACCCTGATCGACCTGGACGGCGTGCGCCTGTCCGATACGGGCAATTGATCCTGAATCCGTTATGCTTATGAGAACAATCCGATATCTGTTGTTTGCGGTACTCCTGCTGCTTCCTGCGACGGTTTTTGCGCAGGAGGTCCGGCGGGACTCCGTCAAGGTGTTCTTCCGGCAGGGAAAATCCCAGTTCGATCCGGTGTTCCAGGACAATGTCTGGCGCCTGACGGAGTTTTCCAACAAGGTCAAGCGGCTCCAGCGTGATTCCACGGCCCGGATCGAGCACGTGCGGATCATCGGCAGCGCCTCGCCCGAGGGTACGCACGAGATCAACCTCCGCCTCACCCACGAACGGGCGCGCAGCATCCTGGAGTACCTCCATCCGTACCTCGAGTTCGACGAGAACGCCTGCGAGGTGGTCCTCAACGAACTGGACTGGGATTTCCTCGGTGCGCTCGTGCGCGAAGACGGGAAGGTTCCCTCGCAGGACGCGGTGCTCCGCATGATCGGGGCGCGGGACCTGGACGGCCTGAAGAAAAACCAGGCCGCCTGGAACTATATGCTGAACCGGCTTTTCCCGGAGATGCGCTCCACGGTCGTGGACTTCGAGTACATGGCGATCGCGACGGAAGAGGTGGAAGTGCCCCCCTACGTCGTGGAAGTGGAGCCGCAGAGGGACAGCGTCCCGCCGCTGCGCACCTACTCGCCGCCGCCCCTGCCCGATGACGACGATTTCGCCCTGGACATCACCGAGGAGGAGCCGGGCCGGAGTTTCTACCTCAAGACCAATCTGCCCCTCTGGGCCCTGTTCGACGCCAACCTGGGCATCGAGTTCGAATTGGGCCGGCACATGTCCGTCAGCGTTCCGGTCATCTATTCGGCGCTCAACTGGATTACCCCCAACACCCGTTTCCGCTGCCTGGGAACGCAGCCTGAACTGCGCTTCTGGCTGTTCGATGACTTCCACGGCCCGTTCATCGCCGCGCACGGCACCTTCGGGCTTTACAATGTGTCGCTCACCTCGATGGACTACCGCATCCAGGACCGCGACGGCCGTACGCCCACCTATGGCGCCGGCCTCAATGCCGGCTGGAAATTCCGGCTGGACCGCAACCGCGCCGACCGCTGGGGCCTCGAGCTCAGCGCCGGCCTGGGTTACCTGCATCTTGACTTCGACCGTTTCGTCAACGTAGAAAACGGTCCGTATGTAAGTTCGGGCGTCGAAGAGTACTTCGGCCCGGACCATGCTTCCATTGCAATCACTTACAGGTTTGGACGATGATGGCACGAAAGATTCTCTTCTCCCTGTTGCTTGGAGGCCTGCTCGCCGGTCTGTGCGGCTGCTCGCCGCACGAATTCCCGGAGACCGAGACCGGCACCTGTTCCGTCCGTCTCGTGTTCGACGAGGACCTCCCGCTGCTGACGACGGTCCGGCCCGGTACCAAGGCCGAAGCCGACGCCGTGCAGACCCGCTACACCGTGCAGCTCTTCCCGTATCGCGGCGAGCTGGTGTTTGCGATGGATCCCGAATACACCTTCACCTTCACCCGCGACGAGCTCGATGACCTCGAGACGAGTTTCACCCTGCCGATGAGGGACGCCCGCTACAAGGTGGCCGTCTGGACCGACTGGACGGACAAGTCCGGCGGGTCCTCCTACGACCCGGCCAACTTCGAGCACATCCCGATGTCCGAGAGTTATCTGAGCGGCGAACGCCAGCGGGACGCCTTCTTCGGCTCGGCCGACGTCGAACTGTCGCGCGAGGGCCTGAAGGCGCCCGTCACGATCGTGATGCACCGCCCGGTGGCCCAGATCCGCTTCATCCTGCCGGAGGCCATGACCTTCCTGACAGGACGCGGGATCGAGGCTTCCTCGCTGCGCGCCTCCCTGCGCTACACCGCGCCGCTCGCGGACCGCTTCAACCTGCTGCTCGGGCAGGCGTCCGGCGCGCGGGAAGGCGTTTCGTTCACCGCCGTTCCCCGGATCGACCCTTCTTCCGGCGCGCTGGTGTTCTGCTCCGACTTCGTGCTGACGAACACCCTGGAGGATAGCGTCTCCGTGGACTTCAGCCTTACGGACGCCTCCGGGACGGTCCTTTTCACCTACCAGGGTGAAGTGCCGGTCCTGCGGGCGCATCGCACGGACGTCAGCTGGGGCTATGATCCCGGCGAAATCGACAAGCCCGGCGGCGTGGGGATCGACCCCGGATTCGACGCCGAAATCGAAATACATATTTAATCAACACATAACAACTACTGACGGTTGCGGCCCTGCTGACCGCAGCGTCCTGCCAGAAGGAGTTCACGAACAGCCCGGATCCCGCCTATGGCGGCAAGCCGGTCGTGACCACCTTCAGCGTTGATCTGGGCGTGACCACCAAGGCTTCGGCTTCGACCGGGCTTGACGATGGAACGACGGTCAACAAGCTTTATGTAGCCGCTTTCGGATCCGACGGCAAGCTGGTTTCCACCTCCCTGGTCGGCAACAATGCCAAGTCCGCGACGGGTCCGTCGACGCAGGTCAGCCTGACCCTGTCCAAAGGCCAGGCGTACGACATCGTGTTCTTCTGGGTGTATGACGGTGCCTATAACGTCAGCTTTGCGGACAACAACACCGCCACGTTCTCCTACAAGACCAGCAGTCTGAAGGCCAACGATCCGCAGTTGGATGCCTTCTACACGAAGGTTTCCGTCGCCAGCGCTTCCACCACCACGGAGTCCGTGACGCTGAAGCGCCCGTTCGCCCAGATCAACGTCCTGTCCAGCAACGTTCCGGAGGGCCAGACCGCCTTCAAGTCCACGATGACGGTCAAAGCCGCGCCGACCACCTTCGACCTCTTCAACGGGGCTGTAGGAAGCGAGACGGCAGACCTTGAATTCGCCGAGAATGCCATTTCTGAGGCTGCCTTCGGCAAATATGCCCAGAACTACACCTGGATCGGCATGAACTTCGTCCTGCCCGCAGCGAGCGGAGCCGTTGCCGTGAACTTCAAGGAGAGCGGAATGGCCGCTGCCATCGATGTCAACAATGTGGCTGTCAAGAAGAACACCCGCACGAACCTCGTCGGCGCCATCTATGACCTGGATGCCACCATCACCTACAACGTGACCGTGGATCCGATCTTCGAAAATGAGGGCGAAGCCGGCCTGGATGACGAGGATACCGAGATCACCGTCGCCGACGGCTCTTCCTACACGGCGAACAATCCGCTCGTGATCGACGCTTCCAACGGCGCGAACCCCGTCTCCGTGACCCTGAATGTCAACGGCGGCGACAACTTCAGCGACATCGAGTCCGGTGCTGCCGGTGGCGTGATCGAGGCTTCTTCCGACAACGAGGATGTCGCCACCGCCGAGGTGAACAAGACGGGCAACGCCGTCACGATTACCCCGGTGGGCAATGGTACCGCCAACATCACCGTTACCACACCGCGCTACACCAAGGCTTTCTCCGCCGGTTCCATCACCATCCCCGTCCACGTTACCGGTTTTTCCGCCGAGGCCGAGGATCCTACCCTGACCGTTACCGGCGCTCCGACCGCCGCTACCGCCGAGCCGTTCACCCTGACCGTTGACACCAACTCCGACGGCGAGATTACCGTTACGGTTGATCCTAAGGATGCCGCCACCGTGGCAGTTGGCACGACCGCCGGAACCTTTGTGGTTACCCCTGCTTCCCTTGAAGAGGACACCGAGGCCACCCTGACCGTCACCGTGGCCGCCACCGA
>CACWOH010000015.1 GCA_902762435.1 uncultured Bacteroidia bacterium | reverse complement strand
TGTAGAACACGGAGTTGAAGAAGTCCTCCATCTGCCGGGCGTAGGGGCGGCCGAAACGCTCGAAGGTTTCTTTCGTGGCGCTGTCGGGCTTCCAGTCGTAGTAGGCGTGGGAGGCGCCGGGCACGAGCACGTATTCGGCGCGCTGTCCGGCTGCCTGCAGGGCCTCGGTGTATTCGCGGTTGGACGCGTCGTCCACCGTCCGGTCTTCCGTGCCGCGGTTCAGCCAGTGCGGAATTTTGCGCTTGGACGATTGGGGGATATTGTCCAGCGGCGAGACGGCAGCGCGGGCTTCGTCACCGTCCAGGTCGCGCACGAAGCGGTCGATGCTCTTTGCGGAGAAGATGCCGTAGTTCGGCGCGCAGGCGCGGATGCTGCGGCGCAGGACCCTCCAGGCCTTTTTCGCGCTCATGCCGGCCGGCAGGTAAGTGGGCCTGTATTCGAAGACGCCCGGGCGCAGGCCGAAGCCGCCGTCGCCGATGCGTTCGACCATCGTGGCGACACTGGCGCACAGGTGACCGCCGGCGCTGTCGCCGGTGACGGCCAGACGGTTCGGGTCGAGGCCGTACTCGGCGGCGTGCTCCCGGATGTGCAGGATGGCGCCGTAGCAGTCTTCGATCAGCTGGTTCATCGTGTTGGGTGTTGCGTCGCCGTCGCGCGTGCCGATCCAACGATAGTCGATGCAGAACGCGACGTATTTCCCGTCACGCACCAGGGCACGGGCGAGACCTTTCATCACGTCCTCGCAGTTCATCTGCCAGCCGCCTCCGTGGATGATCACGATGCCGGGAAGCTTCTTCGCGCCGTCCGGGATGAAGGCGTCGTATTTGAGCGGCTTCACGCCCGGCTTGGCATACACGATGTCAGGGATGCAGCGGTAACCCTCCAGCTCGACGGGATCCACGAACGAGGCGCCCACGGAGATGTCCCCGTCCACGACGACGTCGAACGAGGCATCGGGGTATTCGGTGTAGAAGGCGAACATCCCGCGCTGCGCCTTGTAGCCGCACTCGAACGCGTAGCCTACCTCGGGCGTAGCGTGGACGTGCAGGACGGTGCCTTTCGGGAACTCCGTGCCCGTTTCGGGGTCGATACCCGGGGTGACGGTGATGCAGCCGTGCGCGCATTCGCCGATTTTGACGCGGAAGGGACCGTCGGGGTTGACGGGCTGCCGGCCGGGCTGTGCCGCGGCGGACAGGCAGGAGAGGGCGGCAAACGCCGTAAGGAGGAATCTATGTGGTCTCATACTTACAAAAATAGCATTTCCCCGGATATTTTGATATATTTGTAGAAAAACAATTGATACCGTTATGATCAGAATCGCCATTGTCGGAACCGGTATGATCGTCCCCCAGATGCTGGATGCGATGCAGACCGTCCCGGGCTACGAAGTCGTCGCCATCTGCGGCCGCAGCCGCGAGAAAGCCGGTCGTTTCGGCATCCCGGACGTCTATACCGACTATGCGGAGATGCTTAAGCGTACGGACATTGATTTCGTCTATATCGCGCTGCCCAACACACTCCACTACGGACCGGCTAAGCAGGCCCTGCTGGCCGGGCACAACGTCCTCTGCGAGAAGCCTTTCACCTCCACGGTGGAGGAGGCTGCCGAACTCTTCGCCCTGGCGAAGGAGCGGGACCTCTTCATTTTCGAGGCCATCTCCAACATCCACCTGCCGAATTTCTACAAGGTCCGGGAGCTGCTTCCGCAGATCGGTCCCGTGCACCTGGTCCACGCGGACTATGACGAGCATTTCGACCGCTATGATGCGTATATGGCCGGTGCGGACATCCCCGTGTTCACGCAGGAGTATGAGGGCGGTGCGCTGCGCGACATCAACATCTACTGCCTGCACATCATCCTGGCCTTGTACGGCCGCCCGGACCGCGTGTTCTATGCCGCCACGTCCCTCGGGCGCAACGGGATCGGCACGGCGGGTGCGGCCACGCTGAGCTACGGGAACGGGATGGTGGCGGTATGCACCGCCTCGATGGACTCCGACGGCCCCCACGGCTTCTACTTCCAGGGCGAGAAGGGTTCCATCCGCGTGCACGGCCTGCCGAACTTCTTCACGAAGGTGGAGCTGATCCGGCCCGGAGAGGAAACGCAGGTGTTCGAGCTGAACCGCTACGAGCACCGGCTCTGCCACCAGTTGGAGGACTACCGGGACATCTTTGCCCGGCGCGACCGGGCGGCGGCCGAAGCGCTGGAAGCGCGGACGATGCTGATCATGGAGACGCTGGTCCGGCTGGAGCAGTCCCAGAACCGTTAGGGAATGAAACGTTCGCCGCTCAACCTGCTGCTGCCCGTCCTGCTGTTTTGTGGCTGCGGGTCGGGGGCGCCGGCATCCGAAGAGGCGGAGGCCCTCGCCGCGTCCGTCGGACGCGGCGTCGAAGAGATCCGGCCGGTCTTCCGGCCGGCGTTCCTCTGCTACACCATCCCCCCGGTCGTGGAGGCACGGATGCGCGGCAATTCCTATCCGGAAGACGCGACGATTCCTTTTTCGGAACTTCGTTACCTGCGGGTGGCCTATTACGACTTCTACGGGGTGCAGCATATGGGCGAACTGGTCTGCAACGTGGCCATCGCGGAGGATCTCCTGGAGATTTTCCGCGCGTTGTATGAGGCGAAGTATCCCATCCACAGCATCCGTCTGGTGGATGATTACGGCGGCTCGGACGAAGCGTCGATGCGCGCGGACAACACCTCCTGCTTCAATTACCGCACGATGACCGGCCAGAAAAAGCTCTCCCGGCATGCGCTGGGGATGGCGATAGACATCAATCCGTTGGAGAATCCCTATATCGACCCGCGGGGCGGCATCCACCCGGCGGAAGGGGCATCCTATGCGGACCGGACGCGGGATTTCCCGCACAAGATCGACCGCGGGGATCTCTGCTACAAGCTGTTCCGGGAACATGGGTTCAGCTGGGGCGGAGCCTGGAGCCGTTCGAAGGATTACCAGCATTTCCAGAAATAGCCGCTGTGTTTTTTTTATGAAGGCTGTCCTATCCGGAAAAGATTCCGTATCTTTGTAAAAGGACCATACCAATTTCGTTATATTCAGTTATCACTTATGAAGAAAGCATTCTTACCTGTAGTCGCGCTGCTTTGTCTGGCAGCGTGCAGCAAGCCTGCCTCTTCGCCCGATCTCAAGCTCAATGACCTTGAGTATTTTGAGCGTCAGGGCGTGAACGTACTGGTGTACAGCAACGCCTTCTCCGGAGGTTTCAACGACGAGAAGAACTCCGGTATCGAGGTGATCCACCACGGCGTGCGTACCCTCCAGGGCGGCGCCGTCCGTCTGTCCAACACCCCGGAGCAGTGGGACCTCGTTCCGGAGATGACGGCGCGCAACGTCAACCCCGACGACGGATCCATCGAAGTCGGACTGCGTTATCCGCACTATGATTTCGATTCCCGGATCGTCGTGACCGCGAAGGGACCGGCCGTGCAGATCGACGTGTATCTGGACAAGCCCATTCCCGCCGAGCTGGAAGGCGACGCCGGTTTCAACCTGGAGTTCCTGCCTTCGCAGTACTGGAACAAGGCCTATCTGATGGACGGCAAGGCGAACCGCTTCCCGCGCTATTCCGCCAGCCTTACCACCACGCGCCCCAACGAGGAGAAGGTCTATCAGTACAAGGGCTACCGGACCTATGACGACCGGGGTACCGGCCGCTTCGTGGATCCGCTTCCGCTTTGCACCGGTCACGAACTCGTGGCCGCACCGGACGATCCGCAGCGCCTGGTCAAGGTTACATCCGAGGATGCTGAACTGATGCTCTTCGACGGCCGTCTGCTGGCCCAGAACGGCTGGTATGTCCTGCGCAGCCTCCTGCCTGCCGGCAAGACCGGCAAGGTACTTACCTGGACGGTGGAGCCGAACGCGGTTCCCGGCTGGATCCGCGAACCGAACGTGGGCTTCTCGCAGGTGGGCTACATCCCTTCCCAGCAGAAGGTCGCCGTGATCGAGCTGGACAAGAAGGACAAGGTCCGTCCGACGGCCGAGCTGTGGCGGGTGAAGGAAGACGGCTCCACCGTCCGCGCCTTCTCCGGCCCGGTCAAGTCCTGGGGCGACTACTACAAGTATCACTACGCGAAGTTCGACTTCTCTTCCGTGCAGGAGCCGGGCGTGTATTTCCTGAAATACGGCGATGTGAAGACCAACGACTTCATCATCGGGAATGATGTCTATGACCGCATCACGGACGCCACCAGCGACGTCTGGATCCCGATCCATATGAACCACATGATGGTGAACGAGGGTTACCGGGTCTGGCACGGCGAGCCTTTCAAGGAGGGCTACCTCCAGGCGCCCGCCAACACCAACCACTTCGACCTGCACAGCCAGGGTCCCATCGACACCAAGTACAAGGCGCTCCAGCTGATTCCCGGCCTGAACGTGGGCGGCTACTTCGACGCAGGCGACTTCGACATCGAGACGGGCTCCAACATCAGCGTGGTGCAGAACCTCGTGTCCGACTGGGAACGCTTCTACCCGATGCGCGACGAAACCTTCGTGAGCGAGAAGCAGCGCTACGTGGACCTGCACCGTCCGGACGGCGTGCCTGACGTGCTGCAGTACATCGAGCACGGCGTGCTGAACCTGGTGGCCCAGGCCGAGAACATCGGCCACATGTCCCAGACCCTTTCCAACTCCGTGCTGGACAACTACCACCACCTCGGCGACGCCGCGACGATCACGGACGGCCTGCACTACGACCCGCGCCTGAAACCTTACGAGACATCCGCGGACGGCAAGTCCAGCGGCACGCCGGACGACATGTGGGCCTTCACCACCCGCAACCCCGGCCTGGACCTCCAGGCGGCGACGATGTTCGCGGCGGCCAGCCGCGCCCTCGCCGGCTACAACGACGACCTGTCCCGCCGCGCCCTCGCCCAGTCCAAGCGCCTGATGAAGGAGGGGACCGAGCTGATGCAGAACAACCCGATGGCCGCCCGCATGCGCGGCCGCGGCTTCGGCAACATGTCCACGAACCTGCAGCTGTACGTCTCCACCGGCGAGCAGCACTACCTGGACGACTTCCAGGAGCAGATCTGGCCGGCACTCGACCGAATGGTCAATTCCGCCATCCAGCCCGCCCTGGACGCCATCCCTTACCTGGACGCCGCCTACAAGGAGCGCCTGCGTCCTTATGTCGAGGAGTACAAGCACTATCTCGACAGCCTGGAGACGGAGAACCCGTATGGCGTGCCCATCGGCCTGGGCAACTGGGCTTCCAGCGGCAGCGTGGTCAGCTATGGCACCACGGCCAGCTTCGCCAGCCAGTATTTCCCGGAGATCGTCAGCCCGGAATACGCGCTGAAGGCCGCGGGTTACCTGTTCGGCTGCCACCCGTACCACAATTACTCGCTGGTGGCCGCCGTCGGCGCCACGCGCCCGAAAGAGGTGTTCTACGGCAACAACCGTGCGGACTTCTCGTTCATTCCGGGCAACGTCGCCCCGGGCGTGCTGTTCCGCCATCCGGACCACTTCGAGAACTACGACGACTGGCCGTTCCTCTGGGGCCAGAACGAGGGTACCATCGCGGGTAACACCTCTTACCTGATCTTTGGCGCCGCCCTGCAGAACACCATCAAACAGTAAACGCAGCGCAGACATGCGAAGAGCCCGGTCCATCGAGGACCGGGCTCTTCGTTTCTGCCGGGGATGGGGTTATCTCCTGGGCGCCTCGGCAGGTTTGCGGTAGGGCTTCAGCAGGGCGTACTGCTTGTCCAGCAGGGCCTTGAGCGCTGCCAGGTCGTGGCTTTCGCGGATGCGGTTCACCTGCGCGTTCGGGGCGTCGTGCATCGGGGCGAGCTGGGCGGACTCGAGCATGTTGGCGCCCACTTCGGCGATGTGGATGCCGGTCTCCCAGTCTTTCGCACCATCCTTCTTCCAGGCTTCGGTGCGGCTGAGTACGCTGCCGATCTTGTCTTCCCGGTCGGGCACCTCGGGGAAGGGATTCTCCCGGTTGCGGAAATATCCGAGGATAGCGGCGGGGATGGACGGGTCACGGACCGTGCCGTCCTTGTAGAAGACGCCGTGCACGGTGCCCCAGCCTTTCTCCACAATCATCAGCTCCCAGATGCACCAGCCCATGCCGGCCTTCATGTGCTCTTCGAGCGTGACGTCATAGGGGTTGGCGCGGGCCACGCAGCCCATCTCACCATTGAACACCTGCTTGCCCACCTGCGCGGCGAAGGCCTGTGCCTTGGCGATGGTGTCGCGCACCATGTCGCGTGTTTCGGAGTAATTGTGGAACTGGAGGATATCGGCGTATTCCGCCATCTCGATCATGCAGGAGACCTTTTCCATGCCGATGGTGAGCGGCGTGTCGGGATCGAGTTCCTTGAACAGGCTGTACATCAGCTTGCAGTTCTCGAAGTTGGTTTCTTTCATGCGCCGGTTCAGGTCGGGCTCGTTCATCAGGTCCCACATCATCAGGTTCGGTTCGTCCTTCAGGGCGGCGACGAGGTATTCGGCCCACTCCCGGGCCTTCGTGACGCGGGTCGTGTCTTCCAGGTTCCACATCCAGCGGCCGCCGCCGACTACAGGCACCATACCGATGCCGCGCTCGTTGCATTTCCGGGCGAAGTCCTGCAGGCGCGGGGCCAGCCCGTCTCCCAGTTCGTCATAGCACTGCCAGGGGACGAAGACGCGGACCATATTCAGTTTCAGGCCTTTTGCCAGGTCAAGGTTGAATGCGGTGACATCGGGGTCGTACTGTACCCAGGTGTCGATGTGGTGCCTGGGCTCGGCCGTGGTGGCCGGGGTGTAGTTGAAGCCGCGGATCTGCGTGCAGTCGATGGCATATTTGTCCGCTTTTTGCACCGGGGTGGAGCAGGCGGCCAGCAGTGCCGCTCCGAAAAATGACAGGAGAAGGATTTTGACAGTTTTCATCGGATACTGGGATTTTAGTGTTAATTTCTTCAAATATAGGAATTATTGCCTTACTGTTTGCAGGTCCGCGAAAAAAATGTAACTTGCAGAGATTTTATATAACCACAAAAAATAACCAATAAGTATATCCTTTCCTGCCTCTATGGATGAAGTGAAAGTGATTGAAATCAAGAAGAGCGTTTTCGCCGAGAATGAGAAGGATGCCGCCGACCTCCGCAGGGAACTGAAGGGGAAGGGGATCTATCTGCTGAACCTGATGTCTTCGCCCGGCAGCGGGAAGACCACGACACTGATCCGCCTGATCAACCTGTTGAAAGACCGGCTCCGCATCGCAGTGATGGAGGCGGACATCGACAGCGACGTCGATGCCGTCAAAATCCGTCAGGAGACGGGCGTAGAATCCATCCAACTCCACACTGGCGGCATGTGCCACCTGGACGCGGAAATGACCCGCCAGGGCCTGGATAACCTGCCCCTGGAAGGCGTGGACCTCGTCGTGCTGGAGAACGTGGGCAACCTCGTCTGCCCGGCCGAGTTCGATACCGGCGCCGTCCGCAATGCGATGATCCTCTCCGTTCCGGAAGGGGACGACAAGCCGCTCAAGTACCCGCTGATGTTCTCCGTCTGCGACCTCGTTGTCATCAACAAGACGGACGTACTCCCGTATTTCGACTTCGACCTGGACAAGTGCCGGGAAAACGTGCGGATGCGCAATCCCCGTGCGAAAGTGATTCCCATCTGCGCCCGTACCGGCGAGGGGGTGGAAGACCTTGCCGACTGGCTGCTCGCTGAAGTCCGGGACTGGAAACAGAAATAAAACCACAGAATCATATGCCTGAAATGTCCACCAAATTTGTCCCCAGGCACAAGGGAGACAAGAATCCGAACCCGAAACTGATCAAGTTCGTCCGCCACGTCACGGACCGTGTTCCCGGCAAGATCAAGATGACCACGGACGCCCCGGAATACTGGGGCCTCGCCTGCATCTTCGAGGACGAGATGGATGCCGCAACGCGGGAAACCGCCCTGGACCTGCTGCTGGACATGCTTCCGAAGAAGCTGCTCAAGGTTCGCGAGCACCGTCCGTATGCGCTTCTGCATCAATGGAATGCGGAGAAGCACTATACCCCGGACGACACTTCCTTCGACGCCCTGCTGGACAAGCTGGCCTATTACGGGATGCTGGAATACGACTACGGCGACAAATACACCAAGGACGGCCCCGTGCCCGGTACCACCTACAACCGGGAGGACCGCATCTACTGGGTGCCGATGTTCGTGCCCGGCTCTGCCGAGTACACCAACATGAACACGGACCTGATGGACAAGTACCCCGAGCTGGCGATGTTCTTCGAGCGTATGACCTTCCTCCCGCTGGAGAAGGTCACGCCGATGGTGCCCATGGGCGGTGCCGGCATCGGCATGCACGTGATTCCCGTAGAGAAGGCCATCTCGATGGAGAACCAGTCCATCGACATCGAGCATATCTCCTACTGGCTCAAGAAATACGAGGGCCACATCGGCGTGGGCATCTGCTCCTGCCGCTACGGGCGCAAGAAACTGGACGAGGGCTGTGCCGACGATTACCGCGACTGGTGCATCGGCGTAGGCGACATGGCGGACTACCTGCGGGAAACCGGCCGCGGCCACGACATTACCTACGACGAGGCCATGGCCATCCTGAAGAAGGCCGAGGACCACGGCTTCGTCCACCAGGTCACCAACATCGACGGAGAGGGCAAGATCTTCGCTATCTGCAACTGCAACGTCAAGATCTGCAACGCATTGCGTACCTCTCAGCTGTTCAATACCCCGAACCTTTCCCGCAGCGCGTACGTGGCCGAGGTAAAGAAGGAGAACTGCGTGGCCTGCGGCCGCTGCGTGGAATACTGCCCGGCCGGCGCCGTGCGCCTGGGCCAGAAGCTGTGTACCTCGCACGGCGAGATCGAATATCCCCGCCAGGAACTTCCGGATGCGGCCAAATGGGGTCCGGAGAAGTGGACGGAGGACTACCGCGACCGCAACCGCATCAACTGCTATCCCACCGGCACTTCGCCCTGCAAGACCGCCTGCCCGGCGCACATCGCCGTCCAGGGCTATCTCAAGAAGGCGGCCGAGGGAAAATACCGCGAAGCGCTGGAACTCATCAAGCGGGAGAATCCGTTCCCGGCCGTGTGCGGGCGCGTGTGCAACCGCCGCTGCGAGGATGCCTGCACCCGCGGCACCATCGACCAGCCCGTCGCCATCGACGCCGTCAAGAAATTCATCGCGGAGCAGGACCTGAACGCCGAAACCCGTTTCGTGCCGGAAGTGAACACCTGTTCCAACGTGCAGGACCGCTGGGAAGAGAAGATCGCCGTCATCGGCGGTGGCCCCGCCGGCCTGAGCTGCGCCTACTACCTGGCCACGATGGGTTACAAGCCCACGGTGTTCGAGAAGGATGAAGAGCCGGGCGGCATGCTGCGTTACGGCATCCCTTCCTACAAGCTGGAGAAGGATGTCGTTGCGGCCGAGATCGACGTGATGAAGGAGATCGGCGTGGAGATCCGCACCGGCGTGGAAGTGGGGGAGGACGTCACCATCGCCCAGCTCCGCGAACAGGGATACAAGGGCTTCTACGTGGCCATCGGCTGCCAGGGCGGCCGCCTGCCGGGCATCCCCGGCGAGACGCTTCCCGGCACCGTGACGGCCATCGATTTCCTGCACGAGGCCAACACAGGCAAGGTCCCCGTGAGCGGCAAGGTGGTCGTGGTAGGCGGCGGCAACGTAGCCATCGATGCGGCCCGCGTGGCGAAGCGCAGCGGCGCATCCTCCGTGACGATGCTCTCGCTGGAGACGGAAGACATCATGCCGGCCTCGCTCGAGGAGCGCACCGAGGCACGCGCGGACGGCGTCGTGATCAACCCCGGCTGGGGGCCGAAGGAGGTCCTGGGCGAAGGGAAGGTGAGCGGCATCGTCTTCAAGAAATGCACCTCCGTGTATGACGCGGATAAGCGTTTCGCCCCGCAATACGATGAGAGCGAGCTGATTACCCTCGAAGCGGACCTGGTCATCTTCGCCATCGGCCAGACGGTGCTGCTGAAGAACCTGCTGAAAGATACGAAGGTGGAATTCTTCCGCGGCGTGTATCCGGTCGCTGACAAGCTGACCTACCAGACGGCGGAGCCGGACATCTTCGTGGGCGGCGACGTGTTTACCGGCCCCAAGTTCGCCATCGACGCGATTGCGGCCGGCAAGGAGGCCGCCGAGTCGCTGCACCGGTTCGTGCAGCACGGCCATATGACCATCGGACGCAACCGGCGCGATTTCATCGAGCTGGACAAAGGCGACATCCGGGTGCCGTCCTACGACAATTCCTCCCGCCAGGATCCGGGCGAAAAGCCCGCGGAGAATGCCTTCCGCGAGTATCACGGCACCCTGACCGAGGAGCAGGTCCGCCGGGAAACTGCCCGCTGCCTGGGCTGCGGTGCGTCCGTGGTGGATCCGAACAAGTGTATCGGCTGCGGCATCTGTACGACCAAGTGCGGGTTCGACGCCATCCACCTGAAGCGCGAGCATCCCGAAGCCAGCCACGTCATCACCTCCGAAGACAAGTTCAGCGCCATCCTCCCGTATATGCTCAAGCGTACCGGCCGGATCCTGTTCAAGAAATAATGCACGAACTCGGAATCGTATTCTACATCATCCGGGACGTCAAGGAGGCGGCCCGGGAGCATGATGTGGAACACGTCTCCGCCGTGGTGATGAACATCGGTGAAGTATCCATGGTGGTGCCGGAATACCTCACGGACTGCTGGCGCTGGGCCGCGGACAAAGAGGAACTGCTGAAGGACTGCGAACTGCGGGTCAATACCATTCCGGCGGTCAGTTTCTGTGACGGCTGCCAGCAGGAATTCGAGACGGTCCGATACGGGAAGACCTGCCCGCACTGCGGCAGCCCGGATACCTGGCTGCTTCGCGGCAACGAGGTGGAAATCAAAGAAATAATCGTTTAAACAGAAAGAATAACCATGTCTTGTTTTGTTGTTCCCCTGGTGCAGGCGATCGCTACGACGGCGTACCGCCGGCACAGTGCCGGGTACCGGAAGAACCCGGATTCCTCCGTATTCAAGCGTCATCTTCCCGCTTTGGAGAAGATGCTCTGGGGCGGCACCCTGATGCTGGTCGTGGACCACGTGATCAACGGCGAACTCAGTTGGCGTTTCCCGTTCTTCACCGCGCTGGGCGTGGAAGGCGGCTTCGGCGTGATGCTCCGCGAAATGCTCACGGTGGGCGTTCCCATGTCGCTGGTGCTGACCGCCTCCTGGGCGCTCTATGCCGTTCTCAAGGAGCGGCGGACCCTTCGATTGTCAACCAAATAGTATATACCAACTAAAAACCTGATCTATGTTTTTCCAAGTCTATGGAGAGCACGCCCTCGCTCAATGGGGCATGCTGATCGTGGTCCTGCTGGGCCTGATCCTGCTCAATGAATTCGCCCGCCGTACCAAGTTGGGCGGCATCATCACCTTCTTCGCCATCCCCGTGGCGCTCACCGCCTACTTCATCGCCATCTGGCTGGGCGTCCGTTCCGGTGCGCAGTGGGCCCTGGAAAACCAGACCCATATCTATATGCAGGGCTGGTTCCACTATGCCAAACTGTATGCGGCTACGGCCGGGTGCATCGGTTTCATGATGATCAAGTACGAATGGGGCATCGGCGCCAAGCACTGGTTCAAGCCGTTCCCCTTCATTATCGTCGGCATCAACATCCTCATCGCCTGCGTGTCCGACTTCGAATCCGCCGTGATGGGCTGGAACAAGTGGTGGCTCACTTCCGAAGGCGTATGGCAGTACGGCGGCTGGCACAACGTGATGAACGGCGTGGCCGGCCTGATCAACATCATGTGTATGACCGCTTGGTGGAACGTCTATCCCTCCAAGGACAGGAAGGATATGATCTGGGCGGACATGACCTGGGTCTATATCGTCATCTACGACATCTGGAACTTCGCCTATACCTACAACTGCCTGCCTACGCACTCCTGGTACTGCGGCATCGCGCTGCTGCTCGCCCCGACCGTGGCGGCCCTCTGCTGGAACCGTGGCGGCTGGATCCAGAACCGCGCCAACACCCTGGCCATCTGGTGCATGTTCGCCCAGGTGTTCCCGCTCTTCCAGGAAACCTTCAAGGATGGCCGCCAGTGGTTCTCCTGGGCCACGCTGCCCGTCCTGTATCCCGAGGGCGTGGATACCATCAGCAAGCTCTATGAGGCGGCCGGCGGAGAAGCCGCTGCCGTGGGTACGACCGTCGATCCTTCCGTGGTGGCGGCCAATCCCACGATGATGACCGTCATCAGCGCCCTGGCGCTCGTCACCAACGTCATCGCCATCTGCTACATCATTTCCGTGTCCCGGAAGCGCCACATCAACCCGTACAAGGAGGATGTGTTCGTGAACCAGAAATACTACAAGGACGCGATGGCCCGCGCCGACGTTTAAACGGACCTCCGGCCCGAAAGGGGAGCAGGCGACAGAAAGCCTGCTCCCTTTTTTCTGTTGATAGCGGAAAAATGCTATCTTTACCCTTTGAAATGACGCGGGAAAAGGAAATATACAAGGTGACCCTCGTGGGAAGCGTGGCCAACCTGCTGCTGGTGGGATTCAAGTTCGTCGCCGGCACCGTGGGCCGCTCCGGCGCCATGCTCGCCGACGCCGTCCATTCCCTGTCCGATTTCATCACGGACCTGGTGGTGCTGGCTTTCGTCGGCGTCAGCGCGCGCCCGCAGGACCGTTCGCACGATTTCGGCCACGGCAAGTTCGAGACCGTCGCCACGATGTTCATCGGCCTGGCGCTGGCTGCCGCCGCCGTGGGCATCGTCGTTTCCGGCGCCGGAAAACTCGCCGCCTGGCTGCAGGGAGAGGCACTCCCTTCGCCCGGAAAGATCGCCCTCTGGGGCGCCCTGGTCTCCATCGCCGTCAAGGAAATCCTGTATCAATATACGTCCCGCCGGGGAAAGAAACTCCAGTCGCCGGCCGTCGTCGCCAACGCCTGGCATCACCGTTCCGACGCCCTTTCGTCCATCGGTGCGGCCATCGGTATCGCCGGAGCCATCTTCCTGGGCGAGCGCTGGACGGTGCTGGATCCCGTCGCCTCCATCGTCGTGGGCGCGATGCTGGTAAAGGTGGCCTGGGATCTGCTGGGACCCAGCCTCGGGGAACTGACGGAGCAGTCGCTGCCCGAAGATACCGAAAAGGAGATCCTGGACATCGTCGGGTCCGTCGGCGGCGTCTCGGAGCCCCATAACCTCCGTACGCGGCGCATCGGCAGCCACATCGCCGCCGAGGTTCACATCCGCCTGGACGGCCGGATGCCGCTGAGCGAGGCACACGAAAAAGCCTCTTCGATCGAGCGGCTTTTCGAAGAGCGTTTCGGGAAGGGCTCCCATATCATCATCCACATGGAGCCGCAAAAACAGGATATGGAATGATACGCGTCGCATGCATAGGGGACAGTATCACCTGGGGTTTCACGCTGCTGAATCCCTGGCGGCAGAGTTATCCGGCGCTTCTCCAGGAGAAACTTGGGCCTGGATATGAGGTGCGGAATTTCGGCTACAACGACGCCGCGGCCCGGTTCGATGCCGATACGCCCTATGTCAGCAAACGGGCTTACCGGGAGAGCCTGGCGTGGAATCCGGACATCGTCCTGCTGATGCTCGGGACCAACGATACCAAATCCCGCAACTGGGACCCAGAAATCTTCCGCAGGGACTACCGCCGCATCGTCGAATCCTATCGGGCGCTCCCGTCCGCGCCGCGCGTCATCCTGATCGCCCCCATCCGCGTTTTCCCCGTCGGGGGGATTCCCATCCTGGGTGTCCTTCCGGAGAATATGGAAAACGGCGTGCGTCCGGCCATCCGCGCACTGGCGGCGGAAATGGAATTGGAACTGGTGGACCTGCAGGACCTGTTCACCGACAGACGGTATTGCCGGGACGGGGTCCATCCGCAACGGGCCGGTACGCAGATGCTCGCGGACGCCATCTGGTCCGGAATTGATTGGAAATAATGTAAAAGATTTGATATGAAGAAGTTGCTAATCTGGCTCGCCGGCATCCTGATTGCCCTGCTCGCCGCTGTCCTTTGCATCTGGGGCGGAGAGATCCGCACCCTTTCCACCGTCAAATCCGTCGGCGGCAACGAGTATCTGTACTGCATGGAGTACAAGGCCGCATACGACCTGGACGACGTGATCGCCCACGACATCGACCAGAACTCCGAACTGCTCGACTATATCACGGGCCGGATCGGCAAAGGGCTTCCCATCAAGATGAAAAGCGCCCAGGTGGCCGACGAGAACGGGGAACTCGGCACCTTCAACTGCACCTCCTTCCAGGCGGCCAAGGCCGACGGGAGCGGCTTCTGGTACGGCCGCAACTATGACTATTTCAAGAATCCCACGATGGTCACGGTTTCCCGTCCCCGGAAGGGGTACGCGTCCGTCGCCTGCAGCGATATGTCCCATTTCGGCTATTCCCTGGAGAAACTGCCCACGTCCTTCGTCAAGAAGCTCAGCTGCCTGGCTGCCATCTATGCTCCCGTGGACGGCATCAATGAAAAGGGACTCTGCACCTCCATCATGGCCTTGCCGAAGCAGGCTTCGCAGCAGGATACGCCCAAACACGACGTGGGGACCACCGTCATCATGCGCCTGTGGCTGGACCGCTGCGCTACCGTGGACGAAGCGCTGGCGCTGCTGTCGACCGTGGACGTACTCCACGACGCGACCGTCGGTTCCGGATATCATTATATGGTTGCGGATGCATCCGGCGACTGCGCCGTGGTGGAGTTCGACAAGGAAGACGGCTGGAAGACGATGGTCGTCCGCAAGGAAGCCGGTGCGAACAGCATGCTGGTGACCAATCACCTCCTGTCTCCGAAATACCGCACCGACGAGCCGGACGAGGCGGTGGGAAATCCCCACAGCAGGAGCTGGTGGCGTTACGATACCGCCAAGGCCTATCTGGACGCGCACGACGGCGTCCTGACTCTGGAACAGGCGCAGGAATGTCTGTCACAGGTCCACTGGAAGGATTTCGTCTGGGATACCGGTACGGTGGAAGATACCCAGTTCAGCAATGTGTACGACCAGAAGGCCATGACCCTGGACCTGCGCAACTGGAACGACTACGGAACGACCGTCCATTTCGCCTTGTAGTCATATGGACCGGAGTTCCCAGATCATACGGACGAGCGTCGTCGGAATCGTCGCCAATGTGCTGCTGGCGGCTTTCAAGGCCGTCGTGGGCGCCATCGCCCACAGCGTGGCGATCGTGATGGATGCCGTCAACAACCTCAGCGACGCGCTCTCCAGCGTGATTACCATCGTCGGCACGAAGCTTTCCCAGCGGCCGGCCGACCGCAAACATCCCTTCGGTTTCGGGCGCATCGAGTATTTCAGTGCCATCATCATCTCCGTGATCGTGCTGTCGGCGGGCATCACGTCGCTCATCGAATCGGTAAAGAAGATCTTCCATCCCACGGAGCCGAGCTATACGACGGCGACGCTCATCATCATCATCGTGGCCATCGCCGTCAAACTGGCGCTGGGATTCTACGTAAGGGGGAAGGGACGGCAGCTCAAGAGCGACGCCCTGACGGCGTCCGGTTCGGACGCCCTGTTCGACGCCGTCATCACCACGGCCACGCTGGTGTCGGCGGTCGTTATGATGGTCTGGCATTTCTCGCTGGACGGCATCCTCGGCGCCCTGATTTCCGTGATCATCATCAAGGCCGGCATCGAGATGCTCGCTTCTCCCGTCAACGAACTGCTGGGGGCCCGGGTCTCGCCGGAACTGGTCCGGGAAATCCGGCAGGAGGTCATGGGGCAGGAGGGCGTCCTGGGCGTGTTCGACATCATCCTGCACAACTACGGACCCGACGTGATGATCGGCTCGCTGCACGTCAGCGTGCCCGATACGTTTTCGGCGCACGACATCCACGGCCTGACCCGCAGGATCACCACGCAGATGTTCGAACGCCACGGAATCATCCTGACCGTCGGTATCTATTCCGTCGCCACGGGAAACCACCCCGGCGCCGACCTGCAGGACAAGGTGGTGCGGGCCATGGCCGCGCATCCGGAGATCGTCCAGGTGCACGGATTCTATTTTTCGGAGAAAGACCGTATGGTTTCCGTCGATGTCGTTCCCGACATTACGGTCCGCGACGATGCAACCCTGGTCCGTCAGCTTACGGAAGAAATCCAGGCCCTGGCCCCGGGTCTGCAGGTGGTGGTCGTCATCGACCACAATTACAGCGAGTAGGCGCTACAGCAGCGCTTCAATCTCGGATTCCAGCTGCTCCGGGGTCACGACGGGCTCGAAGCGTGCCACCACGCGCCCTTTCCGGTCGATGAGGAACTTGGTGAAGTTCCATTTGATGTTGGCGTTCTCGCCGTTCACGTCGGACTTGGCCATCAGCGGGAAAGTAACACCGTAATTGAGGCGGCAGAAGGCCTCGATCTCCTCGTCGGAACCAGGCTCCTGATGACCGAACTGGTCGCAGGGAAAGCCGACGACCAGGCCTTCGGGGCCGTATTTCTTATAGAGCGCTTCCAGGCCGTCGTACTGCGGGGTGAAACCACACTTGGAGGCGGTGTTGACAATCAGGAGAACCTTGCCCTTGTACTGGGCAAAACTGATTTCCCCGCCTTCGTTGGTCTCCGCGGTGAAATCGTAAAATGCCAAATCGGGCATGATTCTGTCAAAGAATAATTGTAACTTTGCATTATATCCGATACGTATGCGTGAATATCTGCTGTCTTTGTTGAATGTCGTCTGCGAGATGAGTCCCTACTTGCTGCTGGGATTCCTCATCGCCGGTATCCTGCACGTTTTCGTCCCGCGCACTTTTTATCAGCGGTATCTGTCGCGGGACAACCGCTGGGCGGTATTCTGGGCGGCGCTGCTGGGCGTTCCGCTGCCGCTGTGTTCCTGCGGCGTGATCCCCACCGCCATCGGTCTGCGGAACGAAAAGGCGTCCAAGGGGGCCGTGGCGTCCTTCCTTATCGCGACGCCCCAGACGGGCATCGACTCCATCCTGGCGACCTACTCGCTGCTGGGGCTCGGTTTTGCCGTCATCCGCCCCGTGGCGGCGCTGGTTACCGGAGTCTGCGGCGGCCTGCTGGTCAGCCGGCTGGTCCCGGAAGGGGAGGAGACCGGCGGACCCGCTTCGGAATACTGCCGCGTCGAGAGCGGCAACCGCATCTGGCGGGTGTTGAAATACGCCTATTTTGAAATGATGCAGAACATCGGCGGACGCCTGCTTATCGGCCTGCTGGTGGCCGCGCTCATCCAGGTGGCCGTGCCGGACGAGTTCTTCCTGCATTTCGGCAAACAGCCCCTGCTTCAGATGCTGGTAATCCTCCTGATCGCCGTTCCGATGTATATCTGTTCGACGGGCAGCATCCCCGTGGCGGCGGCCTTGATGATGAAGGGCCTGTCGCCGGGTGCCGCATTGGTGATGCTGATGGCCGGACCGGCCGTGAACCTGGCCTCCATCCTGGTGGTCCGAAAGAGCCTGGGCCGCCGTTTCACCTGGATCTACCTGCTGACCGTGGTCGGCTTTTCCCTCCTTTTCGGCCTGCTGGTCAATGCCATCGGTATCAGCGTTCCCGTGCGGGCCGGCGGCGATGCCTGCTGCGCGGCCGAAACCGCCCCGCCGGCAACGTTCAAACTCATTTGTGCCATTATCCTTACGCTCCTGCTCCTGTTCGCCCTTGCGATGAAATTGTCCGCCCGTTTTACCCGTAAGGTCACAGAAGCGGGTACGGCCGTCTATGCCGTGGAAGGGATGCACTGCAGCCATTGCGAGGCGGCTGTCCGACGTGCCGTGGAGTCAGTTCCCGGCGTCGAATCCGCGGAGGCCAGTGCGCCGGGCAAGACGCTTTCCGTCCGCGGAACGGCGGCGGAAGGTGAGATCAAAGCCGCGGTAGAGAGGGCCGGTTACACCTTCAAAGGTAAGATTTCTTGAAATATCGCTTGCGATATAATATATTTGTGTTAAATTTGCATCGTGAACGATATAAACACAAGCGATATGGAAAAGATTTATGATTTCAAAGTCCTGAACAACAAAGGATTGGAGTTTGATTTTGCACAGTGCGAAGGCAAGGTGCTTCTGATTGTCAACACCGCGTCCAAGTGCGGTTTCACCCCACAGTACGACGGTTTGGAGGCCCTTTATCAGCGATATAAGGACCAGGGTCTTGTCATCGTGGGCTTCCCTTGCGACCAGTTTGCCCACCAGGAACCGGGCAGCGACGAGGAGATTGCCGAGTTCTGCCGCCTCAACCACGGCGTTACCTTCCCCCTGATGAAGAAGATCGACGTGAACGGCCCCGATGAGAATCCGGTTTTCACGTACCTGAAGGCAGCCGCCCCGTCGGAAGAATACAAGGGACTCAAGGCGAAGGCTACACAGAAGCTGCTGAAAGGAATCAGCAAGAGCGTTCAGAAAGACAGCGACATCCTTTGGAATTTCACCAAGTTCCTGATCAACCGCGACGGTACGGTGGTCAAGCGTTTCGCTCCCGTCGCCGAGCCGGCTTCTTTCGAGCAGGACATTGAGGCAATGCTGTAATGGACGAAAGGTTCAGGCTGGACAACCAGCTCTGTTTCAGGCTCTACACCGCTTCCCGTCTGATCACGCAGGCGTATCACCCGCTGCTGTCGGAATATGGGCTGACCTATCCGCAGTATCTGGTCTTGCTGGTCCTGTGGGAGAAAGACGGGCAGCCGGTGAACGACATAGCCAAGCGCCTGCTGCTCGAGACGAACACGGTAACCCCGCTTCTGAAAAGGATGGAAGCGGAGGGCATCGTGACGCGCAGCAAGGGCCGTGAAGACGCCCGCCAGATAATCGTGAAACTCACGCGCAAGGGGCGCGGGCTGCAGGAAAAACTGCTGAACGTTCCGGAAACCGTCGCGCGCGGCATCCTCTGCGATCGCGTGACCCCGGAAACCATCCCCGGCCTCTACGGCATGCTGGACGACATCATCGGAAAACTGAAAGGGGATTAGCGCAGGCAGGTTTTCAGCGTAATGCCGGCCATGAACCAGAGGCCGGGTTGCGGGATGTCGCCGAAGTCGTAGTATTCCCGGTTCAGCAGGTTGTTGACCCGGATGTAAGCTTCGAATGCGGGCCTGCCATAGGAAATCTTTGCATCCAGCAGCGAATAGGGCTTGATGAGCTCCGAGCCGGTGGCCCTGTCCACATAGCGGTAGGAGAGGTTCGCGCTGAAGCCGCGTCCGAGGCGCAGGTCGGCCTGGGCCGTGACGCGGTGTCGGATGTATTCCATTGAATAGAGGCTGCGGAAACCTTCCTTCGTATCTTTGTCCTGTGAAATGTGGCTGTACCCGAGAATCACGGAACGCAGCGGGAACCGGCTGCGCCCGAGCAGTTCCGGGAAAGACAGCTGCAGTGTCGCTTCCTGCCCGAAGCTGTTCACTTCGGTATGGTTGACGGACATCCACGGCGCGTCTTCTCCCGCCCGGATGTCCTGGATCCAGTCGATGATGTCGCGGCCGTTGTTGTAATAGACCGTCACGACGGCCCGGACGCCGGCGGCGAGATATTTCAGGCCGCCTTCGAACGCGTGGAGTTTCTCGGATTTCAGCTCTGGATCCGCCAGATGTCCGCCCACGGAGTAGTATAGTTCGGTGAAGGTGGGCATCCGGTAGGAAGCGTTGTAGGAGCCGTAGATGCGCAGGGCTTCGGTCAGCCGGAGATTCATTTCCACGCCCGGGTAGAAGCGGACGCCCTCCGGATTGCCCGTGTTGTAGGCGGCCGTGATCCCGGCCGAGGCGGTAAGGCGTTCCAGCACGACGCTGTGCTCGGCGAATGCCGTGAAGGCCGTCCTGCGCAGTCCGCGGACGTACACGCCGTCGGGATGGGGGAGTGCCTCGCCGAGGTTGGTGCTCCGGATGGCCTCGTGACGGGCTCCTGCTCCGAAGGCGCTGCGGCCCAGGCGGCTATCGATGCTGAAATGGAAGTCTCCGCCTATCGTATTGGTCCTGTGGTAGTTGAAAGGATACAGATCCGGCTTGGATCGGAAGAGTTCGAAACGGTCTTCTCCGTGGTTCCAATAGAGTGAAGGCGTAAAGTGCAAGGTGCCTTTCCCTTCGGCCTTGACCGCGGCGAAGGTCTTGAACGTGTGCTCGAACTGGTCGTCGAAGCGGGCGCTGTAGAAGGTGCTCGAGCCGAAGTCCTTCAGACTGCCGCCCGCCTGCCATTGCAGGGTGGTGGCCGGAAGGTCGGCACTGCCGTGATAGAAGGCCTTGAAGGCGCGGAAATCGTTGTTCAGCCCGCCTGCGGCATTCCGGTTGAAGCCGTCGGAGCGCTGGTAACCGGCGGAAAGCCGCTGGGAGACGCTTCCGCTTTTCAGGGACGCGGACGCATTGGCGTTGGCGTAACCGAAGGAGCCGCCCTCGAGATTGAGGGAAGCCGCGTTTGCCTCGCGGTCCTTCGTGACAATGTTGATGGCACCGATCATCGATGTCGCCCCGTGACCCCGGGCCGAAGGGCCTTCCAGGACCTCGATATGGTCTATGTCGCTGAGACTGACCGGGAAATCGGCCGAGTTGTGCCCGGTCTGGGGATCGGAGATGTCGATGCCGTTCAGCAGCACCGCGATCTGGTTGTACGTGCCGCCGCGCATGCTGATGTCGGTCTGCATACCCATGGCCCCGCGCTGACGTACGTCCACGCCCAGGGCGTATTTGAGCAGGTCGTTGACGTTCTCGGCCGGGGCGGAGGCGATGGAAAGGCTGTCGATCAGCGTGACCGTGCGCGTGTTCTTATGAAGGGGAACGGGCAGTTTCGATGCAGTGACCGAAACGCTGTCCAGCATGTAATAAGTCTGTGCTGAAGCGGCCGGCGCCGCAAAGAATGAAGCGGAAAGGGCCAGCGCCAGGACGACGGAAGTTTTCATGATACGGATAATCTCAGTTTACGGGTGCAAATGTAGGTTTATTTTTCGTACTGATAACGGGTTTTATCGCAAAATGACCCTGTCCTTGACCGGTTAGCCGATTACACGGAGGACGGTGCCGTCCGTATCACGGGAGTTAGGGCCGATCATGATCTCGAAATCGCCGGGCTCGCAGACCCACTGCAATCCGTGGTTATAGTAGGACAGTTCCTCCTTGGTGAGGGTAAAGTCCACCCGGACCGATGCACCGGGGTCCAGATGCACTTTCCGGAACCCCTTGAGTTCCTTTACCGGTCGGGTGGAGGTAGCAAAGACGTCGTGGATATACAGCTGGACGATTTCGTCGCCGGCACGTGAGCCGGTGTTGGTTACCGTTACGGATGCCGTCACGGAACCGTCCACCGGCATTTCCGGGGCGCTCAGCGTAATGGGGGAGTATGCGAAGGTGGTATAGCTCAGCCCATACCCGAACGGATACAGCGGTGCATTGATCTCGTCGATATAACAGCTGACGAATTTCCGGTAGGGCTCGTCGTCCGGATGCGGCCGGCCGGTGTTCTTGTGATTGTAGTAGAGCGGCAACTGGCCCACGTTGCGGGGGAAGGAAGTCGTCAGTTTTGCCGACGGGTTCACGTCGCCGAAGAGGACGTCGGCGATGGCATGCCCGCCTTCGGATCCGGGACTCCAGACATTCAGGATAGCATCCATTTCGGCGTCCTCCCAGCCGAGCGTCAACGGGCGGCCGGTGACAAGGACCATCACGACGGGCTTCCCGGTGGCTTTCAGGGCCTTCAGAAGCTCCTCCTGGGCATCGGGAACGGAGATATCGGTGCGAGAAGCGCCTTCCCCATTCAGGTTGGCGATTTCGCCCACGCAGGCGACGACCACATCGGCCTGCCTGGCTTTGGCGACGGCTTCGGCAATCAGCCGTTCCTGCGGCACGGTATGGATGGCGGGTGCCGTGTATCCCGGCCGGAAGATCTTGAACAGGCCGAACCGGACGGATTCCTCCAGTTCCTTGTCCTTGAACAGCCAACTTCCCTCGGCATAAGATGCCTTGGCGACTTCGGCGATGCCCTCATATGGGGTGACGCTCTCGTCGTTGTGGTCGCTCATGGACCAGGTCCCGGCCATGGCGCTGCCGTCCTTGGCCAGCGGGCCTACGACAGCGATGCGGGCATCTTTGCGTAATGGCAGCACGCCGTTGTTCTTGAGGAGTACCATGGACTCCTGCGCCGCCTTCCGGGCGAAAGCGAGGTGCTCTGGAGTATAGATTTCTTTTACTGAGCGAGTTGCATCCAAGTACTTGAACGGGTTCTCAAACAAGCCCAGCTTGTATTTCGCCTCCAGGATGCGGCGACAGGCCCTGTCGATATCGGCCTCGGTCACGCGGCCTTCGGCTAAAGACTTCTGGAGCGTGCCTACAAAGCCGTCGGAGTTCATGTCCATGTCCAGCCCGGCCTGGAGGGAACGGGCCGACACTTCCTGCAGGTCGCCGATCCCGTGGTTCACTTCCTCGGCAATGGCCGTGGCGTCCGAAACGATGAAACCGCCGAACCCCCACGCTTTCCGCAGCAGGTCGTCCATCAGGTATTTGTTCATCGAAGCGGGAATCCCTTCGAACTCATTGAACGAGGACATATAACTGGCGGCTCCTGCACAGGCGGCCTGCTGATACGGCCGCATATACCCGTTCAACGCCTCCTGGCGGCTCAGGAACACGGAATTATAGTCCCGGCCGGCCTCGGCGCCGCCATAAAGCGCATAATGCTTGACGCACACCATTACGTCGTGGTCGTCATAGATGCCGTCGGTGCCCTGGTAACCGCGGACATAGGCCTTGGCAAGTTCGCCGCCCAGGTACGGGTCCTCGCCGCCGCCTTCCACAATCCGGCCCCAGCGGGCGTCACGGCAGATATCCACCATCGGGCTGAACACCCAGTTGATGCCGCTGGCGGAAGCTTCCGTGGCCGCAATCCGGGCCGTCTGCTCGACGAGTTCCGTGTTCCACGACGTGGACAGGGCGAGCGGAACCGGGAATACCGTCTGATAGCCGTGGATGACGTCCATGCCCGTGATCAGCGGAATTCCCGCCCCGGACTCCAGGGCGATCTCCTGCATCCGGCGGATGTATTCCAGGTTGCCGGTCCCGTACAGGCCGCCGAGCCGGCCGGCCCGCAGGAGTTTCACGTTCTCGTCTTCTTCTGTCACCCGGGCTGCGGAGACGAAGCCCGGTGCGGAGTGCAGGTTCAACTGTCCGATCTTCTGTTCCAGCGTCATCCGGGACATCAGGTCGTCGATATAGCGGTCCATGTCGGACCTGGGGGCGCAGGCGGCCAGCAGAAGCGTGGCCGCAAGGGCGAGGGCAGTGCTTTTGACGTTCATAATACAAAGATAATTCAATTAAAGAATCGATGAAATGACGATTATTCGTATCTTTAGGAGAAATAACCGTTCATCGATGAAAAGATTCATGATTGCCGCCGGTCTCCTGTCCGGGCTGCTGCAGTGTCCGGGTACAGCATCCGGACAGCCTTATTCCGAGGAATTCCGCAATCCGCCCGCCGAAGCCCGGGTCCGGGTCTGGTGGCACTGGATGGACGGAAACATTACCCGGGAAGGCATCAAGGCCGACCTTGACTGGATGCACGCCGCCGGTATAGCCGGTGTGCAGCAGTTCGACGCGGGCGGAAGCATGATGATGGGCATGCAGCCCATCGTGGAGCGGAAACCCTATATGCAGGACGGATGGAAGGACGCCTTCCGGTATGCTGTCCGATACGCCGATTCCCTCGGGATGGAGATCGCCATTGCTTCGGCGCCGGGCTGGAGCTCCACCGGCGGGCCCTGGGTGAAGCCGGAGAACGCGATGAAAAAGCTTACCTGGCGGACGGTGGAAGTTGCCGGGAACCCCAGGGCGAAAAAACCGCAATCCATCGTCCTTCCCGATCTTTTCAGGACGGTCGGCAAGTTCCAGAACGCCCCTTCCGGTGAGACCGGGGCGGACATCGCTCCCTGGTGCCGGGATGTGGCCGTCGTGGCCGTCCGTCTTCCGGATGCGGAGAGGTCCTTGACGGATCTGGGGGCAGCGGTCAGTTCCAGCGGAGGAGTGTTCACAGTGGAAATGCTTTCCGACGGCGACCTGGCGAGCGGTGCTGCCCTTCCGAAGAATCCTTCCGGAACGCATTCCTGGATCCAATACACTTTCCCGGAAACTGTGACTGTCCGTGCGATGACCCTGGCGGGCGGTGACGTCCGGGGCCAGTGGGCGGCCCTGCCTCCGACCTATCATAACTGGCTCGAGTGCAGTGACGACGGGATTGTCTGGCGGGAAGTCTGCCGGATTCCTTCAGGTGCCGTGGTTCAGCAGACGATCGACATCCCCGAGACGACCGCCCGTTTCTTCCGCCTGCAGGTTGCCAATCCACTGGGAAATCAGCAATACGCAGCCCTGGGTTTCGGGGGCGCCGTACCCGAGAGCACCCCGGTCCTCGAATGGGTGCTTCACACCGTAATCAAGGTGAACCACGCCGAAGAGAAGGCGGGCTTTGCCGCTCCGCATGACCTGGCGGATTATCCTACGCCGGTGACCGACGCTCCGGTACCCGAGACCATTGACCTCTCCTCCCGGGTCCTGGACGGCATCCTGACCTGGCAGGTCCCGGCCGGGCGCTGGCGCATCTACCGGTTCGGTGCCTCCTTGACAGGCAAACAGAACCATCCGGCCCCGCCGGAAGCCACGGGCCTGGAGGTCGATAAACTGGACCGGGCTGCCTGGATGGATTATTTCCGCCGATATCTGGACATGTACAAGGATGCGGCCGGGGGACTTGTGGGGCAGCGTGGCATCCAGTATCTCCTTACGGACAGCTACGAGGCGGAGCAGATGACCTGGACACCCACCCTGGCGGAGGAGTTCAAGGCCCGTCGCGGCTACGATTTGATTCCCTGGCTCCCTGTCCTGACAGGCGAGATTGTCCGGAGCAGCGAGGACAGCGAGAAATTCCTTTTCGACTGGCGCGAGACCCTCGGCGAGCTCTTCGCGGAGAATTATGACAGGATCAACGACATTGTCCGGGAATACGGGATGAAGGGCCGGTATACGGAATCTCACGAGAACGGCCGTGTGTACGTGGGGGATGGAATGGATCTCAAGATGACGGCGGACGTGCCCATGAGCGCCTTCTGGATTCCCGGAACCGGCGGCGGTTCCGCCCTGGAAATGGCGCTTGCCGATATCCGGGAGTCGGCATCCGTCGCCCATGTGTACGGGCAGAACCTGGCCGCGGCGGAATCCTTTACGGCCGCCGGACTGGCCGGCAATGCCTGGAGCTATTACCCCGGATCGTTGAAGTATATGGCTGACATGGCCCTCTACAGCGGCATCACCCGCTTTGTGATCCACGAAAGCGCCCATCAGCCTTCCGACGCGCACAAGCCGGGGCTCGGGCTGATGATATATGGCCAGTGGTTCAACCGCCACGACACCTGGGCCCCTTATGCCCGCTACTGGACGGATTACCTGGCACGCAGCTGCTATCTGCTCCAGCAGGGCCGGTATGTTGCCGACGTGCTCTGGTACTATGGCGAAGACACGAACATCACCGGCATCTACGGGCACGAACTGCCCGGCATCCCGGAGGGCTATTCCTTTGATTTCATCAATCCGTATGGCTTGAAGAATCTGCTCTCGGTCAAGGACGGTTCCATTGTTACGCCGTCCGGTATGGCATACAGGGTACTCGTACTCGGGGAGCATTGCAGCGTGATGTCCCTGGAAGTTCTTGCAAAGCTGGATTCACTGGCCCGTGCCGGTGCCGTCATCTGCGGCAACGCCCCGGAAAGGCCTGCCGGACGCTCCGACGACCCGGCCGAGTTCGACCGGCTGGTCGCCGACATCTGGCGCGCAGGGCGTCCGAATGTCTTTACCGGGCAGCTTGCCAATGTCCTGAAGGCAGTGGGTGTGGAACCGGATTTCCGCTATGTGGCACCGGCAGAACTGAAATTCGCCCACCGTCACGACGGGGACCGGGAAATCTATTGGATCCGCAATTTCAGCGACTCGGCCGTGTCGGCGCAACTGACGCTCCGCGATGCCGAAGGGGCTATGCGGGTGTATGATCCGGAGACCGGTGAGATTCTCCGTGGAGTATTGAAGGGCAACACGTTGGACCTGGAGGCCAATCAGGCCCTCTTCGTCGTGTCTGACCGGAAGGGGATGCCCGAAGCGGGCGAGGATCTTCCGGTCCGTACCGGAACGCTATCGACGGACGGTCCGTGGACGGTCACGTTCGACGGGCTGGCCGCACCCGAGGGGCCCCGTGTCTTTTCGGAACTTGTATCTTTTACGGAGTCCGATGATCCGGCCGTGAAGTACTTCTCAGGTATCGCTACCTATACGAATACCTTTACCATCGGGAAAAAGGAGCAGGCGGACGGCCTCGTCATCGATCTCGGCGCCGTAGGCCAGATGGCGGACGTCTTTGTGAACGGAGAACATGTCCGTTTCCTGTGGAAGGCTCCTTACAGGGTCACGTGGACGGGCCCGCTGCTACCCGGCAGGAACACCATTACGGTAAAGGTGGTGAACACCTGGCCCAACCGTCTCATCGGGGATGCCGGGTCCGAAACGGAGAAAGTGACGTTTACCAACATGCCGTTCTACCGGGCCGGGATGCCGCTGACTCCCGCCGGGCTGATGGGCCCGGTGGTTCTGGAAAAGATTTCGCGATGAAGTAAAGGCGTTGCTTTAAGGATTCCCCAGAAAGTCCAGGACAGCCCGGTTGAACGTATCCGGGCATTTGTTTGCGACGAAGTGGTCGCCCTCCAGGAATACCAGGCGTGCGTCCGGAATGCGCGCTGCGATGAGCCGGGTATGCGCTTCTTTGATCATGTCCCGGGTGCCGGCGATGACCAGCGTCTTCGCCCGGATCTTCGCCAGTTCCTCCGGCGCTACAGCCGGGTCATTCACCATCAGCCCGAGCAGTTCGGCATGCCGTTTCGCTTCCTCGCTCCTGCCGGCAAACAGGCGCGCGAAGCGGTAGCCGATCTCGATCGGGATCTGGACGGAGCGTTTCACGCCTTTCGCATCCAGGTTGGCGCCGTCCAGGATGAGGCGGTCCACCCGTTCGGGGTACTTCATCGCGAAGACCATGGCGATGTTCCCGCCGTCGGAGAACCCGAGCAGGTTCGCGCGGCCGATGTTTTGTGCATCCATGAAGGCCAGCAGGTCATCGGCAAACTGGCGGATGGTGAAAGGGGCCTTTCCCCGGGGCGTTTTGCCGTGCCCCCGCGTGTCCGGGGCGTACACGTGAAAGTGCCGGGCGAATGCGTCGGTCTGCCCTGCGAAATACCCGCAGTCCTCGCCGTTGCCGTGCAGGAGGATCAGCGGATCCCCCTGGCCTTTTTCCACGAAATAATGCTCAATGTCCGTTATCATGACACAAATCTAATCTTTTTTTTACTACATTTGGAACATGTTAGTCAAGTGTATTCTCCTTATCCTGTTCTTTGCCGTAATGATCGGGGTCGGCGTCTATTGCCGCCGGACCGCATCTGACGTTCAGGGATTCGTCCTGGGAGGCCGCAATGTCGGCTCCTGGCTCACGGCTTTCGCTTTCGGCACCTCTTATTTCTCGGCGGTCATCTTTGTCGGATACGCCGGCCAGTTCGGCTGGAAGTACGGACTTGCCGCCACCTGGATCGGTATCGGCAACGCCCTCATCGGCTCGTTGCTGGCCTGGCGGATCCTGGGCCGTCGGACGCGCCTCATGACGCATCATCTCCAGAGCGCCACGATGCCCGACTTTTTCGGGAAACGCTTCTTCAGCGGTGCGCTCAAGGTGGCCGCTTCCGTCATCGTATTCATTTTCCTCATCCCGTATACCGCCTCGCTTTATAACGGCCTGTCGCGGCTTTTCAGCATGGCCTTCAACGTGGATTACGTGTGGTGCGTGCTGGGCATGGCCGTCCTGACCGGCATCTACGTGCTGGTCGGCGGTTATATGGCGACGGCCGTGAACGACTTCATCCAGGGACTGATCATGCTGGTGGGTATCTGCGCCGTGATCGCGTCCGTGCTGAACGGCAACGGGGGATTCAGCGCTGCGGTGGAGAGCCTGTCGCAGATTCCGTCCGAGTCCGCGCCCGCCCTGAACGGCGCGTTCGTTTCTTTCCTGGGGCCCCAGCCCATCTATCTGCTGGGCGTCGTGCTGCTGACTTCCCTGGGCACCTGGGGCCTGCCGCAGATGGTAGGGAAGTTCTACGCCATCCGCAACGAGGCGGCCATCCGCAAGGGTACGTTCATCTCCACTTTCTTTGCCATCATCGTGGCGGGAGGATGCTATTTCCTGGGCGGATTCGGCCGGCTTTACGGCCAGAGCATCGAGTATACGGCGGCCGGTACGCCGGTCTACGACAGCATCGTTCCGTCCATGCTGGCCACCCTGCCGGACATGATGATCGGCGTGGTGATCATCCTGGTCCTGTCGGCCTCCATGTCCACCCTGTCCTCGCTGGTGCTCACCTCCGGGTCCACGCTGACGCTGGACATCATCGATCCGGCGCTGGCCAAGCTCCGCAAAGGCGCCCGTATGGATGACCGCAGGCAGCTGCTCTGCATCCGCCTGCTCGTGCTCTTCTTCATTGTCGTTTCTTCCGTTCTCGCCATCGTCCAGGCCAAGAGTTCCGTGACCTTCATCGCCCAGCTGATGGGCATTTCCTGGGGCGCGCTGGCCGGTGCTTTCCTGGCCCCGTTCCTGTACGGTCTCTATTGGAAGCGCACCACGGCGGCATCGGTCTGGGCTTCCTTCATCACGGGCGTGGGCGTCATGTGCGGCTGCATGTACTGCACCTTCACGGGCAAGACTTTCATCAGCCCGTATTTCACCTCGCCGATCAACGCCGGCGTGCTGGCGATGCTGCTGGGACTGGTGGTCGTGCCCGTGGTAAGCCTTCTTTCCAGGGTGAACCGGAAAGAGGAGGTGGACGGAATGTTCGACTGCTACGACAGTACCGTCAAGGTCCGTGCTACGGACGCCCTCTCTGAGGAAGCCTAGAAGACGAAAATGTAACCGAAACCCAGAAGGTGACAGGCGGCCGTCGGGCCGCCTTTGTCATAAAGGTGGTACAGGTAATAGAAATCCAGCGAATGGCCGCCTCCGAGGCTGATCTCGGTGCCGGCATAATGCAGTGAGCGCACCCATTTCCCGCTGTCGAGGCCCCCGAACAATTCATACGCCAGATAGGGCGTGAAGATGCTCTCCGACGCCTTGTATTGCCCGCGGATCCGGGTCCGGAGGGTGTTGCTGAACGAGTCTGTCCCCGGGTTGTATGCCAACTCGTACTTTTCCCTGAGACTGAGGGACAGGCCTTCGCGCTTGAGGGTCTCGGTAAGGGTCAGGACCGCTTTGTGCTGGACCATGTTCCCCGCGGATGGGATGCTCCAGTACTCATAGCTCAGGTCGCCCTTGAACCAGCTGTTGAAACTGTATCCGCCGCCGGCCATGGCGAACCAGCATTCCGTGCTGCCCACGTGGTTGAAGGAACGATGTTCCAGGCGGGCCATGGCGTAGGGCGCGCCGAAAGACTTGATGAGCTGGATGCTGCTCCAGGTTCCGAAATCGGAAGTGCTCTGCGCGGAGGCCTGTGCGGCACACAGCGCGAGGACGGACAGGATGGTGACAAATGCTTTTTTCATACACTACTGAACTACAGGGGCAAAGATACGAATAGCGCTGAATTAACAATGGGGTCCGCCCAAAACTTTATACATAATGGCAAAGAATCCGTACCTTTGTAATCAATAACATGACTAAGAAACCAAATGCCCCGAAACATAGAAATACGTGGCGCGAAAGCCCATAACCTCAAGAATCTTGACGTAGATATCCCGCTCGGAAAGATTGTCGGGATTGCCGGGGTATCCGGATCCGGGAAATCTTCCCTGGCCCTGGGGGTGCTGTATGCGGAAGGGTCCCGCCGCTATCTCGAGTCCCTTTCCACGTATACCCGCCGCAGGATGACCCAGGCCACGCGTGCCCTGGCAGATGACGTGCGTTATGTGCCCGCGGCGCTGGCCTTGCATCAGCGCCCCGGCGTACCGGGAATCCGGAGCACGTTCGGGACCCTTTCCGAGCTGCTGAACAGCCTGCGGCTGATGTTTTCCCGCCTCGCGAGCCATCGATGTCCCAACGGCCATTACCTGGAGCCCACGCTGGACGTGGCTGCCGAACAGCCGATTTTCTGCCCGATCTGCGGAGAGCGGGTCTATGCGCCCGGCGCCGAACAGCTGGCTTTCAACAGCGAAGGCGCCTGCCGCTGCTGCAGCGGCACGGGGATCGTCCGTACCGTGGATGAATCCACCCTGGTTCCGGACGAATCGCTGACCATCGACGAAGGCGCCGTCGCCCCGTGGGGCTCGCTGATGTGGTCGCTGATGAAGGATATCGCCCGCGAGATGGGTGTCAGGACCGACGTCCCCTTCAAAGACCTCACGCCGCAGGAAAAGGAAATCGTCTATCACGGCCCGGCCGAAAAGCGTCACATCATCTACAAGAACGAGAAGACCAACGGTTTCGCCGAGATGGACTTCACCTACTACAGCGCCGTTTACAGCGTGGAAAACGCCCTGTCCAAGGTCAAGGACGAAGCCGGCATGAAGCGCGTAGAGAAGTTCCTGAAAGAGGATGTCTGCCCGGAATGCGGCGGAACCCGGCTGTCGGAAGCCGCCAGAGCGCCCCTCCTGCGCGGAATCAACCTGGCCGAAGCCTGCAAGATGACGCTCGCCGAACTCATCGAATGGGTCAAAGGCGTACCGGTTTCGCTCCCGGAGCCGATGCGGCCGATGGCGGAGCGTATCTGCGAATCTTTCCATGACACGGCCCGCAGGCTGGTGGATCTGGGCCTGTCCTACCTGTCGCTGGACCGCGCCGCGTCCACCCTCTCTACTGGTGAGCGCCAGCGGGTGCAGCTGGCCCGGGCCGTCCGCAACTGTACGACCGGCGTCCTTTATGTGCTGGACGAACCCTCCATCGGCCTGCATCCTTCCAATCTGGAAGGACTCACGGGCGTGATGGACGACCTGGTCGCCGACGGCAATTCGGTGGTGTTGGTGGACCACGATACCCAGGTCCTGGCCCATTCGGACTGGGTGATTGAACTTGGGCCGGAAGCGGGTGCGAAGGGCGGAAGCATCATCGCGCAGGGGACGGTATCGCAACTGGAGGCGAACCCGGCTTCCCGGATCGGCCCTTACTTGAAAAGCCGTTTGAAACCGGCCGCCCGCAGGGCGGATCTTTTTGACCTTGGCGCTATCCGGATGACTACGGGGGCCATCCATACCGTGAAACCGCTGGAGGTTTCATTCCCCAAGGGACGTCTGTCCGTCGTGACCGGCGTGTCCGGTTCCGGCAAGACGACCATGATCCTGGAGAGCCTGGTCCCCGGGCTGAAGGCTAAGCTGGAAGGTCATAAGCTGCCTTCGCATATCGACCGCATCGAGGCGGAGGGCATCCGTCAGGTCAAGCTGATCGACGCGACGCCCATCGGCATCAATGTCCGGTCGACGGTAGCCACCTATGCCAATATCCATGACGAACTGCGGAAAGTCTTTGCCCGCAGCGAGGATGCCCGGGCAGGCGGCTGGAAGGCAGGGGACTTCTCCTATAATACCGGGAAACTCCGCTGCCCCACCTGCGACGGTACGGGCAGCATCAGCCTGGACGTACAGTTCCTTCCCGACGTGGATATCCCGTGTCCGGACTGCCACGGCTCCCGCTATGCGAGGGCGGCTTCGGAAATACACCGGAAGGGCGGGCATACGTTGCCCGAACTGATGGCCATGAGCGTCGACGAGGCGCTGGAGGCCTGCCGGGACCTCTCTCTGATAAGCGGCAGGCTGCAGGTCCTTCACGACCTCGGGCTCGGCTATCTCACCCTGGGCGAAGCGACGCCCAGCCTCTCCGGCGGAGAAGCCCAGCGCCTGAAACTGGCCAGCGAGATGGGGCGGGGGCAGGGGGATTCTGTCTTCGTCTTTGACGAACCCACCATCGGCCTGCATCCGCTGGATGTGAAGGTGTTGATGAACGTGTTCCGGCATCTGATCGACAACGGGGCCACCGTCATCGTCATCGAGCACGACCTGGATGTCATCCGCCAGGCCGACTATGTCGTAGATATGGGGCCTGGCGGGGGAGAGCAGGGGGGAAGGATCGTTGCTTCGGGCGCTCCCGCGGAAATCGCCTTGTGTCGGGAGAGCGTTACCGGGAAGTATCTGTATGGGGCATCTGGACAAACAGGCTGCACCTTCTGAGATTGCCCCCCAGGGTGCCTATCACGGCGGGATTGATTCCTTTTAGCCACAGGCAGTCGATCAGCGGGATCTGATCCCTCCTGGAGTTCCGGATAAACGCCTCCCACCAGGCTTCCATAAGCTCCACGCATCGGGGGTCGGCGTGTTTCCTCGCAATCACGCTCGCCTCCAGCAACCCCCAGTTCCTGGGGATGCCGTGCGCGCGGATCACTTCCAGGTGAGCCTGCAGGGAATCCTCCTTGTCTTTCTTCTGATCCAGACAAGCCTGGACCTCGTCATACACGCAATCCCTTTTTTTGTGACGGAACATCGCGACGGGATAGGCATCCAACCCGGCGGTCAGCGGAGTAAGGTCGGAGAACACCCAGATGTTGGCATCCAGATAGATGCTGTACGGGTAATCCTTGAATAACAGATGGGGGTGCATCTTGCACCAGCGGTTGCACAGGACCGGGTCGTCCTGACAGTCCGGAGGAATGACATCGGAAGCGCCGATGCGCCTCCAGACGCTCCCTTCCGGGAGCTCCTGGTCCGTAAGCACATAATAGTCGATATTGTCGGGCTGGAACCGGGGATCCCTCAGACTGTCGTACGGACCGAACAGGGCGGTGTACACGGCGATGCGTTGCTCCCGGACATATAAAGACTTCCGCTCGGATGCCGTATGCCTGTCGAGAGCCAGGTCCCCATCCTGCGCGTGCCAGGATTTCTGCTTCCACCGCGTGATGGTGTCGGAGATCATCTTTTTCCACCAAGGAAGCACGTACGTGCTGGACTGCCCGTCTATGCTTGACGGGTTTTTGAAACTCTCCGCCAGAGCTTCCATCCGGCAGATTTCCTCGAAGGCACCTTCGGCTTTGATTCCCGTTCCGGTCATTCAGTCAAAACGTTTGAGCCAGTTGGAAAGAAGATAGTTGTCCCGGATTTCCGGATCCACAGGTTCCGGCGGGCAGTTCACGAACTCCCGGAAGGATCTCTTGTCGCGCCCCAGCACATAAATGTTGGCGGGATCGTAGAAGTCCGCATCAAGGATTTCCAAATTGTTTGTAATCAGCTTTTTCCCGAAAAAGAGCGCTTCCATTACGCGGAGGGTCAGGCCGTTGTCCGGATCGTTGGAATAATCCAGCAGGATGTCGGACTTCTTCACCAGATCGACCACCTTCCGGTAGGGAAGGAGCGGTTCCCGATAAAAATGCATCCTGCCCAGGAAAGGCGCCGCAATCTCCAGGTCCACTTCTACGCCTTCTTTCTCAAGCCGTCCTTTCAAATCTTCAAGAATCTCCGAACGGCCTTTGTCCCTTCCGAAGAAAAAAGCCCTGGGATGCTGGGAAAGGCCCTGCTTCCGGCTTTCCGCCGCATCCCGGGCGAGACAGTCGAAATAAAACTGGGTGTTATACCGCATCCCATATTCGGCGCAGTCGGCCTTCGAGAAGGACCAGGTCTCTACCCTTGCCGGGAGCTGCTTCTTCAATCCGTTGGTTTCCACGGTGTTCCAATACCAGAGAATGATGCGTTTGTCTTTGTAGGTCTCGCTGAGCCAGTCGAACAGATGCGGGCTGGAATAGGTGTCGAAGACAATGATCTTGTCATCATCTCCCTTGAAAACCGGCCTGGGATAGAAAAAAGACCCAGGCAGTTTATAGGCGAATCTGGTGTTCAGGGCGTACATGCTGGCGATGCCCCGGAAGGGATTCCTGTGGATAACCCCGCTTGCCTTGAACATGGGACCGAATACCTTGGTCTTGTGCAGGTCGAAATAATATATCATAGTTCTTTTTTCAGGTAAAAACCTATATGGGGTGGTTGGTTGTATGCCGTTTGCTCGGCGGCAACGCCGGCCCTGTAAACCGGGTCGTGCATCAGCGTCTTAAAGGAATGATCCGTGGGGATATCGGAAACGAACACCCGGAGGGCCAGGTTGTCTTCCCGAGCCATAATGATCTCTTCCCGCCAATCCCCGAGGATGTCGGCCTGGAGGCAGGGATTGGCCTTCGTTCCGTTGATCGAGATGCAGCCTTCGGTCCAGAAAATCCTTTCCATCCTTTCTCCGTTCCAGGATGTCACTTCCAGCGGACCGCCGGCCTCGCCGTCAAGCAGCTCGTCATACAGGTCCCCGTCCCAGAATATCCGGAAATTCGTCGACGCTCCCGGAAGCTCTATCCGCTCGAATCCTTTTTTTGTCCTGGCGAACGGCCCGATCCTTACCCGTTCGTCACTGCCTTCGACTTCCGATACGCCCCAGACCTGATACCAGCCTCCTGCACCGGTGTCCGCCATCATCCCGCGTCCCATATCTCCCGGGGAAGGCCGATGGAACAACCGGCGGCCGGTGGCGGCGTCCAGGACAGAGAAACCATAGTCCAGTTTGACGCACTTCCGGAGCGGGTGTCGTTTCCCGCATTCGTGGACCGTGAAGAAATCGTATCCGCGGCGCCTGGGGCGGTAAGCTCCCAGGTGCAGGGCATCGCCGTGACCGAGGAAGGTGCACCATTTGACTCTCAGGCGGTTACGCCTGTCCAACTTGTAGCAGAGGGCTCCTGTAAGCACTTCTTCCCGGCCATCGCCGTCCACATCGGCGACGGCGCAGTTGTGGTTGCCTTCGCCGATGTATTTCTCATTCCCGCGGCGGTATCCGTCAACCCCTTTGTAAATTCCTGCCAATTCCTTTACATTGAGCGTATCGAAACTGTGGAGGCACTTGAGATGACCGTCCTCGAATGAAACGGCGCAGGCACATTGACGGCCACGGCGATAGTCCTTTTTGCCCCAATAATACCCCCGCATGAAGAAGCCGTACGGCCTTTCCCCGTCCAACCACGCCACCGCGGCCGTGTACCGTTCGGACCGGTTGCCTTCATCATCGCCCCAGAGTTTCGAATCGATGCGTTGATTGGGATAATAGATCGTATCGAGGGCCCGTCCGTCCCCGCCGCTGAATACCGTCAGGAACTCGTCCCCATCGAGGACCATTCCCTGGGAATCCCGGAAATCCTGTGAATTGTCCACCGCCCTGACGGCGGGAGATCCGCTGGCCAGATTCACGAAGCACCCGCGTCCGTCTTTCGAGCCTGGCGCCGTTTTCAGGAGCAGTTCGCTTTTTCCGTCACCGTCGAAATCGTAAACCAGGCACTGCGTGTAATGCGCCCCGGCCCGGATATTGACGCCCAGATCGATCGGACGGGCCCACAGGCGCCTCCCGTCGAGTTTGTAGGCGTCCAGCAACACATTCCCGGTCAGGCCGGGAACGCTGTTGTCCTTGCCTGCGCTGTCCCATTTGACCACCAGCTCGTAGGAGCCGTCCCCGTCAAGATCCCCGACCGACACGTCGCTGATCGTGTAAGGCCCGAAGGGGCTGTCTGCCGGTCTTTCCAAAGGGATGTCGAACCAATTCCCGCCGGAAGGGAAGGGGCGTACGACCGCCGATGCATCGCCGTTTTCCGTCCTGACCATATACTCGGACTCCAAGACTCCGCCGGGATCGAGGAAGTTTGTTTTCCCGTCCAATTCGGCGATGGCCTTCCCGTCTCGGAACAAAGTGAATTTCAGGGGTTTGTCAGCCGTGCCGAAAAGCGGATCCTCCCAGGCGGAAAGACGCCAGGACAGGAACACGCCACCGGCCACCTTCATCGCCACCAGGCCGCGGTCCAGGCTTTCAAACCGCATTTCCCTATCGGATGAAATTCATCCCCTCCCAAGGCTCTCCGGCACGCCCCGGCGCAGGCTCGCCGCCGGTTGCCTTGAGCAGCCACGCCATATTGTTCGCCAGGGCGCGCATGGTCTGGAGCCCCTCGGTGTCCAGGGAAGCCTGCCCGGGGGCGCCTCCATAGACGATGTTCCAGTACTGGGAAGTCACGATGGGCATGTTCATCATCTGGAAGGGCATGGTCAGCGCCTCGAAAGAGGCCGTGGCACCTCCTCTGCGGCAGACGGCGACCGCCGCGGCCGGTTTGCCCGAAATGCTCGCTCCGTTGGAATAGAAAGCCCGTTGGATGATGCTTTGGACAGCGCCGTTCGGCTGGCCATAATAGACGGGGGACCCCACGACCAGCGCATCGGAAACGGCGAACTTCTCGCTGATGCGGTTGCAGATATCATCGTCGAAAACGCATTTGCCGGGATGCAGGGAGCAATGTCCGCAGGCGATGCAGCCCCGGACGGGCTGGTTGCCGATCCAGACAATCTCACTGTCTATGCCGTTCTTCTCCAACTGTTTGGCTATTTCGCCCAGGGCGATGGCCGTATTGCCCTTCTGGTGCGGGCTTCCATTGATCATCAGTACCTTCATCGTCTTCCCTTGATTATTGTTTGCCAGTGCATCAATTCCGGTGGCCGAAAGCAAGGCACCGCCTGCGGCCAAAGCCGATTTCTCCAAGAAATCTCTCCTGTCCATAAGAATTGTTGTTTGGTGCTAAGTTAGCAATTTTTCAGGAATCAAGCCGCATGATTTTTACCTGGCGTTCATCTCCCCGGTACAGATGGCTCAGGTAATTGGTCTGTCCCGTCTCCCGGAATCCGCATTTCACCATAACGCGCCCGGATGCCGGATTGTCCTCGAAGAAATCGCACCAGAGCGTCCGGAAGCCCTTTCTGTTGAAGCACCAGTCAATCATGGCATGCAGCGCCTCCGTGCACAGCCCCTGGTTCCAGTAGGGTTTTGCGATCCAGTATCCAAGTTCGGCGTCTTCCTCGCCGATGTTGATATTGCTCTCGCCGAATGCATAGTAGCCCATGCAGCCGATCGGTTCGCCGGTTTCCTTCAAGACCAGCGCCCAGGTGTGTCCGTTGGAGAAAATATCCCGGATCACCGTCAGACTCCCTTCAATGCTTTGATGCGGCGGCCATCCGGCACGCGGCCCGACGTCCGGGTCGGAGGCATACTTGAACAGCACTTCGGCGTCCGTTTCGGCCCAGGGCCGGAACAGCAGCCGACGTGTCTCCAGGAATACTTCACTTTCCATGAATCACGATCTTTTCCATTACTTTCGGGATCCGGCAAACCAGTTTGCCCTTGTATTTGGCTTCGATGTAGTCCTCGAAGAGAGCCGGATCCGCACTGTTGTCCGCAAACATATCCCAGTGCCCCGGGATGACCAGTCCTGGCCGGACGTCCCCCGCAAGGTCCGCCGCTTCCTGATAGGTCATATTCCCGATGCAATTGCGCAACAAGCGCCTGGCGTCCCGGCCGTTGATGGGAAGGAGTTCGACATCCAAGGCCCCGAAGGCCTTCAGGGCCGGCATCATCCCCTCATACCGGACCGTATCGCCTGCATGGTGGATGCGGATGCCATCACATTCGACGATATACTGCAGATGGGGGAACAGTCCCGTTTCCTGATCCCGGTCCAGGAACTCATGCGAGGCGGCGATGGCATGGATGGTCATATCACCGATCCGGACGGATTCCCCCGCATTCATACCAAGCGCATTCCGGTCCGCGATTCCATCATTGGAAACAGTTCTCCGGTGCGCCCGCGGGAAAACGAACTTGGCCTCCGGGTTGTTCTTCGCCCATATTCTCCAGGAGGGATGGTCGATATGGTCGATATGGTTGTGCGTTCCCAGGAAGGCGTCGACACCCACCATCTCTTCTGCCGGGACGGGAGGTGCAACCTGCCTTGTCGGGAACGGTGCGGCGAAATAGTCAATGACGATCAGGGTGCCCGCGGACTTGACGACCAGCCCCATCTGGCCCAGCCACCACAAGGCTGCGGAGCCCCTTTCCACCTTGGTGTCAAGGATAGCTTGCATCTTCTTATTCATAGGATCATAATTTGCGGATGACTTTGCACGGATTGCCAACGGCCAGGGAATCGGATGGAATATCCTTGACCACCACGCTTCCTGCTCCGATGATGCAGCGGTCGACCGTTACGCCGCCGCCCAGCCAGCAATCTTCTGGCTCTATAGTAACTTGCCAGGCATTCCTCACTCGTGAAGTCATAGAACTTCCCATTGCGCATCTTTTCAAATTCCGTCATAGATAGTCCTTTTTGCATCATTCACAAAGTTAATACTTTTCGCATTTCTACAGATTGATTGCAAGATGATTCGTATCCGGGCGCGAGCGTGATTCGCGGCGGCCGTCCTTTTTCGTATTTTTTTCAGTATATTTAGGTCGTTGAACCTTAATTATGAAAAAGACGATGACAATTCAGGAGTTTCGTGAGTACATGGCTTCCGGCAAGCCCGTCACCGGCGGATCCGATGTCCACATGATGTTCCATCTGCTGTCGCAGGAAGCACTCAAGGTAACCGCCGAAATCAATGGCAGTTATCATACGCCGGAACAATTGCACGGTTTATTGGAACAACTTTGGGGACGTGAGGTGCCCAAGTCGGTAGGCTTGTTCCCTCCATTCCATACGGACTGCGGAAAGAACACCGTCGTGGGCGAAAACGTTTTCATCAACATGGGCTGCAAGTTCCAGGATCAGGGTGGTATCACCATCGATGAGGGTGCGCTCATCGGCCACAATGTCGTGCTGGCCACGCTCAACCACGACCTTGACCCGGCCAGGCGGCAGAGTATGAGTTATGCTCCTATCCATATCGGGAAGAACGTCTGGATCGGCGCCAATGCGACGGTACTTGCCGGAGTGAGTATCGGCGACGGAGCTGTTGTTGCAGCCGGGGCCGTGGTTACCAAAGACGTTGAACCGAATACGGTTGTGGGCGGCGTGCCGGCCAAACTGATCAAAAAGATCGGAGCGTAACCTGTTCCCGCCGGAATCAGAGTATTTCGATGGCAATGCGGGCACAAGCCTCTGCGTCCGCGAGGGCGTGGTGATGGTGTGTCAGGTCGTACCCGCAGGCTGCGGCGACGGTCTGGAGCTGATGGTTCGGGAGCGTGCTGCCGTAGTACCGCCGTGATGCAGACAGCGTGTCAAGGAACGCATAGTCCGGATAGTCCATCTGGTAGACCCGGAACACCTGCTTGAGACACTCTTCATCGAAGCGGCTGTTGTGGGCGACCAGCGGCAATCCCTCGATAAGCGGCTCCACCTTTTCCCAGACATACGGAAAGACGGGGGCTTCATCCGTATCCTCCGGGCCCAGCCCGTGTACCTGCCGGCAGAACCATTGGTAATACTCCGGCTCCGGGTGGATCAGGCTGTAGAAGCGGTCCACGATCTCTCCGTCACGCACGACCACGATCCCGACGCTGCAGACGCTGCTCGGGCATTCGTTGGCCGTCTCGAAATCAATTGCCGCGAAATCCGTCATAGTCCGTAGTTTTTATACATCCGGGCGATGTCCGCCTTGATCTCGTCCCTGAAGCCTTCAGGCTCAAGGACCTCCATATCCGGCCCGTGGCTGAGGATTTCCTGACGGAAGTCATAGGTCGGGACGAGGTAATAGTCGAAGATGCTGTATTCCGCTGTCCGTTCGACGATTGTCTGCGAGTCGTGGAGCGGAAGGGACTCGAGGTACCTGACCTGGCTGGCCGCGACCTTGATCCTGATCGGTAAGGGCTTCCTGTCGTCGAGAACAACTCCGAAAACCAGCGCTGTTTGAAAAGTTTCAGGCAATAGGGGTGGATGGTAAAGGTGTTCGGCGCATCGCGCCGGAAGCTCTGGTAGGTGATCTCGACGGCCTTTCCGTCCCGCATGGCATTCACGAAGACCGGTAGCCATCTCCGGCTGGAGGGGATCTTCTCGAACAGGATCCGGTCGCGCATGTCGGAACTCTCGTTCATCAGATTGTTCAGGGAGAGGGATTCCAGCAGCCACTGCCGGAGTCCGTTGCCCTCCAGGTCGTCGCTGTTGGCAATGTAATAGCCAAGCGAACGGTCGCACTTGATCTCGATGCCGAATGTCTCCAGGATCGCCGCCCGGTGGTTGTGGAAGGTGCGTTCGTATAGTTCCTCGCCGGTCTCGTTAAGCCGGGAGCGCTCCCAGAGCCGGCTGATCTCCTCCCGGGAAATATGTCCGTGCCGGTTGATGGTGTCAATCAGCCAGACGTATCTGTTGAAATAGTTCTTTGCCATGTCCCGAATGCGATAATTCTATACTTCTGATGGCAAAGATAAGAAGAATAATTGCCAAAATCAGGCAGTCTCAAGCGGATGTCCCAGGAAACTCGAAAACACTATTGGGCGTTCAACCCCACCCGGGCGTATTGTTCGTCGGATACCGGCTCCAGCCACTCGTTGGATGCTCCCTTCTGGACGTCTTTGTGGTAAGTCAGGTGCTGCATCCAGCTGTCGGCAGCGGCGCCGTGCCAGTGCTTGGCTCCTTCCGGAATTGCAATGACGGTGCCCGGAACAAGCTGTACGGCCGGTTTTCCCCATTCCTGATACCAGCCACGGCCGGCCACACAGACCAGCACCTGCACCTGCCCGTGATGGATGTGCCAGTTGTTCCGGCATCCGGGCTCGAAGGTGACATTGGCCATCCCTCCTTCCATCTGGGCGAGGTAGCTGTTGCCGGTGAAGTACTGTGCATAAGCGGTATTGGGCTGTCCTTTGGGCCAGACGGAGAAGTCCACCGTCTCCACAGGGATGTGCGTATCGCCCAGGACCGCCCCCAGCGCCTCTCTCAGGCGCTCCGCTTCGGCAAGGCCGACGTTGTTTTCCAACAGCGCAGGGAGTTCCCGGAGTTCGGCATCCGATACTCCCATGTTCCTGGCCCCGGAGACATGGGCCACGAGCTGGGGCCCGCAGCCGGGCAGGGCCGATATGGCGCTTACGGTCACGATTTCCCGGTCGGCATGGCTCAGATTGTTGCGGGCAAAGATGTCACCGAAAAGATGTGCCTTGAGGTAGTAGTCCGTGGCCGGGACAAAGCTGTAGTCGAACGGCTTGCCCGTCAGGCGGGTCTGTACCTCGGTACCTTGTTTCAAGGCGTTATATCCTGCGGGAAGCGGTTCGGCGTCCTTCCCCGGATCATCGTGGATTCCTGCCGCCAGGCGGGAGGAAAGGACCTTTTGCAAAGTGCCCAGCGCATTGAGTGAACGCGGGAATCCCGTATATGCATATAACTGGGACAAGGCTTCCTTGGCTTCGCTTACAGTCAAGCCATTGTCCAGCGCACGGCCAAGCGCCGTTTCCAGACCGTCCTGGTCTCCTTTGGCCTCAAAAGCGGCAATGACGGCAAGTCCCTGCCGACGGGGGGAGAGTGTTTGATTCATATTGCTTTCGTTTCTGCTGATTCTCTGCTGAACGGGTTGGGGCGCCGGGTCGCTGATCGGCTGATAACGGCGGATGGTACGACCGCCCAGTTTGTATTTCTCGCGAAGAGCGGCCGCTTCCTGCATCATGGGAGAAGCGTGGTAACGGTCGAGAGCCGCCTGGTCTGCCCATTCATCTATAAGAAGAAGGCCCTCCGGGTCATCGGCGGGGAAGAAGTAGTCGTAGCGGATACAGCCTTCTACGGCGCGGATACGGGCAGCGATGCCGCTTTCCTCCATTTCTTTCACATATTCTTTTGCAGAACCGTTGGCTCCGCTGTACCGGATGTTGATGGTGATTTGGGCGTTACTGGGGATTGCCATAATGAGTAAGGCGATAGTGGTTAAGGATTTAATGAGTTTCATCTTATTGGGTGTTGAAGAGATGGTCGGCATTGTTCGACAGGACGTCTTCCGGGTTCAGGCCATGCGCATCCAGACGTGATTCCAAACTATTTTTGGCACCCACGAGTGCGGGCGCGGCAACGTATGGATAGTCGGATCCATACAGGATATTAGACGGTTCCGTGATGGTCAGGAGAGATTCGATAACCTCGTCAGTCGCCGCGCCGGCCAGGTCGAAGTATACGTGGGAGAGGTTTGCATCCACGTCCACCTGCCGCATATAGCCCTGGGCTGTCATGACCGGCAGCAGGCCCTTGAAACGGGGCAACGCGTTGGGAAGGAAAGAGCCGCAGTGCGGAACTACAAATTTCAGGTCCGGATAGCGGACCATGACATCGTGCGCAACCATATTCAGGATGGCCCGGGTGGTCTCGGCCAGATACTCATAAGAAGCCAGCGGGACGGAAGCGATGAGCTTGTCGTTCACGGCGGACGGTTTGTGCGGATGGGTGATTATGACGGCTTTGCGGCTGTTCAGATAATCCATCAGCGGATCCAGCTCCGGGTCTCCCAGGTACTGGCCATAGCAGTTGGATGCCAGCTTGATCCCGTCCGCTCCGAGCACTTCAAGCGCGTACTTTGCCTCTTCAATGGCTTTGTCCACATCCGGGAGGGGGAGTGCGGCGCAGAAAAGGAACCTCCCCGGATGGAGGGCCTTCAGCGCTGCGGCCTCTTCGTTGAAACTGCGGCAAATCCTGGCGGATTCCTCTCCGTCGCCGAAATACGGCTGCGGTGCCGGCATGGTGAGGACGGACGTCCGGATGCCGGCATCATCCATGAACTTCAGGTGTGCATCGACGCTCCAGGAGGGGATGGGAAAACCCTCGTCCATTTCCATCCCGTGGGCTGTTACGGCCTCCAGGTAGGACGCCGGGATCATATGGCAGTGCAGATCCGTCTGCGCCGGGGCCGTTTGTAATGAAAGTACCATAAGAACTGCTCCAGAAAGTAATCGCTTCATGCTATCCTTTGACTTTAATTCCCAGCGATTCCAGCCAGGACTTAATAATTGCTGTTCTCTCTGCCGTAGGGCGTTTCCGGCTCGATCAGATAAAGCGTTCCGTCGCATAGGCCGGCAAGTGCCGTGGCGGACAACTGCTCCTTGCCGCATCCCGAGAGGACCGCCAGCAGGGAGAGAAGCAAACAAAAGTCGTGTATGATTCGTTTCATGCTATTCCATGGTATGTTCCCAGTCGCCCCGCGTGTCAGTCGAACGTAATGCTTTCGATTCTCAGGCGCAGGGTTCCGGCGGGGACCCGGGCCTCAGCGATTTCGCCGACCTTCTTGCCCATCAGGGCGGCGCCGATCGGGGATTTCAGCGAAATCTTGCCAGCCTCGAGATCCATCTCGTGGGGGCTGACTATCTCGAATTTCATGCGGGCATTTGTCGCGAGGTTCGTGAATTCGACCCGGCTCAGAAGGCTGACCCGGTCCTTGGGGAGGGCATCGGGGTCGATTACACGGGAATGCTCCAGGACCTTCTGCAGGAAGCGGATGCGGCTGATGGTCTTCGCCTGGTTGCGCCTTGCTTCGCGGTAGCCCGCATTGTCGCTACGGTCTCCCTGGGCGCTGGCCTCCGCGAGGTCATCCTTCACCTTGGGGTAAACCTCGCTGATAAGGTGCTTCAACTCGGCCGCAATCTCGTCGTATCGTTGCTTTGACAGGTATTCCATGGCTCAAATTTACTCATTTTTCAGCAAATTGGAGAGAACCTATAGTATCTATTTACCTACAAATAAGGATTGACATACCACCGTGAATAACCGAACTTTGTATCGATAAACAGTTATTCCTTATGCCTGGCGGCCAACATAGGATCCTGGTGTATGGTGCCGGAGTTATCGGCAGTTATTACGCGACGCTCTTTGCCGCCGCCGGCGAGGACGTCTCGCTGTTGGCACGTGGCCGGAGACTGGGACAGAAGCTCGATTTTCCGGACGGAGCCTTCGATGCCGTCACGTCCAACTATGTTTATCACAACTTTCCCAGCCGTGACCGTCAGGCGATTCTGCTCGAAACCCTGCGCGTGCTGAAGAAGGGAGGGAACAGTTCATGTCCTCGTGGGAGGCCAGGTGGATGGCCCTGTCAGGGTCGGCTTTGCTGGTTGGGAAGAAATGAGTGCAGTTTTGCTTTAAGCCGCTGTCGTGCTTTGGTAACAGAGGCAGGGGAGATTCCCAGCAGGATGGCTTGCTCAGATACGGAGAATTGCAGGTGTGAGAGGATATAGGTGCGGATATCGCCCTTTGTCAGGTCGGTGTGCGCTTCCCGGAGAGATTCGGGCGTAAGGTCGCATGAATTCCGGAGCATCCGTTCCAATTCGGTCCATTCTTCATCCAGAATATAGCGGGGACGGTCGCGGAGTTCCTGCAGCAGGTGATTCTGCCCTATGAGCGTACGCATCAGCACATAGGAATCGACTTCGCCGCCAGGGCCTCCGCCGGCGTTCGGAACGAATCCCTCCCGCTCATCGTTCCCGGCGCGGATGACCATCAGGAAAGCCCTGACATTCTTGCCGAGGATTTCGCTGGCTTGCGGGATGGTAAGCGGACTTTTTCCGTCGGTGCAGGTTGATGCAAGGCCCAAAGCCACCAAAATGAGTTGATAATAGAGCGTTTCTGCATCTTTGCCAGGCAGGCCGAAGGTGCCCGCTATCGCAGAAAGGCTCTCCGCCTTGAAACCTACGTGGGAATCAATGTAATCCTTGTAAGAAACGGGTTGCGACTGCGATTCCATAATCATGGAGAATAGATACGGCTCGTCCATGGCGAACCAAATAAAGGCTATGCCAAAGCCTTTGAAAGGAGGATTGAGCGCAAAGCCATCGCCCACCCGTTTCCTATACAGCTTCCGGGCTTCCTCCCGGACAGCGTCCCTGACTCCTTGAATGGATCCGAAAGAAGAGAAGATGGCATTGGCGCCGCAGTCAAGGCGGGTGCAGAGGCTGCGGACCGTAAGGGCCGAGGGCCCTCCGGAGCGCACCAGGTCAAGGGCTGCGGAAAGGATCCTTTCTTTTGTGACAGTAACCGGTCTTGCCATAATCGATGTTCCGAATCAGTTTTATACAAAAATAAAAAAAAGGGCGGGAATGTCCAACCGGATTTTGGAAAATATGCGCAATTGTCCACATGATTGTCCATATTGATTTTCATTTCGGAACGCGGGATACGTTAACTTTGCAGCCGAAAATACATGGACAAACGATGAAACGACTGATTGTTTTGTTAATGCTCACAGGGCTTGCGATTCCATCACTGGCGAAAGGCGACTGGAAGGGAAAAGTAGTGGATGAGAAGGGCGAGCCGGTCCCTTACGCCAACGTGGCCGTGCTCTCCAAGGCCGATTCTACCGTGGTATGCGGCGTGGTGACGCAGGAGGACGGCACATTCAATATTGTAACCAACGAGCCGGACGGCATCATGATGGTGGCTATACTGGGCTACAAGACGGTGTACCTGGCGCCCGTTGACGGTGCGGTAATTACCCTGTCCGATGATACGCAAATGCTGGAAGGTGCCGTGGCGAGCGCCGTAATGCCTAAGACAAAACTTACGGGCGAGGGACTGCAAACGAATGTACGCGGCTCCGTGCTGGAAAACGCCGGCAGCGCTAATGACGTCCTGGCCAAAACGCCCGGCCTTATCAAGGGTCAGAACGGCCTGGAGGTAATCGGTAAAGGCTCGCCGACGGTGTATATCAACGGACGCCGCGTGAGCGACGCCTCCGAACTGGACCGCCTGCAAAGCAACGAAATACAGAATGTCGAGGTTATCACCAACCCAGGCGCCCAGTACGATGCCACAGTGCGGGCGGTGGTGCGCATCCGCACCATCCGGCGCCAGGGCGACGGCTTCGGCTTCGACCTGAATGCCTCCGATGCCCAGTCCCTGCGTTGGACAAAGGGAAATGACCCTTTCGGCGCCCTCAACGTAAACTACCGTGCCGGCGGAGTGGATATCTTTGGCGGGATCAACTATGCCCGCAATACTTCCCGGCAGCAGAGCGAGCTGGAAAAACAGACCTTCGGTATCAAGGCCGATGGCAGCGACTGGCTCTTTGAGAACAAGGGAACGCTCCTGAACGAATACCTCGGCAGCACTCTTTACGGAAACGCAGGCGTGAACTGGCAGATGACCGACAATCACTTTCTGGGCGGCAAGGTAGAATGGGGCCGTCACCTCACCTACAACGTACATACCGAGGTGAAAGATAATGTTTTTGACAACGGGACGCTGGTGGATAAACTCACCACGGTGTCGGATGACACGATGGGGCAGCGGACACCGTACAACCTGGGCGCCAACCTGTATTACAACGGTCTCGTTGCGGGAAAGTTGGGCATTGATGTAAACTTGGACTATTACGGGACGGACGACAGTTCCAAGTCAGTCTCTATGGAGACGAGCGATATGACCCACAATGCCGCCATAGAGAGCGGCAGCACCAATGCCGGGCGATTGTATGCCGCCAAAGCAGTGCTTTCCTATCCGGTCTGGAAAGGACAGTTGCAGGCCGGAACGGAGGAGACCTTCTCCCGCAGGACGGACAAATACACCATCTCCGGCATTGCCATACCGGCGTCGGATGCCACGGTAGCCGAGGATAATATCGCGGCTTTCGCCTCTTATGGCTTTTATTTGCCGAAGGTGGGGCAGTTGAGCGCCGGGGTGCGCTATGAATGGGTGCATTACGCCTACGGGGATGCGGTTGCGCCCGCCAACAACCTTACCCGCGACTATGGCAACTGGTTCCCCAATGTGTCGTACGCCGGGGTTATCTGCGCCCAGTCCAAAAATCCGGTCCAGGTGATGCTGAATTACAGTGCCAAGACGCGCCGGCCCAATTACGCCAACCTTTCCAGCGCTGTCCGCTACAACAGCCGCTACATCTGGCAGAGCGGCAATGCGGGCCTGCAGCCGGAACTGTCCCACAATGTGGGCGCCACGGCCGTATGGAAGTGGGTGACATTTATGGTCAACTATACCCGTACGGACGATGCCATTATGACCTGGTCTTCCCCCATTGGAGACGAAGGCGTGGTACTGGTAAAGCCCCGGAATATCGAGACGCCATTCCGGCAGCTGTCGGCCTTTGTGAACCTGACGCCCACCGTCGGCCCCTGGACGATGAATTACACCGTCGGCCTTCAGCCGCAGTGGCTTACGATCAACGTTGCGGATCCACGCGAGGCCTCCGGCATCCGCGTAACCCAGTTCAACGGCAAGCCCATCTACTTCGCGCAACTGCTGAATACCTTGACGGTAAAGGGCGGATGGCAGTTCGAACTGGGCGGGCTGGTTCAGTCTCCCGGGTATTCGGGGAACCTGCGGATCCGGAACACCTATGCGAACGTCACTGCTGCCATACAGAAGACACTTCTGGAAAATGGATCCCTGGTGTTGCGTCTGGAGGGGAACGACCTCCTGGGCACCGCCCACATGAACGTGGATTCCGATTTCGGCAGCCACACCATCATGCAGACCAACTTGATAGACACGCAGAAGGTGAAGATCTCCATCCGCTACAACTTCAACGCCGCCCAGAGCAAGTACCGTGGCACCGGCGCCGGCGCCGACAGCAAGGCTAGAATGTGAAAACTTCGTAATTTTGACTTTATGACTATCAGACTTGAAACCCCTGCCGACTACCGCGAGGTGGAAAACCTCACGCGGGAGGCATTTTGGAATGTATATCGCCCCGGCTGCACGGAGCACTATGTGCTGAACCGGTACCGGAAGAGTTTGGACTTCATCCCGGAGCTGGATTTCGTAATGGAAGAGGACGGCCAGCTTATCGGCCACGTAATGTTCTCCAAGGCCGAACTGGTGCTGCCGGACGGCACCCGCAAGCCTTCCTGGACCTTCGGTCCCATCAGCATCCATCCGGACTATAAGCGCAAGGGCTACGGGCTCAGACTGCTGAACTATTCACTGGAGCAGGCCCGCGAGATGGGCGTCGGCTTCCTCTGCATGGAGGGCAACATCGACTTTTACAAGCACGCAGGTTTTGGACTAGCCAGCCGCCTGGGCATCCACTATCACGATATGCCGCGCGACGAGGAAGTACCCTTCTTCCTGGCCCAGGAACTGATCCCCGGCTGGCTGAAGGCCAACGGCATTAGTGAGGCAACCTACTGCCCGCCCAAAGGCTATTTCGTGGCTGATGAGAATCCGGAGGCATTTCAGCAGTACGAGGACTCTTTCCCTTCGAAAGAAAAGCTGCATCTTCCTGGACAGCTGACCTATGACGGAGTCATGGAAACAAGTCGGATCATTCTCCGCCCCTGGCAGGACAGCGATGCGCCTGTGCTGTATAAATGGGCATCTGAGCCGGATGTGGGGCCGCGTGCCGGCTGGCCGCCGCATAAATCAGTGGAAGAAAGCCTGGAGATGATCCGGACCATCTTCCACAATGACACCACCTGGGCAATAGAACTCAAGGAGTCGGGGGAAGCCATCGGTGCCATGGGCTATCTGCCTTGTGAGGGCAACAATCTCCCGTCCCGCGAGGGCGAGCCGCTGGTGGGCTACTGGGTGGGAAAACCATTTTGGAATCAGGGCATTTGTACGGAAGCCTTGCGATTGATGATCGACCATATCCACCGCACAACGGACATCAAGTCGCTGATCAGCAGTCACTTCATA
>CACWOH010000014.1 GCA_902762435.1 uncultured Bacteroidia bacterium | reverse complement strand
GTCGTAGGCGTTCTTCACATAGCGGCCGGCCCACTCGGCGTAGTCCGGGCTCACGTGCGTGGCGACGTACTGCGGGTCGAGGTCCTCGAGGCGGCAGAAACGGCCCTGCAGGTCCACCTGGGCCTGCGGGTCCCCGGCACGGTCGATCACCTGCAGGGCGGCGATGCCGGCGGCGCGGGCCACCCGGGCGTCGTCGGCGCCGAAGGTCGGCGCGATGTGGACGATGCCCGTACCCTCATCGGTGCTGACGTAGTCGCCCGCGATGACGCGGAAGGCGTCGCCGTCCGGACGGAACCAGGGGATCAGCTGCTCGTAGCGCAGCCCCACCAGTTCGCGGCCCTTGACGCTGCCGGGCAGGACCTCGAAGGGGACCTTGCCGTTGAACAGGCTGCCGACGAGCGCTTCCGCGACGATGTAGGTCGCGGGGGCGCCGGTGTAGGGGTTCGCGGAGCGGACCTTGACGTAGTCGATATTGGGGCCGACGCAGAGCGCCGTATTGGAGGCGAGGGTCCAGGGGGTGGTGGTCCAGGCGAGGATGTAGAGGTCCTCTTCGCCCAGGACCTTGAACTGCACCGTGCAGGTCGTGTCCTTGACGTCCCGGTAGCAGCCCGGCTGGTTGAGTTCGTGCGTGCTCAGGCCCGTGCCGGCGGCCGGGGAATACGGCTGGATGCTCTTGCCCTTGTAGAGCAGGCCCTTGCCGTAGATGTCTTTGAGCAGGTACCACAGCGTCTCGATATAGCGGTTGTCATAGGTGATGTACGGGTCGTCCATGTCCACCCAATAGCCGATGCGCTCGGTGAGGCTGCGCCACTCGGCGGTGTATTTCATCACCTCCTCGCGGCAGGTGCGGTTGTTCGACCGGCAGGCCGTGGGTATCCCAGCCCGCGCGGCGGCGCACCTTGAAGCCCGCCTGCGTCTTGTAGCGGCAGACGGCGTCCTTGATGGAGCGCGCCATCACGTGGTGGATGCCCGGCATGCCGTTGGCGGAGGGCGGTCCCTCGAAGAAAATGAACTCCGGAGCGCCTTCCCGGACGGCAAGCGACTTCTCGAACGCGTGCATCTTCTTCCACCGCTGAAGCACTTCTTCTCCCACGGCGACGAGATCCAGTCCGCTATATTCTTTGAATGTCATATTTTTTGCCTAATTTTGCATTTGTATTATAGCCCGCAAATTTAACGATTTCTGCACATTTAACAAAAAAAGGATATGGCTATTCTCGACATTGTCATCCTGCTCTGCTTCATTCCGGCGATCGTCTCCGGCATTTCGAAGGGATTCGTCAAGCAGGTCATCGATTTCGTGGCGATCCTGCTCGCCGCCTGGGCCGCGTTCCGCTTCTCCACGGCGCTTGCCGGATGGCTGGGCACCTACGTGACCCTCGACGAGACCGTACTGAAGGTGATCTGCTTCGTGCTGATCGCCATCGTGGTCGCCCTCGTCCTGAACCTGGTCGGCACGCTGATCACCAAGGCCCTCCAGAAGCTCTCGCTGGGCTTTTTCAACCGCCTGCTCGGCATGGTCTTCGGTGTCCTGAAGGTCGGACTGATCCTCGGCCTGGTCATCCTGCTGTTCGAGTCGCTCAACAGCACCCTGAACATCGTCAAGCCCGAGGCGACCGAGAACGCCGTGGTGTACAACGCCCTCAAGGACGTCGCCAACGCCATCTTCCCCATCCTGAAATCCTTCGTCACGGGCGGGACCGACGCCGCCGGTGCGGCCGCCGCCGCGACCGACGCCCTTTCCGGGAATGTCTAGGATCCTGCTCATCGAGACGTCGACCGCGCTGTGCTCGGTGGCCCTCGCCGTCGACGGCGGAATCGCCGCCTCGCGCGAGAGCGACCAGCCCCGTTCGCACGCCGCGATGACCGCCCCCTTCATCAAGGAGCTGCTGGACAGCTGCGGGCTGTTCGCGTCGGACCTCGACGCCGTCTGCGTCAGCGCCGGACCGGGCTCCTACACCGGCCTGCGCGTGGGCGTGTCCACGGCCAAGGGAATCTGCTTCGCCGCCGGGGTCCCCCTGCTGAGCGTCGGCACCCTCGAGGTGCTGGTCAGCCAGGCCCGTGCGGGCGGCCTGATTCCGGAGGGCTGCCGCTACGTCATCCCGCTGCTCGACGCCCGCCGGATGGAGGTCTATACCGCCGTCTTCACCCCCGAGGGGGAAAGGCTGACCGAGGTGGAGCCGCGCGTGATTGACGGGGAGAGTTTCCGCAAGGAGCGGTCCGAGGGGCCGGTGCTGTTCATCGGCGACGGAGCCGCGAAATGCAGCGAGGTCCTGGCCGGGGACGGCGCCCGCTTCGTCCAGACCTTCCCGCACGCCGCCGCGATGCTGCAGCCTGCCCTGCGGGAGTTCGAGGCGGGGCGTTTCCGGGACACCGCGTATTTCGAGCCTTTTTACCTGAAGGATTTCGTGGCGACGGTCAGCCGCCGGAAACTCTTTTGATTTTCAAGGCTTTTTGCGTATCTTTGGAATATGGACTGGGAGTTTCTCATCCCCCTGCTGATGTTCGCCTTCCCGGTGGTCGTCGCCCTGCTTGACAAGCGCGCCAGGCAGAAACGTGCCGCGTCCCCGCCTCCCAAGCCTTCAATGCATCGTCCTTCCCCCATATCATTCGAGGAGTTTGCCCGGGAGTTTTCCCCTGAGGCTGCCGGCGGGGTTGCCCCAGAAAACCGTAGCCACCCTCGGCTCCGTAAGAGGGAGGGGCCCGCTGACGAAGTCAGTGGGAGGGGTCCTGCGCAGCAGGACGTTTTCGGGGGCAACCCTGCCGGCAGCCCGGAGTTTGGACAAGAGGGAATCCGGGCCGTCCATAAGAACGGGCCGCAGGAAGCCCCGGAGCCGGTCGAGCCGGCGGACAAGCTGAAAATCGACAAGAAAAAACTGATCATATATTCGGAAATACTCAAGCCCAAATTTGACGCTTAATCCGAAAATTATTATATTTGCAAACACATTCATGAGGGTTCTGCCATGGCGGCAGGACTCCTTTTTAGTTGACCGAACCAAAAACACATTATGGCAGACGTACATTACATGAGCCAGGAAGGGCTGGACAAGCTCAAGAAAGAACTCGCCGAGGCGCTCGCACAGCGCCCCGTCATCTCCGCGGCCATCGCGGAGGCCCGCGAGAAAGGCGACCTCTCGGAAAATGCCGAATACGAATCGGCCCGCGAGGCGCAGGGCCTGCTTGAACTCAAGATTGCGAAACTTCAGAACCAGGTCATCAACGCAAAGGTCCTGGACAGCTCCCAGCTGAACACCGACCAGGTCCAGATGCTCAATACGGTCAAGGTGGAGAACCTGACCAGCCACCGGGAAATGCAGTTCACCATCGTTGGCGAAAGCGAAGCGGACTTCTCCAAGGGCAAGCTCGCCGCCACCACCCCGATCGGCAAGGCCCTGATCGGCCACCGCAAAGGCGAAACCGTGGAGGCGAAAGTCCCCTCCGGCATCATCAAGTTCAAAATCCTGGATATCACTTTCTGATGGCCACCATTTTCACCCGCATCGCCCAAGGCGAGATCCCGTCCTACAAAGTGGCGGAGAATGAAGACTACTACGCCTTCCTGGACATCAGTCCCCTGGCGCCCGGCCACACCCTCGTCATCCCCAAGAAAGTGGAGGACGACTACATCTTCCACCTGGACGAGCCCGTCTATGCCGGTCTCTGGGCCTTCGCCCGGAAGGTCGCGACGGCGCTGAAGGCCGCCGTGCCGTGCAAGCGCGTCGGCGTGGCCGTGCTCGGGATGGAAGTCCCGCACACCCACATCCACCTGGTTCCCCTCCAGACCGAGGGCGACCTGGATTTCCGCAAGGAGCGTCCGGCCGTGACGCCGGAACAGATGGCGCAGATCGCCGCCGCAATCCTCTCCGAGTATGAAAAATTGCAATAAGCTCTTCGCCCTCGCTCTGGCCGCGCTTGCGCTGGCCGCCTGCGGCGAGAAGGCCTCCATCCGGGGCACCCTGGCCGACGGCGCCGAAAAGAACGTCATCGTCAAGCAGCTGGACATCAACGTCTACCGCAGCATCGATACCCTCAAGACGGGCAAGGACGGCTCGTTCCGCTACAGCCTGGACGTCAAGAAAGGGCAGCCGGAGTTCATCTACCTGTTCTACGGGGACACCCGTATCGCCGCCCTGCTGCTGGAAGCCGGGGAGACCGCGGTCGTGAAGGCCGACACCCTCGGCCGCTACAGCGTCGAAGGCTCCAAAGGATCCTCCGATCTGGCCGTCGTGGACAAGGCCTACGCCGACTTCCTCGCCGCGCTGGAGGCCCATCGCGACACCCCGACCGAAATGACGCGCGACTACATCAAGCATTACCGCGAGAGCGTCCGGTACGTGATGGAGCATCCCTACTCGCTGACCACGGTCCCCGTGTTCTTCGAGTATCTGGGCGAGGCTCCCATCTTCTCCCAGGCCACGGACGGCATCCTCTTCCGCAAGGGCGCCGATTCGCTGAAGACCGTCTATCCCGACTCCCGCTACGTCAAGGCCCTGGAGAAGGAAGCCGAGCGCCGGATGCGTTACCTCGAGCTCGACACCCAGCTCCAGAGCGCGCCGCAGAACAGCTTCCCCAACATCGTCCTGCCGGACATCAAGGGGGAAAGACGCGCGCTGAACGAGGTGGACGCCAAGGTGGTCCTGGTCCATTTCTGGGATGTCAGCGACGCGGCCCAGAAGATGATGAGCATCGACATGCTGCTGCCGCTCTATCAGGATTTCCACAAGCGCGGCCTGGAGATCTACTCCGTGTGCGTGACGCCGGACAAACCCGAATGGGCTTCCGTCGTGCTGGCCCAGAAACTGCCGTGGATCAATGTGAACGACGGACTGGGCGGAGCCTCCCCCGCCGTCATCGCCTATAACGTGACTTCCCTGCCCAACTCCTTCCTGATCGTGGACGGCGAACTGAGTACGACGCCGATTTCCGGCATCGACGCCCTGAGGAAGGAACTGTCGAAGATGCTCCGCTAGGCCTTTCCGGCCAGCAGGGCCCGGCAGACGGCCTCGTCCGCTGCCAGCTGGGTCTTCAGACCCTCCAGATTTTCAAAGCGCTTCCCGTCCCGGAGGCGCTTTTTGAAATGCAGCCGCAGGTCGAGGCCGTAGATGTCCTCGTGGAAGTCGAAGATGTTCGTCTCGATGATGTCGCCGACGTTGGTCATGCCCCAGAACCGCTGCCCGGCGACCTCGACTTCCGTCAGGTAGACGCCGCGCGCGGGAATCATCTTCAGCGGGTCGTACAGGCGCAGGTTGGCGGTCGGGAAGCCCAGGGTACGGCCCAGCTGCTTTCCGCCTACCACGACGCCCCGCAGGGTGTAGGCGTAGCCCAGCATCGCGTTCGCCGCCTCCACGTCCCCTTTGTCCAGCGCCTCCCGGATCTTCGTCGAACTCACCACCACCCCGTCGGTCCCGGCTTCGTTGCGCGGCAGCCAGCCCCCGAAAACGTCTGGCGATGCCGGACCCCTCCCACTGACTTCGTCAGCGGGCCCCTCCCTCTTACGGAGCCGAGGGTGGCTACGGTTTTCGGAGGCTGCTGCCGTCTCCACTGCGCCCGTGACCACCGGGGGCACGACCAGCACCTCCAGGCCGAGGGACTCGGCAAGGGGGGCGATCCGGTCAGGGGTCAGGCGGTCCGAACCGAAGCGGTTGTCGTATCCGAGCACGAGGCCGTCGGCATCGAAGCGGCCGATCAGCACGTCGTAGATGTATTCGGAGGCCGTCAGCCGGGCGAAGGCGCGGTCGAACGGGAGGGTCTCCACCCGGTCCACGCCCAGTTCATACAGCATCGCCTCCTTCTCCTCCGCCGAAGTCAGCAGGCGCAGGCTGCGCGCGTCCTGCTGCAGGACGGCGCGGGGATGCTGCGCGAACGTGACGACGACCGCCTCCCCGCCCGTACGGCGGGCGAAGGAGACGAGCGCCTCAACGACACGACGGTGCCCGAGATGGACACCGTCGAAAAAACCTGTGGCGATTACAGCCATTTCACAAGCGGGAAGTCCTGCCGGTGCGGGAGGCAAGGGTTCTTCGGGAAGACACGCTTGCCGACCTGGTACATACCCGTATGCTCCGGCAACACCTCCGCCTCGAAGGTCGCAAGGCTGCCTTCGACCTTCGTCAGCGCCATTTCAGAAACGCCCTGAATGTGCAGTTCGCCCTTGGCGTCCGCCGTGGTGAACACGACCTCGACGCCGATGTCCTCCGGACGGATGCGGCCCAGGTCGAGCACGACCTTGCTCTTGAGCATGTCGTTCTGCGACAGGACGTAGGAAGCGTCCGGCTGCGAGCAGGACACGACGCGGATGTTGCCCCACTCCACCTGCATCATCCGCTTCCAGGCGGAAATCTCGCGGGCGAGTTTGAAGTCATCCTGGCACATCTGCGTGAAGCGCTCGTACTGAGGCAGATAGTACTGGTTACAATAATCGGTGAGCATGCGGTTGGTGGTGAAGTTGCAGGCCACCTGCGCAATCGTGTTCTTGATGTAGCCGACCCACACGGGCGACAGGCCGGAAGTGGCGTCCACGTCGTAGTAGGCGGGCGCGATCTCGGTTTCGATCGTGGCGTAAATCGTCGCGGAATCCAATTCGTTCTGGTAGTTCTGGTCCTCGTAGGTCCGCTTCTGCGGCAGGGCCCAGCCGGCGCCTTCCTTGTAGCCCTCGACCCACCAGCCGTCCAGTACGGAGAAATGCATCACGCCGTTCATCGCGGCCTTTTCACCGGACGTACCGGAGGCCTCCAGCGGACGGGTCGGGTTGTTCAGCCACACGTCCACACCCTGTACGAGGCGCTTGGCCAGGGTCATGTCGTAACCGGGAACGAAGATGATGCGGCCGAGGAAGCGGTCTTCCTTGGAGATCTCGATGATCTGCTTGATGAGGTCCTGGCCCATGCCGTCGGCCGGATGCGCCTTGCCGGCGAAGATGAACTGCACCGGACGCACGGGGTCGTTGACGATGGCGTCCAGGCGGTCCAGGTCGCTGAACAGCAGGGTGGCGCGCTTGTAGGTGGCGAAGCGGCGGGCGAAGCCGATGGTGAGCACGTCCTCGCGCAGGCGTTCCTTGATCGTGACAACCTGGCGCGGGGTGTAATGGGCGCTCATCTGCGGGTCGGAGAGGCGCTCGCGGATGGTCCGGACAAGTTCCTTCTTGAGCACCTTGCGGATGCCCCAGATCTCGGCGTCGGGCACCGTATAGATGCCCTCGAAGCACTTCTTGTCGTAGTGATGCGTCTGGAACTCGGGACCGAACACCTTGGCGTGCAGCTCCTTCCAGTACTTGGAAGCCCAGGTCGGGTAGTGGACGCCGTTGGTGACGTAGCTGATATAGAGTTCCTCCGGGAGGTAGCCGGGATACATATCCGCGAAGATGTCCTGGCTGACCTTGCCGTGCAGCATGGACACGCCGTTGACGTTCTGCGAGAGGTTGGCGGCGAGGTGGCTCATGGAGAACTTCTCGTCGCGGTCGTCCGCGTTGATGCGGCCCAGGCCCATCATCGTGCGCCAGTCGATGCCCAGGCGGCCGGGATAGTGGCCGAAGTAACGGCCGATCATCTCCTCGGAGAAGGCGTCGTGGCCGGCGGGAACCGGGGTGTGGGTGGTGTAGAGACCGGACGCGCGGACCAGTTCCATCGCCTCGTTGAAGGAGAGATGGTTGTCCTGGATGCACTCGCGGAGGCGCTCCAGGCCTGCAAATGCGGCGTGGCCCTCGTTGTAATGGTAGATCTTGGGATTCAGGCCGAGGGCGCGCAGGGCGCGCACGCCGCCGATGCCGAGCAGGATCTCCTGCTTCAGGCGGTTCTCCCAGTCACCTCCGTAGAGCTGGTGCGTGACCTGGCGGTCTTCGGGGATGTTGTCCTCGTAGTCGGTATCCAGCAGGTAGAGGTCGGTGCGGCCGACCGCCACCTTCCAGATGCGGGCGCTCATGCTGCGGCCCGGCATCTGCACGGAGACCGTCTTCCAGGAGCCGTTCTCGTCCAGGACGGGCTCGGCCGGGATCTTCAGGAAGTCCTGCGGCTTGTACTCCGCCACCTGGTTCCCCTGCGGGGTGAGGCGCTGGTTGAAGTATCCGTAGCGGTACAGCAGGCCGACTGCCACGAGGTTCACGTTCATGTCGCTGGTCTCCTTGAGGTAGTCGCCGGCCAGGATGCCCAGGCCGCCGGAATAAATCATCAGGGAGGTGTCCAGACCGTATTCCATGCAGAAATACCCGACGGAAGGGTCCTTGCGTTCGGCCTTGGCGGCCATATAGGAGTTGAATTCCGACATCACCTCGTCGAGGCGGGCCAGGAACTCCCTGTCCTTCGCCAGTTCCTTGTATCTTTTCAGGCTGACCTTGTCCAGGATCACCATCGGGTTGTGGCCGGATGTGTGCCACAGATTATAATCCACGGTGCGAAACAGCGCCTTGGCGTTGTCGTTCCAACACCACCAGAGGTTCTTGCAAAGGGTCTCCAGACCCGAGAGCTCCTCAGGCAGATGGCGCGTCACCATCACGCTTTTCCATGACGGTGTGGCCATTTCATACTGATTGATCATACACTACTACTTTTTTTCCGCTATTGCGTTGTTTACTCTTATGATAAAGTCGCTGAGAACGTTCATATAATTGATGAAAGCCTCGTAGGGCGTGTCGTACGGGTTGAAGCGCTTGTGGACCTCGCCGTCGGAGAAGAACTTCGTGCACATATAGTACAGGTGGTCGCTCTCCTGGAGATGGCCGAAGTCGTTCCACAGGGCCGCGTCGTTCAGGATGGAAAGTTTCTCCTGCAGGGCGTACAGCTTGTTGAAAGCATCCTGCTGCAGCTCGTTGCCGAGCCAGGCGGAGGTGTCGCGTTCCTCGTCGGCCCAGGAGATGGGCTGCGGGACGGACAGGTCGCCGACGGACTTGTGCTTCGCAGCGGCGCGCTCGGGCGTCACGAACTCCAGTTCCTTGTCCTTCGCCACGGCGTCGGGCAGGGCGCGCATGAATTCGAAGATGCCGCACTCGGCTCCCTGGTGCTCGCCGAAGGTCTCGTAGTCCATGAAGAGGTTGACGATCTCGCCCTCGGCGGACTTCAGCCAGTCCACGAACTTCTCGACGGTCAGCGGCCATTCCTGCCAGCCGCGGTTGGAAAAGCGGAAGGCGATGTCGTCGCTGAGGCCATAGTTCCGGAGCAGGAGCTTCAGGTCCGGCTTCAAGTCGTTGTTGTAGATATAGTTGGGGCTCCGCCAACCCATGATGTGGCGGGCCCCCTCGGTGAGCATCGTCTTGAAGCCGAGGTCATACACCGCCGCGCCGATGGCGTCGGAGTAGATGAGCTCGGTGTTGCGGAAGGTCTTGGGCGTGACGCCGAAGTACTGCTCGATGGCGGCCTTGTGCTTGTTCACCTGGTGCTCGAACTCCTGCTGGGACACCAGCGAGGACAGGGAGTGGTTGTAGGTCTCGCAGAGGAATTCCACGCAGCCGGTCTCGGCCAACTTGCGGAAACTGTCGATCACCTCGGGGGCGTAGCGGTCGAACTGCTCCAGCGCGGAACCCGTGATGGAGAAGGCCAGCTTGAACTTGCCCTTGTTCTTCTTCACGGCTTCGAGCAGCAGCTCGTTCATCGGAAGATAGCACTTCTGGGCGATACGCTTCAGGATGGTCCTGTTGGCGAAATCGTCATAATAATGGGAGTCCTTGCCGATATCGAAAAATCTGTAAAGGCGGAGACGGGTGGGCTGGTGAACCTGGAAGTACAGGCAGATTGACTTCTTCATATTACTGGTTGACTACTGATTCATACACTTTCTTGAGCTTCGCGGTGGCGTTGTTCCACTTGAGCGCGTTCACTTCGTCGAATCCCTGGCGGTTGGCGAAATCGGCCAGCGCCGGGTACTGCAGCAGGGCATAGATGTCGTCGGCCATCGCATCCACATCCCAGAAGTCGACCTTGAGGGCATACTTGAGCACCTCGGCGGCGCCGCTCTGGTGGGAGATGATGGACGGGACGTTGGAGCGCATCGCCTCGAGCGGGGAGATGCCGAAGGGCTCGGACACGGAAGGCATGATGTACACGTCCGACAGGGCGAACATCTTCTGCACTTCCTGCCCGCGCAGGAAGCCCGTGAAATGGAAGCGGTCGGAGATGCCGAGGCGGGCCACCTGGCGGATGGCGCGCTGCATCATGTCGCCGCTGCCGGCCATCACGAAACGCACGTTCTTCGTACGCTTGAGGACCTTCGCGGCCGCTTCGATGAAGTACTCGGGGCCCTTCTGGAAGGTGATGCGCCCGAGGAAGGTCACGACCTTGTCCTTCACGCCGCGCTCGACCGTGAGGTTCTCGCGGCCGCTGAAGTCCACGGCGTTGTGCACGGTCACCACCTTCGCGGGGTCGATGCCGTACTTGTTGATGACGATGTTGCGCGTGAGGTCGCTGACCGTGACGACGCGGTCGGCGGCTTCCATGCCGCGCTTCTCGATCGCATAGACGCGGGAGTCCACCATGTCGTCGGTGCCGCGGTCGAAGGAGGTGGCGTGCACGTGGACGACCAGCGGCTTGCCGGACAGCTCCTTGGCGGCGATGCCCGCCAGGTAGGTCAGCCAGTCGTGAGCGTGGATGACGTCGAACTCGCCGGCGTGCTGCATCGCGATGGTGCCGCCCACCTGGGCGTAGCGGGACACCTCCTCGAGAAGGTTGGCGCCGTACTTGCCGGAGAACTTGAACTTCTGGCCGAAGCCCACCGTGGTCTCGTGCACCTGCTCGCGCTTCATTTTTTCGATGGCCTCGAAATACTCGTCCGGGTCCACGTAGGGGACGATGTTCGAGTCCACGTTGATGAACTTGACCTTGTCGAGGAACTCCTCGACCGTGTCGCTGACGTGCTGTACTGCCACGTCGCTGGCGTTGAGGATCGTGGCGCAGCTCTGGTCTTCGTCGCCCGAGGCGGAGGGCATCACGAACAGCGTCTCGACGCCGTTGTGCGCAAGGCCTTTGACGATGCCCTCGCAGGCGGTGCCGAGACCGCCGGCGATGTGGGGAGGGAACTCCCAGCCGAACATCAAAACTTTCATATCTAAGCCTCCTTGTATTGGTCCAACATGTGCTCGACGGTGAGCAGCGCGGCGGTGCTGAGCGCCGAGGAGATGGCTCCGTGCGGCTCGTGGGGCGGGTCTCCGTCGTAGAGTTCGGAGAAGGCGCCGACGCCGTGCTTGCCGAGGTCGTCGTAGAATCCTTCGATCAGCCACTCGGCCCGCTTCCAGAAAGCAGCGCCATTGACGCGGAAGCTGATGTCCGCATAGGGGGCGAGCAGGAACGGGAAGCTGCAGCCCTGGTGGTAGGCCAGGTCGCGGTCACGCTGGGAGCCCTCATAGACGGCCTTGTACTTGGCATCGCGCGGGGAAAGGGAGCGGATGCCGCGGGCCGTGACCAGCTCGTTGTTCACCACGCGGAGGATCGACGGGGCGAGTTCCTCGTCCAGCGGGGAATACTTCACGCTGATGGCGTAGATCTGGTTCGGACGGATGTCCATGTTCTGTCCGAAGTTGTCCACATAGTCGGCCAGGCAGCCGCGCTGCGGGTTCCAGAAGGTGGGCTGGTAGTTGCGGCGGACCAGGTCGCGGATGGCTTCCCACTTGGTCACGAAGGAATTCTTCCTGGGTCCGTACTTGGACTCCATCTCGATCGCGAAGCAGATGGAGTTGTACCAGAAGGCGTTGGTCTCCACCTGGTAGCCGGCGCGCTCGGTGACGGCACGGCCGTCGATGTAGGCGTTCATCCAGCTCAGGGCGACGCCGTCCTTCTGCGCCCACAGCAGGCCGTTGGGCTGCATCGCCACTTCCGCGCGCTCACCCGGGAGGTAGCTCTCGAGGATGCCGCGGACGACCCCGCCGTACTTCTGCCAGACTTGCTTTTCGTCGGCGCCGTAGGCGATGTACTCCTGCAGGATGCCCGCCAGGTAGAGCGGCGCTTCCACCTGCGTGGTGCGGCGGAACAGGCGTTCCTGCTCGTCGGCGATGAGATTGTCGAGGATCTCCTCGAACTGCTTGGGATCGTTCATCCCGTAGAGGGTAAGGCCGGGCAGGGCGATCAGCGTCTCGCGCAGCAGGCCGGTGTACAGCCAGGACAGGCCGGCGTTGATCTTCTTGCGCCCGTTATGGTTGGTGATCAGCTGGTCCGCGCAGCGGCGCAGCTGGTCCCGGTAGCTGGTGATCTCGCCGGCGGTCTTGACGCAGGCGGTGAAGCGGCGCTTCAGTCCGGCCGGGTCCTCCTGCAGCAGCGAGGCGGAGAAGACGAGGGCGTCGCCGGGCTTCAGGCGGGACTCGAACCAGCCGGGGACCACCAGGTCCTCCCGGCAGTCGAAGCCGCGGCGGTATTCGTCGGAATAGGTGATGCCGTAGTTCCAATACGGGTTCGCGGTGAACTTCGCCCGGGCGTCGCTCACCTGCAGGTTGAGGTCCGGGAAGTTGGCGTACAGGCGGAAAGCCATGCCGTTCTGGACCGGGGAACCGTACAGGTTCGCATCCGGGTTGCAGTGCGTCAGGTCGTGGATGTTGCGGAAAGCGAGATAGGGACGGAGCTGGAGGGTAACGGCGCCGGGGGCCTCCAGGACTTCGAATTTTACGAGCACCTGGTCGCGGTCCGGCGCCAGGACGAGCGTCTTGCGGAAAAGAGTGTCGCCCACCTTGCAGGTGATCTGCGGGACGGGGTCCGCGCTGAAGTCCACCACGTACTTGTGGCCGCGCGGTTCATAGGAATCCCCGTAGCAATGGATGCCGAGGTTGAATTGCTTGCCGTTCACGACCAGGGTCTCGTCCAGGTCGGAAAGGAGCAGGAACTTGTCGCCGCCGAAACGGTCCAGCGTAACCGCGAGCAGGCCGTGGTAACGGCGCGTGTTGCAGGTGACGATGGACGTGTTGCAGTAGGCTCCCGTCTTGTTGGCGCCCAGGATCTCACGCTTGAGCGAGTAGGACAGGTTGACCAGTTCCGACTTGTTGAATTTCAGGAATGCCATATCGTCTTTTTCTATTTAATCTTCTTCAACACGAGCGCCACCCGGCTCGGCAGGTAGAGCGACAGCCATCCGTCCACCGTGGCGTGCCGTTCGTCCTGGGCCAGCCTCGAGAACCCGCCATAGGCGGCATCGTCGGAATTGAATGCCATCGCATACTCCCCGGCGGGTGCCTGGAACCGGAAGTCCTCAAAAGAGGCGGTCGGGTTGAAATTGAATGCAAAGATACTATTTCCGCGGCTGAAAATCAAAACTTTCCGCGCTTCGTCCACATATAGCTGGCAGGGAACGCCGGAGAGGATGCGCTCCCGCTTCACGTAGTGGATCATCTTGGCGTCGAAAGCCTGCAGGCCGCCGTACCGGAGGGCCGGATTGTCCGCGATCGACCAGAGGCGCCGGGCGTGGCTGTAGGACCAGCCGTTCCCCTCGCGGGGGAAGTCGATCCACTCCGGATGGCCGAACTCGTTGCCCATGAAATTCAGGTATCCGCCGCCCGAAGTGGCCAGCGTCACGAGGCGGATCATCTTGTGCAGCGCGATGCCGCGGTCCACGAGCAGGTTCTGCGAAGCCTTGTCCATCGACCAGTACATCTCCTTGTCTATCAGGCGGAAAATGATGGTCTTGTCGCCCACCAGCGCCTGGTCGTGGCACTCGGCGTAGGAAATCGTGTGTTCGTCGGCGCGCTTGTTGGTAAGTTCCCACCAGATGCCGCCCATGCTCCACTGGTCGTCGGAGAGTTCCTTGATCCACTTGATCCAGTGGTCGGCGATGCCCATCGCCATCCGGAAGTCGAAACCGACGCCGCCCGCCTCGAAGGGGGCCGCCAGGCCGGCCATGCCGCTCACGTCCTCGGCAATCGTGATCGCCTCGGGGTCGATCTCGTGGATGAGCTGGTTCGCGAGGGCCAGGTAGCTGACGGCGTTCTCGTCCACGCCCTGGTCGAAGTAATAGGCGTAGTTCCCGAAGTCCTTGCCCAGGCCGTGGTCCCAGTAGATCATGCTGGTGACGCCGTCGAAGCGGAAGCCGTCCAGGTGGTACTCCTCCAACCAGTACTTGCAGTTCGCGAGCAGGAAATACTTCACCTCGTCCTTGCCGTAGTCGAAGCAGCGGGAGCCCCACGCCGGGTGATGCCCCTGCGGGCCCTGGTAGAAGTAGAGGTCGTCCCGGCCGTCCAGGCGCGAGAGGCCCTCGGCCTCGTTGTTCACGGCGTGCGAATGGACGATGTCCATAATCACGGCGATGCCGCGGCGGTGGGCGTCGTCCACGAGCGCCTTGAACTCCTCGGGCGTGCCGAAACGGGAGCTCAGGGCGAAGAAATTGGACACCTGGTAGCCGAAGGACCCGTAGTAGGGATGCTCCTGCAACGCCATGATCTGCAATACGTTGTAGCCAAGTTTCTGCACGCGGGGCAGGACGTTCCGGCGGAATTCCTCGAAGCTGGCCACCTTCTCCTCCTCGCCGCTCATCCCGATATGGCACTCGTAGATGAGCGGATGCGGCCGGCGGCCGGGCTTGCGGCCCGTCCACACGTACGGGACGGCGGGCTTCCAGACCTGGGCGGAGAAGATCTTCGTCTCCGGGTCCTGCACCACGCGCGTCACGTAGGCCGGCAGGCGCTCCCCGCCCCCGCCGGGCCACTCTACCCAGAGCTTGTACAGCTCGCCGTGGTGGAGGAACATCTCCGGGATGCGCAGCTCCCAGTTGCCGGCGCCCACGGGCTTGAAGGCGTAGGCCTCGGTGCGTTTCCAGTTGTTGCCCTCGCCGATGAGGTAGATGCGGGTGGCGCTGGGCGCCCATTCGCGCATCACCCATTCGTCCCTCTCGAGATGGAGGGGGTAGTAGATGTGGTTGTTGACGGCCGCGGAAAGGGGACCGTCGCCGGCCAGCTTCCGCCGGTCGGACAGGATCCGCTCGTGCCGGGCGTCGATGGCGCCCTTGTAGGGTTCGAGCCAGGGGTCCGTCTGGTAGATCTTGGGTATCATAGTCCTTCTGTTTTTGTCCTGAAACTTCTGAGGTAGTTCCGGCAGCCTTCGATCAGTTCGTCGGCGCGGTGCAGGCAGCGGTCGATCTCGTCCAGGCCCGTGGCCGGATCCTCGACCCGGAGGGCGATCCTTTCCAGTTCGGCGACCGCCTCGTTATAATCGAATTTCTCTTCCATGGCATCATCGGGCGACGGCATCCACGGTACCGTCGGCAAACATCAGTTTGAAAGGGGTTCCCGCCGGCAGGGCGGCGGCGGACTTGACCACGACGCCCCGCGCGTCGGTGACCAGGGTGTAGCCGCGGGACAGCACGTTGCGGGGATCGGCCCGGCGGATGCGCTCCCCCAGCGCGTCCAGGCGGCTTTCCATCGCGGAGAGCCGGGACAGGAAGGCCGTGCGCAGCCGTGTACCGTAGGAGCCGATGCGCTCGTCCTCGGCGGCAAATGCCTCGATGAACAGGTCGGCCAGGGCCGTGGGGGTCTTCACCCGGGCGTAGGCCACGACGTCCGCCACGTGGGTGTCGCGCTCGTGGCCGATGGCGGTATAGACCGGCACGGGGCAGTCCGCGATGGCGAGGGCCAGCCCGTAGTCGTCGAAGCAGGCCAGGTCGAGGGGGGAACCGCCGCCGCGCAGCAGCAGGACGGCGTCGAACGGCCTGTCCGCACACTCCACGCGGGCGAAGGCGTCGCAGATGGAAGCCGGGGCGTCCGCCCCCTGCATCGTGGCCTCGAAGAGTTCCGTCTCGAACACGAAACCGTAGGCGTTGTCCGCCAGGTGGCGGCGGAAATCGCCGAAGCCGGCCGCATCGCGTGCGGAGATCACGGCCAGGCGGTACGGCAGCAACGCAGGTTCCAGTTGCTTCTGGCGGTCCAGCAGGCCGTCCGCCTCCAGCTTCTCCAGCGTTTTGCGGCGCTGAAGTTCGGCGGCGCCGAGCGTGTAGCGCGGTTCGATTTCCTCCACGTTCAGCGAAAAGCCGTAGGCCTCGCTGAACGTCACCTGCACCCGCAGCAGCACCTCCATCCCGACGGCCAGGTCGCCCCCCGTCGCTTCGCGGAAATAGGCGCGCAGGGGCGCGAAACGGGAGCGCCAGATGTTGGCCTTCACTTTCGCCACCACGCCGCCGTTCTCGTGCTGGACGAGTTCGAGGTAACAGTGGCCGTTCGCCTTGGTCTGGACGGACGCGATTTCAGCCTTCACCCAGAAGCGCTCCGGGAAGGCCGCTTCGAGTTCCTCCCGGACCATTGCCAGGAGTTCCAGCAAATCGATGTAATCCCGTTCCATCTTTTACAAAATTACGGAAAAATCCGTAAAGAATTACTATCTTTGCCTAGAATTCAGAGTTAGTATTCGTATTATGAAGATCTCCGAGGCCGTCTTCGCAGGCAGCAGCACCCGGGTCTCACAGAAGCCGAAGAGGAAATTGCCGGAATTCGCCTTCATCGGAAGGTCCAACGTCGGCAAGTCCTCCCTCATCAACACCCTGTGCGGCAACCGAAAGCTGGCGATGACTTCCTCGACCCCCGGGAAGACCAAGGTGGTCAACCATTTCCTCATCAATGACAGCTGGTACCTCGTGGACCTCCCCGGCTACGGCTACGCCCGCATGGGGCAGAAGGGCCGCGACGAGCTCGCCGCCGTCATCCGGGACTACATCCGCAACTCGGAGGAGATGGTCCTGCTGTTCGTGCTCATCGACTCCCGGCACGACATCGGCCGGATCGACCTCGACTTCCTTGCCGAACTCGGGGAAAACGGCGTCCCCTTCGCGCTCATCATGACCAAATGCGACAAACAGGGGCCCAACGTCCTGGCCGCGCAGCTCGCGCGGGACCGCGGGATCCTGCTGGAGCAGTGGGAGGAACTCCCGCCCGTGTTCTGCACTTCGTCCCTGGACGGACGCGGGAAGGAAGAGATCCTGGACTACATCGACGGCATCCTTCAGACATTATAAAACACAAGCTATACTGCAATGATACACACCCACCGATTGGAATTGTTCGCCTGCAGGGCCTCCGAGAACTTTGCACGCCAGGTCATCAACCAGATCAATCTGCTCCAGTCGCCGGATGAGCCGGAGCTGCATCTGGGCGAACTCGAGGTCACGCCTTTCAGCGACGGCGAATTCCAGCCTCAGTACACCGAGAGCGTCCGCGGCGCCTCCGTCTACATCATCCAGTCCACGATCCCGCCCGCAGACAACCTGATGGAACTCCTGCTGGCTATCGACGCCGCCAAGCGCGCCTCGGCCGACGAAGTCGTGGCCGTGATGCCGTATTTCGGCTGGGCCCGCCAGGACCGCAAGGACCGTCCGCGCGTGGCCATCGGCGCCAAGCTCGTGGCGAACCTGCTGCGGGCCGCCGGCGCAGACCGCGTGATGACCTGCGACCTGCACGCCGGCCAGATCCAGGGCTTCTTCGACATCCCGGTGGACCACATCTACGCCAGCAAGGTCTTCATCCCCTATATCCGGAGCCGCCGGTTCGCGAACCTGTCGATCGCCGCGCCCGACATGGGCGGCGCCAAGCGGGCCAACGTGTACGCCCGCGAACTGATGTGCCCGGTGATCATCTGCCACAAGACCCGCGAGCGGGCCAACGTGGTGGGCTCCATCACCGCGATCGGCGACATCGAAGGCCGTGACATCATCATCGTGGACGACCTGATCGACACCGCCGGCACCCTGTGCAAGGCCGCCGAAGTGCTGATGACCCGGGGCGCCGCCAGCGTGCGCGCCTGCGCCACCCACGGCCTGCTGTCCGGCGGCGCCGTCGAGCGCATCCACGAATCCGCCCTGGAGGAGGTCTTCATCACCGACACCATCCCCCATCCGGAACTCGCCGACGACCCGAAGATCCGCATCGTGTCCATGACCGAGGTCTTCGCGTCGATCATCCACAAGGTCTATAACTACGAAGCCATCAGCCCGGACTTCGTCCAATAGCACCGTCCCATGGTTCCCGTCTTCCTCGCCGTACTTGCCCTGGTGGCGCTCTGCGTGCTCGCGCTGAGCGTCGGCATCCTTGCCGGCCGGGGGTTCCCGAAGTACGACGTCGGATCCAACGAGGAAATGCGCAGGCGGGGCATCCGCTGCTTCAAGGACGAGGATGCCGCCCTGCACGGTGCGGTCTGTCCGGGAGAGCGGACGGACGCCTGCCAAGACTGTCAGTTTTACACCGAACAACACTAGGATATGAGTCTCGTTGCCATCGTCGGCCGGCCCAATGTCGGCAAATCCACCCTTTTCAACCGCCTCGTCGGCATGCGGCAGGCCATCGTCGAGCCCACCGCCGGCGTGACCCGCGACCGACACTACGGCCGCTGCGACTGGTGCGGCCGCGAATTCTCCGTGGTGGACACGGGCGGCTACACCACCAACTCGGACGACGTCTTCGAGGCCGCGATCCGCTCGCAGGTCCAGATCGCCATCGACGAGGCCGACGTGGTGCTCTTCCTGGTGGAGGCGGCCACCGGCATCACCGACTACGACGCGGAGATCGCCGACGTCCTGCGCCGCTCCCGCAAACCCGTCATCCTCTGCGTCAACAAGGTGGACACCGGGGAGAAGATGTACGACGCCTACCAGTTCTATTCCCTCGGCCTGGGCGAGATCTACAGCATTTCGGCGGCCAACGGCAGCGGCACCGGCGACCTGCTGGACGCCGTCGTGGCGGCGCTGCCCGCCGTGTCCGAGCCGGAGGAAGACCCGTACGCCGGACTCCCCCGCATCGCCATCGTGGGCAAGCCCAACGTGGGCAAGTCCTCGCTGACCAACGCCCTGCTGGGCGAGGAGCGCAACATCGTCACGCCCGTGGCGGGCACCACGCGGGACGCCATCGAGACGCATTACAACAAGTTCGGGCACGAGTTCATGCTGGTGGACACCGCCGGCATCCGCCGCAAGACGAAGGTCCGCGAGGACCTGGAGTTCTACTCCGTGATGCGTTCGATCCGCGCCATCGAGCACGCCGACGTGTGCGTGCTGATGATCGACGCCACCTCCGGGATGGAGTCGCAGGACATGAACATCTTCAACCTGATCGTCCGCAACCGCAAGGGCTGCGTAGTGGTCGTGAACAAGTGGGACCTCTTCATCAAGGATTCCAACACGATGCGGGACTACGCCGAGGCGCTGAAGGAGCGGCTGGCGCCGTTCAACGACGTGCCCGTCATCTTCACTTCCGTGGTGAAGATGCAGCGCATCCAGGACGTGCTGGAAGCCGCGACGCAGGTGTATGCCAACTACTCGCAGAAGATCCCGACGGCGCGCCTCAACGAGGCGCTGCTGCCCGTCATCGAGGAGACGCCGCCGCCCGCCTGGAAGGGCAAGTACGTGAAGATCAAGTACGTGACCCAGCTTCCGACGCGCTTCCCGGCCTTCGCCTTCTTCTGCAACCTGCCGCAGTATGTAAAGGAACCCTACAAACGATTCCTGGAGAACCAGCTCCGCAAGAACTTCAACCTCACCGGCTGCCCCGTGCAGATCTTCTGCCGCCAGAAATAACGCCCTATGCCCAGAGTCATCACTTTCGGAGAGATCATGCTCCGCCTGTCCACCCCCGGATATCTCCGCTTCGGCCAGGCCCGCAGCTTTGACGCCACCTTCGGCGGCGGCGAAGCCAACGTGGCCGTTTCGCTGGCCAATTACGGCCTCGACGCCCGCTTCATCACGCGCCTTCCCGACAACGATATCGCCAAGGCCTGCATCAAGGACCTCCGCTCCTACGGGGTCGACACCTCCGGCATCGTGTTCGGCGGCGACCGCGTGGGCATCTACTTCCTGGAAACGGGCGCCGTGGCGCGCCCCAGCAAGGTCGTCTACGACCGCGCGAACTCCTCCATCGCCACCGTCCGGCCCGGCATGATCGACTGGAACAAGGTCTTCGAAGGGGCGGACTGGTTCCACTGGACCGGCATCACCCCCGCCCTCAGCCAGGGCGCCGCGGATGTGTGCCTGGAGGCCGTCAGGGCCGCGAACGCCCTTGGCGTGACGGTCAGCTGCGACCTCAACTACCGCAAGAACCTCTGGAAATACGGCAGACAGGCCGGCGAAGTGATGCCCGCGCTCGTGGAAGGGTGCGACATCATCCTCGGCAACGAGGAAGATGCCGACAAGGTCTTCGGCATCAAGCCGGAGGGTTTCGACGTCACCGCGACGGGCGGCGCCATCGACCAGGGCCGTTTCCGCAGCGTGGGCGAGCAGCTGATGAAGCGTTTCCCGCGTGCGAAGAAGGTCATCATCACCCTGCGCGGCTCCATCAACGCCAACCACAACACCTGGGGCGGCGTCCTCTGGGACGGCCGAACCCTGTACGAGTCCCCGCGTTACGACATCACCCACATCGTGGACCGCGTGGGCGGCGGCGATTCCTTCATGGGCGGGCTGATCTACGGCCTGCTCACCTGGCCCGGCGACGACCAGCGGGCGCTGAACTTCGCCGTGGCGGCGTCCTGCCTCAAGCACACCGTCTTCGGCGACTACAACCAGGTGACCGTGGCCGAGGTGGAGAACCTTATGAAAGGCGACGCCTCCGGGCGCGTTTCCCGATAAATCTTACAGTCATGGCAAAATACAGCAAACTCCAGGTCATCGCGACGATGAAGGAAACCGGGATGGTCCCGGTCTTCTACCACGCCGACCCCGAAACCGCCAGGCAGGTCCTCAAGGCCTGCTACGACGGCGGCGTGCGCGCCTTCGAATTCACCAACCGCGGCGACTTCGCCCAGGAAGTCTTCAAGGAACTGGTCAAGTATGCGGACCGCGAGCTTCCGGGAATGATCCTCGGCGTCGGCAGCGTGGTCGATCCCGGCACCGCCGCCCTCTTCATCCAGCTCGGCGCCAACTTCGTGGTGGGCCCGGTGTACAACCCCGCCGTCGTGCCGGTGTGCAACCGCCGGCTCATCCCCTACTGCCCGGGCTGCGGCTCCGCCAGCGAGGTCAGCGCCGCCCAGGAGGCCGGCTGCGACGTCTGCAAGGTCTTCCCCGGCGACGTGCTCGGCCCGGCTTTCGTCAAGGGCCTGCTCGGCCCGATGCCTTGGAGCCAGCTGATGGTTACGGGCGGCGTGAAGCCCGAACGGGCCAACCTCGAGGCCTGGTTCAAGGCCGGCGTGACCTGTGTCGGGATGGGTTCCAACCTCTTCCCCAAGGAGATGCTCGCCGCCGGCAGCTGGTCCCGGATCACGGAGCTCTGCCGGAACACCCTGCAAATCATCCAAGAAATCAGATAGGATATGTCCGGAACCCAGCAGAAACTGATGACCAACTGGCGCTGGTGGCTGTGTTCGCTGCTCTTCGTGGCGACGACCGTCAACTACCTCGACCGCCAGGTCCTGTCGCTCACCTACGAGGAATTCATCAAGCCCGAATTCCACTGGACCGATGCCAACTACGGCACCATCACCTCCTTCTTCTCCATCTTCTACGCGATCTGCTGCCTGTTCGCGGGCAAGTTCGTGGACTGGATGGGCACCAAGAAAGGCTACCTCATCGCCATCGGCGTCTGGTCGGCCGGCGCGTGCCTGCACGCCCTGTGCGGCTGGGGCACCGCCCACCTGACCGGCCTGGGCAGCGTGGGCGCCCTGCGGGCCGTCGAGGTGGGCAGCAACGCCGCCCTCGCCGTATCGACGACCTCCGTGTATCTGTTCCTGCTCTGCCGCGGCATCCTCGCCCTCGGCGAGTCCGGCAACTTCCCGGCCGCCATCAAGGTGACGGCCGAGTATTTCCCGAAGAAAGACCGCGCCTTCGCCACGTCCATCTTCAACGCCGGCGCTTCCGTGGGCGCGCTGGCGGCCCCGCTGCTGATCCCGCCCCTGGCCGTCCGCTTCGGCTGGGAGTGGTCCTTCATCATCATCGGCGGCCTGGGCTTCATCTGGATGTTCTTCTGGGCCTTCATGTATGAAAAGCCGGAGAAGAGCCGGCGCGTAAACACCGCCGAGCTTGCGTACATCCACCAGGACGACGCAGCGGAAGCGGCGGCCGCACCGGCGGAGGACGCGGCCCGGCCGGAAGAGAAATCCATTCCCTTCGTCCAGTGCCTCAGGTACCGGCAGACCTGGGCCTTCATCACGGGCAAATTCTTCACCGACGGCGTGTGGTGGTTCTTCCTGTTCTGGGCGCCTTCCTATTTCAGCAACCAGTTCGGCGCCCCCGCCACCTCCGGCCTGGGCCAGGCCCTGATTTTCACGCTGTACGCCATCGTGACCGTGGTCTCCATCATCGGCGGCTACCTGCCCAAGGTGTTCGTCGAGAAGAAGGGCATGGACCCGTACGCGGGCCGGATGCTTGCGATGCTCATCTTCGCGTTCTTCCCGATCGCCGCGCTCTTCGCCCAGCCGCTGGGCATCAACCTGAACTCCGCCTGGTGGCCGGCCGTCCTGATCGGCCTCGCCGGCGCGGGGCACCAGGCCTGGAGCGCCAACCTCTACTCCACCATCGGCGACATGTTCCCGAAGAGCACCATCGCCTCCATCACCGGCATCGGCACCACGGCGGGCGGCATCGGCTCGATGATCATCCAGTATGTCGCGGGCAAACTGTTCACGCACGCGGAAGAGGCGGGCGCCGCCTTCCGCTTCCTCGGCTTCGAAGGCAAGCCGGCCGGCTATTTCATCATGTTCTGCTTCTGCGGCGTGGCCTACCTGATTGCCTGGGTGATCATGAAGTCCCTGGTGCCGAAGTACAAACCCATCGAAGTATAATGAAAATCTGTTTGATCCAGTCCGATATCGTCTGGGGCGACCCGCAGGCGAACTGCGCGCACCTGGACACCCTGCTCGCCGGCGCACCGCCGGCCGCGCTCTACGTCCTCCCGGAGATGTTCTCCACCGGCTTCGCCACCCTGCCCGACGCCACCGTCGAGACGGAGCCCAGCGCAGGCCTGGCCTGGATGCGGCGCAAGGCCGCCGAACTGGACGCCGCCATCGCCGGCAGCATTGCCCTGGCCCTCCCGGGCGGCAAATGCGCCAACCGCTTCTTCTTCGTCCGGCCGGACGGCAGCTATGAGCAGTATGACAAGCGCCACCTGTTCGGCTACGGCGGCGAGGGCGAGCGTTTCCTCGCCGGCAGCAAGCGCGTCATCGTCGAATACAGCGGCGTCCGCTTCCTGCTGGCCGTGTGCTACGACCTTCGCTTTCCCGTGTGGCTGCGCAACCGGGACGACTACGACGCCATCCTGCTGGTGGCCAGTTGGCCCGACGTGCGGCGCTTCGCGTGGGACACGCTGACGCGCGCCCGTGCCATCGAGAACGCCTGCTACGTGGCGGCCGTGAACCGCGTGGGCAGCGATCCCGTGTGCGCGTACGACGGCGGCACCGCCTTCATCGGGCCCTACGGCGAAACGCTCACCGCGGCGCCCGACGGCCGGGAAGCCGCGATCGCCGGAGAGATCGACCTTCAGCACCTCGCGGACTACCACGCCAAATTCCCCGTCCTGGAAGATGCAGATGCTTTTAAAACCTTATGATAAAATGAAAAAGATCTCCTTTCTGATGGCCGCCTGCGCCTTCGTGCTGGCCGGCTGCACCCCCAAGGAAGTCGCCCCCGCGGCTTCCCAGTCGCTGGTCGTCGAAGACGGCGGCACCGGTCCCTACAAAGTGCTGATGCTCGAGGATCCCTCGCTGGAGGCCCACACCATCTTCGCCCCGCAGAACCTCGCCCCCTTCGGCAAGGCCAACAAACTGCCGCTGCTCGTCTGGGGCAACGGCGCCTGCACCAACTCCCCATGGGAGCATTATAAGTTCCTCAACGAGATCGCCTCGCACGGTTTCCTCGTGATCGCCTCCGGCTACATCCCGATGGAAGAGAAGCCCTACCGCGGGCCGCAGTCCACGTCCGCCCAGCAGATTGAGGCCATCGAATGGGCCATCGCGCAGAACGCCGACAAGGAGAGCCCGTACTACGGACGCATCGACACCGACGCCATCGCGGCGGCCGGCATGTCCTGCGGCGGCCTGCAGACCCTGGACAACTCCGCCGATCCGCGCCTGAAGACCATCATGATCTGCAACAGCGGCCTGTTCATCAACCCGGCCGGCGCCGTGCCCGGCATGCCGATGCCCGAGAAGGAGAAGCTCCAGAACATCAAGGTCCCGGTGATCTACATCCTCGGCGGCGAGACCGACATCGCCTACCTGAACGGCATGGACGATTTCCACCGGCTGGAGAAGGTGCCCGCCTTTGCGGCGAACTATCCCGTGGGCCACGGCGGCACCTACCGCCAGGAGCACGGCGGCGAGTTCACCGTCCCGGCCCTCGCCTGGCTGCAGTGGCAGCTGAAGGGCGACAAGGAAGCCGCCAAGATGTTCCAGGGAACGCCTTGCGGCCTGTCGCAGCGCGAAGGTTGGACCGTCGAGAAGAACGCCCTGATCGACTAGGCGTAATCATTTGACGGTCAGATAACAAGAAAAGCGCCTGCCCCGATTGAGGCAGGCGCTTTCTATGATCGGCAGGTCCTAGAAGACCTCGTCGACGGTCTCCTTGAAGTCGTCGAAGGACGGCGCGGGAGCCTCGTTGCGCGGGCCGAAGCTGCGGCGCGGGCGGTCACCGCCACGGTGCTCGCCGCCGCGGTTCTCACGGCCGCCTTCGCGGCGTTCGCCACGCTCGCCACCCCGGCGCTCACCACGGTCACCGCGGTCACCGCCGCGACGCTCGCCACGGTCGGCACCCCGGCGCTCACCGCCATTGCCGCGGTCGTTACCGCCGCGGGGACGGCGCTCCGGCTCCTTGTAGCCTTCCGGCTTCTCGGTCAGGGCGCGCATCGAAAGGCGCATCTTACCGGTCTTGGCATCGATCTCGAGGAGCTTGACGTCCACCTCGTCGCCGACGGCCAGGACGTCCTCGACCTTCTCGGTCTTGTTCCACGCGATCTCGGAGACGTGCAGCAGGCCTTCCTTGCCCGGCAGGATCTCGATGAAGGCGCCGAAGTCGAGGATGGACACGACGCGGCCGTGGTAGGTCTTGCCCACCTCGGGCACGGCGCAGATACCCTTGATCCAGTCGAGGGCCTTCTGCATGTTGTCCGCGTTGTCGGAAGCGATGTCCACGACACCCTCGGTGAGGTTGGTGCCCGGAATCGGCTCCTCGTCGATGTTGATGACGGTACCCGTCTCCTTCTGGATTTTCTGGATGGTCTCGCCGCCTTTGCCGATGACCGCGCCGATGAACTCGGCCGGGATGCGGATCTGGACGATGCGGGGCACGAAGGGCTTGTAGTCCTCGCGCGGCTCGCTGATGGTCTTCATCATTTCGCCCATGATGTGCAGGCGTCCCTGACGGGCCTGCTCGAGGGCCTTCTCCAGCACGTCGTAGGACAGGCCGTCCACCTTGATGTCCATCTGGGTGGCGGTGATGCCGTCGGCGGTGCCGGTGACCTTGAAGTCCATGTCGCCGAGGTGGTCCTCGTCGCCGAGGATGTCGGTCAGGATGGCGTAACGGTCATTGGGGTGGATTTCGTCGGTGATCAGGCCCATCGCCACGCCGGCGACCGGCTTCTTGATCTTCACGCCGGCGTCCATGAGCGCCAGGCAGCCGCCGCAGACGGACGCCATCGAAGACGAACCGTTGGACTCGAGGATGTCGGAGACAACGCGCACGGCGTACGGGTTCTCCGGGGCGAGGGGCACGACCGGCTTGAGGGCGCGCATCGCCAGGTTGCCGTGGCCGATCTCGCGGCGGCCGGGGCCGCGCTGCGGCTTGGCCTCACCGGTGGCGAACGGCGGGAAGTTGTAGTGGAGGACGAACTGCTGGTCGCCCTGGATGAGCACCTCGTCCATCTCCTTCATGTCGAGCTTGGTGCCGAGGGTCACCGTCGCGAGGGACTGGGTCTCGCCGCGGGTGAAGATGGCGGAGCCGTGGGCGCAGGGCAGGTAGTCCACCTCGCACCAGATCGGGCGCACCTCGTTGCAGACGCGGCCGTCCAGGCGGATGCCCTCGTCGAGGATCAAGTTGCGCATGGCCTCTTTCTCCTCGGCGTGGTAGTAGCGCTCCACGAGCGGGGTCTTCTCCTCGAGCTCCTCTTCCGGAATCGTGGCGAGGAACTCCTCTTTGATGGCCTTGAAGCCTTCCTCACGCTCCTTCTTGGGCTTGGCGGCCTTCGCGAGGGCATAGCACTTGTCGTAGCAGAACTCGTGCACGGCCTTCTTCAGCTCCTCGTCCTCGGGATCGTGGGGATAGTCACGCTTGTTCACGTCGGTGCCGAGCTCGTGCATGAGCTCCTTCTGCACGCGGCAGTGCTTCTTGATTTCCTCGTGGGCGAACTTGATGGCCTCGAGCATGTCGTGCTCGGACACCTCGTTCATCTCGCCCTCGACCATCATGATGTTCTCCTCGGTGGCGGCGACCATCAGTTCGAGGTCGGAGTGCTGCATCTGGGAGAAGGTCGGGTTGATGACGAATTCGCCGCCAATCCGGCTCACGCGCACTTCGGAGACCGGGCCGCCGAAGGGCAGGTCGGAGGTGGCGAGGGCGCAGGAAGCGGCCAGGCCGGCGAGGGCGTCGGGCTGGATATCCTTCTCCGCAGAGATGAGGCTGAGCTGCACGAAGACCTCGAGGTGGAAGTCATCCGGCCACAGCGGGCGGATGGGACGGTCCACCAGGCGGGCGATGAGCACCTCGTAGTCGGAGGGCTTGCTCTCGCGCTTCAGGAAACCTCCGGGGAAACGCCCGGCGGCGTAGTACTTCTCACGGTAGTCCACGGTGAGGGGCATGAAATCGGTGCCTTCCTTGACTTCGTCGGCACAGGTCACGGTGGCGAGGATCATCGTACCTCCCATCTTGACAACGGCGGAGCCGGCGGCCTGCTTGGCCAGTTTGCCGGTCTCGATCTCGATCACGCGGCCGTCCGCGAGTTCGATCTTTTTGTTGATAACGTTCATTACTGTTTCTCTATTGCGTCTTTATACGTCTTGAGCCTGTCTAACAGGCGTCTTTTCCGTCAAAAAAGGGATGGTTCCGCCCGGGAACCATCCCTCGTCTTTTCCTATCTGCTTATCGGCGGAGACCGAGCTCCTTGACGATGTTGCGGTATCTCTCGATGTCGATCGTCTGGAGGTAATCCAGGATCTGAGGTAAGGTGAGCGATACGGTAGGAAAATAAAGCAACCTGACTCTCAGGAGAGCCGGTGTCCTTATTGGACTTCCCGTACTTCGCGAAAATCTCTTGCTTCTTCTCAGGCATCAGATATTCAGCCATGTTTGAGCAAAATAATTTGGGGGTTAAACATCAGCTTTCTCCCACCGCGGGAAAAAGCGTGCAAATTTAGACATTTTTTCCAATATACCAAAAAGTTATCTTATTTCCGGCACAGATGCGATTGTTTTTCCGGGCCGATGCAGTTCTTCCCCTTCTTGTGCGTTATATAAGTGGCTTTCTTGTTTGATATTTGAGGTTTTATGAATACCTTTGGACTCATGGGAAAAACCGTATTATTAACCATTGTCAGCGTCTTCGCCCTGCTCGCAGGGTCCCCGTGCGTCCGGGCACAGGTTCCGCCCGAGCTGGAGAGTTTCCAGCAGGCCGCCGGAGAACGCTCCATCCTGTACCGCGGGAGGCAGGGCGCGAAGTACAACGTGCTCGCGAACGGCCATCAGTATTGGTCAAAGCCCGAGTTCGAAAGCGGCGACATCACCTTCGAAGACAGGTTCTACCACAACGTGGCCCTCAACATCGACGCCGTGGAGCAGCGCGCCCTCGTGAAACTGGCCAACAGCCCGTTCGTCGTCGCGCTCACCCCGGACCTCACCCCGTCGTTCACGATAGGAGAGAGCCGCTTCGTGGGCATCGGGCCGGGAGAGAATCTGCCGGCCGGGTTCTATGAAGAGTTCGGAGACGGCCCGGAGCACGTGTACAAGCACGTATATAAGGTGGTGGATTCCAACACCCAGAACGTCAACGGCGATGCCATCGGCTACTACGACGAGCATTACCGCAGCAACTATACCCGGCATTTCGCCATCCACAGGGTCTATTACTTCCGTGACGCCGAAGGCCATGTCACGCGCTTCCGGAGCCGGAACGCGCTGATCCGCAAGTTCCCGGACCGGAAGCGGCAGATCCGCCAGGCCGTCAACGCCGCCCGCCAGCAGCCGGCAGGCCTGGGTTTCGACGATTTCTGCAAACTGGTCCTCAACACCGCCGCCCGATGAAAAGATTCACCTGCATCCTCCTGCTGGCCGCTTGCCTGGGCGGAGGCGGACTGCATGCGCAGGACCTCCTGGAGGTCAGGCGCGTGGAACTGGACTCGCTCGTCCGCTTCCTGCGGAAGGAGTTCCGGCCCGACATCTATTACGTCAAGGACGAAGCCGAGCAGTCCACCTTCAGCGTGAGCGCGCCGCGGGCACAGTTCCTCGAATCCGCCTTCGACGCCCTGCGCGAAAAGGGCTACGTGGTCAGCGAATACGGCTCCGCCCGCTTCATCCTGCACAGCAAGTCCGTCTTCACCTCCCTGCCCACCGGCTATTTCGACAGCGGCAAGTCCCTGTCCGACGACAGCGAACTGCAGAAATACCTCGCCGAGCAGAGCGCCGTGGTGACCTTCCAGAACAAGGTGTACGAAATCGGCGAGAGCAGCGCCGGCCGCCACGGCAAGGTCTATCTCAGCGGCCACGTCCGCGACGTCGCCTCCGGCGAGCCGCTCACGGGCGTGTCCGTCTATGACGAGAAGAGCGGCGCCTACACCGTCACCGACGTGAACGGCTTCTACCGCCTGGCCCTGCCCGTCGGGGACAACCTGCTGAACCTCAGCGGCTACTCCCTCGACGACATGCACCTCACCCTCAAGGTCTGGGACGACGGCGTGCTGGATGTCGTGATGAAGGAGAAGGTCCTGGCGCTGAACAGCGCTGTGATCTCCGCCGACGCCGTCTCCCACCACCGCGACGCCAAGATGGGCCTGGAACGCGTCCGGATGGAGGTGATCAACAAGATTCCGAGCGCCTTCGGCGAAGGCGACATCATCAAGGCCGTCCTCACCCTGCCGGGCGTGAAGTCCGTGGGCGAGGCCTCCAGCGGCTTCAACGTGCGCGGCGGCTCCACCGACCAGAACCTCATCCTGTTCAACGACGGCACCATCTACAACCCTACGCACCTGTTCGGCATCTTCTCCGCCTTCAACCCCGACATCGTGAGCGAGGTGGAGCTGTACAAGAGCAGCATCCCCGCCGAGTTCGGCGGGCGCATCTCCTCGGTGCTGGACGTGCGCAGCCGCGAAGGCAACGCCAACAAGATCGCCGGATCGATGGGCATCGGCCTGCTGACCAGCCGCTTCCACCTGGAAGGACCGCTCGTCAAGGACCGCACCACCTTCCTGCTCGGCGGCCGCACCACCTACTCCAACTGGCTGCTGAACCTGCTTCCCAAGAACAGCGAGTACGCGGGCGGAAAAGCCTCCTTCAGCGACGTGAACGCCTCACTGACGCACAAGATCAACGACGCCAACACCCTCCAGGCCTATGTGTACTGGTCGCGGGACGGCTTCGAGTTCTCGCGCGACCCGGCCTTCCGCTACGCCAACCTCAACGCCTCCCTGAAATGGCGCAACCGCATCAGCAGCCGGCTCAACCTGACGGCTTCCGCCGGCTACGACCGCTACGGCGCCCGCCTGGACAACAGCCTGGGCCGGAACCAGATGTCCGGCTACCGCGTGGACACGCAGATCCACCAGGGCTTCGGCAAACTGATCTTCAGCTATGGCGTCAGCGACGCCCACAGCCTCACCTTCGGCGCCAACACCACCTACTACAACCTGCAGCCCGGCGCCATGTCGCCGCTCTATGAGGGCGAGTCGCTGGTACGGACCTGGGCGCTCGACCGGCAGCAGGCGCTGGAGCCCGCCCTGTTCGCCAGCGACAACTGGACGGTGACGCCGAAGCTCTCCTTCGAAGGCGGCGTGCGCCTGAGCGGCCTGCTGGCCCTGAACCCCGCCAAGTTCTACCTGACCCCGGAACTCCGCCTGTCAGGCAAGTATTCCTTCCTGGACAACCTCTCGGTGAAAGCCGGCTTCAACACGATGAGCCAGCACATCCACCTCATCTCCAACACCTCGTCCATCTCGCCCATCGACACCTGGCAGCTGTCCACCGACCGCATCCGGCCGCAGACCGGCTGGCAGGCCGCCGCCGGCCTGTACTGGACCGTCGCGGACGGCTCCGTGGACCTGACGGCGGAGGCCTACTACAAGCGCACGTCGCACCAGCTGGACTACAAGTCCGGCGCCGTCACCCTGATGAACCCCCACCTCGCCGACGACCTCGTGGAGACCTACGGCAAGGCCTACGGCGTGGAAGTGATGGCCAAGAAGAGTTCCGGCAAGCTCACCGGCTGGCTCTCCTACTCCTATTCCCGCTCGCTCCTGCGCGAGATGGCGGACCGCGGCGTGGAAACCATCAACGGCGGCGCCTGGTACAACGCTCCGCACGACAAGCCGCACGAGGTGAAACTGGTCGGCAACTACAAGTTCACCCACCGCTACTCCCTGTCCGCCAACGTCGAATACTCGACGGGCCGGCCCGTCACCCTGCCCATCGGCACGTTCCGCTACGGCGGCGGCTGGCGGCTCGCCTACACGCAGCGCAACACCTACCGCATTCCGGACTACTTCCGCCTGGACCTGGCCGTCAACATCGACCCGGGGCACTACCTCAGGCAGTTCTCGCACATGTCCTGGACGATCGGCGTCTATAACGTGACCGCCCGCAAGAATGCGTACTCGATCTTCTTCGACGGCACGGAAAGCTACCTGCTCTCCGTCTTCGCCTATCCCATCCCGTATATCAACCTCAACCTGATTTTCTGATGAATACGAGATACCTGTTCCGCCTGCTGGCGCTGTCCGCCGCGCTGTCCGCCGCCACCGCCTGCATATTCCCGTACGAGGTCGACCTGGCCGAGAACGGCGAATGGCCCTTCGTGGTCGAGGGCGACATCCAGATCGGCGGGAAAACGACCGTTTACCTGAGTTACGTCCGGTCTTTCCAGAGCAAGGATACCAACGAATACGCGCTCCGGCCCATCCAGGCCAGCGGCTATATCCAGGGGGAAGACGGCACCCGGGTGGAAAGCCGCACGGCCTACGATCCCATCAGTTCCAGTTACCACAGCGGTTCGTACTATTCCACCTCGCCCGGAGGCGTACTGGAGTTCGACACTTCGCAGCTGAGCCCCCATCAGCGCTACCGCCTGCATTTCGACCTGCTCTCCCCGGGATCCGTGACCGAAAGCTTTGAATCGGACTGGCTGGAGGTCTGCCCGGCCCCGACCATCGACGCCCTCAGTTACAGCCCCCATCCGGAGTTCGAGGAACTCTGGATCGGCCTGAGCATGCACTGCAACGGATCCCACTACTTCCGCTGGACCTTCGAGGAGGCCTGGGAGTACCACAGCGACCTGAGCACTTTCTACGAATACAAGCCCGAGCGCCGGGAAATCGGCTATTTCGAGGGGCCCGGCCTGTACTACTGCTGGAAAGAGAACAACTCCCCCCAGATCAACATCTTCTCCACCGCCAACCAGACCGAGGACCGCTTCGAGGAGCTGGCCTTCCATACCATCGCGCTGAACGACAAGCGCCTCCAGCAGCTGTACCGGATCACCGTCCATCTGGAGGCGATGAGCGAGAACGCCTACAATTATTGGAACAACCTGCAGCAGAGTTCCGAAGGGCAGGGTTCCATCTTCTCGCCGACACCCAGCGAGATGGCCAGCAACGTCCACTGCCTCACCAATTCCTCCATCCAGGTGATGGGGTACCTCAATGCCGCCGAGCTCGCCGACGCCGTGATGTATTACGACAACGCTGAGGCCAGATTCTACAAGCCGGACAGGCCCTACGAGACCTTCGAGGCGGAGGTCGGGCTCGACCCGCTCGCCATGGACGCCAAATACCATGCGGGATTCCTCCCCTACTCGGCCGTGTACGGCGCTTCGCCCATGCCCACCGCCTACATCTGGGTCGCGGCGATCTGCATCGACTGCCGCAAGCAGGGCGGCACGAAGACGCGGCCCAAAGACTGGCCTTCCTCCCATTATTGATCCTTGCTTATGAAAAAGATACTGACTCTCCTGTTCTGCCTCCTGTCCGCCTCCCTGCTCCGTGTGCCGGGAGCGGAACGCCTGCGTGAACGCGTCTATCTGTCGACCGACCGGGACGTTTACGTGGCCGGCGACGCCGTCTGGCTGTCCGCCTGGTGCGTGGATGCCGGCAGCGGCCGGCTGTCCGGTTTCAGCAAGACGGCCTACGTGGAGATCCACTCCGCGGACAAGCTGGTCCAGACGGCCAAGATCGCCCTGGACGGGGGCCGCGGTGCGGGACGCCTGTTCCTGCCCACCACCCTGCCCACCGGCAACTACCGGCTCTTCGCCTACACCCGGCTCGGCGCCTCGGAGGAAGGCTTCGACCCGCTGACCGGCGCCCGGACGCTGTCGGTCTTCAACACCTTCAGCACCGAACGCGCCGAAGGGGGCGTCGAGGTTGTCCGGCAGGCGCCGCAGCCGCATTCCGTCCCGACCGCCGGAGCCCTTTCGGTCCAGGCAGCGGATGCTTCCGCAGCCGGCTCCGCCCGGATCCGGCTGACCAACAACGGGACCGAGCCGGTGCGCTTCAGCCTGAGCGTCCGCCACGACGACGGGATTCCGGCCCCGGACGGCGCGCACATCGCCGATTTTGTGCGCGGCACGCGCTCGCTCCCCGCGCCCCGCGGCTTCGACGGGTCGGTCATCCCCGAATATGAAGGCGAGATCATCCACGCCCGCGTGACCGGGACCGATGCCGCCGGGCTGAGAGCCGTCGAGGGCAAGTACGCCTTCATCTCCTCGCCCGGAAGCGGCGAGAACATCTACACCGAGTCCGTGGGCAGCGACGGCACCGCCCTGTTCTTCACGTCCAACATCTTCGGCGACCGGGAGATGTTCCTGGAGATCCAGGACGTGGACCGGGACAACATCTGTCACCTGGAACTGGTCAGTCCCTTCCTCGACCTCCCCGCCGGGGAACTCCCGCCGCTTCCGCTCTACGAAGGCTGGAGCCGGGCGCTGGAACTGCGCAGCCTGGGCATGCAGTTGGAGAAGAACTTCGACGCCGACACCCTGTACACCGCCCTGCCCGCCAAGGTACACCGCATCTTCGACGAGCGGGAATGCTCCACCTACATCCTGGACGACTACACCCGTTTCCCCCTGATGGAGGAACTGTTCATCGAGTTCATCCCCGAACTCCGCATCCGGCGCGTAAACGGCAAACGGGAGCTTCAGGTGCACATTTCCGACCACCTCGGCAACTATTCCTTCCTGAACAGCGCCTCACTGGTGCTGCTGGACGGCATCCCCGTGCTCGACCAGGAAAAGATCTTCGCCTACGACCCGCTGCTCGTCCACCACATCGACATCTATCCCGACTCCTTCTTCCTCGGCATCCGCAGCTTTACCGGCGTGGTGAACTTCGTCACCTACAAGGGCACGCTCCCCTCGATGCAGTTCGAGGACAACGTGCGCGTGGTCGATTTCCCGGGCTGTTCCCTGCCGCTGGCCTACACCTGCGCGGGCGTGGGCGGCGACTATCCCGACTACCGCCAAACACTCTACTGGCACCCGTTGCTGACCCTCGCTCCGGGCGAGAGCGCCACGGTGGAATGCAAAACGCCCGCCTACAGCGGACGTTTCGAAGTGTTTGCGGAAGGGCTGAGCGAGGCGGGCGAAGCCGTCTGCGCACGCGCTACGCTGGACGTTCGATAAGCGGCAACCCGCGGCGCCTGAGCAGGGCGTTGTAGCGGTCCAGCACCTCCTCCACGCAGTCTTCCCACGAGCGGACGATGGTCCGGGAGGCCTGCACGCCCACGCGGTGCACGCGCTCCGGATCGTGGATCAGTTCGCGCAGCAGTTGCGCCATGCAGTCGGGATCGTTATCCACCAGGAACCCGTTCTCGCCGTCCTTGAGGATGGTGGCGGCCGTCGCACCCCGCGCCATCACGGCCGGGGTGTGCAGGGCCGCCGCCTCGCGCACCACCAGCGGCGCGTTGTCGTACAGCGACGGGAAGAGGAAGAGGTCGGAGGCGGCATAGTAGTCGGTGATCACGGCGCGGTCCGTGACGGACCCCACGAAAGTGACCCGGTCATCCAGGCCCTTCTCGCTGACCAGCGCCTTCATCTCCTCGGCGGCATAGCCGATGCCCACGAAATACATCCGGAACGGGATGTCCTCGATGCGGGACAGGCCTTCGATGACCAGGCGCGGGTTCTTCTCCCAGATGTGCTGGCCCACGAAGAGCATCACGAACTCCTCCGGGGCGATGCCCAGCCGCTGCCGGGCCTCCACGAAGAACTTTTCGGGATAGTCCGCCACGAGGTCGGACCCGTTGTCCATCACCTCCACGTGGCCCGTGTAGCCGTACTCGCGGAGCACGTCCACCGTCGATTCCTGCGGCACCCACACCAGGTCCGCCCGCTCGTAGAAATCGACGATCTGGTCGATGACCATGTCCACCGCCAGCTTGGGCAGCACCCGTGCGAAGTCGTCGCGGTACTTGGAATGGAACGTCGCCACGAGGGGAATCTTCTGGATCCGCGCGATGCGCCTCGCCGCCATGCCGGAGGCGAAGGGGCAGTGCGCGTGCAGGATCCGGAAACGCGTGGTCGCAATCTTCGCGAGGAAGGTCGGGTCGATCTCCGCGATGCCCGTCACGTAAGGGTGGCGCATCGGCACCGGGAAAGAGAAGTAGTCGAACACCTTGTAGTCGTGCACGCTGTAATCCGCGTCCGGAACATTGGGCGTGACCACGCACACCCCGCCCACCTTCTTCTGCATCCAGTAGGCATAGTTCTCCATGCAGACGGACACGCCGTCCATCACAGGCGGGAAAACGTCACAGAACAGGCCCACATTGGCCTGTTCCGGAGAGAAAATCGTCGGCCGGGCCATGCTATTCGGCTTCGGGAGCCGCTTCTTCCAAGGCCGGGGCCGGGGCTTCCTGAACCTGCTCCACGGCAGGCTCTTCCACCTTGGCCTTGCGCTCGATTCCCATCCACTTCAGGTTATCGGTGAACCAGCAGACGCCGAAGGCGACGATCAGCAGGACGAGGAACCAGCGGAGGCATTTGCGCCACCAGGGCGTACGCTTGGCGTACGGGTCGTCGAGTTTCATCTTCGGGTACTTCGCCACGCTGGTGAGGATCTTGCCGAAGAGGGTGTTCACCAGCACGCGGGAGTTGATGGCCCAGCCGTTAGCGTTGAGCACGGGGCCCAGGTTGCGGCGGCGGAGTTTGCGCCAGGCGATGAAGCAGGACGGACCGGAGATGATGAGCATCACGGCCGCGATGACGACCAGCCATTGCCACCAGACCATGCCCTTGATGGCGGTGCCGATCAGGGCGAGCGCACCGCCGATGCCGGCCAGGGCCAGGCCGATGGCCGCCGCAATGCCGGCGAACTTGCCGATGTCGAAAGGCTGCTTGCCGGCTGCGGGAGCGCCGTCGGCGCTGCCCTGCAGTTTGGCCGTTGCCGCGTTCTCCTTGTCCGCCGCGGACTTGTCGATCCGTTCGGAGATGAAGCGGGCGAACTTGCGATAGGGGCTCCAGAAGGCTTCCTTGATGCTGAGCGGGTTCTCCACCACCTTGGTGATCACCGCATCCCAGTCGCCGCCGTCCAGGTCGTAGAAGAGGCCGTTCTTGCCCGGGCGCAGGTCGCTGGTCTTGCCGTCCGTCATCACGGCCACGATATCCATCGTGCCGCCGTGCGTCTTGGAGGTGCAGGTGCAGTACAGCAGGAACATGCCGCTGAGCTTGGGCATGTCGCCGTGGGCGCCCATGTCGCTCACCCGGAGGCAAAGGTCGCAGCAACGCTCGTCGATGTACAGCTGGCCGACCTCGAAGATACCGCGGGTCTTTTTCTCTTTCCGGCCATAGAAGTCGGTGAATATGACATAGTTGCGGAGCAGTTTCGCAAAGTCGCGGTAATAGTGCATCAGGCGGCCCACCTCGTCGATGGAGCTGGCCTCCGCCTCGAGCGCCTTGTCGGCCTCGACCAGGGCGAGCAGATCGGCCTTGCGGTCGGCCTTCAGCAGGGCCCTGACCTCGTCCAGGCCCAGGGACTCCACGGCCTCGCCCTTCTTGTCCGCCATCCAGGCGGCGTAAGGGGCGAACTTCGCGAGCACGCCGGCCCACTGTTCCTCCGTAATGCCTTCCGCCTTCGGGAACTCCTTGTCCAGCACGAGGGCCTTCACGGCCGCGAAAGCCGGCTGCCAGGCCGGGTTGACGGCGTCCAGCGGCAGGACGGCGTCCCTGCTGGGACGGGCCAGCGGATAGGAGGCGATCTCCTCGGACTGCGTGGCGAGGTTCTTGTCGCTGATCGCGCCGAGCCGTTCGGCGGACACGTCCACGGCACCGGACACGGCGTCGTCGAAGCGGATCAGCTTGCAGCGCATGAAATAGTCCGCCACCTTGTCCTTGACGGCGTTGCAGGCGTCCAGCGCGGCGGCCGTGTCGTCCCCGTACGGGAAGATGGCGGCCCGGTCCGCCGCCGCGGCATCCTGCCAGGCGGAATAGTCCGCCAAGGCCGTGTAGAAAGCCTCGATGTGCTCGGCGGTGATGCCCGGCTCGCCGCTGCGGTCCGTCGCGCTGCCGGCCTTCTCGGCGATCGTGGCGATCAGCGGCCGGAGCGTCTCGTCGTCCGCGGAGGCCTGCGTGATCACGCCGTCGCCGTTGAACTGCGTCTTCGCGAAAATCGCCACGCTGTCGGAGGCTTCCTCCACCGTGATCTCGTCCTTGTCCAGGCCCAGGTTGGAGAGGATCTGCTTCGCGGAGCCGTAGAGTTTCGCGCCGGCCTCGCAGTCCGTATTGATGCCGTCGAGCTTCAGGACGCCCTCGCCTTTCAGGATGGCGTCCTTGTCCTTGACCACGGAGGTGATCCACTGCGCGGCGGCGACGATTTCCGCCACGCGGATGCGTCCGTCGCCGTCGGTGTCGATCAGCTGCAGGGTCTTCTCGTCGAATTCGAGGTCCTTGACGGGGCACGCCAGGACCGTCCAGAGTTTCTGGTCCAGTTCACCCAGATGGGCGATGTCCTCGCCGGAGGTGATGTTGACCCGGACCACGCCGCCCAGGGAGCAGAATTTCCAGGGATAGCCGTCGGTTTGTTTCTTTGCCATGTCTCTATGCGGTTTTTGATTGTTTCACGATATTTACAAATATAAGCATTTTGCATTATCTTTGTGCACTGACCCGACACAGTCATGAACAAGTTTTCCCGTTTTTTCCGCATACTGGTCAACATGAAAGACCACGTGGACGTGGACATGGCCGCCCTCAACATCCGGAAGGGCATCTATTTCCGCGGCCCCAACGTCTTCATCCTAGCCTGCGCGATCGTCATCGCGTCCGTGGGCCTCAACCTCAACTCCATCCCGGTCATCATCGGCGCGATGCTCATCTCCCCGGTGATGGGTCCCATCCTCGGCTTCGGCCTGGGCCTGGGCACCAACGACACCGCGCTGGTCAAGGACGCCCTCAAGAATTTCCTCGTGATGGTGCTGATCAGCATCCTCGCCTCCACCGTGTTCTACCTGATCTCCCCGCTCCAGCTGGAGCAGCAGACCGAACTGCTGGCGCGCACCAACCCCACGCTCTATGACGTGCTGATCGCCCTGTTCGGCGGCTTCGCCGGCATCCTGGAGACCTCCCGCAAGGAAAAGGGCGGCACCGTGCTTCCCGGCGTGGCCATCGCCACCGCCCTGATGCCGCCGCTGTGCACCGTCGGTTACGGCATCGCCCACCTCGAGCTGAAATTCATCCTCGGAGCGTTCTACCTCTTCCTCATCAACTCGGTCTTCATCTCGCTGGCCACCGTCGTCACGGTCAAATACCTGCACTTCCCCATGGTCGCGGGCGACGAGGCGCGCCGCAGGCACAGCGCCCGCTGGAGCGCGGTCACCCTGGTCATCCTCATCGTCCCCAGCGTGCTGTCCGCCATCCAGATGATCCAGGACAACAACTTCGCCCGCAACGCGGAGTTGCTCGTCAAGGAGAACAAGAACCTGGGCAAGAGCTACATCTACGACTACAAGACCAACCTGGACAACCGTCCGCACACCCTCGATCTCTACCTGGCCGGAGAGAAGATGGAAGCGAGCGCCCGGGAACGGATCTACCTCCGCGCCGAAGAGGCGGGCATCACCCGCAGCCAGATCGTCATCCACGAGGACGCCGCATTCCAGAACGAGCTGATGACCGAATCCGAACTGATCCAAAGCATCATCGACGGGCACAACCGCCAGGTCGAAGAACTGGAAGGCAAGGTCACGGAACTGTCCGGCGAAATCCAGGAATACCAGAACCGGGAACTGCCCGTCGCCCTGCTCACGCGCGAGCTGGCCGCCCAGTACGACGGCGTCCGCCAGGTCACGCTGACCCGAGGCAGCCGGACCGATGCGGAAAGCGGCGAGAGCTGCGAAATCATCGTCGCCATCCTGAACTGCACCAAGCCGCCCAGGGAGACCGAACGCATCCGCATCCAGAACTGGCTGAAGGTCCGCCTGGGCGTGGAGGAGGTCGAAGTCCTCGTCGACACCAAAAAGAAATAGCTCCGGCGAAGGCCGGAAACGGAAGAAGGCGGTCCGAATTTCGGGCCGCCTTCTTTTTGGCAATCAATCAGCGCTTTACTCCGCCTGGCGGATGGCGCTCTGCGCCGCCGCGAGACGGGCGATGGGCACGCGGAACGGGGAGCAGCTGACGTAGTCGATGCCGATCTTGTTGAAGAACGCGATGGAGTCGGGGTCGCCGCCGTGCTCGCCGCACACGCCGCACTTGAGGTCCGGCCTGCCGGCCCGGCCGCTCTGGATGCCGATCTCGACCAGCCGTCCCACCGCCTTGGTGTCGATGGTCTGGAACGGGTCGGCGTCGAGGATCTTGTGGCCGAGGTAGTCGCCCATGAAGGTGCCTACGTCGTCACGGGAGAAGCCGAAGGTCATCTGGGTGAGGTCGTTGGTACCGAAGGAGAAGAACTCTGCGGTGCGGGCCATGCGGTCGCCGGTCAGGGCAGCGCGCGGGATCTCGATCATCGTACCGAACTTGTAGGTGATGATCATCTCATTGTGCACCTCGACCTCGGCCTTGATGCGCTCGCAGATGGCGCGCTGGAAGCCCAGCTCGCGGGCGGACACCGTGACCGGGATCATGATCTCCGGCTGCGGGTGGTAGCCCTCGTGGCACAGTTCGGCCACGGCCGTGAAGATGGCGCGGTACTGCGTCTCGGCGATGAGCGGATACGTCACGTGCAGACGCACGCCGCGCAGACCCATCATCGGGTTCACCTCGTGGAGGTTGGCGCCGCGGCGGGTCACCTCGGCCGCGCTGATGCCCAGTTCCTTGGCCACCTCGGCGGTCTTCTCCTTGGTGGTGGGGACGAACTCGTGCAGCGGCGGATCCAGCAGACGGAACACCACGGGCTTGCCGTCCATCACCTTGAGGGTGCTCTTGACGGAAGCCTTGATGAACGGCTCCAGCTCGGCGAGGGCGTCCTTGCGCTCCTGGTCGGTGGTGCAGAGGATCATCTTGCGCAGCTTGGCGAGCGGCGTCTCGGAATTCTTGCCGTAGAACATGTGCTCGATACGGAAGAGGCCGATGCCCTCGGCACCGAAGTCGAGCGCCTTCTGGGCGTCCTCCGGGGTGTCGGCGTTGGTACGCACGCCCAGGCGGCGGTACTTGTCCACGATGGACATGAAACGGATGAACGTCGGGTTCTCGCTGGCGTCCATCATTTCGATCTTCTTCGCATAGACCAGACCCTTGGAACCGTTCAGGGAGAACCAGTCGCCCTCCTTGTAGACCTTCTTGTCACCGGCAAAGGTGATGGTCCTGGCCTCGAGGTTGATCTTCATCGCCTCGCAGCCCACGATGCAGCACTTGCCCCAGCCGCGCGCCACGAGGGCCGCGTGGGAGGTCATGCCGCCGCGGGTGGTGAGGATACCGGCGGAAGCGCGCATGCCCTGGATGTCCTCCGGGGATGTCTCCTCGCGGACGAGGATGGTCTTCTTGCCGGCCGCAGCCGCTTCCATCGCGGCTTCGGAGGTGAACACGAGGGTACCCACGGCTCCGCCCGGGGAAGCGGGCAGGCCCTTGGCGACGACCTTCGCCTCCTTCTCGGAGGTCGGGTTCAGGATCGGGTGCAGCACCTCGTCCAGCTGGGCGGGGCTGACGCGCATCACGGCGGTCTTCTCGTCGATCATGCCCTCGTCGAGCATATCGATGGCCATCTGGAGGGCGGCCAGGCCGGTGCGCTTGCCGATGCGGCACTGCAGCATCCACAGGGTGCCTTCCTGGATCGTGAACTCGATGTCCTGCATGTCGTGGAAGTGGTTCTCCAGACGCTTGCGGATGCCGTCGAGCTCCTCGTACACCTTCGGCATCGCCGTCTCGAGGGACTCGAGGTGGCGGTTGTGGTCGTTCTTGGTGGCCTCGTTGAGCGGGTTCGGGGTGCGGATGCCCGCGACCACGTCCTCGCCCTGGGCGTTGATCAGCCACTCGCCGTAGAAACGGTTGTCGCCGTTGGCCGGGTTGCGGGAGAACGCGACGCCGGTGGCGGAGGTGTTGCCCATATTGCCGAAGACCATGGACTGGACGTTGACGGCCGTGCCCCAGTCATCGGGAATCTTCTCGATGCGGCGGTAGGCGATGGCGCGCTTGCCGTTCCAGGACTTGAAGACGCCGCCGATGGAGCCCCAGAGCTGGTCCTGGGCCGTATCGGGGAATTCGACGCCGAGGACTTCCTTGACCTTCTTCTTGAACTTCTCGCAGAGGTCCTTGAGCTCGTCGGCCGTGATCTCGGTATCGGAAGCGTAGCCTTTCTTCTCTTTCAGTTCGGCCATCATCCGGTCCAGCTGCTGGCGGATGCCCTGGCCGTCGGCGGGCTCGATGCCCTCGGCCTTCTCCATCACGACGTCGGAATACATCATGATAAGGCGGCGGTAGGCGTCGTACACGAAGCGCGGATTGCCGGTCTTCTTGATCATGCCGGGAATCGTCGCGGAGCAGAGACCGATGTTGAGGATGGTGTCCATCATGCCCGGCATCGAAGAGCGGGCGCCGGAGCGGCAGCTTACCAGGAGGGGATCCTCAGGGTCTCCGAATTTCTTGCCCATCAGGGCTTCGGTCGCGTTCAGGGCACCACGGACCTCCATTTTGAGTTCTTCGGTGTAGCCGCCGCCGAGCTGGTAGTACTCGGCGCAGCATTCCGTCGTGATGGTGAAACCTGCCGGGACCGGCATGCCGAGCTTGCTCATCTCGGCCAGGTTGGCTCCCTTTCCACCCAGGAGCTCACGCATGCTTCCATCGCCTTCGGCGGTCTTTCCGCCGAAGCGATAAACGCGTTTTTTCATCTCGTACATAGGATATCAGGTATATCAGTTAGTTTCGCGCCGCGAATTTACGATAAAAAACTCATTATAGCAACTTTGCGGCCAGTTCGGACAGCGTGCTCCGTTCGCCCTTGCGCAGGAAGACGTGCTGGAAGACCTCCTGGCCGGCCATCTTCTCGCCCAGGTGCGTCAGGCCGTTGGACCACTGGTCCAGATAGGGCTGGTCGATCTGGAAGATATCACCCGTGAAGACCATCTTGGTCCCCTCGCCGGCCCGGGTGATGATGGTCTTCATCTCGTGCGGGGTGAGGTTCTGCGCCTCGTCGATGATGAAGAAGCACCGGCCCAGGCTGCGGCCGCGGATGTAGGCCAGCGGCTCGATGATCAGCTTCTCCTTCGTGAGCATGGCTTCGATCCGCTGCGCCTCCTTGGAGGTGGGGCGGAACTGGTCTTTGATCACGTTCAGGTTGTCCATCAGGGGCTGCAGGAAGGGGCTCATCTTCTGTTTCTGGTCGCCCGGCAGGAAGCCGAGGTCCTGGTTGCCGAGGATGACCGTCGGGCGCGACAGGTAGATGTGTTCGTACTCGTCTTCCTGGGCCAGGGCGGCGGCCAGGGCGAGCAGCGTCTTGCCCGTGCCCGCCCCGCCGGTCAGCGAGACCAGCTCCACATCCGGGTTCATCAAGGCGTCCAGGGCCAGTTTCTGCTCGTCGTTGCGCGGACGGATGCCGTAGGCGTTCCGGGCCTTGACCAGCACGATGCGGTCGCGGCCGGCGTCGTAGCGGGCGCAGAGGCTCTCGCCGCGCTCGCCTTCCCAGCGGAAGATGTACATCTGGTTGGGAGCGGGTTTCTTCCCGACGACGCGGGACCATTCCACGGAATTGTCCGGCCCGAAGGAGAGTTCCTGCAGGACGTCGGCGTCCGGGGTGAGGTGCTGCACCTCCCGCTGGGAGTCTTCGATCCGCTGGTCCTCGACCTTGTCGGTCAGGTAGTCCTGCACCTCCATCCCGGCGGCTTTCGCCTTCATGCGCAGGTTGATGTCCTTGGTCACGAGCGCCACGAAGCGGTCGGGATGCGTGTCCCGCACCCACATCGCGGTGGAGAGGATGCGGTGGTCCTGCGTGTCGTCGATGAACAGGGTGTCGAAAGGCGGCGCGAAGGGGTGGTTGGGTTCCACCTTGATGCAGCCCAGGCCCTTGCCGATCGGCAGGCCCGCTTCCCCGAAGCTCTTGCCGTTCGTGATCTTGTCGATGTCGCGCATGAAGCCGCGGGCGTTGTAGGACAGGGTGTCCGTGCCTTTCTTGAACTTGTCCACCTCCTCGATCACGGCGATCGGGATTACCAAGTCGTTGTCCTGGAACTTGCGGATGGCTTTGTGGTCGTGCAGGATGATGTTGGTGTCGAGCACGAAGATTTTCGGTTTGCCCATGGTGTCAGTCTTCCCCTTCCGCGTTACGCATCAGGGATTCTAAGATGGTTTGTATGCCGGTCTTGGCGGACGCCTTCACGCGGACCTCCGGCGAGCCGGGAACGGGATGCCCCAGCGGGAAGAAGGCCACGTCCTGCAGCAGCAGTTCGGCGTCCAGATAATCGAAATCAGCGTCGTGGATCTGAACCAGCACGCCCGGAATCTCGGAGAAGAGCACGCGCACGGGCTCTTTCTCCTGGTAGGACTGGAGGATGCCGGAGATGTCCACGGTCAGCCCGCACCCCACCGCCATCTGGCGGACGGCGCGGAGCAGGCCGCCCTCGCCCACGGTGCCCCCGGACAGCAGGATGCCGTCCTCGACGAGTTCCCGGACCACCTCGTAGCAGTCCGTGAAGTAGTCCGCGTCGGTAATCTGCGGGGAAGGCCCCCCGCCCAGGCCCAGTGTCTGCGCCAGCAGCGAGCCGCCCAGGCGGAAATCCGCCGGGTCGAAGGGGATGAACACCACCCAGCTCTGCGGGTCGGGCGCGAAGACGGCGGGGCAGGAGCGGCGTGTCCCGAGCACCGGGTGCACGGAACTGAAGGGCTCGCTGACGAAGCCGTACTGGTCCTCGTCGGCCTCCCGCGTGATCCGGGCGCGGAGCGTCAGCTCGGACGGACCGGAAGTCCGCGTGCAGCGGTAGGAGGAGAACTTGAGCCCCAGGGCATCCACGTAATCGGCCGCGGCGCGCACGGAGGCATAGAAGGCCGCCCGTGCCCCCACGGGCTCCATATCCCAACGCCAGGAGGCGTCCAGGCGCAGGTCGCCGAGCCGGAAACGGCCCGTCCGCCACACGGTGTCGATCAGGGCGGACGCCACGCGGACACGGGTGTAGGAATCGGCGGCGGCCGGCGGGACCGTCCGGGGCGTGGCACACACGGCATCCAGATAGTCCCCCACGGCGTCCAGGTCGAATTCGGCGCCGCGGAACACCGGATCCAGGGTCTCGTCCACGGCGCGCGCCTCGGCCGGGCCGGGGAAAGGGTGCCGGCCTTCCGGCTCGGTCACCGCATCGAGCAACTGTGCGGGAGTATATTCCTCCTGCACCCCGTCGATGACGTAGATCGCGTGCAACGCTGAAGTTTTTTCTGCCATCCGGTACGTAAAAGCGTGTAAAATTAATTAAATTTGGATTCAGTTGCAACTATGAACGATACAGATCGCATTTATGAGGGCCTCCTGGAGGACCTTTTCAGCCGGCATCCGAGCGTGCAGACCTCGGGTTTCACCGCCGGCGCCTATAAGCCGGGGCTGTCCGGGATGCTGCGCTTCGACGCCGCCCTGGGCCACCCTTCCCGGGGCTTCCGCTCCATCCACGTGGCCGGCACCAACGGCAAGGGTTCCGTCTGTTCCCTGCTCGCCTCGGCCCTCGCGGCCCGGGGCCTGTGCGTGGGCCTGTACACCTCGCCCCACCTGACCGACTTCCGCGAACGCATCAAGACCGTCACGGACGGAGGCTTCGAAATGATCCCGCGCGACGAGGTGCTGCGCTTCCTGCAGGAGGAGGACCTGGAGGGGCTTTCCTTCTTCGAGATCACGACCGGGCTCGCCTTCCGCCACTTCGCGCAGCGGCAGGTGGACATCGCCGTCATCGAAACCGGCCTGGGCGGCCGCCTGGACAGCACCAACATCCTCACCCCGGAGCTGTCGGTCGTAACGAGCATCGGCCTGGACCACTGCGCCCTGCTCGGCGACACGCGCGCCAAGATCGCCGCCGAAAAGGCGGGGATCTTCAAGCCCGGCGTGCCCGCCCTCTGCGGGCAGCGCGACGAGCAGACCGCGCCGGTCTTCGAGGCGCACGCCGCGGCGGCCCCCTGCCCGCTCTTCTGGGCGGAGGACTTCGACGCGGAGCTGTTCCCGACCGACCTGGGCGGCCCCTGCCAGGACGCCAACCTACGCACCGTCCTCGCTGCGCTCGAACTGCTCGGCGAGCCCGCCGACCGCGCGGCGCTGGAGCACACCGCCGCCCGCACCGGCCTGCGCGGCCGCTGGCAGCGCCTGCGGGAGGATCCCGAAGTCATCTGCGACATCGGGCACAATCCGCCCGCGCTGGCCGAAAACTTCCGCCGGCTGAAGGAAAGCGGCCGCCCGCTGCTCATCGTCTTCGGCATCATGGCCGACAAGGACCTCGCCGGCATCCGGCCGCTGATGCCCCCGGAAGCGAAATACTTCCTGGTGGCCCCGCAGGGAGAGCGGGCCCTGCCCGCCGAACGGCTCGGAGCGGCGCTGGAAGGGCTGGACCGTACCGTCTGCGGGAGCGTGCGGGAGGGCGTCCGGCAGGCGCTTGATGCAGCAAATCGCCTCCCCGGGTGCATCTTGTATATCGGTGGCAGCAATTTTGTTGTAGCAGAAGCCGTCGATATGTTCAACGATTAATCCCGCCGCTTTATGAAAGCACTGAAACTCATATCCGTCATCCTGTTAAGCTTAACCCATATCATGACTTTTCACGCTTGCGCCGCAGACAAGGACGGCCACACCCTGACCAGGCTCTGGTCCGAATACCAGAAGGCCGTCGACGCCGACCGGCCCAAAGACCAGGCGGACATCCTGACCCGGATCAAGGAGCAGGCCCTCTCCCAGCGGCTGGCCTGGGACTACTATGACGCCTGCTGGAAATACGTGGACGCCCGGGTCAGCACCAACTGGAAGCTCCGGGACGAACTCCGCACCCAGGCGGACGCGGAGATCGGACGCTTCGACGAGCCCGTGATGCATTTCTACAACTGGAAGGACCGCCAGGCCTCCGAAGACATGTTCAAATACGTCCAGGAGAACAAGGACCGTCTCCTGGCCGCCAGCCACCCGGAATTCCACCGGAACGACCCCGCCGTGAACGGATACCTCTTCTCCCCGGTCCTGGTCCCCTCCTTCGCCAACGACTACGAGTTCGCCCTGTGGAGCCTGCTCGCCGACCGCCGGTCCACGGAGGTGCGGGACGCCGTGCGCGCGCATTTCAAGGGCCGCTATCCGCAGGAAGCCTTCGCCGAATACACCATCGCCCAGACCCTCTCCACGGACGATGCGAAGAAAACGATGGACGGGATCATCCTGGATTATCCCGGCAAGGCGGTCACGATGCTCGCCCGCCAGTACCTGCTGATCCGCCGGAACAACGACCTGCGCTGGGACAAGGGCAGCTCGGAGCAGTACAGCCTGCTCGCCGACGACTGCGCGCGCTTCATCAACGACCGGAAACTCTTCAGCGGCGAGGAGAAAGCCATCGCGGACTGCTGCACCGAAGCGGACGAGATCCTCGCCGCCCTGACCGCGCAGACCCTCAACGTGGAGGTGGAGAAGGGCACGGCCACCTTCAGCGTCCGCAACATCCCCTCGGTGCGCGTGCGCATCCTCGACGGGGCCCGGGAGGTGTTCTCCGCCACGGTGGACAATCCGAAAAAGAGCTTCTACGTCCCGGATACCCTGACCCTCAGGTTCCCGGACCTGGAGGACAAGACCTACAACCTGGTGTGCACCGGCGGCAAGGTGGAGACGAAGAGCGAATACCAGCGATATACCCTCTCCATCGCGCACAAGCGCGACCGTGACGGCTACGGCGTGTACGTGGCCGACTACCTCAGCGGCGAGCCCGTGAAGAGCTGCCGCTTCGTCCTGTACGACAACGACGGGAAGGAGGTGGCGCGGACGGAGGCGATGACCCTCGACGGCTTCACCTACCTGCCCGAGAGCATCACCGGCATCCTGGAGAAGGGAAAGCACTCGCGCTACTACACCCTCCAGGCCGTTACCGAACTGGGCGGCCGGATCCGGAAGAGCCCGAAGCACGGCTTCGGCTACCAGGAACGCGGCGAGGTAGAGCGGCAGAACCCGCCCCGGCACAGGGCGATGCTGATCACGGACCGCAGCGCCTTCAACCCCGACGAGACGGTCCGCTACAAGGTCATGCTCTATGAAGGCACCTACGAGTTCGCCACCCGCGCCGCCGGCATCCGCCTGCGCGCCAGGCTCACCGACCCGGAAGGCAAGGAGATCGGCGAAGAAGAACTGACCACGGGCGAGTACGGCAGCGCGGCCGGCGCCTTCGTGCTCAGGAAGGGCGCCAAGGGCGGGATGTACACCATCAACATCTTTGAAAACGGGCGCACGGTCGCGTCCACGCGCGTCCGTGCGGACGAATTCGTCCTGCCTACCTTCGACCTGAGCTGGAAGCCCGACGACCGCTTCTACCTGCCCGGCGACGAAATCAGCGCCGCCGGAACGGTACGCAGCTACTCCGGCCACAGCATCAACGGCACCGACGCGCGCTGGACCGCCGAATACAACGGCGAGCCCCTCGCCGACGGCAAACTGGAACTCTCCCCCGCCGGCGACTTCAGCCTGCATTTCAAGGGCCCTGAGGCCCGGTATTACTACAGCAACGTGGTCATCACCGTCCGCGTGACGGACGCCACGGGCGAGACCCTGGAGTTCCGCAAGACCGTGGGCGTGTCCGCCAACCTCCCCCTCAACATCGCCGTGACGAACCGCGTGGACGGCCGCTTCGAGGTGCCCGACCGCTACAGCCGGGGCGCGATCGTGGGCGAGGACGTCATCCGGAGCAGCATCCAGCTCGGCAGCCGGGGCGCCGTCCGGACGCATCCCGCGCTCAAGCTCACCTACAGGCTCCTCCACGAAGGCAAGATCCTGCGCTCCGGCGAAGCGGAGAACGGGAAGGACCTGCCGCTCGACCTGAGCGGATATCCCTCCGGCCTGTACACCATCGAAGCCACCGCTTCCGCGAAGGCCGGGAACGGCAACACCTACGACGACACGGAAACCTTCGAGGTCGTCAAGGCCTCCGACGCCGACACCGTCCTGGACATGGACGTGGCCAGTTTCTTCAAGGAGATCGCGGACGACGGCCGGGGCATCGCCCTGCAGTTCGGCTCCACCACCGGGCCCGTCTGGGCCGTGGCGGAACTGTACGGCGACGGCAACCGCCTGCTGGAGCACCGCATCGTCCGCCTCGCGGGCGTCCGGGGCAAGGAAGGGTCGCTCGCGACCGTCCGCTTCGACCGCAGGCCGGGCTATCCGGAAGCCCTGTCGCTCAAGCTGTTCTGGTTCAAGGACGCGCACGCTTACGAGTACACCCGCACCCTCGACCGCCGGGAGGCGCGTTTCCAGCTGCCGCTCTCGTTCAGCCGCTTCCTGGACACCACGGCGCCGCACACTGACTACAGCTTCACCCTCCGCACGGCGGAAGGCGTGGAGGTGGCCGCCACCATCTTCGACAAGAGCACCGAGACCATCCAGCCGAACCGCTGGCACACCGATACGCCGGACCTCCGCGACCTGCCGTACGTCGGCTACGACTACAGCATCGGCGTGGACGAGTCCTACGCCTACCGCTCCGAAGAAGACGCCCGCGCCATCCGGACCCGCGGAAGGATGCTTTCCAAGTCCGCCGCGATGGGGGCCGGCGCCGTGGAGATGATGGTGGAGGACTCCGCCCCGATGGCGATGGCCCGGATGGAAGACAACGCCGTCTCGTACGACGCGGCCGAGCTGGACGAGGAGGCCGCCGAAAACGGTTCCGCCGAGCCGGAGAACGGAGCCATCCGCGAGAATTTCGCGAACACGATCGCCTGGGAGCCTTTCCTGCGTTCCGACAAGGACGGCGTGGTGACCTTCAACTTCAGCACCGCGGACAAGCTCTCCACCTACTACGTGCAGCTCTTCGCGCACGACAAGGCCTTCCACAACGAGACCCTCCGCCAGGAGATGGTCGTGACCCTGCCGGTCAAGGTGGCCGTCGTGCAGCCGCAGTTCCTGTATGAAGGCGACCGCTACGTCGCCCGCGTGTCGCTGGCCAACAGCACGGACAAGCCCGTTTCCGGTCGCCTGTCCGTGAAGTTCCTCAACGGCAAGGACTACCGGACGGCCCCGACCGTCTCGGAAAAGGGCACGGCCATCACCGTGCCGGCCCACGGTTCCGCGGACTTCAGCTTCGGGATTTCCGCACCGAGGCTCGCGGACCTCGGCCTGCTGGTCAACTTCACCGCGGACGACAAGGACGCCGGCTCCGACGGCGTGTTCGTGACGATGCCCGTGAAACCGGCCGTGCAGACCATCACCGAGGCCCACTCGGCCCTGCTGCTCGCGGGCATGGACCGCGACGCGCTGCTCGCCTCGCTGCGCCGGGAGTTCGTGAACGTACAGGGCGCCCAGGCGGCCCTGAAGGAGATTTCCATCCTCGGCATGATCCAGGAGGCCGTCCCGGAGAAGGTCCTCCCGCAGAGCGACAACCTGCTCGACCAGTCCGAGGCCCTGTTCGCCAACCACCTGATCGACATCCTGCCGGGCGGCAAGGCCTCCGGCGCCACGCCCGAACAGCGCGCGGAGATGGTCGAAAAGATCCTCGCCTGCCACAACGGGGACGGCGGCTTCGGCTGGTTCCCGGAGATGAGCTCTTCCGCGGTCCTGACCGCCGTGCTGCTCGAGCGCATCGCGGAGATGGGGGACGCCTGTCCCGAGAAGCTGGCCGCCACCACTGCCGACGCCGTACGCTTCCTCGACGCCACCTACTTCGGCGACCGTTTCCGTCCAATCTGGTGCGGCGCGCTGAGCTTCGACCAGTACCTGCACGTCCGGGCGCTGTTCCCGGAGGTGAACTTCTCGCCCAAGGGCGCTTCCTTCAAGGAGTTGCGTGAGTTCAAGAAGAACGCGAAGGCGTACCTTGTGCCGGGCGCGAAACGCGGCCTGAACGGCCAGGTTTTCGCCAAGGCCCGCCGGATGAAGACCCTGCGCGCCCTGGTCGAGAACGAGCGCGGCGCCTCCCTCGCCCGGGCCTGGGGCATCTCGCTCTTCGCCTCCGGCCGGCTCCGCAAGTCGCTGGAGAAGGACGTCGAGTCCCTGCTCCAGTACGCCGAACCGCACCGCAGCGGCGGCATCTACTACCCGAATGCGGTGATGCCCTGGCGGGGCCTGCTCGAAAGCGAGCTGTACGCCCACTCGCTCATCTGCGACCTGCTGACCGACTGCGGCCACAACGAGGTCGCCGAAGGCATCCGGCTCTGGATCATGGTCCAGAAGGAGACGCAGCAGTGGGAGGACGACCCGGCCTACATCCAGGCCATCGGCAGCGTGCTCCGCGGCACGGAGGCCACCCTGCAGACCAAGGTGCTCGCCCTGTCGGCCACCACCACCCTGCCCTTCGAGCAGATCAAGGCCGCCGGCAACGGCTTCACCGTGTCCCGCAGCTACACCCGCGAAGGCCAGCCCCTGAAGGACGGAGACGTGCTGCACGTGGGCGACAAAATCGTCGCCACCTACCGCATCTGGAACGAGGAAAACCGTAGCTTCGTGCGCCTGACCGCCCCGCGTCCCGCGGCGCTGCGCCCCGTGAACCAGCTCTCCGGCCGCTACGGCTGGTTCGCCCGCCCGATTTCCATCACCGGCTGGGTGAGCTTCAGCCCGCAGGGTTACCGGAGCGTGCTCGCAGACCGCACCGAGTTCTGGTTCGACAGCTACCCCGAGGAGAACACCAGCTTCACCGAGGAGTTCTTCGTGACCCAGGAAGGCACCTTCCAGAGTCCCGTCCCGGTGATCGAGTCCCTTTATGCCCCGCACTACAGGGCCAACGACGACGGCCATCCGGCCGTCACGGTCCAACCGTAGAATTATGAGACAGGAACTGATCGACTTGGCCGACCGATACGAAAAGGCCGGCGATGCCATGCACGACGCCATCCGCGACAGCGTCCGGGCAGCAGGCGGATTCCTGCCCTGCATCAACAACGACGGCAGCCGCCAGGACATGGAAGTCCTGGTTTACGACAGCAAGAAGAAGTATTCCGAGCGTTTCCCCATCCGGGCCCTGAAAGTCGACGACCGCGGTGCCGTGCAGCTCTATGCCGGCACCGTGGGGACTTTCTATACCGAGAAATACCTCCGCGGTCCCCTCTCCGAGGAGCACTGGATGCCCCTCCGGGGCTCCAACGTCCTCTTCCAGCCCACGATCCTCTCCATAGCCGCCGCCATCGACGACTATCTCCCGGCTGCCTGAGCGGCCGCCGGCATCAATCCAGCAGGTGGCGGCGGATGACCTCCGCGGTGAGGGCGGCGGCGGTGTGGACGTCCAGTTTGGCGTGCAGGCGCTTGCGGTACCAGAGGATGGTCTTTTCGCTGAGGAAGAGCGCCTCGGCGATTTCGGGCGTCGTCTTTCCTTCCATCAGCAGGCGCACGATGTCCTTCTCCCGTCCGGTCAGGCGGACCGGCTCCTGCGGGACCGCATCTTCCGCGGGGCGCAGTTCTTCGATGGTTTCGTCCAGGACGGCCGAGGTCTCGGACAGTTCCGTTTCCGTCCGCCTGAGCCGCCGGTTCACGAAAAAGACGACGGCGGCGAGCAGCAGGAGCGCCAAGGCGCCCATGGCCAGCAGGAAGGAACTGCGCGTCAGTTTTTTCCGGGCGTCGTTCATCACCGCCAGCGTGTTGGCTCGGCCGCCGGCCTCTTCTACCGCGTGATTGCCGAAGTATTCGTCGGCCTGCGTCAGGTACTTCAACGCCTTGACGGTCCTGCCGGATTCCTCGTACCAGCGTCCCATTCCGTAGAGGCAGCCGGCGATGATCAGCGAATCGCCGCTCTGCCGGGCCAGTTGCAGGGCCCGCTCATATTCGGGCTTCGCCGCCTTGAGATCCCCTTCGTCCAGGTACACCTCCCCGATGTTGCGGTGCAGCGTGGAGGCATCCTCCCACCAGCCCCGCCTCTCGAAGATCTCCCCGGCCTTCCCGTAATAATAGGCGAACAGCTCCAGGGAATCCTGCATCGCGTAGAAGTTGCCCAGCGTCCCCCAGAGCCGCGCCTGGTCCGCTTCCAGGTCGTGCCGGTCGGGGTCGCTCCAGCGGGCCTCGATGAGCGCCAGCGCGTCGGCGGCCTGGTTGTAGTACACCCGGGCGCTGTCGAACCGGTCCCTGGCCCAGAAACCCTGGCCGATGAGGATGGACATATCGAACACGGCGTCCGGATTGTCCAGTTCCCGCCCGGTCCGGATGGCCTGCCGGGCGTAATAAACGCTTCTGGGCCCGTCCAGTTGGAGATAGCCCCAGGCGAGTTCGCGGCAGGTCCGGACATAGTCCGCCTGCTCCTCCGGCGAAGCCACGGCCAGCCGGTCCGGGGTGAAACGCTCTTCCAGGACGCGTTCCAGCGAGTCCAGGTCATGACCGCGATGGTCCCCGTATGCAAAAGCAAATACGGGGACCATCAGGGCTATGAGAAGTAAGGTCTGCTTCATGCGAAGCAAAGATAACTATTTCTTGATAAACTCGACGCGGCGGTTCTGGGCACGGCCCTCCTCGGTCTTGTTGTCGGCCACGGGCTCGTGCGAGCCCTTGCCCACGGCGCGCAGGTTGAACGGATCCACGCCCAGGTCTTCCAGGGCCACCACCACGGCCTCGGCACGCTGCTGGCTGAGCGGGTCGTTGATGGCGTCGGAGCCCTGGTTGTCGGTGTGGCCCTGCACCTCGAAGCGGGCGGTCGGGTTCTTTTTCATGTAGTCGGCCACCTTCTGTATCTCGTCCATCGACTCCGGCTTCAGCGTGGCCTTGCCGGTCTCGAAGAGGATGTTGTTGGTCACGAACTTGCCGGTCTCGGCAATGGCCTTCTCGACGGCGGAGGAATAATCGGTGGCATTGCGCTCATACAGTTCTACGGCACCCTTCGCCATCACGATATCCTTGATGAAGATACCTTTGTCGCTGTCCGAAAAGGCATAAAGCTGCCAGGAACGGGGCTGGACCATATTCGGAATGTTCACGATGCGCTGGTAGTTAAGATACATCTTGAACGCACGCTTGTTGAACGAGATGGCGATATGGTTCCAATCGTTCTTCTTCAAATACTTTTTGATGGTCTGCGTACCCGGCTCTCCCGTCATTTTGTTGCCACTGGGATTCTCAGCACCCCAGCCCCACGAAATGCCATTATACTCGTTGCCGTAATAGGGGTGGAATTCCGGGCTCATCCGGATATCGAAGACCCTGCTGTCGTTCTCTCCATTCATATACAAATCGAGCGTACCATCCCAACCGGAACCTTCCTGGGCGGGCTGGGCAAGCACATCGAACTCGATGGTAAACTCTTCGGGCAGGTACTCCTTCTCTTCCATCAGAGGCTGGATCCTGGAATCTTCCATCCGGATGGCCTTCACGCTTTTGATGTTGACCACCTCCACTTCGCTGCCGCCCAGCAAGTCCCACTTGGAGGGGAACTCACCGATCTGCTCGCCAGCGAGAGTATCCTCGAAGAAAACCGTACCGCCGCGCTTGAAGTCGCTCTTGGCCTGGATCTCCTCGAAGTCGACCTTCTCGTCGGCGGGTGCGGCCTCGGCGTCCTGCTCAAACGCGTCTTCCTCATTCTGGTTGTTCCCGTTGTTGTTCTTGCCGGCCTTGCCGTCCAGGATGTCGTTGATGCCTTTTTCAACCTTGTTGCCGATATTGTTCTCGACGGCATTCTTGGCCCGGTTGCCGAGCCGCTGCAGGATGCTTTGGGCGTTTGCCGGCGCACACAGGAGCGCGAAGACAAAAATCAAAATGGTAATCTTTTTCATATGCTCTTTTTTTAAATCCGCCGGGACTGCCGGCAGATGTCGGTTATATTATCTTTTGTTCCAGGGCCGAAAGGACCATCTCCAGGGAACTGTGGACGCCGAATTTGAGGTGCATCTGCTTGCGGTGCCACATCACCGTTTCGGGGCTCAGGCCCAGCGCGGCGGCAATCTGCTTGGATGTCTGGCCCGCGGCCAGCAGCCGCAGAATCTCCAGTTCCCGCCGGGTCAGCGTCGCTTTTGTATTCGGTTTCTCCCTGTCCATCCGTCCGGTGTGTTCATTGTCACAAAAATGACTCTTTTATTCCATCGAAAAAACCCCATAAATTGGGTGTTTTTGGGGTGAAACGCCCGAAATCGGCACGAACGGCGGTTCCGGCCGCCGGCTCTGGGGAGAAGGAACGGAAACTAATAACGGATGCCGCTGAGGAAGAGGGCGTGGCCCGGCACGGACTCGCCGGCCCGGCTTCGGGAATCGCTGTCGCGGTCCGGCGCTCCCGCCCCAAGGCCCGAGGAATCCGCGGGAAGGACCAACGTGCGGAAATCTTCAACACTTCGCTTGCCACGGCCGACCTCTAGCAGGGTCCCCACCACGGCACGGACCATGTTGCGCAGGAAACGGTCCGCGCTGATCCGGAAATACCAGTAGTCGTCGCCGCCCTCCCGGCCTGTCAGGGCGAGGTGGGTGGGCGTGTACCGGAGCCAGGCCGCCTGCGTGACGGTGCAGATGGATGTCTTGGAGTCGGCGCCCGTCTTCTCGAAGCAGCGGAAATCATGCCGGCCGAGAAGGGCCTCCGCGGCGGCGTTCATCGCCCCGAAATCCACCTCCGGGAAGGTGTACAGGTAGGAAAAGGCGTCGGCGAAAGGATCCTTCACGCGGTGCAGGAAATAACTGTATTCGCGCTGCGTGGCATCAAAGCGGGCGTGGAAATCCGGGGCCGCCGGGGCGATCTCGTGAATCACCACCGAACGGGGCAGGATGGCATTTAATTTGTAGCATAATTGATGCGTGTCAAGCCCCTCGGCTGCGTCAAAATGCGCGACGTAGCCGATTGCGTTGACGCCCGTGTCCGTACGGCCCGCACCGGTCACGCCGACCGGCTCGCGGAGAAGGGTCGCCAAGGCCTTCTCGAGCGTTTGCTGGACGCTCGGCGCGTCGGGCTGGACCTGCCAGCCGCAGAAGTCCGCGCCGCAATAGGAAAGCTTGATGAGATAGCGCATAACTGACTGCAAAATTAATGAATTATATGGAAAGTGTAAACATCAAGGAGCTCAACGAACGGATCCAGAAAGAAAGTGCGTTCGTGGATCTCCTCTCCCTGGAGATGGGCAAGGTGATCGTCGGGCAGAAGCACCTGGTGGAGAACCTGATGATCGCGATGCTGGCCGACGGGCACATCCTCCTCGAAGGCGTGCCGGGCCTGGCGAAGACCCTCGCGATCAGCACCCTGTCCCAGGCGGTGGACGCCAGGTTCAGCCGCATCCAGTTCACCCCGGACCTCCTCCCGGCCGACGTGACCGGCACCCTCATCTACTCCCAGAAGAAGGAGCAGTTCGAGGTGCACAAGGGCCCCGTCTTCGCGAACTTCGTGCTGGCGGACGAAATCAACCGCGCCCCCGCGAAAGTGCAGTCCGCGCTGCTGGAAGCCATGCAGGAGCGCCAGGTGACGCTCGGCGAGCAGACTTTCCCGCTGCCGCAGCCCTTCCTGGTGATGGCCACCCAGAACCCCATCGAGCAGGAGGGCACCTATCCCCTCCCGGAAGCCCAGGTGGACCGTTTCATGCTGAAGGTCGTCGTGGGCTACCCCAAGAAGGACGAGGAGAAGCTCATCATCCGGATGAACAACAGCGGCGAGTTCCCCAAGGCCTCGCCCGTCGTGACCCCGGAAGACATCGTGCGGGCTCGCGGGGTCGTGCGCGAAGTCTATATGGACGAGAAGATCGAACGCTATATCGTGGACATCGTGTACGCCACCCGCACCCCGGAGGAATACGGACTGAAGAACCTGAAGGACCTGATCGCCTTCGGCGGGTCGCCGCGTGCGAGCATCAGCCTGTCGATGGCGGCCAAGGCCTACGCCTTCATCAAGCGGCGCGGCTACGTCATCCCCGAGGACGTGCGCGCCGTGTGTCCGGAGGTGCTGCGGCACCGCATCGGCCTGACCTACGAGGCCGAAGCCGAAAACGTCACCCCGGAAGAGATCATCGAGCAGGTCATCAATGCCGTCATCGTCCCGTAATACCCGCGCTACCGAGCTCCTGAAGAAAGTCAGGAAGATCGAGATCAAGACCAAGGCGCTCTCCCACCAGATCTTCGCCGGCGAGTACCATTCGGCCTTCAAGGGCCGCGGCATGGCGTTCAACGAGGTGCGGGAGTACCAGTGGGGGGACGACGTGCGCTCGATGGACTGGAACGTCACCGCCCGCCTCCGCGCGCCTTATGTCAAGGTGTACGAGGAGGAGCGCGAGCTGACGGTGGTGCTGCTCGTGGACGTGAGCCGCTCGGGCCTGTTCGGTACCGCGGTGGAGACCAAGCGCGAGCACATCGCCGAGATCGCGGCGGTGCTCTCGTTCAGCGCCATCCTCAACAACGACAAGGTGGGGGCGCTGTTCTTCTCCGACCGCGTCGAGAAGTTCATCCCGCCCGGAAAGGGCCGCTCGCACCTGCTGCACATCATCCGCGAGATGCTGGAACTGCAGCCGGTCTCCGACGGCACCGACATCGGCGCGGCGCTGAAGTTCCTCACCAACGCCATCAAGAAGAAGTGCACCGCCTTCCTGCTCAGCGACCTGCTGGATGTGGATGCGGACGGAAAGCCCCGCTACGAAGAGGCGCTGAAAGTGGCCGTGAACCGGCACGACGTGAGCGTCATCAAGGTGCACGACCCCCGGGAGCGGGCCCTGCCCGCGGTGGGCCTGGTGCACGTCAAGGACAGCGAGACCGGCGCGGCCGCCTGGATCGACACCGGCAGCCGCAAGGTACGCGCCGCCTATGAGCGCTGGTTCGCCGACCTTTCGTCCCGGGAGACGGAATTGTTCAACAGATACCAGGTCGACCACGTGGACATCTCCACCGACGCCGACTACGTAAAGGGGCTGATGGCCCTGTTCAACCGAAGATGAACGTGCTGACGATCATACTGGCAGCGCTGCTGCAGACCCTTCCCGCGGGGCAGGCTTACCTGAAGCAGCTCCAGCCGCGGGACTCCGTCCTGATCGCCGACCAGCTGGAGTACGGCTTCCAGCTGGACAGCGTGGCGGAAGGCACCCGCATCGCGCTGCCCGATTTCTCCAGGGCCTCGAACGACACGCTCACGCTGGTGCGCGGCTGGCAGATCGACACGACCGCCCGCCTGCGCGTCCGCCAGCCCGGCGTCAAGGGCCGCGCGCGGCTCTACAACCTGCGGGGCAGCATCGTGCTCGCCCCCTTCGAGGAAGGGACCTACCGCCTGCCGGATTTCGCCGTGCTGCGCGACGCGGACACCCTCCTCTTCGAAGGCATGGAGCTGGAAGTGAAGACGATGCCGGTCGACACGGCGGCCTTCCAGATCCACGACATCAAGGGCCAGATGCGCTACCCGCTGACCATCAAGGAACTGCTGCCCTGGATCGCGGGGCTTTTGCTGCTCGCCGCGGGGGTGGTCCTGGCGGTGCGGCTGCGCCGTAGGCGGGCATCGGGCGCGGACGGCGCGACCCGGGATCCCGCCTACATCGTGGCCCTGCGCGAACTGGACAAGTGGCGCGGCGACAGGTTCTGGGCGCCCGAACGGCAGAAAGCCTTCTATTCGGGCATCACCGATACCCTGAAGACCTATATCGAAGACCGCTTCGGCGTGGATGCGCCGGAGATGACCACGGCCGAGCTGTTCGATGCTCTCCGGCAGGCGGACGACCTGCCCGCCGACCTGCGCGAGGAGCTGCGCGACCTGTTCGAGCGCGCCGACTTCGTGAAGTTCGCGAAGCACGTCGCCTCCGACGAAGACAACGCCCGGGCCCTGCCGACGGCCGTCCGCTTCGTGACATCCACCTATCAGACCGTGCTTGAGGAGGAGCCGAAGAGCGAAGATGTACTTTGAGTATCCCGCCTTGCTCTGGCTGCTGGCCGTCCCCCTGCTGCTGCTTGCCCTGTATGTGTACAAGGAGCTGGCGGAGCGGCGGCCGCACCTGCGCGTATCCACGGCGGCGCCCTGGCTCGCGGGCGGCGGCAGCGCCCTGGCGTGGCTGCGCCACCTGCCCGCGCTGCTGCGCACGGCGGCCCTGTGCCTGATCGTCGTCGCCCTGGCCCGTCCCCGTTCCTCCACCGAAGTGGAGAAGGTGGACGCCGAGGGTATCGACATCGTGCTGGCGATGGACGTTTCCACGAGTATGCTGGCGCGCGATTTCACACCGGACCGCATCAGCGCGGCCAAGGACATCGCGATCCAGTTCATCTCCCAGCGCCCCTCCGACCGGATGGGCATCGTGGTCTTCGCCGGCGAAAGCTACACGCAGTGCCCGCTGACCACCGACCGGGCCACCCTGATCAACCTGATGAAAGAGGTCCAGACGGACCTGATCGAGGACGGCACCGCCATCGGCAACGGCCTGGCGACCGCGGTGGCGCGGATGATGGATTCCGACGCGCCCAGCCGCGTGGTGATCCTGCTGACCGACGGCGTGAACAACAGCGGCGAGGTGGCCCCGCAGATGGCGGCCGAGATCGCCCGGACCTACGGCGTGCGCGTGTACACGATCGGCGTGGGCGCCAACGGGATGGCCCCCTATCCGGTGATGACGCCCTGGGGCGTGGAGATCCAGAACGTGCAGGTGGAGATCGACGAGGACCTCCTGAAGGGGATCGCGGAAGCCACCGGCGGCCGCTACTTCCGCGCGACGGACAACACCAAGCTCGCGGAGATCTATACGGAAATCAACAAGATGGAGAAGGCCCGCACGACCGTGGACAGCTTCCCCGTCTATAAGGAACTGTTCGGGCGCTACGGCGTGGCCGCGCTGGTGTGCCTGCTGCTCGAACTGCTTGTGGGACTTTTACTGAGGAGGATGCCGTAGTATGCTGATGTTCGCCCGTGCCCATTTCCTGTGGCTGCTGCTGCTCGTACCGTTGATCCTCATCGGCTACGCGCTGCTGCGCCGCGCCCGCCGCAAACGGATGCGGCGCTTCGGCGACGAGGCGCTCGTCCGTGCGCTGATGCCCTCCTGGTCCGCTTCCAAGGGCTGGTGGCGGACGGTGCTGTTCTGCCTGGGCTTCGCCTGCTTCTCGGTCGGCCTGGCGCGTCCGCTGCTGGGCGCGAAGCTGGTCGAGCGTGAAACCAAGGGCGCCGAGATCATGATCTGCCTGGACGTGTCCAACTCGATGCTGGCGCAGGACTATTCGCCGGACCGCCTCTCGCGGGCGAAACTGGCGATCTCCCGCATCGTGGACCGGCTCCAGGGCGACCGCATCGGCCTGATCATCTTCGCCGGTTCCTCGTTCGTCCAGCTGCCGATCACGACCGACTACGTGTCCGCCAAGATGTTCCTGGGCAGCATCAATCCCCAGTCGGTGCCCATCCAGGGCACGGCGATCGGCGACGCCATCCGGACCGCGGCCAGGAGTTTCAGCCTCCAGAGCGAAAAGAGCCGCGCCATCATCGTGATCACCGACGGTGAGAACCACGAGGACGATGCGGTGGACGCCGCCCGGCAAGTGGCCGAGACCGGCATCCGCATCTATACGATCGGCGTGGGGTCCGTGCAGGGGCAGCCCATCCCCATGGACGGCGACCTGCTGAAAGACAAGGACGGCAACATCGTCGTGAGCCGCCTGGACGAGGAGACGCTCAAGCGGATCGCGTCGGTGGGCAACGGCGCCTACGTCCGCGCGGGCGGCGAGGAGTTCGGGCTCAACCCCATCCTCGACGAGATCCGCAAGCTCGAGGACGAGCGATTCAACTCGCTGGTCTTCGAGGAATATGACGAACAGTACATGTATTTCTTCGCCGCGGCGCTGTTCTTCTTCGTACTGGAAGCGCTGATCGGCGAACGCAGGCCCAGGAGGAGGTTGTTCGAATGAAAAGGTATTTGTTGATCCTGTTGATGCTGTGCAGCCTGCCCGCATTCGCGCAGGCGGACCGCCACGACGTGCGCGCCGGCAACCGCAAGTTCCGGGGCGGGCGCTTCCAGGAGGCGGAAATCGACTACCGCAAGGCGGCGCTGAAGGACTCCACCTCCCTGCACGCGCAGTACAACCTCGCCTCGGCGCTTTACCGCCAGGAGAACTGGCAGGGCGCATCCGAGGCCCTCGCCAAGGTGAAGGACCGCCCGGACCTGACGGCCGCCGTCCACTACAACGCCGGCGACGCCGCCCTGCAGCAGAAGGACTACCGGGCGGCGGTGGACGCGTTCCGGCAGGCGCTGCTCCTCGATCCGGCCGACCTGGACGCCAAGGAAAACTACATCTACGCCAAGAAGATGCTGGAAAACCAGCAGAACGGAGGCGGAGGCGACAACCAGCAAAACCAGGATCAAAACCAGGACCAGAACCAAGACCAGAATAAGGATCAGGATCAAAACCAGGATCAGCAGAACCAGGACCAGAACCAGGACCAGAACCAGCAGGATCAGCAGGATCAGCAGGATCAGCAGGATCAAGACCAGCAGCAAGACCAGCAGGACCAGCAGCCGCAGATTTCGCCCCAGCAGGCCCAGCAGATGCTGCGCGCCATCCAGGCCAAGGAACAGGAGACCCAGGACAAGGTGAACCGGGAGAAGGCCGCCCTGCTGAAGTCCCGGCAGAAAGAAAAGAATTGGTGATGAAAAGACTTTTGGCAATCCTCGCGGCGGCACTCTGCACGCTGTCCGCCTTCGCCCAGGCCACGATCAAGGTCCAGGCGCCCAACCTCGTGGGCCTGAACGAGCAGTTCAACGTCACGTTCATCATCAGCGGGGAACACGCCCCGAGCGAGTTCAAGTGGGAGCCCGGCACGGACTTCCAGCTGATCTGGGGTCCGCAGAAAGGCTCTTCCACCTCCGTCAGCATCGTGAACGGCAAGAGCACCCGCACCTCGCAGGTCACCTATACCTACATCCTCCTGCCGAAGAATACCGGCCGATTCCAGCTCGCCGCCGCCGAGGCGACGGTCCGGGGCGACCGCCTGAGCTCCTCCCGTCCGACCATCGAGGTGGTCAGCGACGGCGCCGCGGCCTCCCAGAGTCAGGGACAGGGCCAGCAAGGCCAGGGTTCCCAGGGATCCCAGGGCAGCGCCCAGACCGGGACCGTCTCCGCGGACGACATGTTCCTGCGCCTGTCGCTGAGCAAGCGCAGCGTGCTGGTGGGCGAGACCGTCACCGCCACCCTCAAGCTGTACCAGCGGGTGAACATCGCCGGTTTCGAGGACGCCAAGTTCCCGACTTTCAACGGATTCTGGAGCCAGGAGCTGCAGGCTCCCTCCAACATCGAATTCCACCGCGAGAACGTCGGCGACAAGATCTACAACGCCGCCGTGCTCCGCAGCTGGAACCTCATCCCCCAGCGGGCCGGCGAGCTCACCGTCGAGGGGGCCGAACTGGTCTGCCTGGTGAACGTGCGCGCCCCGCGCCGCTCCACCGGCAGCATCTTCGACGATTTCTTCCAGGACGACTACCAGACCATCCGCAAGCGGGTGACCACCTCGCCCGTGACGGTGCACGTGAGCGCGCTGCCCGCCGGGGCGCCGGCCTCGTTCGGCGGCGGGGTGGGCTCTTTCAAGATGAGCGCCGCCCTCACCCGCGACTCGCTGCTCACGCACGACGCCGCCTCGCTGCGCGTCACGGTGACCGGCACCGGCAACGTCTCGCTGCTGGAGGCGCCGAAGATTTCCTTCCCGCCGGATTTCGAGGTCTATGACACGAAGACCTCCGACGTGCCCGGCGGCAAGATGTTCGAGTATCCCTTCATCCCGCGCAGCCACGGCGAATTCACCCTCGGACCTGTGGAATACAGCTACTTCGACATTTCTTCCCGCAAGTACGTCACGCTGACCAGCCAGCCGCTCCCGGTCCGGGTGGGCAAGGGCGCCGACACCGGCGGCCAGGGCGGCGGGGAGATCGTCCCGGGCGTGAACCGCAAGGACGTGCGCAACCTCGGGAGCGACATCCGCTTCATCTCCACCAAGCCGGGGAACCTGGCTCCGGTGGGCCGCTTCTTCGTGGGTTCGGCGGCCTTCTGGATCGTCACCCTCCTGCTGCTGGGGCTCGCCCTGGGGGCCTGGCTGGCGCTGCGCGGAGCGGCCGCCCGCCGCGCCGACGTGGCCGGCAGCAAGAACCGCGCGGCCACCAAGATGGCGCGCAAGCGGCTCGCGCAGGCCGGCACCTTCCTCAAGGGCAGCCTGTACACCGCCTTCTACGAAGAGCTGCACCGCGCGCTGCTGGGCTTCGTCTCCGACAAGCTCAACCTGGACGCCGCGGACCTCAGCAAGGAGAACATCTCCGGTCGCCTGACCGAAAACGGCGTTCCGGAGGCCCTGGCGGCCGATTTCGTCAGCCTGCTGGACGCCTGCGAGTACGCCCGCTACGCCCCGGACGCCGGGCACGAGGCGATGAACACCCATTACGAGCAGGCGGTCTCGGTCATTTCCGCCATCGACGAAAGCATGAGAAGAGTTCCGCGCAAGAGTGCGGGCGGCGCCGCGCTGCTCCTGCTGCTCCTGCTGCTGCCCGCCCCACGGGCGGCCGCGCAGCAGGCCGCCTATACCGATTCGCTCTGGACCGCCGGCGTAGCCGCCTACTCCGACGGCGACTGGGCCGCGGCCGAAAAGGCCTGGGCGGACCTGCGCGCCCTGGGCCTGGAGTCCCCGGAGCTGTACTGCAACCTGGGTGACGCCTGCTTCAAGCAGGACGACCTCGCCCACGCCATCCTGTACTACGAGCGGGCGCTCAAACTGGATCCGTCGTATTCCGATGCGCGGCACAACCTTACCTTCGCCCAGGGCTTCGTGCAGGACAAGATCGAGGCCGTTCCGGAGTTCTTCCTGGAGGCCTGGGGCCGCAAGGCCTGCTGGCTGCTGCCGTCCGACACCTGGGCCGTGCTGTTCCTGGTGCTGCTCGCCGCCACGCTGGGCTGCGTGCTGCTGTTCCTGCTGGGACGCAGCGTGGCCGCGCGCCGGAGCGGTTTCATCGCCGGGATCGTGGCGCTGCTGCTTTCGCTGCTGTGCCTGGATTTCGCCTGCTGGCAGCGTACGGACTGGCGCAAGGCCGACGGGGCCGTCGTGACGCGCGCCGTGACCACGGTGCAGAGCTCGCCGGGCCGCGACGCCGCGGCCAAGGACCTGTTCGTGCTGCACGAGGGAACGAAGGTCAAGGTGCTCGACGCCGTGGGCGCCTGGCGCAACATCGAACTCGCCGACGGCCGCCAGGGCTGGATTTCCGAATCCGACATCGAGGTGATTTAGTTGCTGTTTTTCCTTCGGAAACAGGCGGAAAATCCCAAAATTTCCGTATCTTTGTGTGATTATGCCTAAATGGGCATATTTTACGCATTTGTTGGTTACAAAAAAGACCCTGATATGTTGTACACACTCCTCCAGACCGACATCGCGCAGGCTGTCCCCGTGCAGCAGGAGATGTCCTATTCCCTGATCGAGATGGCCGCGAAAGGCGGCGCCCTGATGTGGGTGCTGCTCGCCCTGTCCCTTATCGCCATCTACATTTTCGGCAAGAAATGGTGGATCATCCGCCAGGCCGGCAAGATCGACAAGGATTTCATGAATGACATCCGCGACTACATCCACGACGGAAAGATCAAGTCTGCCAGGACGCTGTGCTCCAAATACGACGCCCCCGTCGCCCGCATGGTCGAGGCCGGCATCGCCCGCATCGGCAAGCCCGCCGCGGACGTCCAGGCCGCCATCGAGAACGTCGGCAACGTGGAGGTCGGCCGGCTGGAGAAGGGCCTTCCCTACCTCGCCACCATCGCCGGCGGCGCCCCGATGATCGGTTTCCTCGGCACCGTCATCGGTATGGTCCAGGCCTTCTTCAACATGTCCAACGCCGGCAACAACATCGACATCACGCTGCTCTCCAGCGGCATCTACACCGCCATGATCACCACCGTCGGCGGCCTGATCGTCGGTATCCTCGCCTACTTCGGCTACAATTTCCTGACCGCCCGCATCTCCTCGCTGGTGTACAACATGGAGAGCGCCACGATCAAGTTCCTGGACATGCTCGGCGAGCCCGCCGCAGCCCCCAAATCCGAATAGCGATGGCCCTGAAGCGTATCACCAAGGCGGACCCGAACATCTCGATGTCCTCGATGACGGACATCGTGTTCCTCCTCCTCATCTTCTTCCTGGTGACCTCCACCCTGGTCAACCCCAACGCCCTCAAGCTCCTGCTCCCCAAGAGCACCGGCCAGGTGGGCGCCAAGGCCACGGTGAGCGTCTCCATCAAGGACTGGGGCTCCGACCGCTACACCTACCACATCAACGGCGCGGAGGAACCCGTCGCCTTCGCCGAAGTGGAAGACGAGCTGGTGGAGCTGCTGCAGACCGAGGAGGATCCCACCTTCTCGATCTTCTCCGACGAGAGCGTGCCCATCGGCGAGATCGTGCAGGTCATGAACATCGCCAAACGCAACCATTACAAAGTCATCCTGGCCACGCAGCCAGAATAATCAATAAATGCAGAACGACCAGATAATCAGGCAGAAACGGGAGCGCAACGCCCTGATCACCGGCATCGCGATGACGGTGGTCCTCCACGCGTGCGCCCTCGTGCTCGTCTCGTTTACCGGTCTGAAATACATCTATCCCCCGCCCCAGGAGCAGAGCATGCTGATCGACTTCACCGAAGTGGAGGAGCCGGCCGTGCAGGAGCTCACGGGGCAGGAGCCGACTGCGGAAGAGATCGATCTGGAAAGGCCCGTCGAGCTGGTCCAGCGGAGCGAATCCCCCTTTGAAGGCGAACGGGAGAACCTGACTCCCGAAACGAAGCCGGACCCCGTCGGCGACGTCGAGGTCCCGACCCCGGAGCCGAAGGAGGAACCCGCCCTGGACCCGCGCGCGGCATTCCCCGGAATGGCCCGGAAGGATACGACCCTCACCGCGCCCCACAACGCGTCCGAAGGTTCCGACGGCTTCAAGGCCGGCCAGGCCAAAGGCAACACGGAAAACGGACGCACGGACGGCAAACCGAACGCGCACGTACAGGGACGGAGCACCGTGGGCAACCTCCCGCGGCCCGTCTATGACGTGCAGGAAAACGGTGTAGTAGTAGTGGATATCTGGGTGGACAACTACGGCAACGTAGTCAAGGCCGTGCCGGGAGGCGACGGTACCACCGTAACCGACAAGACCCTCTGGGCGGCGGCGCGGAAAGCCGCGATGGAAACGCACTTCAACATGAGTGCGGAAGCGCCGGCCATGCAGGAGGGCAGGATTACTTATTATTTTAATCTCAAGTAACAATGGACCAGTTTACCAAAGAAGGTCGTAAACTTAGACCCAGGAAAAACGCTGGGACCCACCCCCAGTCAGAAAAGGTGGAGTACACGCCGGGCGCGCACAGAAGCGACTCCGGCGAGCATCGAAGCGACAACTACGGCGCGCACCGCCCCCGCCCCTACGGAGAGAACCGCGGCTACGGCGAGCAGCGCAGCCCCTACGGCGGGCAGCAGCGCGGCCCCGGCGCCCACAGGGCCTATGACGGAACGCGCGGCGAAGAGCGCCGTCCCCGCCCCTACGGCGAAGGCCGTCCCTACGGCGAGAACCGCGGCTACGGCGAGCAGCGCAGTCCCTACGGCGGACAGCAGCGCAGCTACGGCCCCCGCAAGGTCTATGACGGAACGCGCGACGAAGAGCGCCGTCCCCGCCCCTACGGCGAGGGCCGCCCGCACGGCGAAGGCCGTCCTTACGGCGAGAACCGCGGCTACGGCGCCGGCCCGCGCGGCCCGAAGGGCCCCGGCCGCCCGAAGAGCGGCGGCAAGCCCGGCCGCAAGCCCACTTTCACCAAGGAATCCTCGGAAGGCATCAACCGGATGATCAGCCGCCGCCCCGTCGTGAACGGCAGTGAATCGGAGACCGCCTACTCCGCGCCGATCCAGGACGTCGTCCGCCTCAACAAGTTCATCGCCAACTCGGGAGTCTGCTCCCGCCGTGAAGCCGACACCCTCATCCAGGCCGGCGTCGTGACCGTCAACGGCGAAGTCGTGACGGAACTCGGCACCAAGGTCAACATCTTCACCGACGACATCCGCTTCAACGGCGAGCGCCTCAAGGGCGAGGAGAAGGTGTACCTGGTGATGAACAAGCCCAAGGGCTACGTGACCACCGCCAGCGACCCGCACGCGGAGAAGACCGTCCTCGACCTGGTCAAGAACTGCCCCGCCCGCGTCTATCCGGTGGGCCGGCTCGACAAGAACACGACCGGCGTGCTGATGCTGACCAACGACGGCGAGATCGCCGAGCGCCTCACGCATCCCTCCTACGACAAGAAAAAGATCTACCAGGTCGCGCTCGACCGTCCCCTTTCCCAGGAAGACTTCGAGCAGATCCTCTCCGGGGTCGTCCTGACCGACGGGGAGGTAAAGGCCGACGAACTGGAATACATCGACGCGAACGACCGGCGCAAGCTCGGCATCGAGATCCACTCCGGCAAGAACCGTGTCGTCCGCCGCATCTTCGAGACCCTCGGCTACAACGTCAAGGCCCTCGACCGCGTGTATTTCGCGGGCCTGACCAAGAAGGGCCTCAAGAAAGGCGAATGGCGTTATCTCACCGAGGGTGAGGCGAACATCCTGAAGATGGGGGCTTACGTGTAATGGCGCACCGCTCGGGATTCGTTTGCATCATCGGCAACCCGAACGTCGGGAAGTCCACGCTGATGAACGCGCTGGTGGGCGAGAAGCTCTCCATCGTGACCGCGAAGGCGCAGACCACGCGCCACAGGATCATGGGCATCGTCAACGGGGACGACTGGCAGATCGTGTACTCCGACACGCCGGGCATCCTCAAGCCCAGCTACCGTCTCCAGCAGAACATGATGAACTTCGTGGACGGGGCGATCGGCGACGCCGACGTGATCCTGTACGTGACGGACACGGTGGAGACGCCCGACAAGAACGTCGAGTACGTGGAGAAACTCTCCCGCGTGGACTGCCCTGTGATCGTGGTCGTGAACAAGATCGACGTCAGCGACCAGAAGCGGGTGGGCGAACTGCTCCGCTACTGGCAGGAGAAACTGCCCGCCGCGGCGGTCATCCCGGCCTCGGCGCAGGAGCGCTTCAACCTGGAAAGCATCCTGGACGCCGTCCTGGAGCGCCTTCCCGAGTGCCCGCCCTGGTTCGACAAGGACGCATTCACCGACAGGAACCTCCGCTTCTTCGCCTCGGAGATCATCCGGGAGAAGATCCTGCTGAACTATAAGGAAGAAATCCCCTACTGCTGCGAGGTGGGCATCGAATCCTTCAAGGAAGGCGCCGAGCGCTATGACATCGGCGCGGTCATCTACGTGATGCGCGAGTCCCAGAAGGGCATCGTCATCGGCCGGCAGGGCGCCGCGCTCAAGAAGGTCGGCACCCAGGCCCGCATCGACATGGAGGACTTCTTCCAGAAGAAGGTGTTCCTGCAGATCTACGTCAAGGTGGATCCCGACTGGCGGGAAAGCAAGCGGGAGTTGCGGAAATTCGGATACGAAGACTAGTGGCTATGGAAGAAGACAACAACATCACCCCGGAAGAAATCGAGGAAGAGGACAAGGTCATCGAGGAAGAAGGCGAATCTTCGGGACGGTTCGACAGGCTGCTGGAGGGCGACGCACGCAAGTTCAAGCTCTCCGGCATGTTCAAGGACTGGTACCTGGACTACGCTTCCTACGTGATCCTGCACCGGGCCGTGCCGCACATCGTGGACGGCCTCAAGCCGGTGCAGCGCCGCGTCCTGCACGCGATGTACCGCATGGACGACGGCGCCTACACCAAGGTCGCCAACATCGTGGGCCAGGCGATGCAGTACCACCCCCACGGCGACCAGTCCATCCTCGGCGCCCTCGTGCAGCTGGGCCAGAAAGGGCTCACGATCGACTGCCAGGGCAACTGGGGCAACATCTTCACCGGCGACTCCAACGCCGCGCCGCGATACATCGAGGCCCGCCTGAGCAAGTTCGCGAAGGAAGTGGTGTTCGACCCGAAGGTCACCCACTGGATGAACTCCTACGACGGGCGGAACCAGGAGCCCACCGAGCTTCCGGTACGCTTCCCGCTGCTGCTTGCGCAGGGCACGGAGGGCATCGGCGTGGGACTCGCCTCCAAGATCCTTCCGCACAACTTCAACGAGCTGCTGGACGCTTCCGTCGCCATCCTCGAGGGCAAGCCCTACGAACTCTACCCCGACTTCCCCACCGGCGGCTTCGCCGACTGCAGCAAATACATGGACGGGCGCCGCGGAGGCAGCATCAAGGTGCGCGCCCGCATCGAGAAGATCGACAAGAACACGATCGCCATCACGGAGATCCCCTACGGCAAATACACCAAGGACCTGATCGAATCCGTCCTCCGCGCGAAGGACAAGGGCAAGATCAAGATCAAGAAGATCGAGGACATCACCACGGACAAGGTGAACATCCTGATCCACCTGCCCAACGACGTGTCTCCCGACAAGACGATCGACGCCCTGTACGCCTTCACCGACTGCGAGATCAACATCGCCCCGAACGCCTGCGTGATCAAGGACAACAAGCCGCAGTTCCTGACCGTGCGCGACATCCTCGAGTACGGCACCTACCATACCCGCGACCTGCTGCTGCAGGAACTGCAGATCAAGCTGGACGAGCTGGAGGCCGACTGGCACTACAGCTCCCTGGAGCGCATCTTCTTCGAGAATCGTGTCTACAAGCTCCTCGAGCAGGACCAGAAGGACTGGGAGACCCAGATCCAGGACATCTTCACGCAGATGAAACTGTACCAGGACCTGTTCCGCCGCGAGATCGTGCTGGACGACATCCTCAAGCTCGTGGAGAAGCCGGTCCGCAAGATCTCCAAGTTCGACACCAAGGCCATCGACGAGAAGATCCTCGCCCTGGAGGACCAGATGCGGCAGGTCCGCGACGACATCGAACACATCGACCGCTACACCATCAACTGGTTCAAGTCCCTCAAGAAGAAGTACGGCAAGGACTTCCCGCGCCGCACCGAACTGACCGGCTTCGAGACCATCGCCGCCACCAAGGTCATCAACAACAACGCCAAGCTCCAGGCGAACCTCGCCGAGGGCTTCGTGGGCATCGGCCTCAAGCGCGACGATGGCGGCGAGTTCATCTGCGACTGCTCCGACCTCTCCGAGATCATCGTCATCGGCCGAGACGGCAAGTACCGCATCACCAAGGTGGAGGACAAGGCCTTCTTCGGCAAGGACCTGCTGTACGTGGGCCTGTTCAACCGCGGCGACACCCGCACGGTCTACAACGTCATCTACCGCGAGGGCAAGAGCTCGGTCTACTACGCCAAGCGCTTCGCCGTCACCTCCGTTACGCGCGACAAGGAATACGACATCACCACCGGCGAGCCCGGTTCGCAGATCGTCTGGTTCACCGCCAACCGCAACGGCGAGGCGGAGACGGTCCGCGTGCTGCTGCGCCCGAAGGCGAAGCTGAAGAAGACGAGCTTCGAGTACGACTTCTCCACGCTCGGCATCAAGAGCAAGACCGCCCGCGGCAACCTCGTCAGCAAGAACGCCATCCGCACCATCACCCTCAAGAGCAAGGGCGTGAGCACCATCGCCGGCAAGGACATCTGGTACGACACCGACATCCAGAAGCTCAACGAGGACGGCCACGGCATCTGGCTCGGCCAGTTCGGCGAGGGCGACAAGGTCCTGGCGGTCTTCCGCAACGGAACGTTCTACACCACCTCCTTCGACCTGGTCAACAAGTACCAGGGCGACGTGCTGCTCATCGAGAAATACGACCCGGACAAGACCTTCACCGCCCTGTACTGGGACGGCGCCGTCAAGAGTTTCTACGTCAAGCGTTTCTCCTTCCCGCTCAGCGACAACACCCCCGTGTCCTTCATCTCGGACGCCCCCAAGTCCTACCTCGTGGAGCTCAGCGGCGACGCGCATCCGCGCTACGAGGTGGTCTGGAAGCTTTCCGACAAGGAGCCGGAGGCCGTGGACGCCGAGGAATGGATCGCCAAGAAGGGCATCGCCGCCAAGGGCAAGAAGTGCGCCGAGCGCGGCGAGGTCAAGACCGTCAGATTCATCGAACCGCTAGTCGTGGACGAACCGGAAGCGCCGGAAGAAGCGCCCGTCGCTCCGGACGAGGACCTGGAAGAGCCGGCCAAAGCGCCTGTGACGCCGTCCGAAGCACCCGTCGCTCCGGCGGAGCCGCCCGTCCTGCCGACGGTCGAGCCGGAACCTTCCCCCAACCTCGACGAGGTGCCGGATTTCCCCGGCGGCCTGTTCGACGAGCCGACGCTGTTCTAAACGGGATTTTCCTTTAAATCAGGCCCTTCGTGAGAAGGGCTTTTTCGTCCGGCGGCTCGCCCGTCATCAGGGCGTAGCCGGTAATGGCCTGCGCCAGCAGCCAGGCGCCTCCGGGGATGTAGCCCGGCCTGCCTGCGAGACAGGGGTCCCGGTAATTGGCTTCCAGCAGATGGGCGCAGTCCAGCCGTCCGATGCCGGGAACGGCGCGCGGGAGGGTGTAGATGATCACGTCGGCGCTCACGCCGTCCGCGATTTCCGCGTGACGGTACAGGCGGGTGTCGAGGCCGAGGTCTTCGGCCGCGGCCAGGGCGGCCTTGCCGGCGCCGCCGTAGCCGATCACGGCCGCGGTGCGGCAGCCGAGCGGCTCCAGCAGGGATTTCACGCCCAGATAGTCGGAATTGTAGGCCTTGACCCCTTCGGGGGTCCGGACCACAAGGTTGGTCGCGCCGATGCGCCCGCATTCGGGGCTTTTCCAGTCCGCCCGTGCGAAAGCGTTCTCCTTGAAGGGCGCCGTCACGTTGACGGCTTTGTACCCGGCCAGGAAACGGGCCCAGGCCTGTTCGAAATCGGGTGTTTCAATCAGGTCGTAGGGGTATCTTCCGCCATAGGCGGCGGAAAACAGCGCGGGGCTTTGGGAATGGGCGACGGGCCACCCGATGAGTCCGAACCTATCCATGCTGACGCTGCCGGACGGCTTCGAAAAGGAGGATGGCGGCCGACACGGACACGTTGAGCGAGTCCAGCCTGCCGAGCATCGGGATGCGGATGTGGGCGTCGGCGGCTTCGCGCCACTGCCCGGTGAGGCCGGTGGATTCCGTGCCCATCACCAGGGCGGTGCCGACGGTCATGTCGCAGTCGTAGTACAGGGAGGAATCCTGCAGCTGGGCCGTCAGGATGCGGATGCCGCGCGCCTTGAGGAAGGCGATGGCCTCCGCGGACGAACACGCGGCGCAGGGTACCGTGAATACGGCGCCGACCGAGGCCCGGATAAGGTTGGGGTTCCAGAGGTCCGTCAGCGGGTCGCAAACCAGCACGGCGTCGGCCCCGGCGGCGTCGGCGCTGCGCAGCACCGCGCCCAGGTTGCCGGGCTTCTCCACGCGTTCCAGCACGACCACCAGCGGGTTCTGGGGCAGCGGGAGGTCTTCCAGCCGGCGCTCCGGCATGCGCACTTCGGCGATCACGCCCTCGGTCCCTTCCCGCATCGCGATCTTCGCATACACCTCCTCCGAAACCTCGAACACCTTCGTCCGTCCTTCGTTGCGCGGCAGCCAGCCCCTGAAAACGTCCGGCTGCGCCGGACCCCTCCCACTGACTTCGTCAGCGGGCCCCTCCCTCTTACGGAGCCGAGGGTGGCTACGGTTTTCAGGGGCTGCTGCCGTCTCCACTGCGGATGCGGACGAGAGCAGCGCGGGACAGACGAAGACCGTGTCGACCTCGAAGCCGGCATCGATGCAATGCTGGAGCTCGCGCCGCCCCTCGACCACGAAAAGACCGCGCTCGCGCCGCTCAGAAGACTTCTGCTGCAGCGCGAGGAGGCGTTTGACCTTCGGATTGGAAGGGGATGTGATCAGCTCCGGCATGGGGGGCGGAATTACTCGGCCTGCTCCTTGTTCTCCTTCCGGAGGACCTTTTCCGGCCGCATCTGGGGGAAGAACAGGACGTCCTGGATAGTGGTCTGGCCCGTCATGAACATCGTCAGGCGGTCGATCCCCATGCCCAGGCCGGAAGTCGGCGGCATGCCGTATTCGAGGGCGCGGACGAAGTCGAGGTCGATGTACATCGCCTCGTCGTCGCCCTTGCTCTTCAGGCGGGCCTGCTCCTCGAAACGCTCCAGCTGGTCGACGGGGTCGTTCAGCTCGGAATAGGCGTTCGCGAGTTCCTTGCCGCACACGAACAGCTCGAAGCGCTCGGTCAGGGTGGGATCGCTGCGGTGACGCTTGGTCAGCGGAGACATCTCCACGGGATAGTCGATGATGAAGGTCGGCTGGACGAGCTTCTCCTCGCAATAGGCGCCGAAGATGGCGTCGATCAGCTTGCCCTTGCCCATCGAAGGCTCGATGTCCACGTTCAGCTGTCTGCAGGTGGCGCGCAGCTGCTCCTCGTCCATCCCCTTCACGTCCACGCCGGCGTATTCCCGGATGGCCTCGAGGATGGGCAGGCGGCGGTAGGTGCCGCCGAAGTCCACCTCGTTGTCCCCGATGGTCACCTTCGTGGTGCCGTTCACGGCGAGCGAGACCTTCGCGAGCATCGTCTCCACGAACTTCATCATCCAGTTGTAGTCCTTGTAGGCCACATAGATCTCCATGCAGGTGAACTCGGGATTGTGCGTCTTGTCCATGCCCTCGTTGCGGAAATCCTTCGCGAACTCGTACACCCCGTTGTAGCCGCCCACGATCAGGCGCTTGAGGTAGAGTTCGTTGGCGATGCGCAGGTACAGGGGGATGTCCAGGGCGTTGTGGTGCGTGATGAAAGGCCGCGCGGTGGCGCCGCCCGGAATGCCCTGGAGGATCGGTGTCTCGACCTCGAGGCAGCCGGCGGCGTTGAAGTACTCGCGCATCGTCGCGATGATCTTCGCGCGCTTCACGAACACGTCCTTCACCTGCGGGTTGACGATCAGGTCCACGTAGCGCTGCCGGTAGCGGAGCTCGGGATCGGTGAAGGCGTCGAATACCTGGCCGTCCTGCTCCTTGACGATCGGAAGGACGCGCAGCGACTTGCTCAGCAGTGTCAGCTCCTTGGCGTGCACGCTCAATTGGCCGGTCTGGGTGATGAAGGCGAAGCCCTTGATTCCCACGATGTCGCCGATGTCCAGGAGGCGCTTCCAGACGGTGTTGTACATCGTCTTGTCCTCGCCGGGGCAGATCTCGTCGCGCTTGACGTAGATCTGGATGCGGCCGGTCTCATCCTGGAGCTCGCCGAAGGAGGCGGCCCCCATGATGCGGCGGCTCATCAGCCGGCCGGCGATGCAGATGTCCTGCAGGTTGCCCTTTTCCGGGTCGTACTCCCGGAGGATCTGCCCGGCGGTGGCGTTGACCGGATACTCCGCGGCGGGATACGGTTCGATGCCCAATTCTCTCAATTTCGCCAGGGATTCGCGGCGAATCAATTCTTGTTCGCTATATTCTGCCATAATGCTGCAAAAATACGAAATTATTTGTTATCTTTGTATGATATGGCGAAAGAATGCAAATGGATCCCCAAGGAACCGGCCGACCCCGCGAAGGTCGGGCGCCTTGCCACGGAGCTGGGCATCGACAGCGTGCTGGCCGAACTGCTGGTCAAGCGCGGCGTCGAGACCTTCGACGAGGCGCGCCGCTTCTTCCGCCCGAGCCTGGACGCCCTGCACGACCCCTTCCTGATGAAAGACATGGACGCGGCCGTGGAGCGGCTGCACAAGGCCATCTCCGGCGGCGAGAAAATCCTGGTCTACGGCGACTACGACGTGGACGGGACCACCGCCGTGGCCCTGGTGTACTCCTTCATCCAGCGCTTCACCGACAAGGTGGACTTCTACATCCCCGACCGCTATGACGAAGGCTACGGCGTGTCCTACAAGGGCATCGACTGGGCCGCCGACGGCGGTTTCTCCCTGATCATCACGCTGGACTGCGGCATCAAGGCCGTGGACAAGGTGGAATACGCCCGCAGCAAGGGGGTCGAGGTCATCATCTGCGACCATCACCTGCCCGGCGAGGCCCTCCCGGCGGCCGCCGCGGTGCTGGACCCCAAGCGCGAGGACTGCAGCTACCCCTTCGACGACCTGTCGGGCTGCGGCGTAGGCTTCAAGCTCGTGCACGCCTATTCCATCAAGTACGGCATCTCCTTCGACACCCTCATCCCGCTGCTGGACCTGCTGGTGGTGAGCATCTCCTCCGACCTCGTGACGATGGTCGGGGAGAACCGCATCCTCGCCCATTTCGGCCTCAAGCAGCTCAACGAGAACCCCTGCAAGGGCCTCGCGGCGATGATCAACCTGTCCAACCTGGAGCCGGGGCACATCTCCATCGACGACATCGTCTTCAAGATCGGGCCGCGCATCAACGCGGCGGGGCGGATGGAGTCCGGGCGCCTGGCGGTCGAGCTCCTGAAGGCCACCGACGAGAAGGCCGCGATGCGTATCGGCACGAAGATCAACGAGAACAACAACGACCGCAAGAACATCGACCGGGAGATCACGCAGGAGGCCCTGGAGATGGTCCAGTCCGGCAGATGCCTCGCCCACGAGAACGTCACGATCGTGTATAACCCCAAGTGGAGCAAGGGCGTCGTGGGCATCGTGGCCTCCCGCCTGGTGGAAGCGTACTACAAGCCCACCGTGGTGCTCACCAAGTCCAACGGCTTCGTGACGGGGTCCGCGCGCAGCGTCGCCGGTTTCGACCTCTACGAGGCCATCGAGAACTGCGCGGACCTGCTGGAGAATTTCGGCGGCCACGTCTATGCGGCCGGACTCACCCTCAAGGAGGAGAACGTCCCGGAGTTCGCCCGCCGGATGGACGGATTCATCGCCGGCAAGATCACCGCCGAGATGCTGATCCCGATCGTGGAGGTGGACGCCAAGCTGGACTTCGCGCAGATCACCCCCAAGTTCTCCCGCATCCTCAAGCAGTTCCAGCCCTTCGGTCCCGGCAACAACAACCCCATCTTCATGACGGAGAACGTCTATGACGCGGGTTCCGGCCGCAAGGTGGGCGCGGGCGGGGCACACCTCAAGCTCGACCTCATCCAGGAGTCGCAGCCCTATCACCAGATCCCCTCGATCGCCTTCAACATGGCGGACTACTACGACTATATCCGCGAGGGGAATCCGATCGACGTCTGCTACGCCATCGTGGAGAATTACTACCGGGGCAACTCGTCCATCCAGCTCCGCATCCGCGACATGCGCGAGCGCGAAGACATCCTTTAGCCCTTGAAGACCGGCGTGCGCCTGGGCTACCTGTGCCTGCGGACCCTGCGCGTTCCAGAAGCAGTGTTTTGGCTTTTTTCCGTTATATATAAAAACGCTTGCGCGATGATACGAGCTTTTTGGCGATCGTTCCTGTTTTGCCTTGCGCTTCCCTCAGGGTTGGCGTCCTGCGTGAAGGAGATCTCCATGGATGCAATGGAGGATCCATTGATCGTGGTCGAGTGCGTCCTGACGGACGAAGCGGTGCAGACGCTGCACCTGACCTACACAAAAGGGGCGTCGCAGTCCGAGGCCCCGGACCTGCCGGAAGCGACGGCCGTGCTCACCGACCTGACCGAGGGACGGGAGGCCGGGCGTTTCACGCGAGTCGCCGACGGCTCCTGGCAGCTGGCCTACGCGGCCATCGAGGCCCATCATTACCGGCTGGACATCACCATCCCGGGCCACGAGCCTCTCCGGGCGGAGCAGACGATGCCCAAGGTCTGGCGGGCAGACGCTGATGGCATAACCAGCATCCAGCTGTCTCCAGCCTGGTCGGTCCGGAGCACGTTCAGCAAGGAGTTCCAGAACTCGTATTGGAGCGATTCTACCCGGACGCGAAGGGAAACCCTTTTCTATATCCAGCAGGGCTATATTCAATATATGCCTGACTACCTTTGGGTGTATGCGTTGAATTACAATGAACGGACCGCTCAGTTGGAGCTGGCGGAAGAGATCTGCACGGACCACCCCGGGGTGGACAATTTCAACTTGACCGGGTCTGTGTACGAGCCTCCCGTACGGGATGATGTCCCCAACCCCGATTTTCCCGACTCCGGTTCGCATATCGCCAAGCTGTATCCGAAGCTGGAAGGTGAGAGCATGCACCGGCATTATCTCCGTCTGCCGAAAGACCCACGATGGGATGAAATCGCTTTCATGATATCCGGAAGCCTCACGGGGAAATACTGTTGCCGGGAGGCACAACCACTCCGCCATTACTATAAAGACGGCGGTCTCGCCGTCCACCCTGCGCCCGACGAAGGGTATCTGGTTTTCATGGCCGTCTCCGAGGAATACGACAACTATCTGCAGGAAGCCCTGCTTTACCACGACATGCAGGCCTCGACGGACCTGTCCACCATCTATCTGCGGGAAAACATGCCGTACTCCAACATCACCGGCGGGCTGGGGATTTTCGGCGCCAAGTCCGAACTGCACTACCAGTGGAGCAATGAGTACACTTATGTAGATTTGCCCGAATTGCCCAGTGAGCCCAATTGAACGAACCGCGAATGAGAAAAGCAACTACCACGATCGTCGTTTTACTGCTGACGCTTGCCGCCCACGCGCAGGAGAGCGCCTGGCGGGACACGCTGCAGGCGGCCGTGAAGACGGACATGCGCCGGGTGGAGTTAAGTTTGGGGCGGCTGCAGACGGGCATGGAAGGCATGCGGAGCATAGTCTCCCCCATGGGTGAGGGCGATCCAATCCGCTGGGCGCAGGGCCTGCCGGGGGTAACCACCGGCGCCGACGGAACTACGGCGATGTACGTGCGCGGCGGCAATTCCGGGAACAACCTGTTCTCGCTCGACGGCGTCCCCGTCTATGGTTATTCGCATATCCTCGGCCTGACGACCATCGTTCCCACGAGTATCATCGAGAGCGCCGAACTCGGAAAGGGCGGCTTTGAGGGCGCAGAGCAAAACTTCACGGCGGCTCACTTGCGGATCGTAACGAAGGGCCCTGCAGAGACGCAGAAGTTCAGCGTGTCGCTGAACAACTTCCTTGCGAGCGTGGGTGCGGAAGGTCCCATCGGGAAGAAACTCTCCTATTTGGCCTCATTCCGAATCTCGCCCTTGACCTGGGAATACCGGGCCGTCAGGAAGATGCTTCCCGGCACGCTGGGCGGTCTGGACAACTTCAGCGCCTCGGTGGGTGACGCATACGCCAAACTGCAGTACGTAATCGACTCCTGGAACACCCTGACAGCGTCGTTCCTGGGGAGCCGGGACCACTACGGCTTCGACACGCCGGACGCCTCGCATGAGCTGATGGGATGGCACAACCTGGTGGGGATGCTGAAGTACACCCGCGCCAAAAACGGGACCAGCCTGGAAGTAACGGTCTCAGCCAACCGCTACGGCAGCAGACAGGAGCAGGACAAGGTCTACCGTGAAACGCAGAACCACCTGTCGCTGCTATCGACCCTGACGGAGTACTCCCTGTCCGGAAACCTTAAACACAGGATTGGACGGAAAGGGGGGCTGACGTTGAGCGAGGGCCTCGACGCCCGCTATGCCATCTTTGCTCCCGGGCAGGTAGCTTCGGTGACGAACCGTTCGAACACGTTGCTGGCCACGGTCTGGGGCCAGGCGGACTTCGCCATTCCTGACCGGCTTGCGCTGAAAGCGGCGGTCCGGGGACATTACTACCGGAATCTTACCGCCGAAGCGAGCGGCCGTTTCGACCCGGAAGCGAGCTTGTCGGCCCGAATCAACTTGACCAGGTGGCTCTCGCTCGATCTCACCGGCGACCGGATGGTCCAGTACTACCACACGCTAGAGGGTCTGCCGGTAGGCTGGTCGCTAGACATGGTCGTCCCCTCCGGGACCCGGGTACGGCCCGAGACGGCCCTGCAGGGCAATGCCGGCCTGACGGTACAAGCCGGCGGGCATTCGGTATCGCTGGGCGGCTTCTACAGGGCGATGGACAATCTGGTCTATTACAAATACGCGCAGAGCCTGTTTACCGGCGCCCTCGCGGCGTGGGAAGATCACGTAGATATCGGCCAGGGCACCGCCTACGGGACGGAATTCCTCTACGAATACCAGGGCCGGGGATGGTACACACGCATCGCCTACACCCTCTCGAAGACAATGCGGCATGGCTTTGCAGAGATCAACGACGGGGAGCCGTTCCACGCCCGCTTCGACCGGACGCACGTGCTGAATGCCACGGCGCAGTGGAGGGGTTTCAGCGCAACCGTGACCATGCAGAGCGGGCACTGGGAGAACGGAGCGCCCCAAACCTACCCGATGCACGTCCCCGGTGCGGAGTGGACGGCGAAATACTATTCCGGTGTAAACAACTATCAGATGCCGACCGTGTTCCGGCTGGACCTGGGGTGGCAACAATCGTTCACGACGGGAATGGCCAGCCATACCGTCAATATCGGAATCTGCAACGTCACGAACCACTTCAACCCCTTCATGCTGTACTTCGACACCAGGACGGAATCCTGGAGGCAAATCGCTCTGCTGCCGATCCTGCCGAACTTCAGCTGGAGAATAGAATTCTAGCCCCCCGCAACATTAGCTATCTGCACCCCAATACATCGAGGATCGCGTCGGCGACTTCCTCCGGGGTTTTGCCGTCGGTGTCGACGATGCGGGGCGCCTGCGCGTAGATGGGCGCACGGCGCTCGAAAAGCGTTTCGGCATCGGCGAAGAGGGGCCGGGAGGCGTCGGAGGCCCCGAGCCGCTCCCGGATGGTCTCCAGGCGGGTGCGCAGCCACACGCACTCGCTCTGCGACAGGACCAGTTCCCGCGCTTCGGGTTCCGTCAGCGCTCCGCCGCCGAGGGCGAGCACGGTCGTCCCGCCGGCAGAGGCCTCGTCCAGCACGGAACGCAGCGTCTCCAGTTCGACGGCGCGGAAGGCCGCCTCGCCGCCTTCGAGGAAGATTTCCGGGATGGTCCGGCCGGTCCGGGCGACGATTTCCGCGTCCAGGTCCACGAAACGGGCCCCGAGCCGCTCCGCGAGCGCCCGGCCCGTGCTGCTCTTGCCGCAGCCCATGAAACCCGTGAGTGAAATCGTCATCTTTTCAGAAAGATTGCCGGGCAAATATACACGCATTTCGGCAAAAAATCCCTATCTTGTCAAACTAAAATTTTAGCGTTATGTCACTGAATAAAGTCATGCTGATCGGTAACGTTGGAAGAGACCCCAATGTACGTTACCTCGAAGGAAACAACCCCAATGCACAGGGCCGCAAGGTCGCCACGTTCACCCTCGCCACAACGGAACGTTTCCGTGACCGCAACGGCGAAACCCGCGAAAACACGGAATGGCACAACATCGTCGCCTGGGGCCAGCCCGCCGACGTCTGCGAACGTTTTGTCCACAAGGGCACCCAGCTCTATATCGAAGGCCGCCTGCGTACGCGCAAGTACACCGACAGCCAGGGCATGGAGAAATACACCACCGAAATCAACGTCGACACGCTGCAGCTCCTCGGCCGCCGCGACGGCGACGGCAGCGGCTATCCCGCCGACGGCGAGCAGCCGCAGGGCGGCTGGCAGCAGCCCCGCCAGCAGGGTGGATACAGCCAGCAGGGCGGCGGCTACCAGCGCCAGGGCGGCTACCAGGCCCCCCAGCAGCAGAGCGCGCAGCCGCAGGGCTATCAGGCTTTCCGCCAGGCCCAGCAGCCCGCTCCCGCCGCGCCGCAGGCCACCGAGCCCGACCTCCCCGAAGTCCCCGCCGACGACCTCCCGTTCTAGTTCTTTTTTGAATCCTCTTTGAACTGCCCGGAGCGCGCGCCGGCGCCCGTAGCCACCCTCGGCTCCGTAAGAGGGAGGGGCCCGTTGCCGGAGGCAATGGGAGGGGTCGCGAAGCGACGGCGGCCGGAGTGCGCCTCCGGGCAGTTCGGAAACAGAAACTGAAAGATTATGGCTGAAAAGATTCAGAAACTGATGAACGACAATCCGGTGGCGAGGTGGGCCGTGCTGGCCCTCGTCGCCCTGATGATGTTCTTCGCCTATATGTTCGTGGACGTGATGTCCCCGCTCAAGAGCCTCGTGGAGACCAACCTCGGCTGGAGCAGCGCCGTGTTCGGCAAGTATGCGGCCTCCGAGTACATCCTCAACGTCTGCGGCTTCCTGATCCTCGCCGGCATCATCCTCGACAAGCTCGGGGTGCGCTTCTCCGGCATCCTGTCCGCCGGCCTGATGGTGCTCGGCGCCGCGATCAAGTTCGTGGGCGTGAGCGACTGGTTCCAGACCACGGGCTTCGCCCAGTGGCTCGGCTCCTGGTGGGTCGAGATGCCCGCCAGCGCCAAGATGGCCTCGCTGGGCTTCATGATTTTCGGCTGCGGCTGCGAGATGGAAGGCACCAACGTCTCCAAGATCCTCGCCAAGTGGTTCAAGGGCAAGGAAATGGCCCTCGCGATGGGCCTTGAGATGGCCATCGCCCGCCTCGGCGTGTTCGGGGTGATGTGGATCTCCCCGCTCATCTCCGAAAAGTTCGGCGGTTCGGTCGTGGCCCCGATGGGCTTCTGCGGCGCGCTGCTGTGCATCGGCCTGATCAACTTCATCATCTTCGCGGTGATGGACTCCAAGTTCGACCGGCAGCTGGTGGCCGCCGGACTCGCTACGGACGAGAAGTCGCCGGAGGACGAATTCCACGTGAGCGACCTGGGCGCCATCTTCAAGAGCAAGATGTTCTGGATCGTGGCCCTGCTGTGCGTGCTGTACTACAGCGCCATCTTCCCGTTCCAGCGTTACGCGCCGAACTTCCTGGAGGAAACCCTGCAGATCGACGCCTCCACGGCGTCCCGCCTGTTCAGCGTCTTCCCCATCCTGGCGATGGTCCTGACGCCGGTGCTGGGCATCTTCCTGGACCACAAGGGCAAGGGCGCCACGATGCTGATGGCCGGTTCGGTCATCATGATCGTCTGCCACCTGAGCTTCGCGTTCCTGCTGCCGCTCGCCCCGTATAAATGGCTGGCGGTGCTGCTGATCGTGGTGCTCGGCGTGAGCTTCTCGCTCGTGCCCGCGGCCCTGTGGCCCTCCGTGCCGAAGATCATCGACGAGAAGATCCTGGGCTCCGCCTACTGCCTCATCTTCTGGGTGCAGAACATCGGCCTTTGCCTGGTGCCGATGCTGATCGGCTCGCTGCGCGGCTCCACCGGCGGCTACTTCGTCCCGATGCTCGTGTTCTCCAGCTTCGGCGTGCTCGCCTTCATCTTCAGTTTCCTGCTCAAGAAGGAAGACCGCCGGAAAGGATACGGGCTGGAACTCCCCAATATCCGGAAATAACGGGCGCCGATGTCTTCCAGGACCGGTAAATACGCCTGCTGGATCGCCCTGGCGTGTCTCGTCGTACCGATGTTCGCATCGTACTTCTTCGACGACATGTTCTCGACGATCTCCTATCTTTTCGAAGATCCCGCACGCACGCAGCTGGGCTGGGACGCAGTAGGCTACGGCCTCTATACAAGCGGCTATTCCGTGCTGTGTGTCTTCGGCGGCCTGGTGGTCTGCGGCATCCTGCTGGACAAGTGGGGCGTGCGGGTCACCGGCTCCATTTTCGTGGGCATGATGGCCGCAGGCGCGGCGGCGGTCCTGTACGCCATCACCGCAGGGCTCCCGCCCGAGCGCTCGCTGCGCATCGCCTACGCCGGCTGCATGTTCTTCGGACTGGGCAGCGAGATCGCGGGCACCGCGGTCACGCGCTCCATCGCGAAATGGTTCCGCCACGGGCCGATGGCCCTGGCGATGGGCCTGCAGCTCGCCGTCGCGCGGCTCGGCACCGCCCTCGCCCTCGTGCTTTCCCCGCGGCTGGTGGTCGAGAACGCCGGACACGTCTATTCCCTCGCCGAGACGGCCCGGCCGGCCGTGTTCGGCCTGGGCCTGATGGCCGCCGGACTCATCCTCTGGGCCATATTCGTGGCGATGGACGCCCGGTTCGACAAGGAGATCCTTCGACAGGCTCAGGATGACACGGGGCAGGATGACAGGGCGCAGGATGACAGGGCGCAGGATGACAGGGGGCAGGCGCAGGACGACAAGGACGCGTTCCGGATGGCCGACGTGCTCGGCATCCTGAAAAACGGCAACTTCTGGCTGGTCAGCCTGCTGTGCGTGCTGTTCTACAGCAGCATCATCGCCTTCAAGAAATTCGCCGGCGCCATCCTCATCCCGCGCTTCGCCATTCCGGCGGAGACGGCCGGCTGGATGGTGTCGATGCTTCCTTTCGCGACCGTCGTGTTCGCGCCCCTGTTCGGCCTGCTGGTGGACCGCCGCGGCCGGGGGACGCGCTGGATGGTGCTGGGGTCGCTGCTCGCGCTTGCCGCGCACCTGCTGCTCGCGTTTGCCCCGCAGGGCGTGCCCTTCTTCGGTTACCTGGCGATGGTGCTGCTGGGCTTCGGCTATTCGCTGGTGCCCGCCGCCCTGTGGCCTTCCGTGCCGAAGATCGTGCCTGACAAGGTCCTCGGGACCACTTTCGCCCTCGTGTACTGGGTGCAGAACCTGGGGCTGCTCGCCTTCAAGATGCTGGCCGGGATGATCCTGGGCGGCGCCACCGCCGACGGGCAGGCGGCCCTGGGCGGAGCGGTGCGCGTGGAACTGATGTTCATCGCCCTGTGCGTGGCGGCCGTCGGCATCGCCCTGCTGTTCGCCCGCGCCTCCCGGAAGCACCCCGAACTGGCGCTCGATGCGCCCAACAAAGCCTGAACCATGTATGAACTGCTGGACAAGATAGACAAGCCTTCCGACGTCAGGCTCCTGTCGGTGGAACAGCTCCGCGAGCTGTGCAAGGAGTTGCGCGCTTATATCATCGAATGCTGCGCCGTCAATCCGGGGCACCTGGCCTCCAGCCTGGGCGCCGTGGAGCTCATCGTGGGCCTGCACTATGTCTTCGACACCCCTTCGGACAAGCTCGTCTTCGACGTGGGCCACCAGGCCTACGCCCACAAGATCCTGACCGGACGCCGCGAGGCCTTCCGGAAGAACCGGACGAAAGACGGCATCAGCGGCTTCCCCAGCCGCAGCGAAAGCCTGTTCGACAGCTTCGGCGTCGGGCATTCCTCCACCTCCATCTCCGCCGCGCTCGGCCTGGCCGAAGCCGCCCGGATGCAGGGCCGCCCCGCGAAGGTGGCAGCCCTGATCGGCGACGGCGCGATGACGGGCGGCCTCGCCTTCGAGGGGCTCAACAACGCCGGCGCCAGCCACGCCGACCTGCTCGTCATCCTCAACGACAACAACCAGTCCATCGAGGCCAACACGGGCGCGATGCACCGCTACCTGCTGAACATCACGACCAGCAACTCCTACAACCGCTTCAAGAACCGGGTCTGGAACCTGCTCGGCGAGGGCGGCCTGCGCCGCTTCCTGCAGCGCTCCGTGCGGGGGCTCAAGTCCTGGTTCGTACGCAAGCCGGGCGGCGACCTCTTCGAGGCGCTCGGCTTCCGCTATTTCGGCCCCATCGACGGCAACGACATCGAAGAGGTGGTGCGCACGCTCCGCAAGCTCCGCACGATGCCGGGCCCGCGCCTGCTGCACTGCTTCACCGTCAAAGGGCAGGGCTATCCCGCCGCCGAGGCGGACCCCGCGACCTGGCACGCGCCGGGCCGATTCGACCCCGTCACGGGCGAACGCATCCACGGGCCGCACCTGCGCGACCGCTACCAGGACGTGTTCGGCGAGGTGCTGTGCGAACTGGCCGCGGCGGACCGCCGCGTCGTGGGCGTCACCCCCGCAATGGCGCAGGGCTGCGGGATGAACCTCCTCGCCGCGAAGTTCCCGGAGCAGTTCTTCGACGTGGGCATCGAAGAGGAGCACGCCGTCACCTTCTCCGCCGGCCTCGCCGCCGGCGGGATGAAGCCGTTCTGCAACATCTACTCCGCATTCTCCCAGCGCGCCTACGACCAGATCATCCACGACGTCGCCCTGCAGCGGCTGCCGGTGGTCCTCTGCTTCGACCGGGCGGGGCTGGTGGGCGAGGACGGCGCCACCCACCAGGGGGCCTTCGACCTGGCCGCCTACCGGAGCATCCCGGACACCATCATCAGCGCCCCGCGCGACGAGGTCGCGCTCAAGCGCCTGATGTACACCGCCTGCGCGCACGCGACGGGTCCATTCATAATAAGGTACCCGCGCGGGATGGGTGAAGGCACCCCCTGGCGGGAGGCAGAGCCGGAGCCGTACGAGATCGGCCGCGCGGAAACCCTGCTGGAAGGCGACACGGTCGCGGTCCTGGGCCTCGGCCCCGTGGTGAACCGCGCCCTGGAAGCCGCCCGGGACTGGCCCGGACGGGTGGGCGTGTACGACCTGCGCTTCCTCAAGCCGCTCGACACGGAAGCCGTCCGGCACGTCGCCGGCCGCTACGCCCACATCCTCACCGTGGAGGACGGCGCCCTGTGCGGCGGGCTGTACGGGGCCGTGGCGGAACTGCTCGCCCGGATCCGTTCCCGGGCCACCCTGGACGGCATCGGCATCCCCGACCGCTTCATTCCGCAGGCGAAACAGTCCGAGCAGCAGGCGGAGTGCGGACTGGATGTGGAAGGCATCCGAAAAAGTTTGAGAAAAGTATTTGGAGAATAGGAAATTATTCCTATCTTTGCAGTCCCAAAAACTAGGGGGCTTTGAAATAATACATTGCCGATGTAGCTCAGTTGGCTAGAGCGTGTGATTTGTAATCTCAAGGTCGTGCAATGTAAAAGACAGGGGCAAGTACCAGAGCGGTCAAATGGGGCAGACTGTAAATCTGCTGGCTAAGCCTACGGTGGTTCGAATCCATCCTTGCCCACAAAAGCGGAAGCGAAATCGAACGATTTCCACACAAAGCGGGGTTCGTATAATGGCTATTATGCCAGCCTTCCAAGCTGGAAATGGGAGTTCGATTCTCCTACCCCGCTCCAAGATTGCCGATGTAGCTCAGGGGTAGAGCGCATCCTTGGTAAGGATGAGGTCATGAGTTCAAATCCCATCATCGGCTCCACGGAGCCGGCCTTGAAGCCGGTTTAATTTTGTAAACAAACTTTTAAACGTAATATATTATGGCAAAAGAAAAATTCGAGAGGACCAAACCTCATGTCAACATCGGCACGATCGGCCACGTTGACCACGGCAAGACCACTCTGACCGCTGCGATCACGAAGGTGCTCGCCGCCAAGGGTCTGAGCGAGATCAAGTCTTTCGACCAGATCGACAACGCTCCCGAGGAGAAGGAGCGCGGTATCACCATCAACACGGCTCACGTCGAGTACCAGACCGCCAATCGCCACTATGCGCATGTCGATTGCCCGGGCCACGCCGACTACGTGAAGAACATGGTTACCGGTGCCGCCCAGATGGACGGTGCAATCCTCGTCGTCGCCGCCACTGACGGCCCGATGCCGCAGACCAACGAGCACGTCCTCCTCGCCAAGCAGGTGAACGTCCCGAAGATGGTCGTCTTCCTGAACAAGGTCGACCTCGTGGACGATGAGGAAATGCTTGACCTCGTCGAGATGGAGGTCCGCGACCTGCTCAACAAGTACGATTTCGACGGTGACAACGCCCCCGTCATCCGTGGTTCCGCCCTCGGCGCCCTCAACGGTGAGCCGCAGTGGGAGGAGAAGGTCCTCGAGCTGATGGACGCTGTTGACAACTACATTCCCCTTCCGGTCCGTGAGAACGAGAAGCCGTTCCTGATGCCTATCGAGGACATCTTCTCCATCACCGGTCGTGGTACTGTCGTCACCGGCCGTATCGAGACCGGTACCATCCACGTCAACGATCCTGCCGAGATCGTCGGTTTCAGCGACAAGCCCAGGACCACCGTCGTCACCGGCGTCGAGATGTTCCGCAAGCTCCTCGACCAGGGCGAGGCAGGCGACAATGTGGGTCTGCTCCTCCGTGGTATCGACAAGAAGGAAGTCAAGCGCGGTGAGGTTATCGCCAAGCCCGGCTCCATCACCCCGCACAAGCACTTCCTCGGACAGATCTACGTCCTGAAGAAGGAAGAGGGTGGCCGTCACACGCCGTTCCACAACAAGTATCGTCCCCAGTTCTTCATCCGCACGCTGGATGTTACCGGTGAGATCACCCTCCCGGCCGGCGTCGAGATGGTTATGCCTGGTGACAACGTCGAGATCGATGTCCAGCTGATCACCCCGGTCGCTCTGAACGAGAACCTCCGCTTCGCTATCCGCGAAGGTGGCCGTACGGTCGGTGCCGGTCAGGTCATCAAGATCCTTGACTAAGTCCGATTGAATCCCGAGGCGGAGAATAATGGTAATTCAGCGGTCTCCAAAACCGTCAATGTGGGTTCGATTCCTGCTTCCCCTGCAAAATATCAAAGGTTACGATTTGGTAATTGTTTAACAGATGCCGCCCTCCCGCTTCCATTTCGCGGCATCCATTAAATGTAAAGATGAGAAAGTTTATCAATTATTGCAAAGAGTCGTTCACCGAGCTCACCAAGAAGACGACCTGGCCGACGTGGTCGAAGCTGCAAAGCTCCGCCATCCTCGTCATTGTCACGACCGTCATCCTGGCCGCAGTGCTTTGGGTGATCGATTTTGCTTTCCAATCTCTGATGACCGGAATCTACTCGTTGTAATCGTTTGACTCAAGATGGGCGAAATGAAATGGTACGTTCTGCGCGCAGCAGGAGGTAAGGAAAAAAAGGCCAAGGAATATCTCGAAAAAGAGATCGAAAGAAGCGGACTTCAGGATCAGGTAGCTCAGGTACTGGTTCCCGTCAAAAAGGAAATCGTTACGAAGAACGGTAAAAGAAAAGCAGTCGACAAGCTGCTTTATCCTGGTTATGTACTTATCCAGGCCGAACTGAGTGCCAAACTGGAGAACATCATCCGCAATCTTGTCCCCGGCATGTCCGGTTTCCTCACTGAAAAGAAAACCACCCAGGGCGCCCAGTTCGAGCGCATCCCTGTACCGATCCGTGAGGATGAGGCACAGCGGATCCTCGGCATTCAGGACGAGAACGCAGACAACGCCGCCGAGACGCTGGTGAACTACGAGATCGGCGAGTCCGTCCGCATCACGGACGGCCCGTTCAGCGGTTTCAGCGGCACCGTCGACGAGATTCTGGAAGACCGGAGCAAGGTCAAAGTGATTGTGGTGATCTTCGGAAGGAAGACCCAACTCGAACTCAGCTTTACACAAGTAACTAAAGAATAACATTTCATCATGGCAAAAGAAGTTACCGGATTCATTAAGCTCCAAATCAAAGGCGGAGCTGCAAATCCTGCACCTCCGGTAGGACCTGCACTCGGTTCCAAAGGCTTGAACATCATGGAGTTCTGCAAGGCGTTCAACGCCGCTACGCAGGCTCAGGCAGGCAAGATCCTGCCGGTGGTGATCACCGTTTTCTCCGACAAGTCCTTCACCTTCGAAGTCAAGCAGCCGCCCGTGGCTGTCTCCCTGAAAGAAGCGGCCAAGATTACCACCGCTTCCGGAGAGCCGAACCGCAAGAAGGTCGCCTCCGTCACCTGGGACCAAATCAAGACGATCGCCGAAGGCAAGATGCCGGACCTCAACTGCTTCACCCTCGCATCCGCGATGCGCATGGTGGCTGGTACCGCAAGAAGCATGGGTATCACCGTGACCGGTGAATTCCCCGAGAACCTTTAAAATCGACACGCATTATGGCAAGAATGACAAAGAATCAGAAGGCAGTCGAGGGAAAATTCGATTCCCAGAAACTGTATCCGCTCGCTGAGGCGTGCCAGGTGGTAAAGGACATCACTTATACCAAGTTCGACGCGACCGTCGAGATCTCCGCGAACCTCGGTGTTGACCCGCGCAAGGCCAACCAGATGATCCGTGGCGTGGTCACCCTTCCGAACGGAACGGGCAAGGTCGTCCGCGTCCTCGCGCTCTGCACTCCCGACAAGGAGAACGAAGCGAAGGAAGCCGGCGCCGACTACGTGGGCCTCGACGAGTACATCGAGAAAATCAAAGGCGGCTGGACGGACGTGGACGTCATCGTCTGCACCCCTTCCGTGATGGCCAAGGTCGGTGCCCTGGGCAAGATCCTGGGTCCCCGCGGCCTGATGCCGAACCCCAAGACCGGCACGGTCACGATGGAAATCGGGGCCGCCGTCAAGGCCTCCAAGGGTGGCAAGATCGACTTCAAGGTCGACAAGACCGGCATCATCCACACCGGAATCGGCAAGGTCTCCTTCACCGCCGAGCAACTTTACGAGAATGCCGCGGAAGTGCTGAACGCCATCGCGAAGCTCAAGCCGCAGGCTCTCAAGGGCACTTACATGAAGAGCGCAGCCCTGTGCTCCACCATGAGCCCCGGTATTAAAATCGATCTCAAGGCATTCCTCAACAAGGCTGCTGAGTAAAAATTCAATATTATGAAAAAGGAAGAAAAAGCTCAAATTATTGAAACGATCTCAGCGCAGCTCAAGCAGTATCCGAATTTCTACATTACCGATATTGCCGGACTGAATGCTGGACAGACCAGTAAACTGCGTCGTGAGTGCTTCAATCAGGGCATTGTCCTGAACGTTGTCAAGAACACCCTCTTCGCACACGTGCTCAAGGAAGTCGAGAACGAGGACATGAAGTCCCTGTCCGAGACCCTCGTCGGCAACACCGCCATCATGTACACCGAAGTCCCCTCCGCCCCCGGCAAGCTCATCAAGAAGCTTCAGCGCGAAGGCTTTACCAAGCCTGTCGTCAAGGGTGCTTTCGTCCAGGACTGCGTGTTCATCGGTGAAGACAAGCTCGACCAGCTCGCATCCATCAAGACCCGCGAAGAGCTCATCGGCGACATCATCGCCCTCCTCCAGAGCCCGATCCAGCGCGTCATCGGCGGCCTCGAGAATGCTTCCGAAGGCAAGGCGGACGACGAGAAGATCGCCGTCGCAAAGCCCGCGGCAGCCCCGGCTCCTGCAGCCGAGGAGGCTCCCGCCGCCGCACCCGAGGCCCCCGCGGCCGAAGCGGCTCCTGCAGCCGACGCACCTGCAGCAGAATAAGAAATATTAACAATTTAAAAAGTATAAAATTATGGCAGATGTTAAAGCCCTTGCAGAAGAGTTGGTAAACCTTTCTGTAAAAGACGTTCAGGAACTTGCAAAGATCCTCAAGGAAGAGTATGGTATCGAGCCTGCAGCCGCTGCTGTGGTCGTCTCCGCTGACGCCGGTGCCGGCGCCGCCGCCGAGGCCGAGCAGACTGAGTTCGACGTGATTCTCACCTCCGCCGGTCAGGCCAAGCTTGGCGTGATCAAGGTGGTCAAGACCGAGCTCGGTCTCGGCCTGAAGGAAGCGAAGGATCTCGTGGACGGTGCTCCTTCCACGATCAAGGAGAAGATTTCCAAGGCAGAGGCCGAGGCCCTCAAGGCTGCTCTTGAGGAAGCCGGCGCCGAGGTTGAGATTAAATAAATCCGACCTCGCCCCTGCTTTCAGGGACAAACAGGTTTAGAGCCGGGGATAAAAGGCTCTAAACCTTTTTTCCGTCTTTAAGTTTTTCTCCCAATTCCAACGTTTCCATCGGCAGAATATGTCAAAAAAGGCTATCAACAAGCGCATCAATTTCGCTACATCCAAGATCTTGGAATACCCGGACCTGCTGGAAGTCCAGCTGAAGTCCTTCCGGGATTTCTTCCAGCTGGAGACCACGCCGGAGAACCGGAAAAACGAAGGCCTTTACCAGGTATTCCAGGAGATCTTCCCGATTGAGGATACGAGAAACAACTACAAGCTCGAATTCATCGATTATTTCATCGATCCCCCTCAGTATTCCATCGAGGAGTGCCTGCAGCGCGGTCTTACCTACAACGTTCCGCTGAAAGCGAAACTCCGTCTGTCCTGCACGGACCCGGACCACGAGGATTTCGACACCCGCGTCCAGGACGTCTATCTGGGGAACATCCCCTATATGACGCCGGCCGGCACGTTCGTGATCAACGGCTCCGAGCGCATCATCGTTTCCCAGCTGCACCGCTCTCCGGGCGTTTTCTTCGACCAGAGCATGCACGCCAACGGAACGAAGCTCTATTCCGCCCGCATCATCCCGTTCAAGGGTTCCTGGATCGAGTTCGCGACGGATATCAACAATGTGATGTACGCCTACATCGACCGGAAGAAGAAGCTGCCCGTGACCACGCTGCTGCGTGCCATCGGCTACAACGCCGACAAGGACATCATCGACATCTTCGACCTGGCCGACGAGATCGAGGTCACCCCGGAGAACCTGGAAGCCGGACGCGGCCGCAAGTTGGCCAACAACGTCCTGAAGACCAAGTTCGAGGACTTCATCGATGAGGACACCGGCGAGGTGACGCCCGTCGAGCGTATCGACATCATCGTCAAGCGCGGCGAGATCCTCGACGACGCGACCATCGAGGCCATCCTCGAGGCCGATGAGAAGAGCATCCTCCTGCAGAAGGACGAAGTGGGGTCCAACGAGTACTCCATCATCTTCAACACCCTCCAGAAGGATCCGACCAACACGGAGATCGAAGCCGTCAACTACATCTACAAGCAGCTCCGCAACTCGGAACCGCCGGATGAGAGCACGGCCCGCGACGTCATCGACAAGCTCTTCTTCTCCGAGAAGAGATACGACCTGGGCAACGTCGGCCGCTTCCGCCTCAACAAGAAGCTCGGCCTGTCGATCGCCCCGGACGTGCGCGTCCTGACCAACACCGACATCATCGAGATCATCAAGTATCTCATCCAGCTGATCAACTCCAAGGCGTCCGTGGACGATATCGACCACCTGTCCAACCGCCGTGTCCGCACGGTGGGCGAACAGCTCGCCAACCAGTTCAGCGTCGGCCTGAGCCGCATGGCCCGGACCATCCGCGAGCGGATGAACGTCCGCGACAGCGAGCAGTTCAACCCGATCGACCTGATCAACGCGAAGACGCTCTCTTCCGTGATCAACTCGTTCTTCGGCACCAGCCAGCTGTCGCAGTTCATGGACCAGACCAACCCGCTGGCCGAGATTACGCACAAGCGTCGTCTGTCCGCCCTCGGTCCCGGCGGTCTGAGCCGCGACCGCGCGGGCTTCGAAGTCCGTGACGTGCACTACACGCACTACGGCCGCCTCTGCCCGATCGAGTCGCCGGAAGGCCCGAACATCGGTCTGATCTCCTCCCTGTGCGTCTATGCCCGCATCGACGCCCTGGGATTCATCGAGACCCCCTACCGCGACGTCAAGGACGGCAAGGTGGACCTCACCGCCGCCGGCTGCCATTACATGAGCGCCGAGGAGGAGGAGGACAAGCTGGTGTCCCTGGCCAACGTCCGCATGGACGATGAGGGAAATATCCTCGAAGACCGCATCCAGTGCCGTCTGGAGGCCGATTTCCCGGTCGTCACGAAGGAAGAGGTCAACTATATGGACGTCGCCCCGAACCAGATGGCTTCGGTCGCCGCGTCCCTCATCCCGTTCCTGGAGCACGACGACGCGCACCGCGCCCTGATGGGTGCGAACATGATGCGCCAGGCCGTGCCGCTCCTCAAGCCGGAGTCCCCGATCGTGGGTACCGGTCTGGAAGAGCGCGTCTGCATCGACTCCCGCACCCAGTTCATCGCTGAGCGCCGCGGCGAGGTCACCTACGTGGACGCCAACGAGATCCGCATCAAGTACGAGCGCACCGAGGCCGAGAACTTCGTGAGCTTCGCTCCGGAGGAGACGGTCTACAAGCTGCCCATCTACCGCAGGACCAACCAGAGCACCACGGTCAACCTTTCGCCGCTCGTGCGGAAGGGCGACAAGGTCGAGAAGGGCCAGGTCCTCACGCAGGGATACGCCTCGCAGGACGGCGAGCTCGCGCTCGGCCGCAACCTGAAGGTCGCCTTCATGCCCTGGAAGGGTTACAACTACGAGGATGCCATCGTCCTCTCCGAGGAAATGGTGAAGTGGGACATCCTCACTTCCGTCCACGTGGACGAGTACCTCACCGAGGTCCGCGACACCAAGCGCGGCATGGAGGAACTCACCTCCGACATCCCGAACGTCAGCGAGGACGCCACCAAGAACCTCGGTCCCGACGGCATCGTCCGCATCGGCGCGCACATCGAGCCGGGCGACATCATGATCGGCAAGATCACCCCGAAGGGCGAGAGCGACCCGTCTCCGGAGGAGAAGCTCCTGAAGGCCATCTTCGGCGACAAGGCCGGCGACGTGAAGGACGCCTCCCTGAAGGCCAACCCGTCCCTGAGCGGCACCGTCGTGGGCACCGCCCTCTACGCCAAGCTCTCCAAGGAGACCGGCCGCAGGAGCCAGAGCCGCAACGACCAGAAGACCCGCCTGGACATGCGCCAGGCCGAGTTCGACCGCAAGGCCGAGAAGCTCTTCGCCGACTTCCTCCAGAAACTCGTCGTGCTGACCAAGAACCGCAAGAGCGCCGGCATCTCCGACCTCTACGGGGTGGAGATCATCCCGAAGGACAAGAAGATCACCGCCGAGATGCTCAAGGGGATCGACTACACGAACATCACTTCCGGCAAGTGGACTTCCGACAAGGAGGCCAACGCCCAGATCCGCGACCTCATCAACAACTACTGCATCGCCCTCAAGACCGAGCAGGCGATCTGCAAGCGTGAGATGGACAAGATCAAGGTGGGCGACGAACTTCCCAACGGCGTGATGCAGATCGCCAAGGTGTACATCGCCAAGAAGCGCAAGATCACCGTCGGTGACAAGATGGCCGGCCGTCACGGCAACAAGGGCATCGTCGCGAAGATCGTCCGCCAGGAGGACATGCCGTTCCTCGAGGACGGTACCCCCGTGGACATCGTGCTCAACCCGCTCGGCGTGCCTTCCCGTATGAACCTCGGCCAGATCTACGAGACCGTCCTCGGTTGGGCGGGCGCGCGCCTGGGTCTGAAGTTCAGCACCCCGATCTTCGACGGTGCCAGCATCGACGAGATCTGCAAGTACACCGACAAGGCAGGTGTTCCCCGCTTCGGCAAGACCCTGCTGCGCGACGGCGGCACCGGCGACTACTTCGACCAGCCCGCGACCGTGGGTGTCATCTATATGATCAAGCTCGGCCACATGGTCGACGACAAGATGCACGCCCGTTCCATCGGTCCCTACTCCCTCATCACCCAGCAGCCGCTCGGCGGCAAGGCCCAGTTCGGCGGCCAGCGCTTCGGTGAGATGGAGGTCTGGGCCCTCGAAGCGTTCGGCGCAGCCAACGCCCTGCAGGAGATCCTCACCGTCAAGTCCGACGACGTCGTCGGCCGTGCGAAGACCTACGAAGCCATCGTCAAGGGTGATCCGATGCCGCCCGCAGGCATCCCCGAGTCCCTCAACGTGCTCCTCCACGAACTCCGTGGCCTGGGCCTCAAGGTTACTTTGGACTAATTGCTTGAACGAAACGTAATATGCCTACTTTCAATAACAAAGACAACAAGGTAAAGAGCAACTTCCAGACGATCAGCATCTCCCTTGCGTCGCCTGAGGACATCACCGAGCGTTCGTGCGGCGAGGTCCTCAAGCCCGAGACCGTCAACTACCGGACCTACAAGCCCGAGCGCGACGGACTCTTCTGCGAGAAGATCTTCGGCCCGACCAAGGACTACGAGTGCTATTGCGGCAAGTACAAGAGGATCCGCTACCGCGGCATCGTGTGCGACCGCTGCAACGTCGAGGTGACCGAGAAGAAGGTGCGCCGCGAGCGGATGGGCCATATCGCCCTGACCGTTCCGGTGGCCCACATCTGGTACTTCAAGTCCGCGCCCAACAAGATCTCCGCGCTCCTCGGACTGCCGTCCAAGAAGCTCGAGTCCGTGATCTACTACGAGAAATACATCGTGGTGCGTCCGGGCGCCAGCGACCTGCCCAAGATGGAGCTCCTTTCCGAGGACGAGTACCTCGACGCCCTCGCCCGCATCCCGGGCAACGAGAACCTGCCGGACAGCGATCCCGACAAGTTCATCGCCAAGATGGGTGCCGAAGGCGTCTATGACCTCCTCAAGGAGATCGACGTCGAGCAGCTCGGCAAGGAACTCCGCCAGCGCATGCTCGTGGAGAGCTCCCAGCAGCGCAAGGTCGAGATCCTGAAGCGCCTCCAGGTGGTGAAATGGTTCCAGGAGTCCAAGGGCGTCAACCGTCCCGAGTGGATGGTGATGAAGGTCATTCCGGTCATCCCGCCGGATCTCCGCCCGCTCGTCCCCCTCGACGGCGGACGCTTCGCGACCTCCGACCTGAACGACCTGTACCGCCGCGTGATCATCCGCAACAACCGTCTGAAGAAACTCATCGACATCAAGGCCCCCGAGGTGATCCTGCGCAACGAGAAGCGCATGCTCCAGGAAGCCGTCGATTCCCTCTTCGACAACTCCAAGAAGTCCTCCGCCGTCAAGAGCGAGACCAACCGGGCGCTGAAGTCCCTGTCCGATTCCCTCAAGGGCAAGCAGGGCCGCTTCCGCCAGAACCTCCTCGGCAAGCGCGTGGACTACTCCGCCCGAAGCGTCATCGTCGTCGGTCCGGAGCTCAACATGCACGAGTGCGGCCTGCCGAAGTTCATGGCCGCAGAGCTCTACAAGCCGTTCATCATCCGCAAGCTCATCGAGCGCGGCATCGTCAAGACGGTCAAGTCCGCCAAGAAGATCGTGGACCGCAAGGACCCGGTCATCTGGGACATCCTCGAGAACGTGATGAAGGGCCACCCGGTGCTCCTCAACCGTGCACCGACCCTGCACCGCCTCGGTATCCAGGCTTTCCAGCCGCGCATGATCGAGGGCAAGGCCATCCAGCTGCATCCGCTCGCCTGTACGGCGTTCAACGCCGACTTCGACGGTGACCAGATGGCCGTGCACCTTCCGCTCGGCAACGCCGCCATCATGGAGGCGCAGCTGCTGATGCTCGGTTCGCAGAACATCCTCAACCCGGCCAACGGAGCCCCGATCACGGTGCCGTCCCAAGACATGGTCCTCGGTCTGTACTACATCACCAAGATCCGTCCGGGCGCCAAGGGAGAGGGCAAGTGCTTCTACTCCCCCGAGGAGGTGATCGTGGCCTACAACGAGAAGGCCATCGACATGCACGCCAAGATCAAGGTCCGGCTCGCCGTGGACAAGCAGGACCCGTCGAAGGGCGAGCAGCTCGTCGAGACCACCGCCGGCCGCATCATCGTGAACCAGTACGTTCCGGACGAAGTCCCCTACGTGAACGAGGTGCTCGGCAAGAAGGCCCTGCGCAAGATCATCACCGACGTCATCAAGCACACCGGCGTGACGCGCACCGCCCAGTTCCTCGACGACATCAAGAACCTCGGCTACGACCAGGCGTTCCGCGCGGGCATCTCCTTCAACCTCGGCGACGTCATCGTCCCGGCGGAGAAGGCCACCCTCGTGGAGGAGGCCTACAAGCAGGTCGCCGCGATCCGTGGCGACTACGACATGGGCTTCATCACCAACAACGAGCGCTACAACAAGGTCATCGACCTGTGGTCCGCCGTGGACAACCGCCTGACCGGCATCGTCACGAAGCAGATCTCCGCCGACCAGCAGGGATTCAACCCCGTGTACATGATGCTCGACTCCGGCGCCCGTGGTTCCACCACCCAGATCAAGCAGCTCTGCGGCATGCGAGGCCTGATGGCCAAGCCGCAGAAGGCCGGCGCCTCCGGCGCGGACATCATCGAGAACCCGATCGTGTCCAACCTGAAGGAGGGCATGACCGTGCTCGAATATTTCATCTCCACGCACGGCGCCCGCAAGGGTCTGGCCGACACCGCCCTCAAGACGGCTGACGCAGGTTACCTGACCCGCCGTCTGGTGGACGTGTCGCACGACGTGATCATTACCGAGGAAGACTGCGGCACCCTGCGCGGCCTGATCGCCACCGCGATCAAGAACAAGGACGAGGTCGTCGAGTCCCTCGGCGAACGTATCCTCGGCCGTACCTCCGTGCACGACATCTTCAACCCGCTGACCGGCGAGCTCATCATCAAGGCCGGCGAGGAAATCCGCGAAAAGGAGGCCGACCTGATCGACTCCCTGCCCATCGAGCAGGTGGAGATCCGTTCGGTGCTCACCTGCGAGAGCCGCAAGGGCGTCTGCGCCAAGTGCTACGGACGCAACCTGGCCACCTCCCGCATGGTCGAGAAGGGCGAAGTGGTCGGCGTCATCGCCGCCCAGTCCATCGGCGAGCCGGGTACCCAGCTGACGCTGCGTACCTTCCACGTCGGCGGTACCGCTTCCTCCTCCGCAGCCGATTCCTCCATCGAGTCCAAGTACGACGGTGTCCTCAAGTTCGAGGAGCTCCGCACCATCGACCGCGTCGCGGACGGCGGTGAGGTCCAGACCGTCGTCGTGAGCCGCATGACCGAGCTCCGCATCATGGACGAGAACACCGGCATCACCTTCTCCCAGTACGACGTGCCCTATGGCGCCGTCCTGTACAAGAAAGACGGAGACAAGGTGAAGAAGGGCGACCTGATCTGCGACTGGGATGCGTACAACGCCACCACCATCGTGGAAACGGCCGGTACGGTCCGCTTCGAGAACATGATCGAAGGCAGCACCTTCCAGAAAGACTCCGCGGATGAATTCTCCGTCAGCACGGACAAGGTCATCATCGAGTCCAAGGACAAGACCAAGAGCCCCGCGCTGCATATCGTCAACGAGAACGGCGAGAGCATCAAGGTGTTCAACCTGCCGGTCGGCGCCCACGTGATGTCCGAGAACGGCAGCACCGTCAAGGTCGGTGACGTAATCATGAAGATCCCGCGCGCGGTCGGCAAGGCCAGCGACATCACCGGCGGTCTGCCGCGTGTCACCGAGCTCTTCGAGGCCCGCAACCCGTCCAACCCCGCCATCCTCTCCGAGATCAACGGCGAGGTCGTGATGGGCAAGGTCAAGCGCGGTAACCGCGAGATCTCCGTCCGCAACAAGTCCGGCGTCGAGAAGCACTACCTCGTGCCGCTGACCAAGCAGATCCTCGTCCAGGAAAGCGACTATGTCAAGGCGGGCACCCCGCTCTCCGACGGCGGCGTTTCCCCGAGCGACATCCTGTCCATCCTCGGACCGGTCAAGGCGCAGGAGTACATCGTCAACGAAGTACAGGCCGTCTACCGCCTCCAGGGCGTGAAGATCAACGACAAGCACTTCGAAATCATCGTCCGCCAGATGATGCGCAAGGTGGAAATCACCTATCCCGGCGACACCGAGTTCCTCACCGAGGAAATGGTGGACAAGTGGCGCTTCATGGACGTCAACGACAAGATCTACGGCAAGTTCAAGGTGCTGAACCCCGGCGGTTCGCAGAAATACGAGGAAGGCGACATCATCGGCGCCCGTGAGATGCGCAGCGAGAACGCTTCGCTGGAGCGTCAGGGCCTCGAGATGATGTCCGCCCGTCCCACGCAGCCGGCCACGGCGCGCCTGATCCTCCAGGGTATCACCCGCGCGGCCCTCAAGACCGACAGCTTCATCTCCGCCGCCTCCTTCCAGGAGACCACCAAGGTGCTCAGCGAAGCCGCCATCCGCGGCCGCGTCGACCACCTCGAAGGCCTGAAGGAGAACGTCATCTGCGGACACCTGATCCCTGCCGGTACGGGTCTGAAGATCTACCAGGACATCATCGTCGGCCGCAAGGACGAGATGACCCAGGAGCTCAACGACCTGTAGTCCCCAGGGCCGGCACCGGTTCCGGCCTTTATCAGTGCGACCCCCCACGGTATCGTGAGGGGTCGCATCGTTTTTCAGGGAAATCAGTCCCGAGGAATCCTCCGTCAGCGTTCGAAGAGCGGGGTGGAAAGATAGCGTTCGCCCGTATCGGGCAGCAACGCGACGATCAGCTTGCCCTGGTTCTCCGCCTTCCGGGCGAGGGCGTAGGCGGCGCTGAAGGCTGCACCTGAGGAGATGCCCACGAGCAGACCCAGTTTGTCGGCCAGCAGGCGGGCGCCTTCAAAAGCGTCCTCGTCCGTCACCGTAAGTACCTGGTCCACATACTCCTGCAGGAAGGTCTGCGGCACGAAGCCCGCTCCGATACCCTGGATCTTGTGCTTGCCGGGAACGCCGGTGGTGATGACGGCGGAAGAGGCAGGCTCCACGCCGAACACCTGCACTTCGGGCTTGTGTGCCTTCAGGCCTTTTCCCGTTCCGCTGACGGTACCGCCCGTGCCGATGCCGGCCACGAAGATGTCCACGGCGCCGTCGGTGTCGCGCCAGACCTCCTGGGCGGTGGTCCGCTCGTGGGCGGCCGGGTTGGCGGGATTGGTGAACTGCCCCAGGATCACGGCGCCGGGGGTGGTCGCCCGGATCTGCTCCGCCTTGGCGATGGCGCCTTTCATCCCCTCGGCGCCGGGGGTGAGTTCGATGACGGCACCGAAGGCCTTGAGGAGGTTCCTGCGCTCGACGCTCATCGTGTCGGGCATCGTGAGTATGGTCTTGTATCCTTTGGCGCGGGCCACCCAGGCCAGGCCGATGCCGGTGTTGCCGCTGGTGGGTTCCACGATCGTGGCGCCGGGTTTCAGGATGCCGTTCTGCTCGGCGTCTTCGATCATCGCGAGGGCGATGCGGTCCTTGACGCTGCCGCCCGGGTTGTTCCGTTCCAATTTGAGCGCGATGCGTGCCTGCTGGCCTTCGAGGCCGGAGACCTCCAGGAGCGGGGTGTTCCCGATGAGGTCGGTAAGGTTCTGGTATATCATGATGTAAAATTAATCAATTATTCTGAAAATGCCTGTTCAAGATCGGCGATGATGTCGTCGATGTGCTCCACGCCGACGGACAGGCGGATGGTGGTGGGGGTGATGTGCTGCTCGGCGAGTTCTTCGGGCGACAGCTGTGAATGGGTGGTGGTGTAGGGGTGGATGACCAGGCTCTTCACATCCGCCACGTTGGCCAGCAGGGAGAAGATCTTCAGGCGGTCGATAAAGCGCCACGCATCTTCCTGGGTGCCCTTGATCTCGAAGGTGAAGATGGAGCCGGCACCGTTCGGGAAATAGCGACAGTAGAGCGCGTGGTCGTGGTGCTCGGGCAAGGCCGGGTGATTGACTTTGGCCACCTTGGGGTGTTTCGAGAGGTACTCCACGACCTTGAGGGCGTTCTGCGTATGGCGCTCGATGCGCAGCGGCAGGGATTCCACGCCCTGGAGCAGGATCCAGGCGTTGAAGGGGCTGATGGCCGCACCCGTGTCGCGGAGGATAACGGCGCGGATGCGCGTGACGAAGGCGGCGGGGCCGGCCACGTCCGCGAAGATGGCGCCGTGGTAGCTGGGATCGGGTTTCGCGAGGGTGGGATATTTGTCGGCGTTCGCCTTCCAGTCGAACTTGCCGCCGTCCACGATCACGCCACCCAGCGAGCTGCCGTGCCCGCCGATGAACTTGGTGGCGGAATGGACCACGATGTCTGCGCCGTGCTCCAGCGGACGGATGACGATGGGGGCGAAGGTGTTGTCCACGATGAAGACGATGCCGTGGCGGTGCGCGACTACCGCGATGCCCTCGAAGTCGGCCACGTCGGAATTGGGATTGCCGAAGGTCTCGGCGTAGATGACCTTGGTGTTGGGCCGGATGGCGGCTTCGAGCGCCTGCAGGTCGTTCACGTTCAGGATGGTGTTCTGGATGCCCTGGGTGGACAGGGTGTGGGTGATGAGGTTGTAGGAGCCTCCGTAGAGATTGTCTGCGGCGATGATATGGTCGCCGTTCTGCAGGACGTTCTGCAGGGCGTAGGTGATGGCGGCGGCGCCGGAAGCCACGGCGAGGCCTGCCACACCGCCTTCCAGCGCAGCCACGCGCTCCTCGAAGACGGCCTGGGTGGAGTTGGTCAGGCGGCCGTAGATGTTGCCGGGGTCGCGCAGGCCGAAGCGGTCGGCGGCGTGCTGGCTGTTGCGGAAGACGTAGGAGGTCGTCTGGTAGATGGGGACGGCGCGGGCGTCGGATGCGGGGTCCGGGGTCTCCTGGCCGACGTGCAGGGCCAGGGTCTCAACGTGGTAGTTCTGCTTGCTCATATGCTTTGTTTTTGTTGTTTTCCATTGGCAAAGGTCGGAGAAGAAGAAATTATTTCCAACATCATTTAAAAATTTAGGAAATATTGCTAAATTTACACGGATTTTTAATAGTTATATCCAAAATTAACCCATAAAATAGGCTCCAGCAGAACAAACATCTTTTCCTCCCATGAGCGGACTCGACAACACCGATATCGCCATCCTGCGCATCCTGCAGGAAGACGCCTCCCTGACGAACAAGCAGATCGCCGCGCGCGTGCACCTGTCGCCCACGCCGGTCTATGAACGCATCAGGCGCCTGCAGGACCAGGGCTACATCCGGGGCTATGTGGCCGTGCTGGACGCGGAGAAGCTGGACTGCTCCTTCATCGCGTTCTGCTACATCAAGATGAAACAGCATACCTTCGAGAACGCCCGGCGCCTGATGGACGCGGTGCAGTCGATGGACGAGGTGGGGGAATGTTACAATATATCAGGAGATTACGATTTCCTCCTGAAGGTCTATGTGTCCAGCATGAAGGAATACCAGCAGTTCGTGCTGCGGATCCTCGGCGAACTGGACTGCATCGGCGGGCTGAACAGCTCTTTCGTGATGGGCGAGGTGAAGAACACCCACGCCGTTCCGGTGCGGTAATTAACGAGAATTCCCGGATCTCCGGTCAGCCCATGCGGATCAGATGCCGGCGCCGTCGGTAAACAGCGGCTGCTCGACCGCCCGGGTCTGCAGGATGCGCGAACGGGGCGGCACGTCGTGGGTGAGCCAGACGTTGCCGCCGACCACGGTATCGTGGCCGATGGTCACGCGTCCGAGGATGGTCGTGTTCGCATAGACGGTCACGTTGTCCTCCAGCACCGGGTGGCGCGGAACGTCCAGCGGACGGCCGTCGGCGTCGTATTTGAAATTCTTGGCGCCCAGCGTCACGCCCTGGTAGAGCATCACGTGGTCCCCGATCACGGTCGTGGCACCGACGACGATGCCCGTGCCGTGGTCGATGGCGAAGTACTCGCCGATCTTCGCGCCCGGATGGATGTCGATGCCGGTGGCGGAGTGGGCCATCTCCGTGAGGATGCGCGGCGCCACGGGCACGCCGAGCAGCAGCAGTTCGTGCGCTGTGCGGTAGTGGAGCATCACCTTGATGCCCGGGTAGCAGAGCACGATTTCCGTATAGTCTTCCACGGCGGGGTCGTTGTCCGCGATGGCCTCCACGTCGGTGTGCAGCAGGCGGCTGATCTCCGGGATGCGGTCCACGAAGGCGGCGGCACGCCCGTCGTCCGCGATCCGGCGCACGACGCCCCGGATGCGCATCAGGTCCAGTTCCCGGTCTTCCTGCCCGAGGTATTCGGGGAAAACGGTGCGCCGCATCAGGGCGATCAGTTCTTTCAGCAGTTCTTCCATATGCCAAAGGTAAGAAAAAAAACACTATCTTTACCGGGAAGTAGTGTAGTAGTCCGATGAAGCCGTTCCCTTCGATCGAAATCGTCCCGCCCCTGAAGGGCATCACCAAATCCGAACTTCTTGGCAGCATACGCCCGCTGATGGAGTTCGGACCGCGTTATATCAACGTCACCTGCCACCGTGACGAATATGAGTTCCGCGAGGAGCCCGGCGGCGGCTACACGCGGCACCTGCTGCGCAAGCGCATCAGCCAGCCGGCCGTCTGCGCCGCCGTCCAGGCCGCCTTTCCGGACGTGGAAGTGGTCCCGCACCTGATCTGCGGCGGGGCCAGCGCGGACCTGATCGAATCGCAGCTGCAGGATTTCAAGTTCATGGGCATCCGCAACATCCTGGTGCTGCGGGGCGACGCGGTCCCGGGCGAAAAACGCTTCACGCCCGAACCCGACGGCTATGCGCACGCCGACGAACTGGTCTCCGCCATCCGCCGCTTCGAGGCGGCGAACGGCGGGGAGCGCCTGTTCACGCTGGGCGTGGGCGGCTATCCGGAGAAACATTTCGAATCCCCGAATCCCGAGACCGACATCCAGTATCTCAAGCGGAAAGTCGATGCCGGCGCCGACCAGATCATCACCCAGATGTTCTTCAACAACGCCGTCTTCTATGATTTCGTGGACCGCTGCCGCGCGGCGGGCATCACCGTGCCCATCGTCCCGGGCATCAAGCCCCTTTCTTCCGCCCGGCAGGTGGACCTGCTGCCGGAAAGCTTCTCCATCGACATCCCGGTGGAACTGACCGCCGAGCTTACCGCCCACCCGGGCGACGCCTACGAGATCGGCACGGCCTGGTGCAAGGCCCAGTGCCGCGACCTGCTCGCCCACGGCGTCGGCGAAATCCATTTCTACACGATGGGGCGCAGCGAAAACGTCATCAGCGTGCTCAAGGACTGCTTCTGATGGACGGACTGCGGAAAGCTCTCTCTGAAAGGATCCTGATCCTGGACGGGGCGATGGGCACGATGCTCCAGCGCCAGGGCCTTTCCGGCAATAACGAAACCTTCAACCTCAGCCATCCGGACATCGTCCGGGGCATCCACGAAGCCTACATCGACGCCGGAGCGGATATCCTGTCCACCAACACCTTCGGCGCCAACGCCATCGCCCAGGCCGACTACGGCCTTTCCGGGCAGGCGCGCGAATTCGCCCGGGCGGGCGCCGCCCTGGCCCGGCAGGCCGCCGACGCCGCCCCCCGGAAGGTCTGGGTGGCCGGATCGCTCGGCCCCACCGGCAAATCCCTCTCCCTGCCGCAGGACCTCTCCAACCCCGCCTGGCGCGCCTGCTCCTTCGACGAGATGGCGCAGGCGTATGCCGATCAGGTCCGCGGCCTGGTGGAAGGCGGTGCGGATGCCCTGCTGCTGGAAACCTGCTTCGACGCCCTCAACGCGAAGGCCGCCCTCTATGCGGTCAGCGGCATTCCGGAAGCGGCGGCACTGCCGCTGATCATCTCCGTATCGGTGGGCGACCGCAGCGGACGCACCCTCACCGGACAGACGCTGGAAGCCTTTTTCCGCTCGGTCCGGCACGCCCGGCCGCTCTGCTTCGGGCTCAACTGCTCGCTCGGCGCCGCCGACCTCGCCCCGCTGCTCGCCGACGTGGCCGCCTGGGCGGACTGCGCCGTGAGCTGCTACCCCAACGCCGGGCTGCCCAACGAGATGGGCGCCTACGATGAAACCCCCGTCCAGACGGCCGCCGCCTTGCGGAAGATGGCGCAGGACGGGCTGATAAACCTGGTCGGCGGCTGCTGTGGTACCACGCCCGACCACATCCGCGCCATCGCGCAGGCCGTACGCGGCATGGCCCCGCGTCCGCTGCCCGCGCCCGACACGCGGCCGTACGTGAGCGGTCTGGAGGCCGTCTGCCTGGACGTGCGGCAAAGCCGTTTTACCAACATCGGCGAGCGCACCAACGTCGCAGGCTCGCGGAAGTTCGCGAAACTCATCGCTGCGGGCGACTACGACACCGCCCTGCAGGTGGCCGCCGGGCAGATCGAGGGCGGCGCTTCCGTCATCGACGTCAACATGGACGACGCCATGCTGGACGGCACCGCCGAAATGGAGAAGTTCCTCCGGCACATCGCCGGCGACCCCGCCGTGGCCCGCGCAGCGCTGATGATCGACTCCTCGCACTGGGAAACCCTGCTCGCCGGGCTCAAGAACGCCCAGGGGCGCTGCATCGTCAACTCACTGTCCCTCAAGGAGGGAGAGGAAGTCTTCCTGGCCCGGGCGCGGGAAATCCGCCGCCTGGGCGCCGCCGTGGTCGTGATGGCCTTCGACGAAGAAGGCCAGGCCACCGTCTATGAACGCAAGACCGCCATCTGCCGGCGGGCCTTCCGCCTGCTGACGGAACAGGCCGGTTTTGAACCCTGGGATATCATTTTCGACGTCAACGTCCTGTCCGTCGGCACCGGCATTCCGGAACACGCCCGTTATGCGGTGGATTTCATCGAGGCCGTCCGCTGGATCAAGGCGAACCTGCCGGGGGCGTTGTGCTCCGGCGGCATCTCCAACCTTTCCTTCGCCTTCCGGGGCAACAACCCCGTCCGCGAGGCGATGCACGCCGCTTTCCTTTACCACGCCGTGGCCGCCGGGCTGGACATGGGCATCGTCAACCCCGGGCTGCTGCTCCCCTACGATGCCGTGGAGCCGGGCCTGCTGCACGCCGTCGAGGACGTGATCCTGGACCGCGACGAAGGCGCCACGGAACGCCTGATCGCGCTGGCGCAAGAAACGGCCGCCCGGGAGAATCCGGGGCAGCCGCAGCCGGGCGGGAACGCCGGCGCCGCTGCAGGCGACAGGCCCGACGTCTCGGAACGGCTCGTCCGCGCGCTCGTCGGCGGCGGGTCCGCGACCCTGCGGGAAGACCTGCTGGAGGCCCTGCAGGAAAAGGGCCGGGCGGTGGACGTCATCGAGGGTCCGCTGATGGACGGGATGGCCCGGGTGGGCGAACGCTTCGCCGCGGGCAAGATGTTCCTGCCGCAGGTGGTCAAGTCCGCCAAGGTGATGCGCGACGCCGTCGAAATCCTGCAACCCTATATGGGCGCCGCCGACGAAGGCGCCGGGAAACCGCGCGTCCTGCTCGCCACCGTACAGGGCGACGTGCACGACATCGGCAAGAACATCCTCGGCATCGTGCTGCGCTGCAACGGATTCGAGGTCACCGACCTCGGCGTGATGGTGCCGCGCGAGACTATCCTGGCCCGTGCGGAGGAGATCCGCGCGGACATCATCGGCGTCAGCGGGCTGATCACGCCCTCGCTGCACCAGATGGAGGAACTCTGCCGCGAGATGGCCGCCCGGGAGCTCACGACGCCCCTGCTCGTCGGCGGCGCCACCACCTCCGCCCTGCACACCGCCGTCAAGCTCGCCCCGCTCTACGCCCACGTTTTCTACGCTCCGGACGCCTCGGCCAGCGCCGTGCTCGCCGGACGGCTGATGTCCGACCGGAAGAATACCGAGGCGGAGGAGCACCGCAAGCAAGAGGAACTTAGAAGGCTGTATAATGCTCCATCCTCCACTACGCCTCCGCAAGACACAAAGCTCCATCCGTTCCCGCCGGAAAGCTACCTCCGGGGAGCCTTTTTCGAGAGCATCCCCTGCCGGGAACTCAGCATCGCAGAGGTTCTTCCGTATTTCGACTGGAAACTGTTCTACGCCATCTGGGGGGTCCGGCAACCGGCGGACGATACGCTGGTCGGGCTCAACGAAGACGCCATCCGCCTGCTGGATGCGATGAAGCGCGAAGGCGGCTGCCGCATCCGCATCGCCGCCCGTTTCGACGCCTGCCACGCGGAAGACGATGTCATCGTCGCTGTCCCTGGGAACGCCTGTCATCCTGAGCCTGTCTCATGTCATCCTGAGCCTGTCGAGGGATGGCGGCTGCCGATGCTGCGCCAGGAAGGCGCGGGAGGCCGGTCCCTGGCGGATTTCGTCGCCCCGCAGGCGTATGGTTCCGACTCCCCCGCGGGCATGTTCGCCATCTCGGTAACCGAGACGGCGAACTGTCACTCCGCTATGACGGGGGAAGAATCCCCCGACACCCCCTCCGTCGCCTTCGGCTCCGAGTCCCGCCATTCACCCAACTGCAATTGTCCGGCTTGCCAGATGGAATATGAGCCGATGCTGGAGCGCTCGCTGCGCCTGACCCTCGCCGAGGCCGCCTCGGGCTGGCTGGACGCCGAACTGCAGAAACAGCTGCCGAAAGGCTCTCCGGTCAGGATCGTCAAACCGGCGGCGGGCTATGCCTCCTGCCCGGACCACAGCCTCAAGCGCGACATCCTCGCCCTGCTGCCCGGCGCCAAAGCCCTCGGCATCCGCCTGACGGAATCCTGCGCGATGATCCCTGATGCCAGCATCTGCGGCTTCGTCTTCGCGCACCCGTCGGCCGCTTATCCGGAAATCCGCCGCCTGTCCCCCGCCGCCATCGACGCCTACGCCACCCTCCGGGGTTTCAGCCCCGAAGAGAAGCGTCTGTTCCTCGGCCACCTGCTTTAATCTGCCTGCAATTCAGGCACCTCGCCCGGATTCACAGTGAAGAACGGGCGACCCTCGGCCATATCACCAGGGGTCGCCCGTAATCCCCTCTCCTTCCGGGCGAGGTGACAAGCGTTTGTTGATAATAAAACATCTCTCGACATATAAAAACATATAAATGTGGCGAAAGGATTTCTTCCGTGGCGCAGTTATGTTTAATTTTGAAAAAACGAGAATTATGGAAAGCGAGCATTATTATCATTTCGCCACGAAGGGGCTGGAGGAGGACATCCTGTTCGGATCTGTCGAAGAATTCATTGCGGGTATGAACCGCATCGCCCTGTGTCTGTGTCGGCTTGGAAAGAACCACCCCGTTATCGTAATCTGCTTCTGCCTGATGGGCAATCACGTCCATTTCATCCTGTATGGCTTGGAAGAGGATTGCATCCTGTTCATGGAGAATTACAAACAGGCGACTGAACTCTGGCTGCGACATCACGGAGGGGACAATCTGTCCGGGAAAACCTGGCAGATCGGACACTGGCTGATTCCGGATAAAGAAAGGCTTCGGACTACCATTGCTTATATACATCGCAATCCGACGGCCGCCGGCATGGCCGTCAGCCCGGCAGGCTATCGGTGGAGCTCCGCTTCACTGATGTATACGGACAATGGCTGGATGCTGGAATTCGGCCGCAAGATCGGAACCTTGTCCATTTACGAGCGACGACGGATCCTTCACAGCAAGACAGCACCTCCCGCCGACTGGGTCCTTCTGCCCAACGGCTTGATCTGGCCGGGCAACTATGTCAATACCAAGGTGATGGAGCGCCAGTTCGATTCTGTCCGTGACTATCAGTTCGTCTTGAACAAACGGGTTGAAGAAGAAGTCAATCTTGAGATGCACTCCCAGTTCGTGTCGCTCCCGGACGGAGAGGTCAGGTCGCGGGCCAAAACCCTGGCCGGAGCCGATCCTGAACCCCCGCCGGGGATAATCTCGCAGTCACCTCGCCCGGATGAGGCTGGGGTTGCGGGCGACCCCAAGCGATATGGCGAGGAGTTGCCCGTTTGGGACGGGGAATCCGGGCCAGGGACCTATTCCCAAAGGAAAATCTTGTCGCCGCGGCGGAGCTTTCCGCCCGGACACGCTTCGACGGGCACCCGTACCGAGCAGCGGCTGCCCTTGGGCGCCAGTTCCACCGGATCGAACTCCAGACGGATGTCGTCGGCGTCGAATTCCACCACGCCCGTGGTGGCTCCGATGGCCATCAGCCGCCCGCCCCGGTGCAGGTCGGTGGTTTCCACGGAGATTTCCGCCACCCCGATGCGGTCGAACCAGTTGGTCACCTTGCCCAGGTAAACCTTGCGCCGGGTGGCCTGGGTGCCATACACGGCACTCCACTCGCCCAGGCGCGCCCCCTGGTAATAGCCGTCCCAGAAACCCCGGTTGAAAACCTCGGCCAGTTCCGCCTTCAGCGCAGCCGCCAGTTCCGGGGTGTATGTCCCGTCGCACACGGCGTCGGCCGCCCGCCGGTAGCAGGAGGCGCAGCGTTTCACGTACTCCGCGGAACGGGCCCGGCCCTCGATCTTGAACACGCGGACGCCGCTGTCCACGATGCGGTCCAGAAACTCGATGGTGCACAGGTCCTTGGGGGACATGATGTACTCGTTGTCTACAAGCAGTTCGTTGCCGGTCTCGCGGTCCCGCACCTCGTAGCCGCGCCGGCAGATCTGGAAACAGGCGCCGCGGTTGGCGGACGCCCCGGCGGCGTGGAGCGAGAGGTAGCATTTGCCGCTCACGGCCATGCACAGGGCGCCGTGGGCGAACATCTCGATACGGACGGGCCGCCCCGAGGGGCCGCAGATCCCTTCCCGGACAATGGTTTCATGGATATCCTTCACCTGGTCCAGTGTGAGCTCGCGCGCGAGCACGACCACGTCGGCGAACTGCGCATAGAAACGCAGCGCCTCCACGTTCGAGATGGACAATTGGGTGGAAATGTGGACCTCGAGCCCGATCTGCCGGCAATACTGGATGGCGGCGATGTCCGACGCGATCACCGCATCCACCCCCGCGGCCCGGGCGGCGTCCAGCGTCTCCCGCATATCCGCCAGGTCTCCCTGGAACAGGGTGATGTTCAGCGTCAGATAGCTCCGCACCCCCGCCTCGCGGCAGATGCGCACGACTTCCGGCAGGTCTTCCGGCAGGAAATTGGCCGCCGAGCGGCTGCGCATGTTCAGCCGTCCGATGCCGAAATAGACGGAGTCCGCCCCGCCCTGGATGGCGGCCCGCAGGCAGTCGAACCCGCCCGCCGGCGCCATGATTTCCAGCTCTTTCCGATTCATTTATTCCGCCCGCTCGGCCGCCTGGATCAGGGAAACGTTGAGCTGCTCGAGCAGCGAGAGCTTGACGCTGGCATTGTTCGCGGCCGGATGGTACCACGGCTGCGCCTCGAAATAGGACTTCAGGTCCTTCGACTGGAAGGTATAGCCGTGCGCGGCCAGGATGGCGTTGCGCATCACGCGCAGCAGCGGCTTGTCGTAGCGGTGCAGCACGCCGATGAGCAGGATGTCGCGGGTGAAGCCGAAGCGGCTCTGGTCGCCGGCCCATTCCAGGTCAAAGGAAGAAACGGTCCGCTCGAACCAGGGTTCCCCGTCTTCCATCTTGACTTCGGTGAGCCGGAGGCCCTCCTGCGTGGGAACGGCTTCCAGACGCCCGGTGTACGGGCCGCCCGTTTCGCCGAAATCAAGCACGCCCGTGACGCCTCCGTTGAAGGTAATCGGCTCCAGGGGATAATCATATTCCCCATACGCGAACCAAGTTTCATCCAAGACCAGTTCTGCGCCGCTTCCGGTCTTGTATTTCCCGCGGATCAATGCCATCCACTGCTTCACGTTCAGGGCCTGGGAATCCCAGACCTGCGTGGCCTGCATCACGTCCGTCAGGCGGTTCCGCTTGTCGTAGAAGCAGATCACGTCCAGCCCGTCCTGCCGGAGGCGGCGGGCGTACGCGGCATCTTCATACGCATTCATCGCCCCGTTCGGGCCGTCCGACACGTCGAAAAGGTCCGTTCCGGCCGCCGCCGGGGTCAGCAGGAACTCGAGTTCCTCGCCTTCGGCCATCGCCGTCATCCGCACGGAGCCGTCCTCTTCCGGGTTGGCGTCATACACCAGCGCTCCGCTGTACCAGAGGCTGCCCGCCGCCAGGTCGTCCATCGGCCGCACGAGCGGCAGCACCTTCAGGATGATATCATTGTCGCCGATGACCTCCAGATACCGGTTGTCCGGATGGCTGACATAATTGACGCGGCAGCCGAACTCGGCGCCGTATTTCGGTTCTTCGGCATTGCGGCTGGGCCGCAGCCTGTAAACCCCCGGCGAATTACCCCATTGTTCCAGGGTCAGTTCTTCGTCTCCGGAAGCGTCTGCCATATAGATGATATTGCCCATGCGGACCTCCCGGACGGTATAGACCGTGGCTCCGTCATAGAAGCGGTCACCTTCCCGGACAGCCTGCGCCTGCAGGAGGGAGAACGTGCCGAAAAGCAAGGTAAAAACAAGATACAGGTTCTTTCTCATCGTTTGTAGCATTTGGGTCCTTCCATACAAAGATAGGTTTTTTCGGCCCGCGATTGCAAAAAAATGCTAAATTTGTAAACATGAGACGATTCCCCATCCTGATTTGCCTCCTGGCGCTGGCGGGATGCCGGCCGGGGGCGGTACGTATCGACACGCCGCAGGGCACGCTGTGCCTCGAACCGATGACCGAAGACGCCATCCGCGTGCGGATGACGCCGGAAGGCGCGCCCGATCTCGAAGAACTCATTTTCACCGAAAAGGCCAGGGCGCCGAAATTCAAAGTCGAGCGCAGCGGCGGCGACGTCACCGTCCGGACGGCGAAGATGTCCGCCGAATGGCACGCCGATGCGCAGACGCTCCGCTTTCTCGACGCGGACGGCAAGGTCCTGCTGGAGGAGCGCGGCCACAGCGTCGTCGCCTCGGAAGTGCAGGGCGAGCCCGCCTGGGCCGTCTGCGCGGCCTTCGACTCCCCCGCCGGCGAACACCTCTACGGCACCGGACAGTTCCAGGACGGTTACCTGGACATCCGCGGCCTGACGCGCCGTCTCACGCAGGTGAACACGCAGATCGCCCTGCCGATGATCCTCTCCAGCCGCGGCTGGGGCCTGCTGTGGCACAACTACGGCCTCACGGACTTCAATCCCGCCGGACAGAGCGTCACGCTTACCGAGACGGAACAGGCGGGCGGATCGGTCACGGTCAACGCCACTGGCACGGCCGGCAACCGCCGCGAGATGCGCTTCTTCCGGAATTTCTCCGGCGAGGTCGAGCTCCCTGCGGACGGGGAATACGCCCTGCTGCTCGACGTAGGCCGTGAGATGGCCCGCCGGCAGTACCTGTCCGTGGACGGGGAACCGGTCATCGACATCTCCAACACCTGGCTGCCGCCGACCGCCGCCGTGAAGACCCGGCTCTCCGCCGGCAGGCATACCCTGGAAGTCCAGGGCACCTTCGGCGACGCGCCCGTCGTGTACTGGCGTCCCGTCACGGACGAGACCGTTTTCTCCTCTCCGGTGGCACAGGGACTGGACTATGTAGTCTTTGCGGGCGGCGCCGACGCCGTGATGCACAGCTTCCGCACGCTCGCCGGCCACGTGCCGGCCATGCCGGACTGGATCTTCCGCTACATCCACTGCCGCGAGCGTTACGATACGCAGGAAGAACTGCTGACGGCCGCCCGCCGGCTCCACGCGGAGAACATCCCCGTCGGCACCATCGTGCAGGACTGGCAGTGGTGGGGCAAGTACGGCTGGAACGCGATGCACTTCGACGAAGACAAATACCCCGATCCCAAGGCGATGACGGACGAACTGCACGCGATGGACCAGCACCTGATGCTGTCCGTGTGGTCCAAGATCGGCCGCGACTCCGAACTGGGGAAAGAGGTCGAAGCGAACGGATATTATATCGAAGGCACGGAGTGGGTGGACTTCTTCCAGCCCGACGCCGCCGCCTTCTACTGGCAGAATTTCAGCAGCAAGCTGCTCCCCACGGGCATCGATGCCTGGTGGCAGGACGCCACCGAGCCGGAGAACGACGACCTGAAGGGCCGCCGCATCGGACCGGACAAGATCCCGGGCGAATGGTACCGCAACGTCTATCCGCTGCACGTCATCCGCACCGTCTATGAGGGCCTGCGGCGCGACCAGCCCGACCGCCTGCCGGTCATCCTGACGCGCAGCGCCTACCCGGGCATCCAGCGCTACGGCGCCGTGACCTGGAGCGGCGACGTGGGCAACGACTGGGACGCCCTGCGCCGGCAGCTGGCGGGCGGCCTGGGCCAGATGGCCGCGGGCCTTCCCTGGTGGACCTACGATGCCGGCGGCTTCTTCCGTCCGCGCGACCAGTACTCCGACCCGGACTACCAGGAACGGATGATCCGCTGGATCCAGGCTGCGGTGTACCTGCCCTTTATGCGCGTGCACGGCTACCAGAGCCGCACCGAGCCCTGGGAGTACAGCCCTGAAACCGAACGTCTCTTCAAGGCCGCCGTCGCCCGGCGCGAGGCCCTGCTCCCGTATATCCTGGAGCAGGCCGGCAAGGTCTGGACGGAGGACTACACGCTGATGCGTCCGCTCGTCTTCGACTTCCCGCAGGACGAAGAGGCCTTGAAGCAGGACTGCGAGTGGATGTTCGGCACGGATTACCTCGTGTGCCCGGTTACCGAAGGCGGCGTATCCTCCTGGAAGGTCTATCTTCCCGAGAATCCCGCCGGTTGGGAAGACGTCCGCGACGGCAGCCGCCTCGAGGGCGGCCGCTACGCCGAAGTCCCCGTGGACCTGGAGGCCATCCCGGTCTTCCGCCGGCTGAATTAGCGGTACCCCGGCCCTGAAAACGCCCGGAATCGGTGCGACCCCCGGCCGTGAGGCTGGGGGTCGCACCGGAAATGGCCCCTATCGGGCCCAGCCCGCTAGATGTAGTTGGCGTGGCTGACCTTGGCGGCCGGGTTGGCCTTCAGGATCTGGGCGACCATCTTGTCGGCGTTGGCCTTGGAGGTGAGGATCTCCATGAAGCCCGTCCCGGAATCGTGGACGAACAGCTTGCGGAAGCGTCCCTTCTTGCTCTCCTTGTAGATGACGGTCGTGATGTCCGACATCTTGAGCGGATACTTCTTCAGCTCGCTGTAGGTGATCGTGTCCGCCTCGTCGTCGAAAGTGTAGGAGCTCAGCTTGTACTGGCTGAAGAACACGGCAAAGTAGATCAGCGAATAGAAGACGCTGAAGAGGTAAGACTCGTTCGAAAACACGATGTACAGGACGAGGCACGCGACCCCGATCGCTCCGATCGCGATGCTGCCCCAGAGGATCAGTTTCGGATGCCGGGTGTTGGCGTAGACGGTCTTCATAAGTGGCTAGTATTCTTCGTCTTCGTGCGCGAAGGGATCGTAGACCTCGTAGGTGGCGTCCCGCGTGATGCCGTCAAACATCACGATGCCGTCCTGGACGAAGGCGGAGAGGATGTTGCGGAAGATGTATCCGCCGTCGTTCGCTTCATAATAGTAGCGACCGTCGATCTTCTCGACGCGGATGACCCCGTTCTCGTCGTTGAACCCGTCGTCGCTCTCCGAGCGGAAATCCCAGTTCGCATAACCCTCGCCATCGTACTCGTAGTCGTCCCGCAGCTGCTGGAGCATCCGGGGCGTGCAGTGCTCCTCCAGGAACGCGTCCTCGACGTATAGGCTGCTGTTGTACATCTCCGTGATGAAGTCCATGATGGCCTTGTCGTCCTTCGCCGAATTCTCGTGGGCGGGAACCCTGTCGTAGTCCGTCAGGTCGAGGATGCTCCAGGTGCCGGGCTCCAGTTCCCTGCCTTCCGGCAGGGCCGCCTTGTAGGCGGAAATCTCTTCCTCGCCGAGTTCTTCACCGTTCCGTTCGGCTTCGACGTCCTCATAGACCTGCAGTTCGGTGTACCGGTCGATGATCCGGCTGTCCTGCAGGGTGATGATTTCCGTATAATATGAAGGACCGCCGGCGGAACCGCTCTTGCAGAAATAGCCCTTGCCATCGCGGATCTCCCGGGTGTAGGCCTTGAAGCGGTCCGATTCGATGCCGATCAGGACGGGGTATTCGTCGTTGACGATGAAGAAGGCGCCGTACTCCTCGGCCATGTCGCGCATCCACACTTCGTTGATGCCGTCGCCGTCCAGGTCCACATACTGCCATTTGCAGAGGGGCTTCCAGCCGTGGTCTTCGTCCGAATCATCATAGATCTCCTGCATCCGCTCGAATTCCAACGCCGAAGGGGAGTCCGGCTGCTGGGCCTTGGCGGTCCGGCCGCCCTGCCCGTTCGGGTTGCCGCCGCACGCGAAAAGCGTCAGCGCCAGGGTGGTGATGAGAGCAATTTTTTTCATATCTGATTATTCAAGTGTCCATTCAGCACCGTCCTTGGTGTCCTTGACCCGGATGTCCAGGGCAGCGAGGGCGTCGCGGATGTGGTCCGAGGTGGTCCAGTCCTTGGCGGCCTTGGCGGCGGCACGCTGCTCCAGGACCATCTGCATCAGGCCGTCGATCACCTTGCCGCTCGCGCCGGCAGAGGCTTCCTCATCCTTGAGGCCGAGCACGCCGAAGACGATGTCGTCGAAGAGCTGCACCAGGGTGTCCAGGTCGCCTTTCGAGAGCTTCAACTGGCCCGCTTTGGCGGAGTTGACCAGCCGGACCGCCTCGGCGATGTGCGCCAGGGCCACCGGGGTGTTCATGTCGTCGCACAGGGCGTCGTAGATGCCGTCGAAGACGGCCTTGACCGCCGCGCTGTCCGCCGGGCAGCTGTCCGGGGCGATGTGCACCGGCTCCTCGCCATAGGCGTACTGCGGCGCCTTGCGGCCGGCCATCGCATAGAGGTCGCGGGCGGCCTGCATCAGGCGCTTGAGGCCTTTCTCGGCGGCCTGCAGCGCCTCGTTGGAGAAGTCCAGCGTGCCGCGGTAGTGGGCCTGGAGGATGAAGAAGCGCACCGTCATCGGGCTGTAGGCCTGGGCGAGTTTCGGGTGGTCGCCGCTGAAGAGCTGCGGCAGCGTGATGAAGTTGCCGAGGCTCTTGCCCATCTTCTGCCCGCCGATGGTGATCATGTTGTTGTGCACCCAGTAATGTACGCCCTGGGTGCCGCGGGAGGCCTGGTTCTGCGCGATCTCGCACTCGTGGTGCGGGAACATCAGGTCCATGCCGCCGCCGTGGATGTCGAACTCGCGGCCGAGGTATTTCTCGCCCATCACCGAGCACTCGAGGTGCCAGCCCGGGAAACCTTCGCCCCAGGGGGACGGCCAGCGCATGATGTGTTCGGGCTCCGCCTTCTTCCAAAGGGCGAAGTCGTAGGGGGCGCGCTTGTCGCTCTGCCCGTCCAGCGTGCGGGTGCCTTCCAGGGTGTCGTTGAGGTTGCGCCCGGACAGGATGCCGTAGTGGAAGTCGCGGTTGTACTTCTCCACGTCGAAATAGATGCTGCCGTTGCTCTCGTAGGCATAGCCGGCGGCGAGGATCTTCTTCACGGCCTCGATCTGCTCGATGATGTGGCCCGAGGCGCGCGGTTCGATGGATGGCGGCGCCACGTTCAGCAGGCGCATCGCCTCGTGGTAGCGCAGGGTATAGGCCTGCACGACCTCCATCGGCTCCAGCTGCTCCAGCCGGGCCTTCTTCGCAATCTTGTCCTCCCCTTCGTCGGCATCGTGCTCCAGGTGCCCCACGTCCGTGATGTTGCGGACATAGCGCACCCGGTAGCCCAGGTGGCGCAGGAACTTGCTGAGCACGTCGTAGGTCACGCCCGGCCGGGCGTGGCCGAGGTGGGCGTCGCCATAGACGGTCGGCCCGCAGACGTACATCCCCACGTGGCCGGGATGGATGGGCTTGAAGAGTTCCTTCCGGCGGGACAGTGTATTGGTAATGAAGAAATCGCGCATAATCGATCTTGGATATATCTTGGCGAAGATACGAATTTTCTGCGTATATTAGCCTTATGAAATTCATTAGTTGGAACGTGAACGGCCTGCGCGCCGTGGCCGGCAAGGGCTTTGCCGACATCTTCGAAAGGCTTGACGCCGATTTCTTCTGCCTGCAGGAGACCAAACTCACGGCCGGGCAGCTGGACCTGGAATTCCTCGGCTATCAATCCTACTGGAACTATGCCGAGAAGAAGGGTTACTCCGGCACCGCCGTCTACGCCCGGCACACGCCGCTGTCCGTCAGTTACGGCCTCGGGGTGGAAGAGCACGACCACGAAGGCCGGGTGCTGACCCTCGAGATGCCGGATTTCTACCTCGTGAACGTCTATACGCCCAATTCGCAGGACGGCCTGAAGCGCCTGGACTACCGGATGCAGTGGGAGGACGCCTTCCGCGCCTATGTGTCCGGCCTGGCCGCGAAAAAGGGCGTCGTGATCTGCGGCGACATGAACGTCGCACACGAGGAGATCGACCTCAAGAATCCCGCAACCAACCATTTCAACGCCGGTTTCTCCGACGAGGAGCGGGCCAAGATGACCGAGCTGCTGGCCGCCGGTTTCCGCGACAGCTGGCGCGACGCCCATCCCGGCGAGGCGAAATACTCCTGGTGGTCCTACCGCATGGCCGCCCGCGAGCGGAACGTAGGCTGGCGCATCGACTATTTCCTCGTTTCCGATGGCCTTGCCCCGCGCATCGCCGGGACCGACATCCACAACGAAATCTTCGGTTCCGACCACTGCCCGGTGGAACTGGTACTCGCCGACTGAACCGGTTCCGTATGCTGATCAGCCACTACGCCTCCCCGCTCGGAGCCATCACCCTGGCCGGAGAAGACGACGCCCTGACCGGGCTCTGGTTCGCCGCCCAGCGCCATTACGGCTCCACCCTTCCGGCCGCTGCCGACGAAGGATGGCTCCCGGTTTTCGACGACACCTTCCGTTGGCTGGACAGCTATTTCGGTGGATACGTCCCTTCCCTGACCCCGCGCTTGGACCTGCGCGGAACCCCTTTTCAGCGGAAGGTCTGGTATGCCCTCTTGGACATTCCTTACGGAGAGGTGATTACTTACGGAGAACTCGCCCGACGGCAGAATACTTCTCCCAGGGCGATTGGTGGGGCCGTCGGGCGCAATCCCGTCTCACTGATCGTTCCCTGCCACCGCGTCATCGGCGCCGGCGGCCGCCTGACCGGCTATGCCGGCGGCCTGGACCTGAAGGCCCGGCTGCTGGAACTGGAGCGAACAGCAAGCTGGACCCGATAACGGCCATTTTCGGTGCGACCCCCGGCCTCGCGGTCAGGGGTCGCATCGATTCCGGGCGTTTTCAGGGCCGGGGTAGTTTATTCTCCTTCCCGGAGGTCCCGGATCTGGGCGAGGAGTTCATCCGTGCCGTCCAGGATGTCCCGGCGGACTTTGAGTCCTATGAACAGGCCGAGGGCCAGACCGACGCCGACACCGCAGACCATCGGGATGACGACTTCCTTGTCCGACAGGCCCTGGCGGAAGAAAAAGTCCCAGACCAGCAGGCCGATCCAGACGAGCAGCATCGGAATCCCGATCTTCAGCCACTCCGCGTGCATCTTCCGGAACTTGACCAGTTCTTCTCCGGCGGACACGAGGTCCCGGTCCAGGCGGGGGAGGTGCGAGTTGGTGATGGCCGTCGCGACGATGCATACCAGCATGATCACGAAGGAGTAGATCAGGAAAGCGGTTGACATTCCCAGACTGTAGAAGGAACCCAGGCTCAGGATGGCGGCCACGCCGGCGATATAGGGGATCCGTGACTTGAAGCGGATCCGGTCCAGCCGGCGGGAGCAGGCGTTCCGGAGGAGGTTTTCGTTGATGATCTTCTGATCGTTGAGCATTTCGCGCAGCTGCTGCATCTGCTGCTGCATTTCGCGGAGGGTGTTATCGTTCGTTTCCATTTTACTGCATCTTTTTGAGTTGTTCTTTGATTCTGACCAGACGGACGGAGACGTTCTTCGGGCTGATGCCGACGATCTGGCCGATCTCCTCATAACTGAGGTTCTCCAGCCACAGCAGGACGATGGCGCGGTCGAAGGGACCCAGTTTGCCGATGCGGCTGCGCAGCAGGCCTATCTGGCGCGTATCGGCATTCTGGTCTTCGAACAGGTCGATGTCCATCGACAGCGGACTGGTCTGCGGCCCGCGTTTCTTCTTCCGGTCGGAAGAAATGCAGGTGTTCAGCGCCACCTTCCAGATCCAGGAACCCTGCGCACTGTCCCCCCGGAAGGTTCCGGAACCCCGCCAGAGGTTGATCAAGGTTTCCTGGAAGAGGTCGGCTACCTCGTCCGGATCGTTCGAGAACATATAGCAGACGGTGTAGATCGTCCCTTTATGCTCCCGGATCATCGTTTCAAATTCGCGTTCTGTCATTGTCTGGTTTTGTTGTTTCTGCCCATTAGACGCAGAAACGAACGAAAAACTACACGGAATCCTTAAAAAAATGCAGCCCCCGGAAACCGGCGGCTCAGCGTTCGCGGGATTTCAGCCAGGCGGCCATCGCCCGGATGGCGTTCCCGCGGTGCGAGACGGCGTTCTTTTCCTCCTCCGACACCTCGGCGAGCGTCCGGCCCGGATAGGCGTCCGGCAGGAACACCGGATCGTATCCGAAGCCGCCGGTCCCCCGTCTTTCCCGGGCGATGGCGCCCTCGCAGGTCCCCTCGAAGAAACGGGGCTGCCCGTCGGAAAGGATCAGGGTGACCACCGTATGGAAACGCGCCTTCCTGTCGTCCACGCCGTCCAGCTCCCGCAGGAGCTTCGCCATGTTGGCGCCGTGTTCGTGCCCCGGGCCGGCATACCGGGCCGAATAGATGCCGGGCGCGCCGCCCAGGGCGTCCACCTCCAGGCCGGTGTCGTCGGCGAAGCACGGCAGGCCGGTGCGTTCATAAAGGTACCGGGCCTTCTGCAGGGAGTTCTCCTGCAGGGTGGAACCTGTCTCGGGAATCTCCTCCGTGATGCCCAGCGAGGCGGGCGAAACGATCTCATAGTCCGGGCCGAGGACCTCCGCGGCCTCGCGGATCTTGCCGGCGTTGGCGGTTGCGAATATGATTTTCATAACAGGGCAAAGATAGCACGAAATTCACTATCTTTGTATCAATATGTTCAACGACAAACAAATCGACGACCTGACAGGGCGCCTGTTCGACGGCATCTCCTTCACCCGCGAACCCGCCGGACTGTACGACCCCCTCCGCTACATGATCCGGATCGGCGGGAAACGCATCCGGCCGCGCCTCTGCCTCACCACCTATTCCTTCTACAGCGATAACTTCGACGAGGGCATCCTCGCCCCGGCGTCCGCCCTGGAAGTCTTCCACTCCTTCACCCTGATGCACGACGACATCATGGACCGCTCGCCCCTGCGCCGCGGCATGCCGACCGTGTGGAAGAAGTGGAACGAGGACACCGCCATCCTCTCCGGCGACGTGATGCTGATCGACGCCTACCAGCGTATCGCCAAGGCCCCGAAAGCCGTGCTGGACCGCGTGCTGGACCTGTTCTCCCGCACTGCCGCCCAGGTCTGCGACGGGCAGCAGTACGATATGGAATTCGAATCCGTGGAAGAAGTCCCGATGGAGGACTACAACCGCATGATCGGCCTGAAGACGGCCGTCCTGCTGGCCTGTTCCGCCGGGATGGGCGCCATCATCGGCGGCGCCTCCGACGCGGAGTGTGACGCCCTCTACCGCTACGGCTACGAACTCGGCATGGCCTTCCAGGTCGCAGACGACTACCTCGACGCCTTCGGTGACGAGAAAGTCTTCGGCAAGCCCATCGGCGGCGACATCGTCAACGGCAAGAAGAGCTGGCTGACCGTCCGCACGATGGAGAAGACCCCCGACCGGGCCGCCTTCCTGGAAGCGTTCTCCCGCCCCGCGGACAGCGCGGAGGAGAAAGCCGCCAAGATTGCCGCCGTCAAGGATATCTACCTGCAGCTCGGCGTGGACGCCGACGCCAAGGAGGAAATCGTCCGCTTCACCCGGCGGGCGATGGACGCCGTCACCGGCACCGGCCTGCGCCCCATCCAGACGGAGGCGCTCCGCCGCTTCGCCGAAAAGCTGGTCGGCCGGGCGAAGTGATGGAAGGGGTCGCGACGGTCGTCAAGAACGCGGGAAGCCACTTTCTGCTGAGCCCGCTGCCCGTCTGGGAAGCCTTTCCCGCGGTGCTGCGCGGCAAGGTGCGCCTCGGGCGCAGCGCCGCCACCAACCCGGTGGCCGTGGGTGACCGCGTCCGCTACGAACTCGAGGGCGAAGCCACCCTGGAACATCCCGCCGTCATCAAGGAGGTCCTCCCCCGCGACAACTACCTCATCCGCCGTTCCACCAACCTGTCCCGCCAGGCCCACGTGATCGCCGCGAACCTCGACCAGGCCGTGGTCGTGGTCAGCCTGTACTTCCCCGAGGTCAAACTCCCCTTCCTCGACCGCATCCTGGTCACCTGCGAGGTCTATAAGGTGCCCGTGCTGATCGTCCTCAACAAGGTGGACCTCTACCGCGAAGAGGCCCGGGAGCAGCTGGAATACCTCCGGAAGATCTACGAAGGAGCCGGCTACCCGGTCCTGGAGACCTCCGCGCGCAGCGGCGAGGGCGTCGAAGCCCTGCGGGAGCGCTGCCGTGGCCGCGTCAACCTGATCACCGGCGAGTCCGGCGTGGGCAAGTCCAGCCTCATCAAGGCGCTGGACCCGTCCCTCGACCCCAAGGTCGGACGCATCTCCGACGTCCACCTCCAGGGAAAGCACACCACCTCCCTCTACGAGATGTACCGCCTCGCGAGCGGCGGCTATATCATCGACACCCCGGGGCTGCGCGGCTTCGGCCTGGTGGACCTGGAGAAGGAGGAGATCTCCAAATACTTCCCCGAAATGCTCGCCGTCACGGACCGGTGCCGCTTCGTGCCCTGCACCCACACCCACGAACCCGGCTGCGCCGTCAAGGAAGCCGTGGCCGACGGCCGCATCAGCCCCGAACGCTACAACTCCTACCTCGGCATGCTCGAGGAGGACCGGAAATTCCGATGACTTCCCTCAGCCCGGCCCGGCTCAACCGCGAGATCCTCCGCCTGTCGGTCCCGAGCATCCTCGCCGGCATCACCGTGCCCCTGGTGGGCATGGTGGACACCGCTATCGCCGGCCACCTCGGCGGGGCCGTCGCCACGCAGATCGGCGCCATCTCGGTGGGCTCGATGGTCCTGTCGCTGCTGTACTGGGTGTTCGGCTTCCTGCGCACCGGCACGGGCGGGCTCACGGCCCAGGCCTTCGGCCGGGAGGATCCGGCGGAAGCGGGACGCATTTTCCTGCGGGGCACGGGCCTGGCGCTGCTGGCCGCAGCGGCCGCCCTGCTGCTGCAATGGCCCTTCTTCAAGGGGGTGATGCTGATCCCCGACGCCACGCCCGAAGTCCGGGAACTGGCGGAACGCTACTTCTTCATCCGCATCTGGGCCGCCCCCGCCACGATGACGCTGATGGCCCTGCGGGGCTGGTTCGTGGGGATGCAGAACTCCATCGACTCGATGTGGACGGACCTGATCATCAACGCCGTCAACATCGGCGCCAGCCTGCTGCTCGCCTTCGGGGCCGGCACCTGGCCGGGCCTGGGCTTCGCCGGCATCCCGCTGGGCACCGTCATCGCCCAGTACTGCGGCCTCGCATACGCCCTGTGGGTATGCTGCCACAAATACGGGCGAAGCGTCTTCTCCCACCTGCGGCGCCGGGATTTCTCCAACCTGCTGCACGACGGCTCGATGGGCAGTTTTTTCCGGATGAACCTCGACCTCTTCGCCCGCTCCCTCTTCTTCATCCTCATCTACATCGGCTTCACGATGATCTCCGCCGGCTACGGCGACCTGATGCTCGCCGCCGGCTCCATCCTGATGCAGCTGCTGATGTTCTTCAGCTACTTCACCGACGGCTTCGCCTATGCGGGCGAGGCGCTCTCGGGCCGCTTCATCGGCGCGCAGGATACCCCGATGCTGCGCCGCAGCGTGCGCCTGGTCTTCGCCTGGAGCGCCGGCATCGCCCTGCTCTTCATCGGCATCTACGCCGCGGCCGGGACGCCCGCCCTGCGCCTGCTCACCTCCGACGAGGCGGTCGTGCAGGCCTGCCGGCAGTTCCTCCCCTGGCTGCTGCTGATGCCGCCCCTGGGCTGCGCCGCCTTCACCTGGGACGGCATCTATATGGGCGCCACCGCCTCCCGCGGCCTGCGGGACTCGATGGCTGCGGCCGCCGTCGCCTTCTTCGCGGTGTGGTATGCAGGAAAATGGCTGCTGCATCCCGAAGGAGCAGCAGCCATCCATCTCTTGTTTGCGGCTTATTTCTCGCACCTCCTGCTGCGGACCGTCCTGCTGACGGCGCGCTGGCGCAGGGAAGTGCTGAGCGGCGCTAGATGAAGATGTAGCGCAGGATGAACAGCACCGCCAGGATCCACATCGTCAGGGAAATGTCCTTGGCCTTGCCGGTCAGGGCGTTCATCAGCACGTAGGCGATCACGCCGATCAGGATACCGTCGGAAATGCTGTAGGCCACCGGCATCAGGATGATGGTCAGGAAGGCCGGCAGCGCCTCGCGGTAGTTGAGCCAGTCGATCTTGGTGACGGGCTGCATCATCATCATACCCACGACGATGAGGGCCGGAGCGGTCGCGGCGCTGGGGATGCCCAGGAACACCGGGGCGAAGAGCAGCGCGACGGCGAAGCACACGGCGGTGGAGAAAGCGGTGAGGCCCGTACGGCCGCCCGCGGCCACGCCGGAGGAGCTTTCCACATAGGTCGTGGTGGTGGAGGTACCCAGGCAGGAGCCGCATATCGTGCCGATGGCGTCGGCCATGAAGATGCGCTCGATCTTGTCCACGTTGCCCTTCTCGTCCACCATCCCGGCCCGCTGGCACACGCCGATCACGGTGCCCATCGTGTCGAACATGTCGATGAACAGGAAGGTGAACACCACGGCCAGCATATCCCACGAGAGGATCTCGCCGAACTGGAACTGGCAGAAGATCGGGGCGACGCTCGGCGGCGTGGACATGAAGCCGGTGAACTGCGTCAGCGCGGCGCCCGTGGCCGGATCCTTGATCAGCAGGCCGAGCAGCGCCGTGGCGATGATGCCGATGAGGATGCCGCCCTTGACGCCCAGAACCACCAGGGCGCCGGTGATCACGAGGCCGATGATGGCCAGCAGGCCGGAGCCGTGGCAGACGTCGCCGAGCACCACGAGGGTGGCGTCGGAGTTGACGATCAGGCCGGCGTTCTGCATGCCGATGAAAGCGATGAACAGGCCGATGCCCGCGCCGATGGCGTTCTTCAGCGAGGCCGGGATGGCGCTCAGGATCCACGAGCGGACCTTCGTCAGGGTCAGGATCACGAAGATCACACCCTCGATGAGCACCGCCGTGAGGGCGAACTGCCAGCTGTGGCCCATCGTCAGGCAGACGGTGTAGACGAAGAAGGCGTTCAGGCCCATGCCCGGGGCGAGGGCGAACGGCTTCTTGGCATAGAACGCCATCACCAGGGTGGAGATGATGGAGGCGAGGGCGGTGGCCGTGAAGACGGCACCGTTGGGCATGCCGTCCAGGGCGCCGAAGATGCTGGGATTGACGGCCAGGATATAGGCCATCGTCAGGAAGGTGGTGATACCCGCCACGATCTCGGTCCGGACGCTGTGTTTCTGCGGGTCCAGGCCGAAGGCTTTCTGCAAGAAATTGGCCATAAGTCAGCGACTTAGAAGACCCACTTTACACCGAGGCAAGGACGGGCCCAGAAGCCCTTCGCGGTACCGAAATCATAGGAGAGTTCCAGCTCTCCGCCGATGTTGAGGTTCTCGACACCCATGTGCTGGCCGATGTTGTACCAGAGCTGCGGCTCGGAGATGAACACGAAGTGGGACGACTCCGGCAGGATGACGCCGGCGTGGTCGGTGAAGAGCATGTGGTCCTCCCACCAGAAATCGGCGAAACCGGAGAAGCGCAGGCCCTTCGCGCCGAAGAGGTCCTGGAGACCCCAGACGAAGGTGAACTGCAGCGGGGCCTTCTGTGTGGTATAGGTGATCTTCTTATAGAGTACCTTGAAGTTGAAGGTGTTGTTGAAATCCGCGCTGTGGAGGAAATAGTCCAGGCCCACGAGGAAGGCGCTGTTGATCTCGTACCCCTTGTACACGCCGCCGTTATACTCCACGTGGAAGCTCAGCGGGGCGAGGGCGCTGTCCTGCCAGAAGTTCAGGCAACGGGCAATCTCGAAGTAGGTGCCGCTCGGCGCATACACCTTGTTGTTATTGTCCCGCGTATTGAAATCGTGGTCAATGAAGAAGAAGGTGTTGCCCCAGTTGTCATTGTAGAACCCTTCGAAGGTCGTCGTGACATGCTGGCGGTCCGGACCGAAATCGTAGAAGATCTGGAGGTTGGTCTGCGCCTTCGCTCCTTGAGCGAAAAGCAACGCGGCGGAAGTTACCGCCATCAAGAATACTTTTTTCATCTTATTTTATATGGTGAATATGTCAGACCTTGATCACCGAGGTCACTTCCACCCCTTCCGGGAGCACCTTCCGGCCTTCGAGTTCCTCGATCTCGATGATGAAGTTGATCAGCGTACGCTTCGGACCGAACTGGCTGACCAGCCGCGCCGCGGCGGCCACCGTGCCGCCCGTGGCCAGGAGGTCGTCGTGGATGAGTACCACGTCGTCGGGCGTGATCGCGTCCTTGTGGATCTCGATCGTGTCGTGCCCGTACTCCTTGTCATAGGTCTCGGACAGGGTCTCGGCGGGCAGTTTGCCCGGCTTGCGCGCCATCACGAAGCCGGCGCCCAGGCGCACGGCCAGCGCGGGCCCCATGACAAAGCCGCGCGACTCCAGGCCCACCACCTTGGTGATTCCCTTGTCCTTATAAAGCTGGTAGAGCGTTTCTTCGAGTTCCCGCAGGCACCCGGCATCTTTGAACATCGTGGTGACATCCCAGAAGAGGATGCCCTTGACCGGAAAATCCGGAACAGTCCGGAGACTGGCTTTCAGTTTTTCTACACTCATAGGTAACTAACGACATACGAAGATAACAATTTTCTGCGGATATTTCCTTACCTTTGTGTTGATTATGCAAAAAAGAAGTGGAAAGGGCCGGCAGGTGTCCAGAGGCAAGAAAAAGGCCGGCGGAAGCAACAAAAAAGTGTTCCCGATCGTAGTCGGGAAAGTGCAGATGACCCGCGAAGGGTTCATCTTCGTGATCGTGGAAGGCCAGGACGACGACATCTTCGTGAAGGCCTCCAAGACGCGCCACGCCCTGAACGGGGATACCGTCCGGGTGGCCGTGACGCGTGAAAAGGCCGGGGAAACCCGGCGCCGCGAGGGCGAGGTCGTGGAGATCCTCGCGCGCTCCGAGCGCCCCTTCGTGGGCTACTACCATACCGTCGGCGCCCGGGCCTGGGTGCTGATGCAGAGCAAGTCGATGCCCTACGACATCCGGGTGGACGCCGAAGCGGCGGCCGCGATGGGCGCGCAGCCCGGGATGAAGGTCGCCGCGGTCGTGGACCGCTGGGAGCGCCGCGACCCGGAGCCGTCCGGGCACCTCGTGGACGTGCTCGGCACCCCCGGGGAGAACGAGACCGAGATGCACGCCATCCTCGCCGAGTTCAATCTCCCCTACCGTTTCTCTTCCGAGGTGGAGAACGCCGCGGACAAGATTCCGGACGACATCACCGACGCGGAGCTGAAGGGCCGCAAGGATTTCCGGCAGACCTTCACGTTCACGATCGACCCCGCTGACGCGAAGGATTTCGACGACGCGCTGTCGTTCAAGCCGCTGCCGAACGGGAACTACGAGATCGGCGTGCACATCGCGGACGTGTCGTGGTACGTGAAGCCGGGCTCGGCTGTGGACAAGGAAGCGCGCGAGCGCGGGACCTCGGTCTATCTGGTGGACCGCACCGTGCCGATGCTGCCGGAGAAACTGTGCAACAAGCTGTGTTCGCTGCGGCCGCACGAGGACAAGCTGACGTTCTCGGCGGTGTTCGAGATGACGCCCAAGGCCGAGATCAAGGCGCGGTGGATCGGCCGTACCGTCATCAATTCCGACTACCGCCTGGACTATGACCAGGCGCAGCGGAT
>CACWOH010000013.1 GCA_902762435.1 uncultured Bacteroidia bacterium | reverse complement strand
GGCCTACAGTGCGCAGGATTCGTCGTCGCAGGGCTGGCGGGTGGCGGCAGAGCCCGCCGCGGCGGATGCGTTGGACGCAGACGTGTCAGCCGAAGCGGCGGCGCCGGGAGCGAGGAGGCGGGTCGGGTAGGCGCGCAGGGCGGCGGCGATCTTGGGGGCGAGGACGGTGCCGAAGACGACGTTGCCGTCAGGCCCGATCAGATACAGGGACGGAATCCAGCGGACGCCGAAGGCGGCGCCGACGGCGGAGCCGGCCTTGCCGGCGGGCTCGAAGAGCTGCACGCCGGGGAGTTCCTGCCCGGCGGCGAACTTCACCAGCGCGTCGAACTCACGGTCGAAGGAAACGGACACGAAGCGGACCCGGGCGGGGTCGGCTTCGGCGGCCATCTTCTTGAGGTCGGGGACCTCGGCGCGGCAGTCCGGGCACCAGGACGCCCAGAAGACCAGCACTACGCTCTGCCCGCGGAAGTCGCTGAGGCTGACGGGATTGCCATCTATGTCGTTCAAGCGGAAGTCCGGCGCGGGCGTACCCGGTGTAAGCAGCGTTCCGGCATATTCGGCTTCCACCTGATCGTCGGCGGCGCTCAGGACGGGAAGTCCCGCATCGCTCCATCCGGCATATCCGCCCAGCAGGTTCAGGACGCGGAAGCCCGCGGAGGCGAGGCGCTTGGAGGCGTCCGCGCTGCGCTTGCCCGTGCGGCAATACACCATGACGGGCCGGCCGGCATCCAGCGCGGCCTGTGCCTCGTCGAGGAAGCCGTCGGCAAGGCAGTCGATGTTGCTTGCTCCGGGCAGATGCCCGGCAGCGAATTCTTCGGGGGTGCGGACATCCACCAGCTGGGCATCCGGCTCGGTGCCGAGCCGGCTGAGGAAGGTGTCGGCGGAGAGGTCTTCGTAGCGCTGGCAGGAGCCGAAAAGGCTGGTCAGCAGGGTCGGGAACAATAAAAAGAAACGGGGCCGGGACATATTTATAATCAATGGGTTATCACAATTTCAAACACCGGGTTCCGGGCGCTACAGGCGGTCGAGGACTTTTTCCATCTGGATGCCGCGGGAGCCTTTGATGAGGATGACGGCGCCCTGGACGGGGTGTTTTTCAAGCCATTCGGCGAGTGCTTCGGAACTCGGGAACCAGTCGCAGCGCGGAAGGAGATTCCGGGTCGAGGCCGGAATGACGGGCTGAGGGGAGGTCTCCAGGAATTCCTGGGCTTTCCGGAACTCCTCGCCGACGAGGCAAGCGTCCAAGCCGGCGGAACGGAGCTGCTCGAGAACCTTGACGTGCTCGAAGAGCGACTCCGCGCCCAGTTCCCGCATGTCGCCCAGGAGCGCCAGCTTGCGGTCCGCCTGCACCAGGGCGAAGTTCTCCAGCGCGGCGCGCATCGAAGACGGGTTCGCGTTGTACGCGTCCACGATCAGCGTGTTGGCGGCCGTGCGCGTCATCTGCGAGCGGTTGTTGGACGGCACGAAGCCCTCCACCGCGGCAATCGCATCCGCCCGTGGAACGCCGAAGTAGTCGCCCACCGCGATGGCGGCCAGCACGTTCGTGGCGTTGTAGGCGCCGACCAGCTGCGTGCGGATCACGTCCTCCCCCAGCTTCAGCCGCAGGAAAGGCTCCTCCGGCGTCGCGGGAAGGATTTCAACGCCCTGATACTGAATGCCGTAGCCGAATACGTGGCAGGCCTCCCGGGCCGCCATCTCCCGCAGGTCGGCGTCGTCTTCGTTCAGGAAGATGAGCGAGCCGCGGTGCGCGCCGAGCCACTTGTACAACTCCCCTTTCGCGGCCTTGACGCCATCGAAGGAGCCGAAGCCGAGCAGGTGCGCGCGGCCGACGTTGGTGATGAGGCCGTAGTCCGGCTGGCTCACGCGGACCAGCTTGGCGATGTCGTCGGGATGGTTCGCGCCCATCTCGATGACGGCGATCTCGGTGTCCGGGGTGATGGAAAGCAGCGACAGGGGCACGCCGATGTCGTTGTTCAGGTTGCCTTGGGTGGCGGTGACGTGGTATTTTCGCGCCAGCACGGCGGCGATGAGGTTCTTGGTGGTGGTCTTGCCGTTGGTGCCGGTGAGGCCGATTACGGGCAGTTTCCCGCCGCGTACGTGCGTGCGATGCCAGACGGCGAGATCGCGCAGGGCCGTGAACGGGTCCGGTACGCGGATGAGGCGCCCCTCGACAGGCTCGGGGACCGGCTCAGGAAACTGAACGTCGTCGTTCACCACCGCATAGGCGGCGCCGGCCCCGAGGGCCTTCAGGGCGTAGTCGTTGCCGTCGAAGTTTTCGCCGCGCAGGGCGAAAAACAACTCCCCGCCGCGGATGGTGCGGCTGTCGGTGGTCACGCGGCCGCCGCAGGAAAGGTAAATCCGATAGAGTTCTTCCATAGCCAGGGACTATTTGGCGCCGGTGCTGCCGAATCCGCCTGCACCACGTTCACTGTCAGCGAGTTCCGAGGCCTCTTCCCATTCGATGACCTCGTGCTTGGCGAGCACCAGCTGCGCGATGCGCTCGCCGCGCTCCACCACGAAATCGTCCGCGCCCAGGTTCACCAGGATCACGCAAACCTCGCCGCGGTAGTCCGCGTCGATGGTGCCGGGAGCGTTGAGCACGGTGATGCCCTTCTTGGCGGCAAGCCCGCTGCGGGGACGTACCTGCACTTCGTAGCCGGCAGGGATTTCGAGATACAGGCCGGTGGGGACGATCGCCCGTCCGAGCGGCTTAAGGACGATGGGTTCGGCGTTGTCGGCGCGGACGTCCAGCCCGGCGGCGAATGCCGTCGCGTAGGCGGGCAGCGGATTGGCGCCCTTGTTGATTACTTTGACTTTCATATTCTGCTGATTCCCGGGGCCGGGAATGACTTGTTGTTAACGGGTTTATTGACAGGCTTTTCTATACAGGAATGCGGCGATGCCGATGTACAGCAGGTTCGGCAGCCACAAGGCGATGACCGGCGGAAGCGTGTCCGTGTAGACGAACATCTCGCTGAGGCGCAGGAAGAGGATGTAGGAGAACGCGAGAGCGATGCCCAGGCCGATGTTCCAGCCGATGCCGCCGCGCCGCTTGCGGGCGGACAGCGAGACCCCGATGATGGTCAGGATGATGGCGGAGAACGGGATGGCCAGGCGTCGCTGCTGCTCGATCTGGGCGTACATCACGTTCTCGTCGCCGCGGAGCCTCTGGGTGGCCACGAGTTCGGCGAGGGCCCGCGCCGGGAGCGTCTCGACCGTCTTTTCGTTGTTGAACAGGTCCTTGATCTTCAAGGCGATGACGGTGTCCACGTTCTCTTTGTAGACCACGCGGTCGGACAGGCCTGCGGTGTAGTCGCGGGTGAAGACCTTGCGCAGGTGCCAGCCGTCCATCACGGTGTCCCAGACGGCGGTCTCGGCGCTGACCTTGCGGACGAGCCGGTGGCCTTCCATGTCTTCGATGGTGAATTTGTAGGCGGTGTTGTTCCAGCGGCTGAAGGACTCGATATAGACGAACTGCCCCGGCGAGATCTGGTAGTGGATGTCGCGCAGGTTGTAGTTGTTGTGGCGCTTGACGTATTTGGCCTCGAAGTCGATGCGGGTGGCGTTGGAGTTCGGGATGACGAAAAGGTTGAGCCCGATGGACAGCAGCGCGATCAGCACCGCGGTGACGATGTACGGCACCATCATCCGGTGGAAGCTGACCCCGCACGAGAGGATGGCGATGATCTCGGAGTTCGCCGCCAGCCGGGAGGTGAAGAAGATCACCGTGATGAAGACGAACAGCGAGGAGAACATGTTGATGAAGTATGGGATGTAGTTCAGGTAGTAGTCGAAGAGGATTTCCTTCAGCGGGGCCTCGTTCTTGACGAAGTCGTCGATCTTCTCGGAAAGGTCGAAGATGATGACGATGACCATGATGAGCAGCATCGCAAAGAAGAAAGTCAGCAGGAACTTCTTCGAGATGTACCAGTCTATCTTCTTGATTCCGAACATCCTGCGCTAGATTCTACGAGTTACTTCCGACAGCGTCGCCGCCTTCCAGGCCGCGAAATCGCCGGCCTCGACGTGCGCCCGCGCCTCGCGGACGAGCCACAGGTAGAAGGCGAGGTTGTGTTCGCTGGCGAGCATCGCGGCGAACATCTCGCCGGCCACGAACAGGTGGTGCAGGTAGGCTTTCGTGTAGGTGCGGTCCACGAAGGAGGCGCCGCCTTCCTCGATGGGTGAGAAGTCCTCCGCCCATTTCGCGTTGCGCATGTTCATCACGCCGTGGCGGGTGAAAAGCATGCCGTTGCGGCCGTTGCGGGTGGGCATCACGCAGTCGAACATGTCCACGCCGCGTTCGATGGCCTCCAGGATGTTGGCGGGCGTGCCGACGCCCATCAGGTAGCGCGGGCGGTCGGCGGGCAGCAGCGGGCACACGAGTTCGAGCATCTCGTACATCGTTTCGGTGGGCTCCCCCACCGCCAGGCCGCCGATGGCGTATCCGTCGGCATCCAGCTGCACGGCGTGGTCCGCGGCCTCGCGCCGGAGGTCGGGATAGACGCAGCCCTGGATGATCGGGAAGAAGGTCTGGGCGTAGCCGTACAGGGGCTCCGTTTCGCGGAAACGCTTCGCGAAGCGCTCCAGCCATCCCTTGGTGAGGTCCAGGCTCTTGCGGGCGTAGGCGTGGTCGGCATCGCCCGGGCAGCATTCGTCGAGGGCCATGCAGATGTCCGCGCCGATGATGCGCTGCGTGTCCACGTTGTTCTCCGGGGTGAAGATGTGCTTCGAGCCGTCGATGTGGCTGCGGAAGGTGCAGCCTTCGGGGGTAAGCTTGCGGATGGGGCTGAGCGAGAACACCTGGAAGCCGCCGCTGTCGGTGAGGATGGGGCGGTCCCAGGCCTCGAAGGCGTGCAGGCCGCCGGCCGCCTTCAGCGTGCCGAGGCCGGGCCGGAGATACAGGTGGTAGGTGTTCCCGAGGATGATTTCGGCGCCGATATCGTCCCGCAGGTCGCGGTGCCAGACGCCTTTCACGGAGCCGACCGTGCCCACGGGCATGAAGATGGGCGTGCGGATCGAGCCGTGGTCCGTCTCGATGACGCCCGCCCGTGCGGCGGAATGCGGGTCGCTTGCGGTCTTCGTGAATTTCATCGTTCAAAGATAGTGAAATCCCGTGAAAAATTTTTATTTTTGTTAGTTGAACACACAATCGGAATAAAATGAAAAGTTCACAGCTCAAGTTCAGGCTTATCCTGATGCTGGTCCTCCAGTTCGGCGCCTGGGGCGCCTATCTGACCTCCCTGGGCCGCTATCTCGGCAATGCGGGGCTCGGCCCCCAGATCAAGTGGTTCTTCGCGATGCAGGGCATCGTGTCCATCTTCATGCCCACGCTGATGGGTATCGTGGCGGACCGCTTCATCCAGGCACAGAAGACGCTGTCGCTCTGCCACGGCCTGGCCGGCCTGGCGATGATCGGTGCGGGCCTGTACTGCATGGGCGCCGGGGACAGCGTCCAGTTCGGTCCCCTTTTCGCCCTGTACAGCGTGAGCGTGGCTTTCTATATGCCCACGATCGCCATCTCCAACTCGGTGGCTTACAGCGCGATGGGTAAGAACGGAATGGATCCGGTGAAGGAGTTCCCGCCCATCCGGGTGTTCGGTACGATCGGCTTCATCATCAGCATGCTGGCCACGAATTTCGTGAAGATCGGCGGCGTGGCGATGCAGGACAGCTACACGCAGCTGTTCTCGTCCGGCGCGCTGTCGCTGGTGCTGGCCGCCTACGCCCTCACGATGCCCGCCTGCGATACGAACCGCGGCGAGTCCCAGAGCCTGGCGGAAGCCTTCGGCCTGAAGGCGTTCAGCCTGTTCAAGGATTCGCAGTTCGCCGTGTTCTTCATCTTCTCGATGCTGCTGGGCGCCGCGCTGCAGATTACCAACGGCTATGCCAATACTTTCCTGGGTTCCTTCGCGGAGAATCCCGCCCTGGCGGACACCTTCGCGGTGAAGAATTCCAACGCGCTGATCGCAATCAGCCAGGCGTCCGAGACGCTCTGCATCCTGCTTATCCCCATCTGCATGAAGAAGCTGGGTATCAAGAAGGTGATGCTGATGGCCATGTTCGCCTGGGTGTTCCGCTTCGGTTTGTTCGGTGTCGGCAATCCGGCCTGGCCGGGCGTGCTGCTGTTCGTGCTGAGCTGCATCGTTTACGGCGTGGCCTTCGACTTCTTCAACATTTCCGGTTCGCTGTATGTGAATGAGAACGCATCCCCGGACATCCGCTCCAGTGCGCAGGGCGTGTTCATGCTGATGACCAACGGCCTGGGCGCCACGATCGGAACGCTGGCCGCGGGCAAGGTGGTGGAGGCCTGCGACGTGTTCAACACGCCGGCCAACTGGTCCACGGCCTGGTATATCTTCGCCGCCTATTCCCTCGTGGTCGGCGTCCTCTTCGCCATCCTCTTCAAGGATCCGCAGAAGAAGGTCGCCTGACAGGCGGAAGCAAAATGACGAGGACGGCCCGGTATGACCCGAGCCGTCCTCGTTTCCGTATGTCCGCAGGCTATTTCAGGACGCCCAGATCCTTACCTACCTTGATGAAGGCGGCGATGGCCTTGTCCAGCTGCCCGCGCGTGTGGGCGGCGGACAGCTGCACGCGGATGCGGGCCTGGCCCTTCGGTACCACCGGGTAGTAGAATCCGGTCACGAAGATGCCCTCCTTCGCCATGGCGGCGGCGAAGCGCTGGCTTAGCGGTGCGTCGTACAGCATCACGGCGCAGATGGCGCTCTGCGTGGGCTTGATGTCGAAGCCCGCGGCAATCATCCGGTCGCGGAAGTAGGCCACGTTCTCCTGCTGGCGGTCGTGCAGGTCGTCGGATTCGTCGAGCATCTTGAACAGTTCGACGCCCGCGGCGCAGATCATCGGCGGCAGCGAGTTGGAGAACAGGTACGGGCGGGAGCGCTGGCGGAGCATGTCGATGATCTCCTGCCGGCCGGTCGTGAAGCCGCCCACGGCGCCGCCGAAGCTCTTGCCGAGGGTGCCGGTGTGGATGTCGATGCGGCCGTACAGGTCGAAGAGTTCCGCCACGCCGCGGCCCCGCTTGCCCACCACGCCGGCGGAATGGCTCTCGTCCACCATCACCAGCGCGTCGTATTTCTCCGCGAGTTCGCAGATCTTGTCCATCGGGGCCACGTTGCCGTCCATGGAGAACACGCCGTCCGTGACGATGATGCGGAAACGCTGGGCCTGGGCCTCCTGCAGGCAGCGCTCCAGGTCGGCCATATCGGCGTTGGCGTAACGGTAGCGGACGGCCTTGCAAAGGCGCACGCCGTCGATGATGGAAGCGTGGTTCAGGGCGTCGGAGATGATGGCGTCCTCCGCGGTGAGCAGCGGCTCGAACACGCCGCCGTTGGCGTCGAAGCAGGCCGCATAGAGGATGGTGTCGTCCGTGTGGAAATAGGCCGAGATGGCCTCCTCGAGCTGGCGGTGCAGGTCCTGCCGGCCGCAGATGAAGCGGACCGACGACATGCCGAAGCCGCGCTCGTCCATGGCTTTCTTGGCGGCCGCGATCAGCCGGGGGTTGTCGGACAGGCCGAGGTAGTTGTTGGCGCAGAAATTCAGGGCCTTGCTGCCGTCTGCCAGGGTGATTTCCGCTCCCTGCGGGGAGCAGATGGTCCGTTCGCGTTTGTACAGGCCGGCGTCGTCGATGGCTTTCAGCTCGTTCTGGAGATAAGATTGAAACTTTCCGTACATGAATTATGTGGATTTATTAGCGTTTTCTCCTACAAATTTAATAAATTTGCACGATAATTAATAACACACTTATGAAAAATGTTCTCGTCATCGGTTCCACCGGCCAGATCGGTTCGGAACTCACGATGAAACTCCGTAAGACTTACCACCAGGGCCGGATCGTGGCCGGTTACATCCCCGGTTCCGCGCCCACCGGCGACCTGCTCGAAAGCGGTCCCGCCGAGCAGGCGAACGTCTGCAACGGCAAGCAGATCGCCGAGATCGTGGACAAATACGATATCGACACCATCTACAACCTCGCGGCCCTGCTGTCCGCGACCGCCGAGCGCCTGCCGCTCAAGGCCTGGGACATCCAGATGAACGGCCTGATCAACGTGCTGGAAGTGGCGCGCGAGAAACACTGCGCCGTGTTCACCCCGTCTTCGATCGGCTCCTTCGGCCCGGACACCCCGCGCGACAACACCCCGCAGGACACCATCCAGCGCCCGACTTCGATGTACGGCGTCACGAAGGTGGCGACTGAGCTGCTGAGCGACTATTATTTCCACAAATACGGTGTGGACACACGCTCGGTGCGCTTCCCGGGCCTGATCTCCTACAAGACGCTGCCCGGCGGCGGCACCACCGACTACGCCGTGGAGATCTACTACGCGGCCGTGAAGGGCGAGGAGTTCGTGTGCCCCCTGGCCCACGGCACCTACCTCGACATGATGTATATGCCGGACGCCATCAAGGCGGCCATCAAGCTGATGGAGGCGGACCCGCGCTACCTGGTGCACCGCAATTCCTTCAACATCGCCTCGATGAGTTTCGACCCGGAAGAGGTCTATGACGCCATCCGCAAGCACATCCCGACCTTCACGATGCGCTATGAGGTGGACCCGGTCCGCCAGGCCATCGCCGACTCCTGGCCCAACAAGATGGACGACGTGTGCGCCCGCAAGGAATGGGGCTGGACGCCGTCCTACAACCTGGAATCGATGACCAAGGATATGCTCAAGCACCTTCGGGAGAAACTGCTGCCGAAGGGATGATCCCGACCGTCGGATATCTGGAAGAGCGCTTCGACACGTTCAATTCGATGTGTTTCGGGGGCGCTCTTCCGCGTATTCCCATTAAGTTGAGCAAGGCGCGCGGCTTCGTGGGCCGGCTGCAGTACCGCGTGAAGCGGGACTGGCGCCGGCGCGTCGTGGGACGCGAGGATTTCGTCCTCCGGATCAGCACCCGCTTCGACCTCCCGGAGGCCGAGGTCGAGGATACGCTGATCCACGAGATGATCCACCTTTGGATCGCGTGGAAGGGCCTGAAGGACAGTTCCACGCACGGGCGCCTGTTCCGTGCCAAGATGAAAGAGATCAACGCCTCCTACGGCCGTCACCTGACCATCTCACACAAGTCAACGCCCGAAGAACTGGACCGGGACACGCGGGTGCGCGACCACTTCGTATGCGTGTCGCAGCTGTCCGACGGGCGCACCGCCCTGACGGTCTGCGCCCAGGCCGCCATCCCGCGGATCCGGCGCACGTTCCGGCTCTCCCCCACGGTCCGTTCCAGCGAATGGTTCCACAGTACCGACCCCTGGTTCAACCGTTTCCCCCATTGCCGCACCCCAAAGCTGTTCCCGGTGGATCCGGCCGAACTCGCCCCGCATCTGGCTGATACTGAATAAATAATCGCCCGACTGATTTCAGCCGGGCGATTATCATTCAGCCTGTGGAAAAAGGCTATTTCTTGCGGGAAGGGCGGCGGTGCTTCTTGCCGCCGAAGCGGCGGTAGATCAGGAAGGCGGCCACGGCCACCACGACGGCACCGATGACGATGGCCGTCATCGCGTTGGCGTCATCACCTTTCACGCGGCTCCACATCGCGATAAGGGCCTGGGAGCGGTCGCCCCAGTCATGCTGCAGGCCGGCACGCTCGATGTCGGAACGGTCGGGGTACAGCACGGGGTCGGTGCGCACGGCCGTATAGTCGGGACCGAAGAAATAGCTGAGGTCGATGGGCTCGTAGCTGTCGTCGACAAAGGCCTCCAGCACTTCGGGAGCGGCGTTGCAGGACACGTAGCCCGTCTCGGTGACGTTGCGGATCACGACGTCCGGCCGGTTCATGAAGTTGATCCAGTAGCTGGCCGCCTTGGGGTTCTTCGCATACTTCGGGATCACCCAGCCGTCGAAGAAAAGGGTGAAGCCTTCCTTGGGGAAGGAGAACTCGATGGGCACGCCGAGGGGCTCGGCCTGTTCGCGGGTCCATACGCCGTCACCGCTCCAGTTCAGGCTCACCCAGCCGCGCTCCAGCACCATCTGGTCCTTGCCGAAATCGGCCTCCCAGCCCGCCACGAGCGGCTTGACCTCCTTCAGGTAGGCCTCCACCTCGGCGATGGCCTCGTCGGAGGAATCGCGCAGGACTTCGTCCATCGTGACCTCGCCGCGCTCCAGTTCGTCGTGGTGCAGGAAGATGGCGATCTGCGAGAAGACATCGCGCGCGTCCTCCTTCATGAACAGCTTGCCGTCGAACTTGGGGTTGCGGAAGATGTCCCAGGTGGACGCCTCTTCGGCGGTGACATACTTGGGGTTGTAGATGATGCCCACCGTGCCCCACATATAGCCGACGGCGTAGTCGTTGGCGTTCTTGCCGGCGCCGTCGAACTTGTCGAAGCAGTCGCGGATGAAGGGCGAGAGGTACTGGGAGATGTAGTCGGGCGTGCTGCCGAAGTTCCGGTCGATGGGCAGCAGGAGGTCCTTCTGGAGCATCCGCTCGATGATGTAGTCCGACGGGCACACGACGTCGAAGTCTTCCTGTCCCTTCTCGATCTTGGACAGCATCGTCTCGTTGACGTCGAAGGTCTGGAGGATGACCTTGACCGGTTCACCGGTCTGCTCTTCATACCATTGTTCGAATTCTTCGATCACGGCGACGTCCAGGTAGTCGGACCAGTTGTACACCTTCAGGGTGTGTTCGCGGTCGGGGCCGCAGGCGCACAGCAGCGCCGCAGCGGCAAGCGTGAGCAGGAATCTTTTCATCATCTTTTTACAGGTTCTCTTTTTCTTTTTGCATCCTCGCCTGCCGGATGTTGATGACCAGCAGGAGGACCAGGATAATCAGGAATATGAGGGTCATCAGCGGGCGCAGCTCGGGCGTGAGGCCGCCCTTGCGCGCATCCGCATAGATATAGGTCGAAAGCGTCTCCAGGCCGATCGTGCCGCGGGTGAAGAAGGTCACGGCGAAGTCGTCCAAGGACATCGTGAAGGCCAGGATGAAGCCGGATACCATGCCGGGGCGCAACTGCGGCACGAGCACCTTGCGGAGGGCCTGGCCGGGCGTGGCGCCCAGGTCCAGGGCCGCTTCGTAGATGTTCGGGTTCATCTGCCGGAGCTTCGGGAGCACGCTCAGCACGACGTAGGGCGTGCCGAAGGAAATGTGCGACAGGATCACGGACAGGTAGCCCTGGCTGAAGTGCAGGAAGATGAACAGCAGGAACAGCGAAACGCCCGTGATGACGTCCGGGTTGATCATCGGGATGTTGTTCACGAAGGTCAGCGCGCGTTTCTTGCGGCCGCTGAGGTTGTGGATGCCGATGGCGGCCACGGTGCCCAGGACCATCGATACGAAGGCGGACACCAGCGCGATGAGCAGGGTGTTCTCCACGGCGGAGATGAGCGAGGCGCTCCCCTGCATCCGGCCGGTGAACAGGTTCTCGTACAGCTTCGTGGAGAAGCCCGTCCAGTTGCCCAGCACCTTGCTCTCCGTGAAGGAGAACACGGCGATGAACGCCAGCGGGGCGTACAGCAGGACCATCAGGATCCAGATGTAGGTTTGCGCGAGGAACTTCTTCATCTTCCTAGATCAGCGCCTCCTCCGCTTCCTTCCCGTCACCGGTGATCATCGTGCTGATGCCGATGATGACGAGCATGATGAGCGCCAGGGCGGCGCCGTAATTCCACATCGAGGAGTTGATGTTCTCCTGGATGATGGTACCGAACAGCTTGATCTTGTTGTTCGTGAGGAATTCCGAGATGGCGAAGGTGCTGACCGTGGGCATGAACACCATCAGGATGCCGCTGGACACGCCGGGCATCGAGAGCGGAACGGTGACCTTCCAGAATACCTTCCACGGGGTGGCGCCCAGGTCCTGGGCGGCCTCCGCGTAGGATTTGTCCATCTTGGCGAGCACGTTGTAGATCGGATAGATCATGAACGGCAGGTAGTCGTACACCATGCCGAAGAGGAGCGTGCCCTTGCCCAGCTGGAAGCCGAGCATGTTGAAAAGCTCGGCCGTGGCGAGCGTGCGCATCAGGGCGTTGATCCACATCGGCAGGATGAAGAGCACGATGGTCACCGCACTGCGGTTCAGCTCCTTGTTCGCCAGGATCCAGGCGGCCGGGTAGCCCAGCAGGATGCAGATCAGCGTGTTCTCGATGGCGATCTCCAGCGACACGGCGAAGGTGCCGAGGGCGTCGGAGTCGGAGAAGAAGCGCGTGATATTGGCCAGGGTGAAGTGCCCCTGCCCGTCCTGGACGGCATACACGAGCACGAGCAGCAGTGGCAGCACCACGAAAATGGCCAGGAACACCGCGTAAGGGATACTCCAGTGGCTACGCTTCATGTTTCCTGCGGATCTTGATGTCCTCCTTGGCGAGGTCGATGCCCACGAGGTCGCCCTTGTCCCAGATGTCGTCGGTGTCCACCCAGAGGTGGTCGCCGTCCTCGGTGAGGATGGTCAGGTGGTAGTGGTCGCCCTTGTACAGCAGGAAGTGCACTTCGCCCGCGAGCACGCCGTCTTCCTGGTGGTCCAGCAGGTCCACCTTGTCGAAGGCGATTTCGGCCACGATCTCCTCGCCGCCCGTGAGGCCGGGCTGCGGCAGGCATTCGAACTCGCCGCCCAGCAGTTCGACGTGGGTCTCGTCGACCATCTTCCCTTCGATGGTGTTGCAGGTGCGCTCCTTGACCATCACCTGGATGTCGTCCGGGTCGATGTAGAGCATCACGGTGCTGCCCACCGGGTAGGCGTCGTAGTCCTGGATCATCAGTTCGTTGCCGGTGTCGGTGTCCACGTACATCTCGTAGTGGACGCCCTTGAAGGTGCAGGAGTTCACCGTGGCGGTGAACTGCGCGCGTTCGGGTTTCTTGGTGAAGTAGATGTCTTCCGGGCGCACGACCACGTCCACCGGGACGTTCTCGCCGAAGCCTTCGTCCACGCACTCGAATTCGTGGCCGATGAAGGACACCCGCCGGTCGCGTATCATCGTGCCGTTCAGGATGTTGCTCTCGCCGATAAAGTCCGCGACGAAGGAGTTGACAGGCTCGTTGTAGATGTCCGTCGGGGTGCCGATCTGCTGGATCTTGCCTTCGTTCATCACCACGATGGTGTCGGAAAGCGTAAGGGCTTCCTCCTGGTCGTGGGTGACGTAGATGAAGGTGATGCCCAGTTCCCTGTGCATCTCCTTCAGTTCGATCTGCATGTCCTTGCGCATCTTGAGGTCCAGGGCCGCGAGGGGCTCGTCCAGCAGCAGGATCTTGGGCTGGTTCACGAGCGCCCGGGCGATGGCCACGCGCTGCTGCTGCCCGCCGGACAGGGAGTTCACGTCGCGTTCCTCGTAGTCGGTCATCGAGACCATCTTGAGGACCTTGCGCACGCGCTTGTCGATCTCGTCGGAGGGCACCTTCTGCAGTTTCAGGCCGAAGGCGATGTTGTCATAGACGTCCAGGTGCGGGAAGAGCGCATAGCGCTGGAACACCGTGTTGAATGGACGCTTGTGCGGCGGGATGCCGGAGATGTCCCTGCCGTCCAGCAGGATTTCCCCTTCGTCCGGCGCCAGGAAGCCCGCGATCAGGCGGAGCGTGGTGGTCTTGCCGCAGCCCGAGGGGCCCAGCAGGGTCACGAACTCGCCTTTGCGGACGTAGAGGTTGATGTCGTCGAGGATCTTCTTGTCTCCGAAAGACTTGCTGACGTGATTGAGGTCGATGATGTGCTCCCCTGCCATCGTCTTACCAGAGCTTGAAGCTGAGCCGGTAACGGGCTCCTACATTGAGGGAGAAGGCGTCCAGGAGGTTGTCGTATTCGACGAACGCGTGCAGGCGCAGGGCGTCCGAGTCGCGCAGCGGGAAGAACTCGGCGATGCCGCCGACGTTCCACCAGTTTTCAAGCAGGGAGTCCTTCGGCGTGATGACGTAGTTGCTGCGCAGCGAGAAGTTCCAGCGCTCGGAGGGGGCGTAGTCCAGCCGGCCGTGGAACATGTGGCCGGGAAGAAGCTTGTAGCCGGCCTCGTAGTCGGCGAGGTCCGACGAGGTGAGCGGAAAATCCCAGCCGAGACCGGAGGTGTTGCTCCAGTCCAGGGTGACAGTCCAGTCGCCGAAGAAGAACTGGTTGCCCAGGGAGACGAGGACGTCGTATGCGCGCGGGGAGGAGCTGAATTCCGAGGCTTCGCGGCCCAGGACGGTCGCGCTCCACAGGGGCGAGTACCAGTCGTAGTCGCCGCTCCACTGCGCGGACCAGGTGTAAAGGCCGCTGGCGAAAGGACGCTCGCCGAAGGGAGAAGTGGTCATCTGCAGGCTGAAGGTGGTCAACTCGGACGGGGTGGTCCAGGCCACCTTGCCGCCCCACTGGTAGCAGGCCAGGTCGTTCCACAGCGGGGTTGCGAGCGGGGTATGGACGTCGTAGTCGTCGTCGTCATACTCGTGGCCGCCCGTGGTGATGCAGTCCTTGCCGAGGGTGAAGGTCCAGGACCCGAACGTCAGGTCCGCCTTCATGATGTCGATGAAATTGTTGGAATCCGAGTAGCCGAGCGTCTTGAACAGCTCGAACGCTTCAAAGTCCCCCGAGGGCCAGTCGGTAAAGGAGAACCAGTGGTTCACGACGGTCCAGGAGAAATGTTCGGATGCTCTTCCTTCGAATTGGGTGTAGATTGAAGAATTGCCGAGGTCGAATCCGGTCTCCGCGGGACTGCGGTACCAGGTCGGGTTCAAATCCAGGCGCGAAATGACACTGACCTCGGCGTAGTTACCGAGATCGTCAGCCTCTTGCGAGTGCGCAAGCAAGCCGAGCAGCAGCGCTGCAATCGATAAAAGGTATTTCTTCATTTCCTACCATAAAAATGGGGTTGGTGAAACTTCGCCGCAAAGATATACATTTTTTTCAGTATTTTTGTTTTCGCTGTCAATTTGTTGTCCTTATGTACGATTTCGACGAAGTCATCCCCCGGCGCGGCTCGCGCTGCATCAAATACGATACGCTGGCGAAAACATTCGGCCGCGGCGACCTCAATCCCCTCTGGGTGGCGGATATGGATTTCCGCACCCCGGATTTCATCCTGGAGGCGCTGCGCCGCCGCCTGGACCACCCCGTGCTGGGTTATCCCGATACCGGGGACGACTATTTCGAAGTCGTGTCGGCCTGGGTGGAGCGGCTGCACGGATGGAAGGTGCCCGCGGACCGCTTCCGCTTCGTTCCGGGCGTCGTGCGGGGCCTGGGCGCCGCCTGCCGCTGCTTCCTGCAGCCCGGCGACAAGGTAATCATCCAGCAGCCGGTGTATCATCCTTTCCGCATCGTGCCGGAACTGAGCGGCTTCGAGGTGGTGGACAATCCCCTGCGCCCGGTCTGTGACGCCGAGGGCTTCCTGGAGACCTACGAGATGGACCTGGAGGATCTGGAGCGCAAGATCGACACCCGCACCCGGATGCTGGTGCTCTGCAATCCCCACAATCCCGGCGGCGTGGCCTTCCCGGCGGAGACGCTCCGGCGGCTGGCCGACCTCTGCGTGCGCCGCGGCATCATCGTGCTTTCCGACGAGATCCACGGCGAGATGCTGCTGGGCGGCCGTCGCCATACGCCGTTCGCCTCGGTGAGCGAAAACGCAGCGCAATGCAGCATCACCTTCATGGCGCCCACCAAGACTTTCAACATCGCGGGCGTCGTGAGTTCTTACGCCATCGTCCTCAATCCCGACCTGTCCGACCGCTTCTTCCGCTGCCTGGAGTCGCTGGAGATGGATTATCCGCCCCTCTTCTCGACGGTCGCGACGCGGGCGGCCTACACCGACCGGGGCTTTGCCTGGCGGGCGGAGATGCTGGATTACGTGCAGGGCAACGTGGATTTCGTGGACGGCTGGCTGCGTGCGAACCTGCCGCAGATCCGGGCCGTGCGGCCGCAGGCTTCGTTCCTGGTGTGGCTGGACTGCCGCCGGCTGGGGCTTTCGCAGCCCGCCCTGGCGGACCTGTTCGTGAACAAGGCGCGGCTGGCGCTCAACGACGGCTCGATGTTCGGGCCGGAGGGCGCCGGTTTCATGCGCCTGAACGTCGGCTGTCCCCGCTCGAACCTGCAGGCCGCCCTGGCGTCGCTCGCCGCCGCTCTGTAATTCCCTCTCCGGTCGGACGTTGGCGCAGGTCTGCAGGCAGGTTGCCGGAGCAAACCGACGCAGCCAGGGAGAGTAGAGAAAGTTTAACTTTCTATGCCGACCGGCAAGGAGGAAAACCGAAGGTTAAACCGTAGCCGCCCGTGGCTCATGAACGGGGGGACCGCAAGCGAAGCGCAGCGGTGGGACGAGGGAGCGAAGCGACCGAAGGGTTTGCGGAGGCAAGCCTGCCTGCGACCGGAGCCGTCTGTGGCTCATGAGCAGTGGGACTGCAAGCGAAGCGCAGCGGTGGGACGAGGGAGCGAAGCAACCGAAGGGTTTGAAGGGGCAAGCCTGCCTGCGACCGGAGCTGGTCGTCTGTTGGTAACCCGGAGATTTGGAGATATTAAAAAATTTAATTACATTTGCGAAGTTATGTTATGCGTGTGTTACCAGAGCTCCAGGCGAGACCGAAGATAGGAGGCGTAGAACCCTCCCACATCTTCGGAAATTCGGTAATTCGGTTAGTCATCCCAAATATGAATTTTCGCTCAATAATTGCAATTGACAATCTCGGTTTGTCTTGCCATTAGGGGCTTTATTGTATGGAAACGAACATCAACGTTATGGTGGCGGACCAGCGCCACACCCGCTATGCGGAAGAGATCTGCCAGGAGATCTACATTTCGTCCCTGGAACGCAAGACCGGCATCGCCAAGCGTACGCCCGCCTACATCAACGGCAAGATCCTTTCCGGCAAGGCGGTCATCGCCCTGACCGACGAGGGCGAATTCGCCGGCTTCTCCTACATCGAATCCTGGGGCGGCAAGAGCTTTGTCGCCAATTCCGGTCTGATCGTCGCGCACAAGTTCCGCGGCATGGGCATCGCCAAGCGCATCAAGGAACAGACCTTCCTGCTGTCGCGCCGGCTCTTCCCGGACGCCAAGATCTTCTCCATCACCACCGGCGCGGCGGTGATGAAGATGAACTACCAGTTCGGCTTCCGGCCGGTCCCCTACACCGAACTCACGGACGATCCCGAGTTCTGGAAGGGCTGCGAGGGCTGCCGCCATTTCGACATCCTCAAGAGCCACGACTACAAGATGTGCATCTGCACCGGGCTGCTCTACGACCCGAAGGAGCACCTGGAGATCCATTCGCCGGGAGAATAGATTTTTCGCTTCGCTCAAAATGACAAACCTTATGGATAAGAAAAAGAAAGTCGTCGTGGCATTCAGCGGGGGGCTGGACACGTCCTACACCGTGATGTACCTCGCGAAGGAAAAGGGCTACGAAGTCCACGCCGCCTGCGCCAACACCGGCGGCTTCAGCCCCGAGCAGCTGAAAACCAACGAGGAGAATGCCTATAAACTGGGTGCGACCAAGTACGTCACCCTGGACGTCACGCAGGAATACTATGCCAAGAGCCTGAAATACATGGTGTACGGCAACGTGCTCCGGAACGGCACCTACCCCATTTCGGTGTCGTCCGAGCGCATCTTCCAGGGAATGGCGATCGCCCGCTACGCCAACGAGATCGGCGCGGATGCCATCGCCCACGGCTCCACCGGCGCCGGCAACGACCAGGTCCGCTTCGACATGACCTTCCTGGTGATGTGCCCGCAGATGGAGATCATCACCCTTACGCGCGACGGCAACCTCACGCGCAAGGAAGAGGTGGACTACCTGAACGCGCACGGCTTCAACGCGGACTTCGCGAAACTGAAATACTCCTACAACGTGGGCATCTGGGGCACGTCCATCTGCGGCGGCGAGATCCTCGATTCGCGGCAGGGCCTGCCCGAGAGCGCCTACCTCAAGCAGGTGGAGAAGAGCGGTTCGGAGATCCTCAGCCTGGGCTTCGAGAAGGGCGAGCTGAAGAGCGTGAACGGCGTGGAGTACACCGACAAGATCGCCGCCATCCAGGCCGTGGAGGCCATCGGCGCCCCGTACGGCATCGGCCGCGACATGCACGTGGGCGACACCATCATCGGCATCAAGGGCCGCGTGGGCTTCGAGGCCGCCGCCCCGATGCTGATCATCGGCGCGCACCGTTTCCTGGAGAAGTTCACCCTGTCCAAGTGGCAGCAGTACTGGAAGGACCAGGTGGCGAACTGGTACGGGATGTTCCTGCACGAGAGCCAGTACCTCGAGCCCGTGATGCGGGACATCGAGGCGATGCTCGAGAGCAGCCAGCGCAACGTGAACGGCACCGTGACCCTGGAACTGCGCCCCTACGGCTTCTCGACCGTGGGCGTGGACTCCCCCGACGACCTGGTGAAGAGCAAGCTGGGCGAATACGGCGAGACGCAGAAAGGCTGGACGGCCGAGGAGGCCAAGGGCTTCATCAAGGTAACGTCCACGCCGCTGCGCGTCTATTACGGCAATCATAAAGACGAATTCAAGGGCGATGATTAAGGCGGGCGTCATCGGCGGAGCCGGCTATACGGCGGGCGAACTGGTCCGCATCCTGGTGAACCACCCGGATGTGGAGATCGCCTTCGTGCATTCGACCAGCAACGCCGGGAATTACCTCTGGGAGGTCCACGAGGGCCTGCTGGGCGACACGCAGATGCGCTTCAGCGACAGCTATGACCTGGGCGCCGCGGACGTGCTCTTCCTGTGCTCCGCGCACGGCAAGAGCAAGGAGTTCTGGGAACAGAACGAGCGGCCCGCCGGCCTGAAGGTGATCGACCTCGCCCAGGACTTCCGCGACGAATCCGACGGCTATGTGTACGGCCTGCCGGAGTGGCAGCGGGAGCGCATCCGCGGAGCGGAGAAAATCGCCAACCCGGGCTGCTTCGCCACGGCCATCCAGCTGGCGCTGCTGCCCCTCGCCAGCGCCGGCCTGCTGGACGGGCCCGTGCGCGTGACCGCCGTAACCGGTTCTACCGGAGCCGGGGTAAAACCTTCTGCGACAACGCATTTCAGCTGGCGCAGCAACAACCTCTCGACCTACAAGGTCTTCGAGCACCAGCACCTGCTGGAGATCCGCCGCACGCTGGGGCGGCTGCAGCCGGGCTTCGACTCGCCGGTGCAGTTCGTGCCGATGCGGGGCGACTTCGCCCGCGGCATCTTCGCTTCCGTGACGGCGGAATGCCCGCTGTCCGGCGACGAGGCGCTCGCGCTCTACCGGGACTTTTACGCCGACGCGGCGTTCACCTTCGTGAGCGACCGCCCGGTGGACCTCAAGCAGGTCGTGAATACCAACAAGTGCATCGTGGCGCTGGAGAAGCACGACGGGACGCTGGTCGTCTCGTCCGTGATCGACAACCTCCTGAAAGGGGCGTCCGGCCAGGCGGTGCAGAACATGAACCTCGCCTTCGGCCTGCCGGAAAACGCCGGCCTGCGGCTGAAGGCATCCGCATTCTGACGCTATGGAACTGTTTGACGTATATTCCCTTTTCGACGTGACGCCCGTGCGGGCGAAAGGCTGCACCGTGTGGGACGACAAGGGGCAGGAATACCTGGACCTCTACGGCGGACACGCCGTCATCTCCGTCGGCCACAGCCATCCGCACTACGTGGAGGCGCTCAAGGCGCAGCTGGACAAGATCGGATTCTATTCCAACAGCGTGCGCAACCCGCTCCAGGAGGAGCTCGCGCGCCGCATCGGCGAGGCCGCCGGTTATGAAGACTACGCGCTGTTCCTGGACAACAGCGGCGCGGAGTCGAACGAGAACGCCGCCAAGCTGGCCTCCTTCCATACCGGCAAGGACCGCATCATCGCTTTCCGCCGGAGTTTCCACGGGCGCACCTCGGGCGCCGTGGCGCTGACGGACAACCCCGCGATCGTCTCCCCTTTCAACGCGCATCACCGCGTGACCTTCCTCGACCTGAATGACGGCGACGCCGTGGCCGAGGAGCTGATGAAACGCGACGTGGCCGCCGTGATCGTGGAGGGCATCCAGGGCTGCGGCGGCATCCACGTGCCCACGCAGGGCTTCCTGCAGACGCTTTCCCGCCTTTGCAGGCAATATGGCGCCGCGCTCATCCTGGACGAGGTGCAGAGCGGCTACGGGCGCACGGGCAAGTTCTTCGCGCACCAGTGGGCGGGCATCCGGCCGGACATCATCACCCTGGGCAAGGGCATCGCGAACGGATTCCCCTGCGGGGGCATCCTGATCGCCCCGCAGTTCCAGGCGCGCAAAGGCATGCTCGGCACCACGTTCGGGGGCAACTACCTGGCCTGCGCGGCCGCCCTCGCGGTGCTGGACATCATCGAAGAGGAGCATCTGGTGGACAATGCCCGGGAGGTCGGGGAATATCTGAAGTCCCAGCTGCCGGAAAGCCCCCGGATCAAGGAGGTGCGCGGCAAGGGCCTGATGCTCGGCATCGAGTTCGACGAGAGTGTCGCTCCCCTGCGGAAGGCGCTGCTCTACGACAAGCACATCTTCACCGGCGTGGCCGGAAGCAACATGATCCGCCTGCTGGCCCCGCTGTGCCTGACCCGGGACGAGGCGGACCGGTTCCTTACTGCATTTTCTGAAGTTCTGGCACAATGAAATCCTTCTTTCACGTCGGCGACATCGGCGACCTCGGCGCAGCGCTCGAGGAAGCGAAGCAGGTGAAGGCCACGCCGTTCGCCTGGAAACACCTGGGGCAGGACAAGACCATCATGCTGGTCTTCTTCAACAGCAGCCTGCGTACCCGGCTGAGCAGCCAGAAGGCCGCCCTGAACCTGGGCATGAACCCCATCGTGCTGAACATCGGCCAGGATAGCTGGAAGCTGGAGACCGAGCTGGGCGTGGTGATGGACGGCGACAAGTCCGAACACCTGCGCGAGGCCATCCCCGTGATGACGAGCTATTGCGACCTGATCGGCATCCGCTCTTTCGCGGGCCTGAAGGACCGGGAATTCGATTACCGGGAGACGATCCTGAACCAGTTCATCGAATATGGCGGCAAGCCGGTGATCAGCCTGGAGTCCGCTACCGTGCATCCCTGCCAGGCCTTCGCCGACCTGATCACGATCGAGGAGTACCGCAGGAAGAAGCGCCCCAAGGTGGTCCTGACCTGGGCCCCGCATCCGCGCTCGCTCCCCCAGGCGGTGCCGAATTCCTTCGCGGAATGGATGAACGCGGCGGACGTGGACTTCGTGATCACGCATCCCCGCGGCTATGAACTGGATCCCGCGTTCGCGGGCGATGCGCCCGTGGAATACGATCAGATGAAGGCGCTGGAAGGCGCGGACTTCGTATATGCCAAGAACTGGAGCTGCCCGGGCGTGACGGATCCGTCGAAGTACGGGCAGATCCTCAGCATGGACATGGGCTGGACGGTGGATGCGCGCCACATGGCCGTGACCAACGACGCCTTCTTCATGCATTGCCTGCCGGTGCGGCGCAATATGATCGTCTCCGACGAGGTGATCGACGCGCCAACGAGCCTGGTGATCCCGGAGGCGGCGAACCGCGCCGTGTCCGCCCAGGTGGTGATGAAACGGATGCTGGAAAGCCTATGATCAGCCTGTACAAAGTCGGCGGCAACGTGGTGGACGATCCGGCGGCGCTGGAGCACTTCTGCCGGGAGTTCGCGGCCGTGCCGGGGCCGAAGGTCCTGGTGCACGGCGGCGGCGTGCGCGCGAGCCAGGTCCAGAAGGCCCTCGGGCAGGAGCCCGTCAAGATCGAGGGACGGCGCGTCACCGACGCGCAGACGCTCGAGGTCGTGACGATGGTCTATGCCGGCTGGTGCAACAAGGACATCGTGGCCCGGCTGCAGGCCTGCGGCTGCAACGCCATCGGCCTGGCAGGCTGCGACGGCGGCGTCATCACCGCCCGGCGGCGCCCGCCCAAAACCCTGTCCGACGGCGTGACGAAGGTGGATTTCGGCTTCGTGGGCGACGTCACGCCGGAGAGCGTGAACCGGGGCTTTCTGATGCATCTGCTGGACGCCGGCCTGACGCCCGTGCTGTGCGCCATCAACCACGACGGCGCGGGGCAGCTGCTCAACACCAACGCGGATACCGTGGCCGCTTCGGTATGCGTGGCGCTGGGGGCAGAATTATTTTATTGTTTCGAGAAAAATGGCGTACTTTGTGACCGGAATGACGACGACAGCGTGATTCCCGTCCTCGACCCGGGCGCGTATGCCCGGCTGAAAGCCGAAGGGCGCGTGGCCGACGGGATGATTCCCAAGCTCGACAACGCGTTCAAGGCCTTGCGGGACGGTGCCGCCGGGGTGGTCATCCGGAACGCCGCCGACCTGCTTTCGCCGGGCGGAACGGAATTGAAGCTATGAGTTTGCACGAAGACAGCATAGCCCTGCTGCGGCAGATGGTGCGCATCCCCGCCCTTTCGGGGAAAGAAGAAGCCGTCGCCGCCTGCGTGGGCGCCGCCCTGGACGCCTGGGGCATTCCGTACGGCAACGTGGGCGGCAATATCCTGGCGCTGAACCGACGATTCGACCCGGGCAAGCCGACCCTCGCGCTCGACGCCCACCTGGACACGGTTCCCGTGAACAACGGTTACACGCGCGATCCCTTCGATTCCGGCAACGACCCCGATATCATCTATGGACTGGGTTCCAACGACGATGGCGGAAGTGTAGTGTCGATGATTGCTGCATTCCGCCATTTTTTTGAACGGGAAATGCCCGTGAACCTGTTGCTGTCCCTCGTCCGCGAGGAAGAGGTGGCCGGCCCGCACGGAGCCCGCTGGCTGTATTCCGCGGAAGGCCCGCTGGGCCGTGACTGGCCGATGCCGAAGTGGGTGATCGTGGGAGAGCCCACCGGGATGAACGCCGCGACGAGCGAGCGGGGCCTGCTGGTGCTGGACGGCGAGGCGCAGGGCGTCAGCGGGCACGCTGCCCGCGGTGAGGGCGTGAACGCCCTCTACATCGCCCTGGACGATATCGCCGCCCTGCGTGCACACAGGTTCGGCCGTATCTCCCCGCGGATGGGCGAGGTGCACCTGAACGTGACGCAGATCAGTGCGGGAACTGCGCACAACGTGATCCCTGACCGCTGCCGTTTCGTGGTGGACATCCGCCCGACGGAGCAGTATACCAATGAAGAGATCCTGGAAGAACTGCAGGCGCTGTGCCGCAGCACGCTGACGGCGCGCAATCTCGCGAACCGCTCGTCCGCGACGGCGGCTGGATCCCCCCTGCAGCGGACGGCCGAAGCGCTCGGTTTGGAATGCTATTCCTCCCCCACCACCTCCGACTGGATGCGCATCCCCGTGGATGCCGTCAAGATGGGGCCCGGGGAGTCTGCCCGTTCCCACAAGGCGGACGAATTCATCCTTGCGCGCGAGATCGCGCAGGGTATTGACGGATATATCGCTTTTATTGAGAAGTTTTATGGCAACACTCTGGAATAAAGGTACTTCCGCGACGGAAGCCGTGGAGCGGTTCACGGTCGGGAACGACCGGGTGCTGGACCTCCGGCTGGCCCGCTACGACGTGCAGGGCTCGCGGGCGCACATCCGGATGCTGGAGAGCATCGGCCTGCTGACGGCGGACGAGCTCGCCACGCTGGACGCCGCGCTCGCCCGCATCGCGGAGCGCATTGAGGCCGGGGATTTCCGGCTCGAGGACGACGTGGAGGACATCCACTCGCAGGTGGAACTCCTGCTCACCCGGGAACTCGGCGAACTGGGCGGGAAGATCCACTCCGGCCGCTCCCGCAACGACCAGGTGCTCGTGGACATCAAGCTCTTCCTGAAGGACGGGCTGCTGTCCGTGCGCGAGGAGGTCCTGGCGCTGTTCCGCCGCCTCCAGGCCCTGAGCGAACAGTATAAAGAGGTGCTGCTGCCGGGCTACACGCACGCGCAGGTGGCGATGCCTTCCTCCTTCGGCCTGTGGTTCGGCGCGTACGCCGAGGCGCTCGTGGACGACATGAACGTGCTGGGCGGGGTGTTCAAGGTGGTGGACCGCAACCCGCTGGGTTCGGCCGCCGGTTACGGGAATTCCTTCCCGCTGGACCGGCAGATGACCACCCGGCTGCTGGGCTTCGCCTCCCCCGTCTACAACAGCGTGGCGGCGCAGATGCAGCGCGGTCGCTGCGAGCGGGCCGTGGCTTCCGCCCTCGGCGGCATCGCCCTGACGCTCAATAAGTTCGCGGCGGACTGCTGCATACGGGCTCCAGCATCATGCCGCACAAGAAGAATCCCGACGTGTGGGAGATCCTGCGCGGCAAGTGCAACCGCATCCTCTCCTGCGAGAACGAGGTCGCGCTGCTGTGCAGCAACATGCCGCACGGCTACCACCGCGACTACCAGCTGCTGAAGGACATCCTCTTCCCCGCCCTGGAGGCGATGCACGATTGCCTGCAGATGACGGACTATATGCTCGCGCACATCGAGGTGAACGGGCACATCCTGGACAATCCCCTCTATGATTATCTCTTTACGGTGGAGGAAGTGAACCGCCGCACGCTCGCCGGCACACCCTTCCGCGACGCGTACCGCCAGGTGGGCATCGAGGTGAACGAGGGGCGCTTCAGCTATGCCGGCGCGGACCCTGCGGGGCTGAAGGCATCCGACCTGAAGCACACGCACATCGGCAGTCTGGGGAATCTGTGCAACGACAGGATCGCCGCCTTGATGGATGCGGCGGCCGACTGGAAATGAGTAATACAGTAATATAAGATGGCAACACGCAAAAAAGTGAAACTCGTCCTGCAGAACGGACGCACAATGGAAGGCTGGGGATTCGGCTATGACGGCCCTTGCGACGGAGAAGTGGTCTTCTCCACGGCGATGGTCGGCTACACGGAGAGCCTCACGGATCCGTCTTTTTCGGGCCAGATCCTCTGCCTGACCTATCCGATCCTGGGCAACTACGGCATCCCGCCGATGGAAGTGGACGCTTACGGAATCATCAAGAGCTTCGAGTCCGAGAAAATATGGATCCGCGGCCTGGTCGTGACCGATTACAGCGAGAACTACAGCCACTGGGACGCTGTCCAGAGCCTCGGCGACTGGATGGCGGAACAGAAGATCCCCGGAATCTGCGGCATCGACACGCGCCTGCTGACCCAGATCCTGCGCGAGGAGGGCACGATGCTCGGAAAGATCGTCCCGGCGGACGACGAGAGCCCGTTCGACGTGCCGGATCCGCACCGGGAGAATCAGGCTGCGCTGGTAAGCTGCAAGGAGATCATCCGTTACGGAAAGGGCGACAAGAAGGTGGTGCTGGTGGACTGCGGTGTGAAGCACCAGATCCTGCGCAACCTGGTGATCCGCGGGGTGGAGGTCATCCGCGTGCCCTGGGATTACGATTTCAACCAGCTGGAATGGGACGGGCTGTTCCTTTCCAACGGGCCCGGAGATCCGCTTCACTGCCAGGTGACGGTGGAGCACATCCGTAAGGCGATGGAGACCGGGAAGCCTATCTGCGGCATCTGCATGGGCAACCAGCTGCTCGGCCTGGCCGTCGGCGCCAAGACTTATAAACTGAAATACGGCCACCGCTCCCACAACCAGCCGGTGCGCCAGTGCGGCACCGACAAGTGCTATATCACCGCCCAGAACCATGGTTTCGCCGTGGACGACGCCTCCCTGCCCGCCGACTGGGAGCCCTACTTCATCAATATGAACGACGGCTCCAACGAGGGCATCCGGCACAAGACCAAGCCGTATTTCTCTGCCCAGTTCCATCCGGAGGCCTCCAGCGGTCCGGAAGATACCGAATTCATCTTTGACGATTTCATTTCCAAGTTATGATCGACTCCAACATAAAGAAAGTCCTGGTGCTCGGATCGGGCGCCCTCAAGATCGGCGAAGCCGGCGAATTCGACTACAGCGGCTCGCAGGCCCTCAAGGCCCTCCGCGAGGAAGGCATCAGCACCGTTCTGATGAACCCCAACATCGCCACGGTGCAGACCTCCGAAGGCGTTGCCGACAAGGTGTATTTCCTGCCCGTGACCCCCTTCTTCGTGGAGAAGGTCATCCGGAAAGAGCAGCCGCAGGGCATCCTGCTTTCCTTCGGCGGCCAGACGGCGCTGAACTGCGGCGTGGAACTGTTCAAGAGCGGCGTGCTCGAAAAGTACGGCGTGCAGGTGCTCGGCACCCCGGTGCAGGCCATTATTGACACGGAAGACCGCGAACTGTTCGTGGAGCGCCTGGATGAGATCAAGGTCAAGACGATCAAGTCGCACGCTGCGGCCAACATCGAGGAGGCGCGCGCCGCCGCCCGCGAAGTGGGCTATCCGGTGATCCTGCGTGCCGCCTACGCCCTCGGCGGACTCGGTTCCGGCTTCTGCGAGAACGAAGAGGAACTGGAAGCCATGGCGCGCAAGTCCTTCTCCTTCTCGCCGCAGGTGCTGGTGGAGAAGTCGCTGCGCGGCTGGAAGGAAATCGAGTTCGAGGTGATGCGCGACCGCTTCGACAACTGCATCTGTGTCTGCAACATGGAGAACTTCGACCCGCTGGGCATCCATACCGGCGAGAGCATCGTGGTCGCCCCCTGCCAGACGCTCAGCAACGACGAATGCAACTTCCTGCGCAAGAAGGCGATCGAGATCGTGCGGCACATCGGCATCGTGGGTGAATGCAACATCCAGTATGCCTTCAGCCCGGACGGCGACGATTACCGCGTGATCGAGATCAACGCCCGCCTGAGCCGTTCTTCCGCGCTGGCCTCCAAGGCCACGGGCTATCCCCTCGCCTTCATCGCCGCCAAGCTCGGCCTGGGCTACGGCCTCCACGAACTCAAGAACACCGTGACCAAGACCACGCCCGCCTTCTTCGAGCCGGCCCTGGATTACGTGGTGGTGAAGATCCCCCGCTGGGACCTCAATAAGTTCAAGGGCGTCTCGCGCGAGATCGGCTCCAGCATGAAGAGCGTCGGCGAAGTGATGGCCATCGGCCGCACCTTCGAGGAAGCGATGCAGAAGGGCCTGCGTATGATCGGCCAGGGCGCCAACGGCTTTGTGTGCAACAAGCCGTTCCGGAAAGAGGACCTGGACGATGCGCTGCGCCACCCCACGGACATGCGCATCTTCGCCGTCGCGGCCGCTTTCGAGGCGGGTTATACGGCGGACCGCATCTATGAGCTGACCAAGATCGACCGCTGGTTCCTGGACAAGCTGGACAATATCGAGAAGACCTACCAGGAACTCGAGTCCTGCAAGAAACTGACCGACATCGGCTTTGACCTGCTCCGGAAGGCCAAGTGCCAGGGATTCTCGGACATCCAGATCGCCCGCGTTCTGGGCGTGCCGGAGTCCAAGGTACGTGAGTACCGCGCCTTCCTGGGCCTGCGCCCGGTCGTGAAGCAGATCGATACGCTGGCCGCGGAGTTCCCTTCCTCGACCAACTACCTCTATCTGACCTACAACGGCGAGGCGGACGACATCGCTTTCGAGGACGGCTCCAACACCGTGATCGTGCTGGGCTCCGGCGCCTACCGCATCGGCAGCAGCGTGGAGTTCGACTGGTGCGGCGTGAATGCCCTGAAGACGCTGCGCGAGAGCGGCTACAAGGCCATCATGATCAACTACAACCCGGAGACCGTCTCCACCGACTATGACGTCTGCGACCGGCTGTATTTCGACGAGTTGAGCTTTGAGACGGTGATGGAGATCTGCGGCCTGGAGAAGCCGTACGGCGTGATCGTGAGCGTGGGCGGCCAGATTCCGAACAACCTGGCGGTGCCCCTGATGCGCGCCGGCGTGCATATCCTCGGCACCACCGCACACGACATCGACCGGGCGGAGGACCGCAACAAGTTCTCGCAGATCGTGGACAAGCTGGGCATCGACCAGCCGCGCTGGAGCGAGCTGACGACGATGGAGGATGTGGACCGCTTCGTGGACGAGGTGGGCTTCCCGGTGCTGGTGCGGCCTTCCTACGTGCTGTCCGGCGCCGCGATGAACGTCTGCTACAGCAAGGAGGACCTGCGCATCTTCCTCGGCATGGCCGTGGAGGTGTCGGAGGAGCATCCCGTCGTGATCAGTTCCTTCATGCAGCGTTGCAAGGAGCTGGAGTGCGACGCCGTGGCCGACGGCGGCAAGGTGATCGCCTACGCCATCTCGGAGCACATCGAGTTTGCCGGCGTTCACTCCGGCGACGCCACCATCCAGTTCCCGCCGCAGAAGATCTACGGCATCACCGCCGCCAAGATCCGCAAGACCACGGCGGCCATCGCCGCGGAGCTGCATATTACGGGCCCCTTCAACATCCAGTTCCTCGCCACGGACAACTACATCAAGGTGATTGAGTGCAACCTGCGGGCTTCCCGCAGCTTCCCGTTCGTGTCCAAGGTCCTGAAGGTCAACCTGATCGACCTTGCCACGCGCTGTATGCTCGGGCAGCGTCCCGAGAAGATCGACATCGATCCCTTCGAGCTGGATTACGTGGGTATCAAGTGCTCGCAGTTCTCCTTCGCCCGCCTGGGCAAGGCGGACCCGGTACTGGGCGTGGACATGGCTTCCACCGGCGAGGTGGGCTGCATCGGCGACAACCTCAACGAGGCCCTGCTGAAGTCGATGCTTTCCGTGGGGCACCGCATCCCGCAGAAGTCCATCCTCATCTCTTCGGGCAACCCGATCCAGAAGGCGGACCTGCTCCGCGCCTGCCAGCTGCTCGCGGAGAAGGATTATACCATCTACGCCACCGGTGGCACCTGCAAGTATCTGAACGAGAACGGCGTGCCTGCCTTGAAGGCCCTGTGGCCGAACGAGCGGGAAGAAGGCGCACCCGCTGCGCTGGACCTCATCCGGAAGCATCAGGTGGAACTGGTGATCAACATCCCCAAGAACTTCACCCACAGCGAGCTCAGCAACGGTTACCAGATGCGCCGCGCCGCCATTGACTTCAACGTGCCGCTCATTACGAACAGCCGCCTGGCGACCGCCTATATCCGGGCCTTCTGCACCGTGCCGCAGGACGCCATCTCCATCAAGAGCTGGGACGAGTATTAGCCGCCGTGGCCAGGTCGAAGTTCCTGTATCATCTGCTCGCCCTCGCCGTCGTAGGGATCTGGGGCGTGACCTTCGTCTGCACGAAGACCTTGATTTCCGCCGGACTGGATCCGGCGGAAATCTTCGTCGTTCGCTTTACGATGGCCTACCTCGGCATCTGGGTCCTTTCGCTCTTGCAGAAGGGTCCCCGCCGCCTGTGGAGCCGCAATTGGAAGGATGAACTGCTGTTCTTCTTCCTGGGCGTGACGGGAGGATCGTTCTATTTCCTGACGGAAAATACGGCGCTCGCCTACACGCAGGCCAGCAACGTGGCGTTCCTGGTGTGCAGCGCGCCGCTGATGACCGCGCTCCTGTCGCTCGCCTACCGGCGGCTGCGCCGCGACCGTTTCGCAGCCGCCCTGGAGCGGGTGGGTTCGGGTTGGCTGCTCGTGCTCGGGACGCTGCTGGCCCTGGGCGGGATGGCGCTGATGCTGTTCGACGGTTCCCGGGTGCAGGTATCGCTCCGGGGCGACCTGCTGGCCCTGGGCGCCGCCCTCTGCTGGGCGCTGTACAGCCTTTTCATGGGAAAGATGACGGACGAGTACGGGGCCGTGTTCGCGACCCGGAAGGTTTTCTTCTACGGCCTGCTGACCATCCTCCCCTTCCTGCTGGGCCGGGAATTCGCGCCGCTGGAGCTCTTCTGCCGGCCCGTGGTCTGGGGGAATCTGCTCTTCCTGGGTTTGCTGGCTTCCCTGGGCTGCTTCGTGGCGTGGAATCTGGTGATGTCGAAGATCGGGAACCTGACCTCCACCAACTATGTCTATCTGAATCCGGTCTTTACGCTTGTCTCGGCGATGATCATCCTGGGCGAGCGGCTTACGCCCGCCGGTGCGGTCGGCTCCGCCCTGATCCTGCTCGGCGTCATCGTTGCAGGGCAGCAGGGACGTTCCAATCGCTGAACGGCGACAGGCAGGCTTGCCTGCGCAAACCCTTCGCTTCGCTCCGTCCCTCCCACTTCGTGGGCCCCTCCCGCTCATTGCCGCGGGCGGCACGGTTTGCTCCGGCAACCTGCCTGTACGCCGTTTTGCAAATTAATTTTGGATTTCTGCTTTTTTTATCTACCTTTGCAATCCCGTAAGGGAAATGGTGCTGTAGCTCAGATGGTAGAGCAAAGGACTGAAAATCCTTGTGTCGGCAGTTCGATTCTTCCCAGCACCACATTAACCCGCTGAATCTCAGCGGGTTATTTGTTTTGTTTCGCCTCGAGGTAAGCCGCTTCCGAATTGACGGACCAGACGGGCGTCTTGTCTTTCCAGGTGCCGTTTCTGATGCTGTCGACGGCGGTCATTCCCGTCAGCATCGAGTGGTCCATGTTGTTGTAGCGGTGCTGGCCGTTCCGTCCGATGCAGAAGAGGTTTTCAATCGTGTTCAGGAAGGCGATGACCTGGTCCAGCTGGTAGTAACTGCCGTAATAGGTCGGATAGGCTTTTTTGATCTTTACCTGTGTGCTGTCCACGACCTTGGCGGCGTCGATGATGCCGATGTGCTCCAACTCACCGATGGCCATCCGGATGAAGTCCTCCTTCTCCATATTCCAAAGCTCGTCGCCCTCGTCGCAGAAGTATTCCAGACCGATCCAGACCTTGTTCTTGAAGTCATCCACCAGGTACGGGGACCAGTTGTTGAAGACCTGCAGGCGTCCCAGCCTGACGTCCCGTTCCTGGATATAGATCCAGGTGTCCGGGATGCGGTTCCCATAGGTCTTGATTTTCGTCTTGTTGCTGATTTTCAGTTCATCGACCAGCAGGCCCACCGTGATGAAATCCCGGTACCGGAGCTGTCCGGCGACGGCCTTGACCGCTTCCGGCACATCGATGCCGGACAGGGCGGCGACGAGGTCCTTGACGGGCATGGAGGAGAAGAACCAGTCGCAGTCCTCCCGGACGAGCCCCTGTTCCGGGTGCTCGTAAACGACGTAATCCACCCTCCGCACACTGCCTGCGTCTTCCCGAACGTGGACCTCCCTGACGGCGGATTCCATCCGGATCTCCCCGCCTTTTTCGCGGATATCCGACGCGACGGTCTCCCACAGGTGCCCGGGCCCGAGTTTCGGGTAGATGAAGGATTCGATCAGGGACGTCTCCACTTCTTTCCCCTTGACGTGGAACGCCTTCCGGAAAATGTCCGCCAGCACGGCGCCGACGGACAGCCCCTTCACGCGCTGCGAACCCCAGTCCGCGCCCAGCCGGGAAGGGTGGATGCCCCAGACCTTCTCGGTGTACCCATCGAAGAACATCTTGTAGAGTGGCTTTCCGAAACGGTTGACGTAGAAGTCTTCCAGGGAATTCTCCGGCCTTTTGTGGAGGGTGGCAGCGAGATAGCCGAATCCCGCCTGGATGGTTCTACCCAGACCCATGTTGGCAAAAGTCTGCCATTTCAGGGAGATGGGATAGTCGAAGAAACTGCGGAGATAGTAGATCCGGCTGACCCGGTTCCGGTTCAGCATCACCCGGTCGGTATCCGAAGGATCCGGTCCGCCGGGTCGGGTGGCGACGGTCCGGTCCAGTAGGAGGTCGTCCAGGGCGGGAGCTCCTTGCAGCGGCAGGATCTTTTCCCACCAGTCCGTCACCCGCTTGCTCTTGCTGAAAAAGCGGTGCCCGCCGATATCCATCCGGTTTCCCTTGTAGTTGACGGTCTGGGACAGGCCGCCGATCCGGGAACCGGCTTCCAGGATCACGGGCGCTATCGCGGTATGGTCGAGCAACTCAGAGGCAGCCGTCAGGCCGGCGGGACCGGCCCCGGCGATAACAGCTTTCCGGGGGGTGTCGTCGTGGCTCATTTTGTGAACAGGACAGCTTTACGGGCGAAGAAATTCCATAAAAGGACGAGGGCAGCCGTAATCAGTTTGGAAAGCAGGTAGTGCAGGCCGGTCAGGTCGGTAAACAGCCACATCAATCCTTCCGTAAGACCGAGGCCGATCACGCCGATGAAGGCGAAAATGGCAAACTCTTTCCGCTTGTCCTGGTATTTTGATTCGGAGAATACCCAGAAGATGCTGAGCAGGTAATTCACGACCAGCCCTGCGATGAACGCAATGCTGGCCGACAGGAGATAATGCAGCCCGCACTTGTCCGACAATATAAACAAGAGGCAGTAATCCACCAGGAAAGCCAGTCCTCCGACTATGCAGTAGCGGAAGAACTGGATGAAGACGTTGTCGGTTTTACCTGTCATGCTAATGCCCTTCGGGCGCCGGGCATTGACAAGCTTTCCGGGCGACCAGCCACGCCAGGGCCGCGACGGCGACGGCTTCGGCCGTGACGATCAGCTCGATCGGGACCATCCCCACGGACTTCGACAGCAGGACGGCTCCGCCGTCGATCACGGCGTGCAGCAGGATCGCGAGCGGAAAGAGCCAGATCCACTTTCCTCCCTTGCGCACACCGGTCCAGACCAGCACGGACAGCGCGATCTGCAGGACAATGGCGGCGATGCGCTCCCAGATCCCGATCAGCAGGGCGCCGGGCTTCGTGCCCACCAACTGGTCGATCTGTGCCTGCAGGGCCGCCTGTGACGCTTCCGGCGTCTTGGCGATCAGCGCCTCCGTCTGGCCGGCGTTGACCATCAGGGCCATCACGATGCTCGAGACCATGCCGATTCCGAAAATGATGAGCATTTCCGCTCCCCCGTGGCCGACACCATAGGCGACTCCGGGCAGGACCGTATCCGGGACGCGTTTTTTTAGATAGTATTTCATGACCAGGAAGCGGGCCGTCTCCTCGAAGAGGCCGGCCATCAGGCCCCCGTACAGTGCATAGTAGAGGGTGTTCCCCAGGATGGCGTTCCCGCCAGGCCCGTTCAGGACCAGCTGGTGCACGGCCGACTCCAAGACCAGCGCAGCAATGAAGAACGCGGCGGCGCCGACCAGGATCACGGACCAGCGGGCCTTGTGCTTCCGGACCAGCCACCAGGCCAGCGCAATCGGGACGGCCACGCCCAGGAAGGCGCAGAGGGCCATCATGACAATAGAAAAAGATGAAACCATGGCTTATCAGTTTATACAAATATAGGGATTAATTTGTATATTTACGGAAACTAGCAATACGCATTTCCTATGAGCAAAGAACTGAAAGGCACCCGGACCGAGGCCAACCTGATGGAAGCCTTCGCCGGCGAATCCATGGCCCGCAACAAGTACACCTATTTCGCATCCAAGGCCAAGAAGGACGGTTACGTCCAGATCGCGTCCATCTTCGAAGAGACGGCCGCCAATGAGAAGGAGCACGCCAAGATCTGGTATAAATACCTGCACGGCGGAGCCGTTCCCGCGACCGTGGAGAACCTCGCCGATGCGGCTGCCGGCGAGAACGCTGAGTGGACCGACATGTACGCGCGCATGGCGCGGGAGGCCCGTGAGGAAGGCTTCGACGAGATTGCCGAGCGTTTCGAGCAGGTGGCCGCCATCGAGAAGCACCACGAGGAGCGTTACCGCAAGTTGCTGAAGAACATCAACGACAAGAAGGTCTTCTCCAAGGACGGCGACGCCATCTGGCAGTGCTCCAACTGCGGGCACATCGTGGTGGGAAAGGAAGCGCCGGAGATCTGCCCCGTGTGCGCTCATCCCCAGGCCTATTTCCAGGTCCTGGCGGAGAACTATTGATCCCCGGACTGCAGGCAGTTGTTGATCAGCCGCCAGGCGATGGACCCTGGCCGCGGCAGCGGCGGCAGGGCGTCGCGGCGGAACCAGCGGGCGTCCCGGACCTCGCTCTGCTGGATGACGATCTCTCCCCCGGCATATTCCGCATAGAACCCGGCCATCAACTGGTCCGGGAAGGGCCAGGCCTGGCTGCCGGCGTAGCGGATGTCCTTGATTTCCAGGCCGGTTTCCTCGCGGACCTCGCGGCGGACGGCCTGTTCCAGCGTCTCCCCCATCTCCACGAATCCCGCCAGGCAGGCGTAAATGCCCTCCCGGTCCTTGATGTTGCGCAGCAGCAGGATTTCGTCGCCGCGGCTGACCAGGGTGATGATGCAGGGTTCGATGCGCGGGAACTGGAGCTGCCCGCAGGCCGGGCATTCCAGGGCGTTTTCGACCGGATGCGGGCGGAGTTCCTGCCCGCAGGCGGGGCAGAACCGGGTCCGGCTGCGCCAGAGCGTCAGCCCCTTCACCCGGGACAGCCGGGCGTTTTCCGCGTCGCCGTGCGAGAAGAAATACGCGGGGACCGGCAGGAAGTGCTGGCCACCCGGGGCGCCGGCAGCGGCGGGCAGTTCCACGCCGGTGCAGCCGGTCAGCGGATCGGTGAAGCGGAAGGCACCCGGAAAAGCGGCGAGGGCTTCCGCCTCAGCGGCTTCGCCCTCGCCGTCTACCAGGACTTCCCGTCCCCGGAAGAAGTATGTCTTTATCTCCACTTGTCGTCCTTGGCCGGGGTGCGGATGTCGCTGAGGCACTGGATGTCGTTCAGGAACCACTGGCCCGTGCTCTTTTTCTGGCGGAGCTTGATCTGGCGCGGGTTGTCCGCACCGCTGGAAGTGACGTGCATCACCGCCCAACCGTCCTCCTGGAAGGAATACGGGTTGCTGCTTACCGTGATCTTGTAGGGCTTGGAGGGCGTGTAGTTGTTGTCGGGGCTGGAGCCGGCAAAGTAGGAGAACGGCTTGTATTCCTTGCCCTGCAGGCGCTCGCGGATGAACTGCTTCTCATAGGTGGAAAGCGGCTCGGGGCCCTTCAGGAAGTTCAGCATCTCATAGCAGGCGTCGGGGTTGTCGCCATAGCGGGTCAGCGCCAGGAGCGTAAGCGCAGCCACTCCGTACGGATCTTTCAGGTCCGCTTCCTTGAGGGAGGTGATGTCGTCCGTCGTCTTCGGGAGGGACTGGAAAGTGAAGGAACGGGAGCTGTTGCCGGTGGCGAGGCTCATGACGTTGTTCAGCGTACCGCAGCCGGAGAACAGCGCGCAGCCGGACAGGAGGCTCAGAAGGCCGAGAAAAGGTTTTTTCATACCGTTATCGTTTTTAAATGGTTGTTTCTACTACAAATATAAGAAAAAAACTATATTTGCAGAAGAACAAAACCTGCACTTATGAAAAGAATCCTTTTCCTGATGATCGCCTCCCTGCTGCTCCTGGCGGGGGTGGAAACGCGCGCGCAGTCGCGTCTGGAAAACGGCAGCCACTCCACCATCGGCTATATCAATTCCAACGGCCGCGTGGAGAACGGCAGCCACAGCACCATCGGTTACTTCAGCGACAGCCGCTTTGAGAACGGAAGTCACTCTACCATCGGCTATTACAGCAGCGGCCGCTTCGAGAACGGCAGCCATTCCACCATCGGCTACCTGAGCGGCAACCGCGTGGAAAACGGCTCCCACAGCACCATCGGCTACATCAGCAACGGCCGTGTGGAGAACGGTTCCCACAGCACGATCGGCTATTATCCCAGCAGCCTGAAGACGGAGTGGGTGGCCTTCTTCTATTTCTTCATGAAACGGTAACTTCCCCGTCGCAGCCGGAATGCAACAATAAAACCGACCCTGGATCCAGGGCCGGTTTTATTGTCGTTTCGGAACTTCCTACTCCTTGGCGAGGCATTTCCACACGCAGGCGGAAAGGGCAGCACCGGCCATCGGGGCAACGATGAACACCCACACGTTGGCGAGGGCTTCCCCACCGGCGAACAGGGCCGGACCGATGGAACGGGCCGGGTTGACGGAGGTGCCGGTCAGGTTGATGCACACGAGGTGCACGAGGATGAGGGTGAGACCGATGGCCAGACCCGCAGGCTTGCCGGCTCCCAGCTTCGCATCCGTGGCGCCGAGCACGACGAGCACGAAGATGAAGGTGGCGATGAACTCGACGAGCAGTGCGCCGCCGACGCCGCCCGCATTGGCCACGCCGTTGGTGCCGAGACCGCCGGTCAGGTCCGGAGCCGCGACGACCTTGGTGAGGAGCAGCAGGATGGCACCGGCGATGATACCGCCGACCAGCTGACCCACCCAGTAGCCGCAGGCGTCCTTCCAGCTCATACGGCCGGACAGGGCGACGGCGAAGGTGATGGCCGGGTTGATGTGGCAGCCGGAGATGTTTCCGATCGTGTACGCCATGGCGACGACGGTCAGACCGAAAGCAATGGCGGTGCCCACGACACCGGCCGGCTCGCCGCACCCGAGGAACATCGCGGTGCCGCAGCCCAGGAGCGTCAGAACGAAGGTTCCGATGCATTCAGCAAAGTACTTTTTCATTTTGAATGTGGTTTAATGGTTTGTTTCACGATGCTAATTTAACAAAAATCCCTATTTTTTGCTAACTTTACCCGATAGAAATCAAAAAACGAATCACGATATGTACGACGCTGACCACGGACTTTATGTCGCCCACGGCCCCGAAGGGCCCATTTCCATTACCGGCAAGATGGCGAACCGCCACGGGCTCATCGCCGGCGCCACCGGCACCGGCAAGACCGTCACCCTGCAGGTGCTCGCCGAATCGTTCAGCCAGGCGGGCGTGCCCTGCTTCATGGCGGACATGAAGGGCGACCTGTCGGGCATCAGCCAGGCCGGCCGCCTGAGCGGCTTCATCGAGAAGCGCCTGCCCGAATTCGGCATCGAGAATCCGCAGTTCGCCGGCTGCCCGACGCGTTTCTACGACGTCTTCGGCGAAGAGGGCCATCCCATGCGCACGACCATCTCGAACATGGGCCCGATGCTGCTCAGCCGCCTGCTGGGGCTCAACGAGGTCCAGTCCGGCGTGATGGATATCGTCTTCCGCGTGGCGGACGACCGCGGGCTGCTGCTCCTGGACATGAAGGATCTCCGTGCGATGCTCAGCTATGTGGCCGAGCACGCGGAGGAGTACTCCCGCCAGTACGGCAATGTGTCCACGTCCAGCGTGGGCGCCATCCAGCGGGCCTTCCTGTCGCTGGAGAACCAGGGGGCGGACAAGTTCTTCGCCGAGCCGGCCTTCGACATCCAGGACCTCTTCGCCGTGGAGAACGGCCGGGGCGTGATGAGCGTGCTCGCCGCGGACAAGCTGATGCTGAATCCGAAGCTCTACTCGACCTTCCTGCTGTGGCTGCTGTCCGACATCTACGCCAAACTGCCGGAAGTGGGCGACCCGGAACTGCCGAAGCTCGTGTTCTTCTTCGACGAGGCGCATACGCTGTTCACGGACACTTCCCCCGCCCTCGTGAGCAAGATCGAGCAGGTGATCCGCCTGATCCGAAGCAAAGGCGTGGGCGTGTACTTCATCACGCAGAGCCCTACAGACATTCCCGAGACCGTGCTCGGCCAGCTGGGTAACCGCGTCCAGCACGCGCTGCGCGCCTATACGCCCAAGGACCAGAAGGCCGTCAAGGCCGCAGCGGAGACCTTCCGCGCCAATCCCGCCTTCAAGACCGACGAGGCCATCATGAACCTGGAGACCGGCGAAGCCCTCGTCAGTTTCCTGGACCCGAAAGGCGCCCCGTCCGTGGTCCAGCGCGCCAAGATCCTCTTCCCGCTCAGCCAGATTGGCGCCATCACGGCAGGCCAGCGCCTGGACATCAACGCCGCTTCGCCTGTCGGCGGGAAATACGACACGGTGATCGACCGCGAATCCGCCTTTGAGATCCTGCTCGCCGACCAGCAGAAGGCCGAAGAGGAGCAGGCCCGGCAGGCGGAAGCGGTTGCCCGGCAGAAGGAGGAAGCGGCGAAACAGAAAGAAGCCGCGGCCGCCAAGAAGCCTGTCAAGAGCGGCAAGGCGAAGAAGACCATCGCCGCAACCGTCGCCGCCGCTGCCGCATCCGCTGCGATTTCCAGCGTGACGCGCAGTGCCGGTACGGCCGCCGCCAACGCCATCACCGGCAAGAAGAAAAGCAAGAATTCGAAGGGCACGGCGGAAAAGGCCATTTCCAGCGCCACGTCCAGCGCGCTCCGCGCCCTGACCCGCAGCATCCTGGGCAACCTGTTGAAATAAATGACTTTGAACGCCCGGTCCGGACATCTTTATACGATCCTTCTCCTGCTGCTGGCGGTGGCCTCCTGCCGCCCCAAGCCGCCGGAGATTGTCGTGCCCCCGGAACCGGAGATCCCGCCGATCGGTTTCCGGACGGAAGCGCTCGCGGCGGATACGCTGCAGGTCCGCAGCGGGGAGACCTTCAACGGCCTGATGCACCGTCTGGGCATGGACGCGAAGGACGCGTACGCCCTGTCGGTGCTCTGCGACAGCGTATTCGACGTGCGCAGGCTGCGGGCCGGAAACGACGTGCTGGCTTATTACACACCGGACAGCACGCGGGCCCTGCGGTATGTCGTGTATGTGCAGGACAAGGTGCGTTCCACCGTGTTCCGCTGCGCGGATTCGCTCGCCGTCTGGCATTACGACAAACCGGTCGAACACGAACGCAAGGTCGCGGACGTAACGATCACCAGTTCGCTTTGGAACGACATGATGAAGGCGGGCGCCACGCCCAACCTGATCATGGAACTGGCGGACATCTATCAGTGGAGCGTGAACTTCTTCGCCCTGCAGGGCGGGGACCGCTTCCGGATGATTTACGACCAGACCCTCTGCGAGGGCGAGGTGGTCTCGATCGACAGCGTCCGCTTCAGCCTCTTCACCCCTGAATCCGGCCGGGAGGTCGCCGCCGTGCGTTTCACGACAGCGGACGGCACCGCTTATTGGGACCAGGGCGGCGAGAGCCTCAAGCGGATGTTCCTGAAGGCGCCGCTCAAGTACAACCGCATCAGCAGCCGCTTCTCCTATGCCCGCAAGCATCCGGTGACCGGCGTGGTGCGGGCGCATACCGCGGTGGACTACGCCGCCCCGACCGGCACGCCCGTGTACGCCATCGGCGACGGCGTCGTGACCAAGCTGGGCTGGGACGGCGGGGGCGGCGGCAACCGCATCCGCATCAAGCATGCCCGGGGGTATGAAACCAGTTATATGCACCTGTCGAAGTATGCGCCCGGGCTGAAAGTCGGTTCGCGCGTGTCGCAGGGCCAGCTGATCGGCTACGTGGGCGCCACCGGCACCGCCACGGGCCCGCACCTGGACTTCCGGGTCTTCGAGAACGGCAGGGCCATCGACCCGCTGTCGCTGAACTCCCCCGCCTCGGAGCCGCTGGATACGGCCCTGCTGGCGGACTTCAACCGCCTGTATGAGAATTATATAAACGAGATAAACGGCCTGCAGCCGGCGGACTCCACGTCCGTTCCCGCCTTGGATACGCTAACCACCAGATAACACTGACCTATGGAACTTAAAACTGTTGCTGTTTTCCGGGCTCCGCTTCCGGAGAAATTCGGTATTCCCCGCCAGGCCGGTCTGGCCGGCTCCCTGCGGGGTACCGTCGTTTTGGAGCCGCCATACCGCAGCCCGGACGCGCTCCGCGGGCTGGACGGTTTCGACTGGCTCTGGCTCCTCTGGGGCTTCCACCTGAACCGCGAAGACGTGCCGGACGGCCTGACCGTCCGGCCGCCCCGCCTGGGCGGAAACGAGCGAGTCGGGGTGTTCGCCTCCCGCTCCCCCTATCGCCCCAATCCGTTGGGCCTCAGTTCGGTACGCATCGAATCCATCGATCTTGAAAAAGGCGAGATCCACGTACTTGGCGCCGACCTGGCGGACGGCACGCCCATCTACGACATCAAACCCTATGTGGAATACGCCGACAGCCATCCCGGCGCCCGCAGCGGCTTCGTGGACGACCACGAGTGGAAACCGCTGGAAGTCCGGCTGCCCAAAAGCGTCTTCCAAGATCTTTCCGCCGACAGCGTGGACGGCCTGCTGGAGATCCTCTCGCAGGACCCGCGCCCGTCCTACCAGGACGACCCGGAACGGATTTACGGCCTCCTGTACGAAGGCCGTAATGTCAGATTCCGGGTTTCGGACGGTGTCCTGACCGTCCTCGAAATAGAATAGTTCCCGCTACCAGTTCTTGCGGTCGAAGGTCCACTGCGGGTAGAAGGTCTTCCCGTACTCGTCGTTCATGAAGAGTGCGGAGTCGCCCACGATACCCTTCAGCTGCCAGTTCAGCCACATCCGGGCCACGACGGCGAAGGCGCCGGCGTTCTTCTCGTAATAGGTACCGTGGTGGCCGTCGAGCGTGGAGATCTTGACCACGGGGATATCATCCGCAATGCGGCCCCAGTCGCCGTTGGCGTTGTTGTAGGCCACGTCCGCGGTGCCGCCGTTGATGTAGAGCATCGGAGTGTGCAGGTTGGCCAGGGACTTCTTGGACGCGCCGCTCATCGACATCTCGCCGATGCCGGAGTTGAAGATCATGCAGGTCTTGATGCGCGGGTCGTGGGCCACGCCCAGCACCTGGGCGCCGCCGCAGGACTGCCCCATCGCGGCCACCTTCTCGAGGTCGATCAGGTGGTAGTATTCGCTTTCCTCGTTCCCGTTCTGGTCGGTCAGCCAGTCCAGCGCCTCCAGCAGTTGCCGGGCGTAGGTGCGGAAGGGTTCCACCGTGACGACGGGCTTCTTGTTGCGGTTCTTCTTTGCGGCCGCCTCGGCAGCCTTCCGGGCGGCTTCCTGCTCGGCGGCGCGGGCGGCCAGTTCAGCCTCCGTGTATGGGGTCAGGCGTTCGCCGTTGCCCATGATGGCCACGGGCTTGGTCTCGGGATACCAGCCCCGCACGACGCCTTTCCATTGGGCATAGAACGCTTCGTCGGGCATGTCCTGATAGGGGCCGATGGCCAGGATGATGTAGCCGTGGGAGGCCACCTCGCTGAGCAGGCGGCTCATCTCCAGGTTGTTGTTGGCGCAGGCGCCGTTGGCATACAGCAGGACGGGAATCCTGCCGTTCTCGCTCACATAGGCCTTCAGGTTCTCCGGCCGGTAAATGGTGTGGGTCGGGAGGCTCGTGTCCTCCACGGCGACGGACTTGTAGGCACCGGTACCGCCGCCTTCGATGACCTGCGTACGCCCGGTCTGGGCCAGGGCGACAACGCCTGCGGCCAGCAGCGGGAGGAGCAGCGCAAAAGTTTTCTTCGTGTTCATGATGGGTTGTGGTTGAGTGTTTCGTTATTTCGTGGAAGTGATGTGGAAGCAGTGTTCCTTCCGTTCGTATTTCACGAGGATGCGGCCGGCCGCCTTCTCGTCGCGCAGCACCTCGGCGAGCACCTTCGTGAGCTCATACGGCTGCATGAACTCATCGGTTTCCTCATCGCGCCAGTAGCGCGTGTAGGTAATGTCGAAAGTGGTGCCGTAGCAGTGTGCGGAGTTGTCGGAAGCGTTGGGATTGCCGCTCTTCCGGAGATTCGCGACGTCTTCCTCGGTCCGCAGGATCGAGGAGCAGACGAGCTGGTAGACCGGGAACTGCTTGCGTGTGAGCGAGTCGTGGAAAGCGACGGCGATGCGGTTCAGTTCGGCGGCCGCGTTTTTGGTCAGATATGGCACCGAGTAGCGCAGGTTGTCGATCACGAGGTAGTCGCTGTCGTCGATCCGGACGAGCCGCTGGGTGTCGATGTCGTCCCGCTTCTCAGGCACCTTGCGCAGGCCCACGGCGCGCGCCTTTTCCAGATGGACCTCGTTGATGTCATTGAACACCTGTCCGTAGGACATCAGCTTGGTGTAGTAGATGATCTCCTTCGCGGTGGACTCCCCCGTTCCGTCCACGTCGTCCTCCCCTTCCTCTTCGGCGGCATTCTCCCGGGCGAGGCTGTCCGCCACGGTGGCGGTCTTCTCCTTCTTCGGGGGACGCTCCTTCTTGCTGCAACCCCCTCCGACCAGGAGTCCGAGCAGGAATCCCAGTACGAAGGGGGTCAGCAGCACGATCAGGGCTTTCTGCCGCTTATTCATATTTCAGGACCGGTTGGCGCGCGGCGGTCGTCTCGTCGGGACGGCCGATGGGCGTGTTGTGCGGCGCACCGTGCAGCAACTCCGGGTCCGTCTTCGCCTCTTCCGCGATCTTGCGCATCACGGCGATGAACGCATCCAGGGTCTCGAGCGACTCGGTTTCCGTGGGCTCGATCATGATGGCCTGGTGGAACAGGAGCGGGAAATAGATGGTCGGCGCGTGGAAGCCGTAGTCCAGCAGGCGCTTGGCGACGTCCAGCGTGGTGACGCCGTTGTCGTCCAGCAGACCGTCGAAGACGAACTCGTGCTTGCAGACGGACGGGATGGGCAGCTTGTAGCAGTCCTTGAGCGATTCCTTGATGTAGTTGGCGCTCAGGGTGGCGAACTTGCCCGCCAGTTTGATGTGCTCACGGCCCAGCATCAGGATGTACGCGTAGGCGCGCAGGATGATGCCGAAGTTGCCGTGGAAGCCGCTCACGCGCGGGATGTGCAGGAACGGGAGCACCTTGTCGGACACGCCGACCGGACCCGCGCCGGGACCGCCGCCGCCGTGGGGCGTCGAGAAGGTCTTGTGCAGGTTCAGGTGCATGATGTCGAAGCCCATGTCGCCGGGACGGACCATGCCCAGCAGCGGGTTCATGTTCGCCCCGTCGTAGTAGAGCAGGCCGCCGCAGCCGTGGACGAGTTCCGCGATCTGCTTGATGTCGCGCTCGAAGAGGCCCAGCGTGTTGGGGTTCGTGAGCATGATGCCCGCGATGTCCGGGCCGAGCAGGCCCTTGAGGGCTTCGACGTCCACGAGGCCGTCTTCCTTGGACTTGACGACGACGATGTCCAGGCCGCAGACCGCCGCCGAGGCGGGGTTGGTGCCGTGGGCGCTGTCGGGGACGATGACCTTGGTGCGGGCCGTGTCGCCGCGGCTCATGTGGTATTCGCGCATCAGCATCAGGCCGGTGAGTTCACCGTGGGCGCCGGCGCAGGGCAGGAAGGTGAAGTGCTTCATGCCCGTGATGGCGGCGAGGGCCTTGTCCATCCCCACGAGGACTTCGAAGGCGCCTTTGACTGTTTCGTTGGGCTGCAGGGGGTGCAGGCCGGCGAATCCCGGGATCCCCGCGATCTCTTCGTTGATCTTGGGGTTGTATTTCATCGTGCAGGAGCCGAGCGGGTAGAAGCCTGTGTCGACGCCGAAGTTCATCTGGCTGAGGTTCGTGTAGTGGCGTACCACGTCCACCTCGCTGACTTCCGGCAGGTCCAGCGGAGCCTCCCGCCATACTTTACTGCATACTTTGCTGCCAGCAGCAGCCTGCCCTTCGGAAACGTCCTTCGGACCCCACCGCTGCGCTTCGCTTGCGGTCCCCCCTCTTAACGTGCCGAGGGTGGCAGTGTTTCCGAAGGGCAGCTGCTGCCGGTCAGCAGGTCTGGGAAGGGAGAAGCCGATGCGGCCGGGCTTGGAGAGTTCGAAAATGAGTTTGTCGTAGTATTTCATATCGCAGCCCTCCCGTTAGATTGATTTGACGATTTCGACGATGCGGTCCATCTCCTCACGGGTGTGCTTTTCCGTGACGCAGAAGGTCACGTAGCCTTCCTCGGTCTGCAGGGCGGCGAAGAAGCCGGCGTCGAGCAGGGCCTTCTGGAGTTTGTGGACCGGGCAGAGCGGCTTGAGGCAGAATTCCTTGAGGAAGTCGGCGTCGAAGACGCGCTGGAACTTGCCCGTGGCGAGCAGGGCGTCGTGCAGGTAGTGCGCGCCTTCGTAGCAGAGGGCGTTGACCCTGCGCATGCCTTCCGGACCCATCAGCGACAGGTATACGGTGCACCAGAGTGCCATCAGGGATTCGTTGGAGCAGATGTTCGACGTAGCTTTCTCGCGGCGGATGTGCTGCTCGCGCGCCTGGAGCGTCAGGACGTAGCAGCGCTTGCCGGAGGCGTCGGTGGTCTCTCCGACGATGCGGCCGGGAAGTTTGCGCATCAGGGCGGCGGTGCAGGCCATGAAGCCCACGTACGGACCGCCGAAGCACAGCGGAATGCCGAGGCTCTGGCCGTCGCCTACGGCGATGTCGGCGCCCCATTCGGCCGGCGACTTCACGACGGCGAGGGCGGACGGGTCGCAGTATTCGACGAGCAGGGCGCCCATTTCGTGGACGAGGTCCGCGAGGCCGAGGTGGTTCTCGATCACGCCGAAGCGGTTGATGGACGGGACGATGACGCCTGCGAGGTCAAGTACGCCTTCCGCCGCGTCCTCGAAGACCGTATCGGATACGACGACGTTGATGCCGGCGTATTTGGCGTAGGTCTGGATGGTCTCGATGACGTTCGGCAGCAGCCGGGCGGACACCAGGACGGAGTTGCGCCGCTTGGCGCTGGCCACGCACATGCGCATGGCTTCCGCGGCGGCCGTCGGGCCGTCGTACATCGAGGCGTTGGCGCAGTCCAGGCCGGTGAGCCGGCAGATCATCGACTGCCACTCGAAGATGTAACGGAGCGTGCCCTGCGAGATCTCGCACTGGTACGGCGTGTAGGCGGTCAGGAATTCGCTGCGCGAAGTGATGTACGGGATTACGGACGGCACGTAGTGGTCGTAGGCTCCCTGGCCCACGAATACCTTCAGGCGGGTGTTCTTGGAGGCCAGGCTCTCGAAAAAGTCACGAACCTGCTGTTCGCTCATCGCGGACGGCAGGTCGTACTCCCCTTTATAGATGAAATCCGCAGGGACATCGGCATAGAGGTCGTCCATCGACCCGACACCGATCCTTTCGAGCATTACGCGGATATCTTCCTCAGTGTGAGGAAAATAGCTGAATGCTCCCATGTCCCTAACCGGCGATGTTGGTGTAAGCGGCGGCGTTCATCAGCTTGTCGAGCTCGCTCTTGTCGGACATCTCGACCTTGATGATCCAGGCCTCGTAGGCATCTTCGTTGATCAGTTCGGGCTTGTCTTCGAGTTCGTCGTTGCGGGCGACGACACGGCCGGAGACGGGGGCGACGAGTTCACTGGACGTCTTGACGCTTTCCAGGGCGCCGAAGTCTTCGCCGGCGGACACTTCGTCGTCGACGTCGGGCATCTCGACATAGGTGATGTCCCCCATTTCAGCCTGTGCGAAATCGGAAACGCCGATGATGGCCACGTTGCCATCGACTCTGACCCATTCGTGGGATTCGCTGTAGAGGAGTCCCTCTGCAATCTTGCTCATAGATAATATGTTTTAGTGGTTATTTCTTGTACTTGGTCTGATAGAAGCGCTTCTTGACCACGATGCCGGGGAAGCTGCGCTTGCGCACGCGGACCCAGAGCGGCGTGCCCAGGGCGGCGTAGGCGCTGTCCACCAGGGCGAAGCAGAGGCTCTTCTCCAGGGAGATGGAGTGGTAGCCCGTGGTCACGACGCCCACCTCGAAACCGTCTTCCAGTTCCACCGGGTAGCCGTTGCGCGGCACGGCCTTGTCTTCCAGTTCGATACCCACGAGCTTGCGGGCCACGCCCAGCGACTTCTGCTCCTCCAGGGCAGACTTGCCGATGAATTCCGGCTTGTCCAGCTTGCAGAACATCCCGAGCCCGGCCATCACCGGGGAGATGTCGGCCGTCAGTTCGTCGCCGTAAAGCGGCAGGCCCGCCTCGAAGCGGAGCGTGTCACGGCAGCCCAGGCCGCAGGGCTTCACGCCGCCGTCCATCAGTTTCTGCCAGCAGGCGCGGATGAAATCCGGAGCGGCGTAGATCTCGAAGCCGTCTTCGCCGGTATAGCCGGTGCGGCTGAGGATCACGCGGACGCCGTCGCGCTCGAGGTCCAGGAAGTTGTAGAAGGCGATGTTCGCCGCTTCCGGGAATCCGAGCAGGTCCTTGACGGCCGTCTCGGCCCCGGGGCCCTGGACGGCGATCTGCCCCCAGGCCTCGGACTGGTCGTCCAGGCGGACGTCGAAGGCCTCGGACTGTTCGCGCAGCCAGGCATAGTCCTTGTCCACGTTGGATGCGTTCACGACCAGCAGGTAGTGCTGCGGCTCGAATTCCTTGTAGACGAGCAGGTCGTCCACCGTGCCGCCGTCGTGGTAGAGCATCATTCCGTAGAGGATCTGGCCGGGGACCATCGGGCGGATGTCGTTGGTGAAAACGTAATTGACGAAACTCTCCGCGTCGGGGCCGCTGACGAAGATCTCCCCCATGTGGGAAACGTCGAACACGCCGACCGCGTGGCGTACCGCATTGTGTTCGTCGATGATGCCGCTGTACTGGATCGGCATGTCAAAACCGGCGAAAGGGCTCATCTTGGCACCGAGCCCCACGTGGAGGTCGTGCAGACAAGTCTTCTTCAAAGGATTGTCCATATTGGCTATTGGCTGTTGTTTTAGTTTATTTCAGGATTTCGAGGTCTTTCTTGAGAATCATCTTGGGGTCCATGATCGCCACTTTCTGGAAAAGCCGGACCTGGTTGCCCAGGGACAGATAGACCTTGTCTTCGTGGCGGCCCTTCCGCCACCATTTGTAGAAGCCTACGGGGTCGTTCTCAAAGGGGATCTTGGCCAGGATGCCGGAACTGTAGCCGGGATAGTCGATGACAAGGCGGAGGCCCATGAATTTCTTGTAATAGTCCGGGTCGGCCCGGCGGAGCTTGCTGACCAGCGGATTGTACACTTCCATCTGATCGACCTGCAGGACCTTGTCGCGCATGATCATCCGGTGGATCCGGACCGGGTCCACGTTCAGCCAGGCGCCCAGGCGGAGCGTCTGGGGACCCTCCTCGGTGTCGAGCGTCAACTCGTCCATCGAGTAGTAGATCTTCTCGGGATCCAGCGGGGCAAGTCCTGTTTCGGGCATTCTACAAAACCGTGTTCAATTCAACAAATATAGGTTTTTTTTTTGATTTTTCTTATTTTTACGCTGTTATGGAGCGGATAAATGTCGATTTCTCGCATCTGGAGGGTACGAATTGCTATTGTTCGGCGGAAAGTGCGGACCGGATCCGGCGCGAAATTGCCGGCCTGCCCGTCGGTGCGTTCCATTATATCGGTACGGGCGACTATCATTACCAGACCCTCTTCTGGCTGGAGCGGCTCCGCGAGCCGTTCTCCCTGGTCCTGTTCGACAACCATCCGGACGACCAGGCCGGCGCCTTCGGCGGCGAACTGCTCAGCTGCGGCGGGTGGGTGGCTGCGGCGCGCCGGCTCCCCTGTTGCCACACGGACGTCTGGATCCGTTCGTCGGCGGACTTCCCCGCCCTGGAGGAGCTTCCGCTGCTGCCGGTCTATCTGTCCGTCGACCTGGACGTCCTGTCCCCGAAGTTCGCGCGGACGGACTGGGACCAGGGCGGGATGACGCTTCCGGAACTGACGCGGGCGCTGCGCCGCGTCGCCGGCTTCCGCCCGCTGCTGGGGGTGGACCTGTGCGGCGGCAACACGGCAGAAAAAGGAGCCTCCCCGGAGGATCTTGCCTTGAACGCAAGCACCGGGGAGGCCCTGTACGGGATATTCCGCGAAATCCTTATTTAATCGCGAAAGTAACGGGGGCGGTAAAGGTAACGGGGACGTTCTTGCCGTCCTGCTTGGCCGGCGTCCAGTCCGGAGCGCTTTCAATGACGCGGAGCGCCTCGGCGTCGAGCGCCTCGGAGACACCCTTCACGACCTTGGCGTTGCGGATCTTGCCATTGGCGTCCACGACGAAGGCCACGCGCACGGTACCCTGCTCCTCATTGTCGAGAGCGGACTGCGGGTACTTGATGTTCTGCTGGAGGTACTTGACGAAAGCGGCATCGTCACCACCGTTGAACGTAGGCTTTACCTCGACGGCGGCGTACGGCTTGATGTCCTCGAGCTTCTCGATAGCATCGCCGGCGCGGTTGGCAGCGTCTTTGGCAGCGTCGTTCAGGTCCTTGGCAGCGTCCTTGACGGCCTCAGCGCCTTCCTCGGCAGCTCCCTCGACGGCCTCGACAGCCTCTTCGGCAGCGTCCTTGACCTCATCCTTGCCCTTGCCTTCATTCTTGCAAGAGAGCACCATCACCGCCATGGCGGCGATAGTCACGAAAGAAAGAATCTTTTTCATATCAAATGGTTTTAAACGTTTTCCGCCGCAAAGATAGAAATTAATCCGGCACGTTGTTAAAAATTTTTAAAAAATTTACAGCAGCGGGGAAAACAGGCGGGCGAACGACTCCCAGAAGCGTGTCAGCGCGGGCCGGGCGTTCCAGGCGGCCGGGTCCACGGGCCGGCAGGCGTGCTGGTCTTCAAGGAATTGCGAGCGCATCGCGCGCGCGAGCGCCTTATCATATATGAAGGCGTTGATCTCGAAGTCCTGCTCGAAACTGCGGATGTCCAGGTTTGCGGAGCCGATCGATACTACACTGTCGTCGGCGACGATGGTCTTGGCGTGCAGGAAGCCCGGCTCGTAGAGGTACACCTTGACGCCCGCGGCGGTCACGTCCGAGACATACGACCGGCCGGCCAGGGTGACGAGGAAATTGGTGTCGCCGCGGCGGGGCATCATCAGGCGGACGTCCACGCCCGACAGGGCCGCGCCCCGCAATGCGGCGATCATCGCCTCGTTGGGCACGAAATAGGGCGTCTGGATATAGACGTAACGGCGGCTCTCCGAGAGCATGCGCAGCAGCCCCTGCATGATCACGCGGAACTCCCCCATCGGCCCGGAAGTGGCCACCTGCATCAGCAGGGACCCTCCTTTCGGGATGCGGGGGTAATAGACCGGCTTGTCCAGCAGCTGCTTCGTCGAGAACTTCCAGTCCACCAGGAAGGCGGTCTGCATCTCCGCCACGACGGGGCCCGCCACGCGGATATGGGTGTCCCGCCAGGTGCCGGCCCGGTTGCCGATGGCATAGCGTTTCGCGATGTTCATCCCGCCGGTGTAGCCGATGCGGCCGTCGATGACGACGTTCTTGCGGTGGTTGCGGTAGTTTGTGTCGCTGGAAAGCAGGAGCCGGACACGGAAGAAAGGACGCACCTGCACGCCGCGCTCCGCCATCCGGCGGTAGAAGCGGCGGCGCGTGAGGTTCGCCAGGTCGTCGATCTGCAGGCGCACTTCCAGGCCTTCCTCCGACTTGCGCGCTAGGATCTCCTCCGCCCGGCGGCCCATCTCGTCGTCCTCGAACTTGAAGAACTGGAAATGGATGTGGTGCTGCGCGGCTTCCAGGTCGGCGAGCAGGTCCTCGTACATCGACGGGAAATCGGTGTACACGCGTACTTCGTTCCCTTCCACCGGCAGGGCGTTCCCGGCCGTCTGCAGCAGGGTGACCAGGTTCCGGCTTTGCGCGGGCGGGTCGGTGCACAGGTGTTCCTGCACCGCCTCCTGCGAAAGCGAAAGCAGGCGGTTCATGTCCTCCGTGTTCACCATGCGGCGGTTCTTGCGGTCCCGGCCGAAGAAGAAGTAGAGCACGAGCCCGACCACGGGCAGGAAGATCAGGACCAGGATCCAGGCGAGGGTCCGCATCGGGCGCCCGTTCTCCGCCACCTCCATCAGGATGATACTGACGAGGATGACGACGAACACGATGTTCAGCCAGAAGGAGAAGGGCATTTCGGTAAGGTCTGTTATTCGTCGGCAATTTAGTTATTTTTCGGCATTATTTGTATTTTTGTATTATGATTTCCTTCTTTATCAGCGTCATCGCGCTCATCCTCGGATACTTGCTCTACGGCAAGTTCGTGGAACGCGTTTTCCGTCCGGACCCCGCCCGGCAGACGCCGGCCATTACCCAGGCCGACGGAATCGATTACATTCCCCTCCCCACCTGGAAGGTGTTCATGATCCAGTTCCTGAACATCGCGGGCACGGGGCCCATCTTCGGCGCCATCATGGGCGCCAAGTTCGGCCCGGCTGCCTACCTGTGGATCGTGCTGGGCTGCATCTTCGGCGGCGCCGTGCACGACTATTTCAGCGGAATGCTGTCGCTGCGAAACGGCGGTGCGGGCCTGCCGGACCTGATCGGGAAGTATCTCGGAAAGCGCACCAAGGCCGTGATGCTGTGCTTCAGCGTCCTGCTGCTGGTGCTGGTGGGCGCCGTATTCGTGTACAGCCCGGCCGTGATCCTGAAGGACCTCGCCGGCAATGGCACGAACAGCGCTTTCCTGATCTGGGCGGGCGTGATCTTCGTCTATTACATCATCGCCACGATGCTCCCCATCGACAAGATCATCGGCAAGATATACCCTCTCTTCGCCGTGGCGCTGATCTTCATGGCCATCGCCCTGATGGTGGGCCTGATCGTGAAGATGCCGCAGATTCCCGAACTCTGGGACGGCCTGCAGAACCGCAGCCAGACCTGGGGCGGCAAGGGGCAGCCCATCTGGCCGTATATGTTCGTCACCATCGCCTGCGGGGCCATCAGCGGCTTCCACGCGACGCAAAGCCCGCTGATGGCGCGCTGCCTGAAGAACGAGAAGCTCGGCCGGCCCGTCTTCTATGGATCGATGATCACCGAGGGGCTCGTGGCCCTGGTCTGGGCCGCCGTGTCTTCCTATTTCTTCTTTGCCGGCGGAGCCGCCGAGGTGGGCGGCACCTTCTCGGACGCCGCGCCGACCGTGGTCACGAAAGTGTCCCGCAGCTGGCTGGGCGTGACCGGCAGCGTCCTGGCCCTGTTGGGCGTGGTGGCCGCCCCGATTACCAGCGGCGACACGGCCCTGCGCAGTGCACGCCTGATCATCGCCGATTCGCTGCACTTCAGCCAGAAACCCATCGGGAAACGCCTGGCGATCAGCCTGCCGCTCTTCTGTGTCTGCGCCGTGATGCTCTGGTTCAACATCGCCAACGAAGACGGATTCAACATCATCTGGCGTTATTTCGGCTGGGCCAACCAGACCCTTTCTGTCTTCACGCTGTGGGCGGTGACGGTCTTCCTCGCCCGCGAACGCGAAGGCGTCTCCTATCTGATCACCCTGCTGCCGGCCTGCGTGATGACTGCCGTCAGCGTCGCCTATATCTGCATCGCCCAGATCGGGCTCAATCTCCCGCTCGGCTGGAACCGCGCGATCGGCGCCGCCGTAATCGCGGTCAGCGCCGCGCTCTTCTTCCGCTGGAAACTCACCAAAGCCCGCAAATAACGGAATATGGCAGACGAAAAGATTATCTTCTCGATGAACGGGGTGGGCAAGGTCCTCCCCCATAACAACAAGGTGATCCTCAAGGACATCTACCTCTCGTTCTTCTACGGGGCCAAGATCGGCATTATCGGCCTGAACGGCTCCGGCAAATCGACGCTCCTGAAGATCATCGCCGGCGTGGAGAAATCCTACAAGGGCGAGGTGGTCTGGGCGCCCGGCTACACCGTGGGCTACCTGGAGCAGGAGCCGCAGATGGATCCGGACAAGACCGTGCTGGAGGTGGTCCAGGAGGGGGTCGCGGAGGTGATGGGGCTGCTCGCCGAGTACAACGAGATCGGCCTGAAGTTCTGCGAACCGATGGACGACGACGAAATGGACCGGCTCATCGAGCGCCAGGGCGAACTGACCGAACTCATCGAGCACCACGACGGCTGGGAGATCGATGCCAAGCTGGAGCGCGCGATGGACGCCCTGCAGTGCCCGCCTTCCGACGCGAAGGTGGCCACCCTGTCCGGCGGCGAGCGGCGCCGTGTGGCGTTGTGCCGCCTGCTGCTGCAGGAACCGGACGTGCTGCTGCTGGACGAGCCCACCAACCACCTCGACACCGAGAGCATCCAGTGGCTGGAGGCCCATCTGCAGAAGTACAAGGGCACTGTGATCGCCGTCACGCACGACCGCTATTTCCTGGATAACGTGGCGGGCTGGATCCTCGAGCTAGACCGCGGCGAGGGCATCCCCTGGAAGGGCAACTACTCCTCCTGGCTGGAGCAGAAGAGCCTGCGCCTCGCGCAGGAAGAGAAGCAGGAAAGCCGCCGCCGCAAGACGCTGGAGCGCGAACTGGAATGGGTCCGGATGGCCCCCAGGGCCCGTCAGGCCAAGCAGAAAGCCCGTCTGGGCGCCTACGAGAAACTGGCTTCCGCGGATGCGAAGGAGAAAGAGGCCCGGCTGGAAATCTACATCCCCAACGGCCCGCACCTGGGCAACAAGGTCATCGAGTTCCACGACGTCAGCAAGGCCTACGGCGACAAGTTGCTGTTCGAGCACCTGACGTTCGTGCTGCCGCCCGCCGGCATTGTGGGCGTGATCGGCCCCAACGGCGCCGGCAAGACCACCCTCTTCCGCCTGATCATGGGCATCGAGCAGCCCGACAGCGGCACGATCGAAATCGGCCCCACCGCTAAAATCGCCTATGTGGACCAGCAGCACAAGAGCATCGACCCCGACAAGACGGTCTATGAGACCATCGCGGGCAATTCCGAGTGGGTGCGTCTGGGCGGCCGCGATATCAACGCCCGCTCGTGGGTATCGCGCTTCAATTTCTCCGGCGCCGACCAGGAGAAGCTCTGCGGCGTGCTGTCCGGCGGTGAACGCAACCGCCTCCACCTGGCCCTCACGCTCAAGGACGAAGGCAACGTGCTGTTGCTGGACGAACCCACCAACGACGTGGACGTCAATACGATCCGGGCCCTGGAAGACGGCTTGGACGGCTTTGCGGGCTGCGCCGTGGTGGTCAGCCACGACCGCTGGTTCCTGGACCGCATCGCCACGCACATCCTCGCCTTCGAGGGCGACGGACAGGTGTATTTCTTCGAGGGAAGCTACTCCGAATACGAGGAGAACCGCAAGGCCCGCCTGGGCGATACGGAGCCCAAGCGCTTCAAGTACAAAAAACTGATGGAATAATGGGATACGCAGACGATATCAAAACCCTTCAGGACAGCATCAAGCGCCTGCAGGAGATCAAGGAGGTCCTCTACGCCGTGGAGGACGTGGCGCTGGACGTGGAGAAGGGCGTGAGCGACATCGACGCGCGCCTGCCGATGCGGGAAGACCTCGGCAAGCTTGCGGACAAGGAGCAGCGCGCCCAGGCCGAGCATGCCCTGGACCTGCTGGACCAGGCATTCGCCCTGATCGACGAGATCCTGGGCCCGCCCGAGGACGAACTCACCGGCGAACCCGTCGGGACGCCGATGGATCCCGTGGCCCGCGGCGCCCGTCCCAGCGAAATCCGTCTGGAAGACTTCCTCCGCAATTACAAGCCCGGCGGCAAGGGAAAAGTCAGCTGACCGGGCCCGACTTATCCTACCGGGAAGTTGAAATAGGTATCCGGGAACGGCTCGTTCCGCAGGGTAAAATGCCACCACTCTTCATCGAGCGGCTTGAAGCCGTGACGCAGCATCGCCTCCCGCAGGATCAGGCGATGGCGGAACTGTTCCTCGCTCAGGCCCTTGGGTGACCGGGCCGCCGCGGCGGCATCATAGACGCCCGTATCCGGATTGCCGCAGAAATCGGGATGGCTCTCGGGCCCGAACCAGTCGAAGGTGCCGCCCATATCCAGTTCCTTGCCGGATACGGCGTCCAGCAGCGTCAGGTCGACGGTGGAGCCCCGCGTATGTCCGCTCTTCAGGGCGATGTAGCCCCGCGGGAAAAGGACGTTCTTGTTCAGGTCGGGATAGAAGCTCTCCTTCATCCGGGTATCCCGGCGGTCGCGGGCCCAGCGAACGAAATGGTCCACGGCCATCTGCGGCCGGTAGGCGTCGTAGATCTTCAGCCGGTATCCCAGGCGCATCACGTCGTCGCTGACGGCATGCAGGCTGTCCGCGGCCTGCCGGGTCATCAGGGCGACGGGGGCCAGATACCCGTCGATGCGGTCTCCCACGAAATTGTACGTGCTGAAATAGCGGATCTCGAAGATGGCGTCCGGAACGGCTTCCGTCAGCAGGACGAATGCATCGCGTCCGTCTGCAGGCAGCGCCGCGGGGCGGAGCCGGCGGAATTCCTTGCAGGCGCGCGCCATCTGGGCGCGGAACGCCGGACTGGTCTGCAGGCGCGAGTAGCCGATACTGGCGGCGACCCGGCTGGCGTCCACGTCGCTCTGCCAGTGGGCGCCGGCGATGACCCGGCTCTCCCCGTATTCCCACGCCCGGGCGTAGATGGCGTCGGCCGCGGACGGGTTGATCTCGGCGAGCAGCAGTGCGGCCGTCCAGCCGCGCATCGTGTGCCCGGAGGGGTAGCTCCCCTCCCCGCTCAGTTCCTTTTCCTCGCCGGTCAGCATCGCTTCGTGGAAGCGCTCGAAAGGGCGCTTCCGGTGATAGAACGCCTTGGGCGCCACGCGCATCTGGTCCGTCGTGGCGAGGCTGCGCGTCATCAGCGCCCAGATCTCGGGGGTCGCCTCTTCCGAGATGGCCAGGCCGAAGGGTTCGCTGAGTTCGCCCAGCAGCGCTCCGTAGTTCCACACGGCGTCGCGGCGGGCCATCGCCGCCCGTGCGGAATCGGGCCGCTGCGTCTTGCCCCACATATACCGCATGATATCGTAGGTAAAGGCGGCGGACAGGGTGTCCGGCGGCGCGGGCAGGCTCCGGATCAGGTCGGGAAGTTCCTTCGTGGTGAAGAAAGGTTCCGGATCCCCCTGGGCCCGGACGGGAAGGATGGACGCCAGGACCAGGGCGGCCGCGGCGAGGCTGTATCGGGACAGTTTCATGGTCAAAAAGTGTTTTGCAGCCCCTAAGGTACGGAAATTCTGCCATATTTTTCCTTATATTTGTCTGTTGACGAGAATCAGTAAACAACGAGAATATGGCTTACGACATTTCCCTCAAACTCCCGCAGGGCTGGGTATCCGACCTGGACAGTTACATCGATGAATCCGGCGTGGAGATCACGCACCTGTCCTGCCACCTGCCGAACGACAGGAAGCAGACCGACGAAGCGCTGATCGACGTCTATGTCGGGCCGCTCCCCGAAGACACCACGGCCGCGGACCAGGCGCTCTCCAACTACGCCGACACGGTGGGCTTCGACGAGGATGATCCCGAAGATTTCGACCCGATCGTCGAGTGGCCCTTCAACGGCAAGAAGGCGTATGGTTTCGAGGCCATTGCCGAGGACGACTCCCCGATGCGGATGATGTGCGTCGAGCTCAAGAAAGGCATCCTCGTGATCCTCTGCATCCTGGGCAAGGACGACGACACCCTCGTGGAGGCCGTCCAGCTCGCGGAATGCGGCCTGCGCCTCAAATAGGATGGACCAGCCCAAGATCGAGCGCGTCCTGCGCCTGATGACGCTGATGTCGGGCCGCGTCGGGTACACCATCGACGAACTGGCCGAACGGTTGGATACGTCCTACCGCTCCATCTACCGCTACATAGACACCTTCAAGGCCTGTGGCTTCGCCGTGGAGAAGGTCCACGGGGGCGTGTACCGCCTCGCGAAGATGTCGCCGAAGTACCCGGACCTGGACAAACTGGTCTATTTCTCGGAGGAGGAGGCTTTCCTGGTGAACCACCTGATCGACAGGCTGGATCCGACCAACGCCCTCAAGGCGGGCCTGAAAAGCAAACTGGCGGCCATCTACGCCAGTACGAGCATCGCGGACTACATCGACAAGGGATCCAACGCGGCCAACGTGGAGGCGCTCTCGCACGCCATCCGCGAGAAGAAGGCCGTGCGCCTGCTCCGTTATGAATCCGGCCACAGCGGGCAGGTACGGGACCGGCTCGTGGAGCCTTTCGCCTTCACCACCAATTACATCGACATCCAGGCCTTCGACCTTGAGGACGGGCGGAACAAGATCTTCAAGGTCAGCCGGATGGTGGAAGTGGAGGTGTTGGAGGACCGTCCCTGGACGCGCGAAGCGGAGCACGAACTCCGCTCGACGGACGTGTTCCGGATGGCCGGCCGGGAGGCGTTCCGCGTCCGCCTGCGCCTCACGATGAAAGCCAAGAACCTGCTGGTGGAAGAGTACCCGCTCGCCGAACGCAACCTTACGGCGGACGGTGACGCACACTGGATCCTGGATACCGGCATCTGCGCCGTGGCGGGCGTGGGCCGCTTCGTTTCCGGCCTGGCCGGGGAGGTGGAAATCCTGGACGGGGAGCCTCTCAAGGATTATTTGCGGGATTATTCCGCCTGTTTTTCGAAATTATTTTCTCTTTGACAAGACCTGTCAAAATTGGGCCTTACCTTTGTATCGTTGAATCAAAGGAACGACTTAACAGACAGGACTTATGAGCAAGAATGAGAAAATACTGAGCCTTCGCTCCGCGCTCGCGCAGCAGATTACCGACCGTACGCACAATGAGCAGACCGCCCGCGAAATCGCAGGTCAGCTCTCTTCCGATTTCATCGAACTGTTCGGCGAACTCGATCTCGTCCTCGCCTAGATGTGTTGCACCAGCAGCGCGGCGATCTCTTCGAGGCCCGCGGCGTCTTCCGCGTCGAAGGCCGCCAGGTCGCGGCTGTCGATGTCCAGCACGCCGAGCACCTCCCCGTCCCGGACCAGCGGTACGACGATCTCGCTGCGGGAAGCGCTGCTGCAGGCGATGTGCCCCGGAAACGCTTCCACGTCCGGTACCACGACGGTTTCCCGCCGCGCCCAGGCGGTGCCGCAGACTCCCTTGCCATAGGGTATGCGCGTGCAGGCAACCGGGCCCTGGAAAGGCCCCAACACCAGTTCCCGGCCGGCCGCCAGATAGAATCCCGTCCACCAGAAATCAAAACTCCCGTGAATGAGCGCGGCTGCATTGGCGAGGTTCGCCGTGCGGTCGCGCTCCCCTTCCAGCAGGCCCTTCATCTGGGCGAGCAGGAGGGTATATCGTTCAGGGATGCTCACCGTTCGTCGCGCTTGCATTTATAGAGCAGGATGACGGTCAGCAGCAGGCCGACCGCCACGGCGGGTACGGATGCCTCCGCCCCGAAAGCGCCGCCGGTAATCCAGTCCGGTCCCGTGATGATGGGCGAAAAGAGTTTCTCCTGGATGGGCTCGCCCGAAACGGCGAAACCGAGGATGTTGCCCTGGGTGTAGTTCCAGGCCCAGTGGATGGCGATCGGCAGCCAGAGGGTGCCCTTGAACTTGTATGCGGCGCCGAGCAGCAGGCCGGCCTCGATGGCGATGGCAGCGGTGCTCCAGAGCGTGGCGCCCGGGTTGGGCAGGTGCATGACGCCGAACAGTACGGCGGACACGAGCAGCGCCACGAAGGTGTTCCAGCGGTCGTCGATCAGGCGGAAAAGCACGCCCCGGAAGATAATCTCCTCGAAGACGGCCACCATCAGGAACATCAGGAACCACTCCGCCTGTCCGAGGGGGTTGAAATGGATTTCCGAAATGCGGTAGCAGTCCGCCAGGGCCATCAGGCCCACGACGATGCCGAAGATGACGACGCCCAGCAGCAGTCCCAGGCCGAGATCCTTCCAGAACCGGTTCATGGGCAGTTCCAGCACGGGGCGCCGCTCGGTCAGGTTGCACCAGACGGCATACAGGAACAAACCGAGTCCGGCGCTGAGCACATAGGCGCCCATACGCATCCACGGATTCGGCAGGGCCCGCGTCATCGAGGCGAGCCCGTACAGGATCGTGAAGATGACCAGCCCGCCCAGCAGGCACAGTATCCATTTCCAGAGCGGCATCCGCGCCGCAGACGTATATTTGCGCATCGTTGAATCTGCTTGATCAGGATTACAAATATAAGACTTTTTGCGGAATATACCGTCTGCTCCGCCGCCCGCTAACGGAGCGAGGCCTTCGCCTGCTCCATCGCGGCGATCACCCGGTCGCACCAGGCGTCGAATTCCGGGTCCGGGACCTGGAGTTCCGGATGCGCGAGGATGTTCTCCAGCGTTCCGCGCACTCCCTGGTCGAAACGGGTCGTGCAGCAGAATCCGGGAACGAGCCGCTTCAGTTTCTTGTTGTCGAACAGCACGGTCCAGGCCTTGTCGCCCAACAGCTCGCCGTCGAAATTGTACGGCCCGATGGCGGCGAGGAAATCGGAGGGAACGAAATACGGCTTCAGTTCCACGCCGAGCACGTCGGCGACGGTCTGGTAGATCTGGCGCCAGGTAAGCGTCTCGTCCGAGGTGATCTGGAAGGCGTTCCCGATGGCGTGAACATTGCCCATCAGGCCGCAGAAACCCTTGGCGAAGTCCGTATTGTGCGTGACCGTCCACTGGGACGTACCGTCGCCCGGGAGGATGACCGGCTTGCCGTCGAGCATTCTCCGGATGACCTGCCAGGAGCCCTTGGGGCCGTGGACGGCCAGGGGGACGCTGCGGTTGTCATAGGTGTGGCTCGGGCGGATGATCGTGACCGGGAAGCCTTCCTCGCGGAACTTCTCCATCAGGAAAGCCTCGCAGGCGATCTTGTCGCGCGAGTACTGCCAGTGCGGATTGGACAGGGGCGTGCTTTCCGTGATGTAGGGGTTGACCGCGGGCTTCTGGTAGGCCGAGGCGGAACTGATGTACATATATTGCCTGGTGCAGTTCCGGAACAGCCGCCAGTCGCGTTCGACCTGGGCGGGCACGAATCCGATGAAATCGCACACGCAGTCCCACTGCATGCCGGCGAGCTTGCGCGCGACGTCCGCTTCGTCGGAGATGTCCGCCTGGATGACACGCACGCCCGGCGGGACGGCATCGCTGCGGGAACCCCGGTTGAGCAGGGTCAGTTCCCATTCCCCTTCTGCGGCAATACGGGCGGTAATGGCGGTGCTGATCGTGCCGGTGCCGCCGATGAACAAGGCTTTTCTTTTCATATGCAAAATGTGGCTAACGGTTTTCTTCTGCAAATTAACAATCTTTTTTCAGATTCCGCGCATCTTGGCTAAATTTGTAGAAACTTCGAGAAGATGAATGATCGAATCCTCTGTCCCGCGGGCATCCTGGATGCCGGGGCCGCCGGCTGCCTGGTCGCCCGGATGAAAGGCCCGGAACCCTATGTCCTGGATTTCTCCGATGTGGACGCCATCCATTTCGCGGCCCTCCGCAAGCTGCTGGAGGCCCGCCGTCAAGGCTGCCGTTTCAGCGTCATCAACGCTTCTGATGCAGTCGTGGACCGCTTTACGGATTCCGGCGTCGGCGAATTCATCGACGTGTGCCGCCGGCCGCGCCCGCTGGACGCCTCGCAATACGAGGAGTTCGGCGCCAGTTACCTGTCCAAGTCGTATAACAGCGCGGACGGGGACGCCATGATGAAAATTTACGGTGCCAACGTGTCACGGGAGGCGGTCGCCCGGGAGAAGGCGGTGGCGCGCGCCGTACTGCGCTTCGGCCTGCCCACCCCGCTGGTCGGGACCCTTTATGCCGACGGGGACCGGACGGCGCTGGATTTCGAGCGCATTCCCGGGAAACGCTCCTTCTCCCGCATCATCTCGGAGGAACCGCAGCGGCTGGAGGAAATCAGCCGCTGCTTCGCCCGGATGTGCCGCCATCTGCACGAAACCCCCTGCGATACCGCCCTGTTCGGCGACCGCGTCCTCGCGCACCGGCAGGCGGTCCTGCTCTGCCGGGAGCTGTCCGAAGAGGAGAAAGCGGCCGTTCTGCGCTTCGTGGACGGCATCCCCGCCGCCACGACCTGCGTGCACGGCGACCTGCAGATGAGCAATGTCATCCGCACCCCCGAGGGTGAGGACCTTTGGATCGACCTGGGCGATTTCGGTTACGGACATCCCCTGCTGGACGTCGCCATGTGGTATTTCCTCACGAAACTCAACACCGAAGAGCGTGCGCGGGACCTGTTCCACCTGGGGCTGGACGAGCTCGCCCGTGCCTGGGACTTCTTTGCGGAGGAATATGCGGACGCGCCCTCGCCGGCGGACAGACAGGCGTTCGTGCGGCAGGTGCTTCCCTACGCGGCCCTGCACATGATCTACCTGGGCGTTTCCTACGGGTTCCAGCCGGGCATGGTCGAATTCGTGAAATCCATCCTCTGCCCATGAAAAATCCCCGGCAAAACTGCCGGGGACCATTCGTTTTTCAGGCTTGATCAGAAGCCGCCGGGGAAACCTCCGCCCGGAAAGCCGCCGCCAGGCATGCCCCCACCGGGGAAACCTCCGCCCGGGAAGCCACCACCGGGGAATCCGCCGCCGAAGCCGCGCTGCATGGCCTGCTCACGCTCGGCCTGCGCACGGAGGATATCGGAACGGTATTTCCGGAACTGCTTCTTGTCCAGGATGCCCTTGAGTTCATTCTCGTAGGCCTTCTGGTTCTCTTCCAGCTGTGCCTGGGTTTCCTGCATCTCAGCCATACGGGACTGCATTTCCTTCATGAATTGCTCGCGCTCTTCATCGGTCATCTTGCGGAAATCCTTCATTTCGCCCTGCTCGGGCATTTTCATTTCCAGCTTGCCGTCATACTTCTGGTTCAGTTCCAGGACAGCCTGCTTCTGCTCTTCCGTGAGTTTGTACTTCTCGGCCATCTGGGCCGTCTTCTCCTCGGGATTGAGCACGGGGGGCATCTGAGGCATACCGGCACCCTGCTGGGGCTGGGCGCTCAGATTCGCAGCTGCGGCCATCAGGCCGATCACCGCCAAAACAAAATACTTCTTCATCTTTTTGATAATTAGAAGCTCCGGTAACCCGCTTCCTATCAATAATTATACCAAAAAAAGAGCCTGACGCACTTGCGACAGACTCTTTTGAGGTGCGTAGCGGAATCGAACCACTGTGACAGGTTTTGCAGACCTGCGCCTAGCCACTCGGCCAACGCACCGGGACTGCAAATATACGCATTTTTCCTGTACTTGCAAATTTGTTTTCCGGAGAATAAATCGTATTTTTGAACACCCAAAACACAATTACATGAGACCGGTATACCCCCTTATCCTGCTTTGTACGCTGCTGTGTTCTTGCGGCGTTTTCCAGCCCGGCGCCAAACCCGCAGGCAGTTCTCCCGGAGACGAAATGGTCGAAACCGGCTATGGACAGCGCCGCCGGGATGACGTCACCGAAGCCATCAGCAAGGTCAATATGAATGATGCCCGGAATTATTCGGACATGTATGACTATCTGCGCGGGCGCGTACCGGGCGTCACGGTGAACGGTAAGACCATCCGGATCCGTTCGACCGACACGGTCAACGGCACGGCCGACCCCCTGATCCTCGTGGATGGCGTGCCGGTCGACGACCTCAGCGACATCAACCCCGGCGACGTTAAGTCCGTGGAAGTGCTCAAGGACAGCTCCGCTTCCATCTATGGCATCCGCGGCGCGAACGGCGTCATCCTCATTACGACGGGACAGGAATGATCCGGCACCTCATTTACGATTTCGGCGCCGTGCTGGTGGACTGGGACCCGCGCCGGCTTTACGTTCCCTATTTCGGGGACGAAGCCCGGGCGGACTGGTTCCTGACGGAGATCTGCCCTTATGAGTGGAACGCCCAGGTGGACGCCGGCCGCAGCCCGAAGGAAGTTACCGAGGAACGCGTGGCCCTCTTCCCGGAATGGGAGAAGGAAATCCGCCTGTACTTCGACCGTTGGATCGACATGATGGGTGACGGGATTCCCGGGATGGAAGCGCTCGTGCGCGACTACAAGGCGCGCGGATACGGCGCGTGGGGGCTCACCAACTGGTCGTGGGAGACCTTCCCGCTCATCCGGGACCGCTACCCGGTGTTCGGGCTGCTGGACGGGTTCGTAGTCTCCGGGAAGGAGAAGACGGTAAAGCCCGGACCGAGGATCTACCGGATCCTGCTGGAGCGCTACGGCCTCCGGGCGGAAGAATGCATCTTCATCGACGACAATCCGAAGAATACGGCCGGCGCCGAAGCCGTCGGCATCCGCGGCCTCGTTTTCCAGGATGCCGCGCAACTGCGCCGCGACCTGGACAGGATCCTCTCTGAATAAACGGATTACAATTCTGCGAGCACCGTCTCGCAGGCCCGGACGCTGTCCCCCACTTTTACTTTCACCTTTGCATCCAGGGGCAGGAAGAGGTCGATGCGCGACCCGAACTTGATGATGCCGCACTGGGCGCCGCCCTGCACCTGCAGTCCGTCTTTCGCATAGCAGACGATGCGCCGCGCGAAGACGCCGGCCAGCTGCTTGAAAAGGATTTCCTGCCCGCCGGCGAGCCGCAGGCCGATGCAGGAGTGCTCGTTCTCGGCGGAAGCCTTCGGCGCGAACGCCAGGAAATGCTCGCCCGGGTAATAATGGTAATAGGTCACCTCGCCGGACGCCGGCCAGAAGTTGGCGTGCACGTCGAAGAAATTCATGTAGACCGACAGCTGGATGCAGTCGCGTTTCAGGAACTCGTCCTCGAAGACCTTCTCCAGGATGACGACGGCGCCGTCCGCGACGGAGGTGACGCTGTCCGGAGCGCCGGCGTATTGGCGCTCGGGGACACGGAAGAAAGCCGTCTGCCAGGCGCAGAACCAGAGCAGCAGTGCGACCAGGGGCCAGACGATCCACGGGACGTGCACGAAGCAGAACAGCGCGGCGCCGGCCGCGATGCTCAGCGCATAGACCAGCGCCAGCGTACCCCTGGAATTCCGGTCTATCTTCATAGCAGGCCGAACAGGGTCAGATACACACAAGCCAGGGGGATGGCCACCAGGCTGCTGTCGAAGCGGTCCAGCATGCCACCATGGCCGGGGATGCACTTGCCGGAATCCTTGACGCCGAACTGGCGCTTCCACATCGATTCGAACAGGTCGCCGCAGACGCCGCCCACACCCACGATCAAGCCCAGTGCGATGCAGTGGACCAGCGGGAAGGGCAGCCAGGTCAGGAAGTGGAGGCCGACGGCGGCGCCGACGCAGAACGCCAGACCGCCCCAGAAGCCCCACCAGGACTTCTTCGGCGAGATGGAGGGCGCAAGTTTGCGCGCCCCTTCCCGCTGCCCGAACGCCGTCCCGATACAGTAGGCGCCCACGTCGGACACCCAGATCAGGATGAAGAACGAAAGCAGCAACCAGCCGTCAAACACGTCCCCGTCCATCATCAGCAGCGGAGACAGGCTGACCGGAAGCGCGATATACAGCAGCCCGGCGTAGATATAGGACAGGTCCCCGAATCCTTCCCGCGACGGGAGGAGCAGGCAGCTGGCCGGAATGAGCAGCAGCGGAACCAGGACGAGCGGCAGCAGGTGCAGGCTCCAGCCATAGAAACAATGGCAGGCCACGAGCAGGAACGCCAGGGCACCGGTGACCAGGCCCAGCTTCTGCTGGAAAAGGAAACGGGCGCCCAGGGCCATCCGGTAGAACTCCTGCAGCGCCACCCACAGGATGAAGACGAACAGGGCGCCGAACACGGCCCGGTCCCAGATGAGGCCGAAGACCATCACCGCGAGGAAGGCGATCCCCGTCAGCGTCCTGACCCAGAAATTACTCATTTTCATGGGCTTCACTCTCCGTTTCAACGTCCGGTTCCTCCTTGCGGAGGCGCTCCTCGCCGTGCTTCCCGGCCTTCGGGCCGAAGATCGCTTCGATGTCGTCGGCCATGATGACCTCCTTGTCGATCAGCATCTCCGCCAGCTTCGTCAGGCCGTCCCAGTGGTCCGTCAGGATCCGGCGTGTGCGGGTGGTAACCTCGTCGATGAGGGCCTTCGCCTCGGCGTCGATCAGTTCGGCCGTCTTTTCGCTATAGGGCTTGGTGAGCTCATAACCGGCACCGGCCGGGTCGTAGAACGACAGGTTGCCCACCTTGTCGCTCATTCCGTAATAGGTAACCATCGCGTAGGCGATCTTGGTCATCCGCTCGAAGTCGCTCAGCGCGCCCGTGCAGGGGACGCCGTCGTTGACGAGTTCTTCCGCCACGCGGCCGCCCACCAGGCAGCACATCTCGTCCATCAGGTCGGAGCGGGACATCATCACTTTCTCGTCCGGCAGGCTCCAGGTGATGCCGAGGGCCTGTCCGCGCGGGATGATGGAGACCTTCAGGACCGGGTCGCAGCCGGGCAGCAGCCAGCCTGCAACGGCATGTCCCGCCTCGTGGAAGGCCGTCAGGCGCTTCTCCTGCGGAGACATGATGGTCTTCTTGCGCTCGATGCCGCCAACCACGCGGTCCACCGCATCCGAGAAGTCCTTGTTGTCGATGTCGCGCTTGCCCTTGCGGGCGGCGGTCAGGGCCGCTTCGTTGCAGACGTTGGCGATGTCGGCGCCGGAGAAGCCCGGGGTATTCTTCGCAATCAGCTCCACGTCGAAATCCGGGGAGAGCTTGAGGTTCTTGATGTGCACCTGGAAGATCTCCTTGCGCTCGTTCAGGTCCGGGAGGGTCACGTGGATCTGGCGGTCGAAGCGGCCGGCGCGCATCAGGGCCTTGTCCAGGATGTCGGCGCGGTTGGTCGCGGCCAGCACGATCACGCCGCTGTTGCTGCCGAAGCCGTCCATTTCGGTCAGGAGCTGGTTCAGGGTGTTCTCGCGTTCGTCGTTGGATGAGAAGCCGACATTCTTCCCGCGGGCGCGGCCCACGGCGTCGATCTCGTCGATGAACACGATGCACGGGGCCTTCTCCTTCGCCTGGGCGAAGAGGTCACGCACGCGGCTGGCGCCCACGCCCACGAACATCTCCACGAAGTCGGAGCCGCTGATGCTGAAGAAAGGCACGTCCGCCTCCCCCGCCACGGCCTTGGCCAGCAGGGTCTTGCCGGTGCCCGGGGGGCCGACCAGCAGCGCGCCCTTGGGGATCTTGCCGCCCAGGGCGGTGTATTTCTTCGGATTCTTCAGGAAGTCCACGATCTCCATCACCTCCTCCTTGGCGCCGTACAGGCCGGCCACGTCCTTGAAGGTGACGTTGACCTTGTCCTTGTCCGCGAGCTTGCCGGTGGACTTGCCCACGTTGAACGGGTTCATGCCGCCCGCTCCGCCGGCTCCGCCGCCGCCCATCTGGCGGCCCATGCCGCGGAACATCCAGCCCCAGAGCAGGAACAGCAGCACGAGGGGAAGGATCCATTCCAGGACATTCGCCCAGACCTTGGCGTCGTTCTCCATCACGATCTTGACCTGGGCGTCGGCGGGCAGCTGCTCGTTCACGGCGCCGAACTCGTGTTCGGGATCGAACTTGGTGGAGGTCAGGAAGAAGAAATGCGGGGAACGGGTCGGGACCTTGCCGCCGGCGAATTCGCCGGCATATTTGCCGAGTTTGTCGGGCTGGACGGTGATGGAACCCTTGAAGTCGTTGCGGACGAAATGGATTTCCTTGACGTCGCCGTCCAGCATCATCTGGCGGGCCTGCGCCCACTCGATCTTCTGCGGAGCGGGACCGCTCTGCGAGAAGAGCATATAGCCGATGGCGACCAGGAGGATGATATAGAGCCAGGATAGGTTGATCCGGATGATCTTGGGTTTCCGGGGATCCTTATTATTGTTGGGTTTTTGAGGCATCTTGCGTATTTTTGCTGGACAAATATAGTAACAAAAATGGAACCAACGGACCGGGGCGGACACATATTGTGGCTGGAAAGCGCAGATTCGACCAACAGCGAGCTCAGGAGGCGGATGGCGGGTTGTGACAATCTGTCAGTCGTCGCCGCGCGCGGCCAGACGGCGGGGCGCGGACAGGGCGACCACCGCTGGCATTCCACCCCCGGCGAGAACCTCACGTTCAGCATCCTGTACCGTTTCGAGGGGCCTTTCGCCCTGGCGGCGTCCGACGCCCTGCTCATCACGCAGGTGACGACGCTCGGCCTGCGGGACTACCTCCTCGGCCACGGAGTGCAGGCCCGCATCAAGTGGCCCAACGACATCTGGGTCGGGGACCGGAAGATCTGCGGCATCCTGATCGAGAACATCCTCGAGGGGAACCGCATCCTCGCCGGCATCGTCGGCATCGGGCTCAATCTCAACGAGACGGACTGGCCGGAAGAACTGCCCAACCCTGTTTCCCTGCGCGAGCTGACCGGCCGCCGCTACAGTCCGGAAGCCGAACTCCCGGTCCTGCAGGACGGACTCCGCCGCCGGTTCGGCCGGCTGGCCGACGCCGACGGCAGAGCGTCATTGCAAGAAGAATTCGGAAAATATATGTTCAGGCTCCGCGAAGAGCCGAAATAGCGGCCGCCGGGTCATCGGCACCGTAAACGGCGCTGCCGGCCACGACGATGTCCACGCCCGCCTCCTCGGCCGCCCGCACGTTCCCCTCATACACGCCGCCGTCGATCTCGATCAGCGCCTGCGCCCCCCGGCGGGCGATTTCCGCGCGCAGGGCCGCCACGCGGTCGAGGGTTTCGTAGATGAACTTCTGCCCGCCGAAACCGGCGAAAACCGACATCACCAGGAAATAGTCCGCCTTGCCGATATACGGATACAGCCGGCTCACGGGCACGTCGGGGTTGATGGCCACGCCCGCCTTCAGGCCGAGCCGGTGGAGCCGGTCGATATAGCGGGAGGTGTTGCTCCCCGCGGCCTCCCAGTGGAACGAGCACATCTGGATACCGTCCGATGCGACCTTGTCGAACCAGCGCTCCGGATGCACCACCATCAGGTGTGCGTCCATCGGCGCCGTCGCGATCTTCGCCACCTGGTCGATGACCGAGAATCCGAAGGAGATGTTGGGCACCAGCGAACCGTCCATCACGTCGAGGTGCAGGATGTCCCCGCAGCGGTTCACGAGCTGGATGTCCTTCTCCAGATGGAGGAAATCCGCCGCCAGGATGGAAGGGGCAATCTGTAGCATATCGCGTTGCGGCTTAATCGTTTAACGGGAGGAGGAAACCAACTGGGACTCGATGTCCGTGACATACTTGCGGAACACCTTGTCCGTGGACATCAGGTCGGAGACGGTCGTGCAGGCGTGCAGGACCGTGGCGTGGTCCTTGCCGCCGATCTCCTGCCCGATCGTGGCGAGCGAGCAGTTGGAAATGAGGTTGCGGCTGAGGAACATCGCGATCTGGCGGGCCTGGACGATCTGGCGCTTGCGCGACTTGGACAGCAGGTCCTCGCGGCTGATGTTGAAGTAGTCGCAGACGGACTGCTGGACGCGGTCGATGTCGATCTCGGTCTTCTCCTCGCCCACCAGGTTCTCCGTGATGGAGGCGGCCAGCTCCAGCATCGGCTTGTCCCGCTCGACGGAAGCGTGCGCGATCAGGGAGATCAGCGCGCCCTCCAGCTCGCGGAAACTCGAGCGGACGCGGCTTGCCAGGAAGTCGAGCACCTCCTCCGGAACGTCCACGCCTTCCCGCTCGGCGCGGGCGCGCAGCATGTTCAGGCGGGTCGCATGGTCCGGGGGCAGGAGCTGCACCGGCACGCCCCATTTGAAGCGGGACAGCAGGCGCTCCTCGAAATTCTCCAGGTCCGCGGGAGCGCGGTCGGAGGTGAACACCAGCTGCTTGCCGCTCTGGTGCAGGTAGTTGAAAATGTTGAAGAACGCGTTCTGGCATCCGGGGCCCATCAGGTACTGGATGTCGTCCATGATCAGCACGTCCAGCTTCATGTAGTAGGCCAGGAAATCCGTCAGCTTGTTCAGCACGGACACCGCATGCATGTAGGTTGTCTTGAACTCGTAGCCCGTCACGTAGAGCACCACCTTCTCCGGATAGCGCTCCTTGATGGCGATGCCGATGGCCTGTGCGAGATGCGTCTTGCCCAGACCGGGGCCGCCGAAGATGAAGAGCGGGTTGAACGGGGTCCGGCCGGGCGCCTTGGCGATGTTCTCCCCAACCGTGATGCCCATCTTGTTGCATTCGCCCTCGACCAGGTTCGCGAAGCAGTACACCGGGTTGAGCCGGGGATCGATCTGGATCTTGTGCAGGCCGGGATAGACGAAGGGGCTGGGGCTGGAGGACGGGGTCGGGTTGACCGTCACCTCCGGGTTCACCGGCAGCGCGGCTGTCTGGCCGGACACGCGCATCGCGGGCTGGTTGCGCACGGGCGTGACCTTATAGGACAGGCGCGCGTCTTCGCCGATCACGCGGCGGAGCGTCAGGCGCAGCACGTCCAGGAAGGCGGACTCCAGATACTCCTGGAAGAAGGGGGAAGGGACCTCGACGGTCAGCCTGGAATCTTCGAAGGAGACGGCACGGATCGGGCGGAACCACGTCTTGAATTGCTGCGGCTCCACAATCTGCTCGATGATCTGCAGACAGTTGTTCCAGATGTCTATGTGTCTCTCTTGAGAATCCATGCTATATGGGACAAAAACGACCAGGCGTAATCCGCCGGATCGCAATGCAAAATTGGATGAAAAAAAGTTGAAAAAAAGTTTTTTGCGATATTGCTTTTTAACTTTTTTGTTTTTAATTATTAATAAATGAGGTGCAGTGCACCACGTTTTCAATAATTTGATTATCAAGCAATTATAAAACTATTTTCTGGGAATGTGGCGTCATTTTCAAACATTTAGTATTTAGAATAATTCTAAATTATGAATTAAACGTTTATTTGCGTCGCACCCGTTCCTGTGGCTTGAAAATCGTGATTTTTATCTTTGCGTCAATCCACGCGGGTGACCGTGTCGCCGACGATTTTCACGAGGAAGGCATCAGGATATTTCTTGCGGATGGCGGGTAGTTTCTTCCGCACCTCCGAGGCGCTCTTCCCGACGGCGATGAAGTATTTGTTGAGCGTTCCGGTCTTGATGACCCGCGGGGTGTAGCCCATGAATTCCGGCGCCTTCGGATTCATCGTCTTGCGCACCGCGAAGACCTGCACGGCGTAAACCGTCTCCTCCTCGCCGCCGGACTTGGCGGGCGCGGTTTCCGTCTTGGACGGAGCGGTCTCCGTCTTTTGCTGCTGCGTCACCGTCGTCTGGGACGACGCTCCCCCCTCGTAAATGGTCTTGTACTCCTTGAAGGCCTGGAAGACGCACTCCGCCAGTTTGTTGCGGTCGTTCTTCTGCCGGAGGGCCGCCAGGTCCGTGGCGTTGGAGATGAAACCCAGTTCCAGCAGTACGGCGGGCATCGCCGTCCGCCAGAGCACCAGGAAGGGATCCTGGGACACGCCGCGGTCGTTCTTGATGGGGCCGCCCTTGAGGTGCTTCTCCGCCAGCTGGGCGAAACGCACGCTCTGCTCCAGGTTGGCGTTCTGCATCAGGTTCATGAAGATATAGGACTCCGGGTCGTTGGGATCGAAGTCTCCGTAAGTCGTTGAATAGTCCTCCTCCAGCAGGATCACGGAGTTCTCCCGCCGTACGATGTCCATGTTGTTGGCGTACAAGTCCGTGCCCTTCTTGTGGGACTGGCCGAGCACGTGCACGGAAAAGCCGTTGGGCGAGGTCTTGTCGATGCTGTTGATGTGGATGGAGATGAACAGGTTCGCATTCGCCTTGTTGGCGACGTCGGCCCGGCCGCCCAGGGTCACGTAGCGGTCGTCGCTCCGCGTCAGGATGACGTTCACGTCAGGATATGCGGCACGAATCTTGTCCCGGAGTGTCTTGGCGATATCGAGCACGAAGGTCTTCTCGTAGTCCTTGCCGTCGCGGCTCACCGCTCCGGAGTCCTTCCCGCCGTGCCCGGGGTCGATCACCACGGTCGTGAGCCGCAGCCCGTCGGCGGCGGAAAGGGCCAGGCACAGCAGCGAGGCCAGGAGAATGCAGATTGTTCGTTTCAAAAAAATACGTACTTTTGTAGATTAATGCAAATATAGGAAAAAATCCCTTTTGAGGAAGAGTATCTGCATATTTTGTGCCTGCGCACTCCTGCTGCTGACGTTTGCCGCGCCGGAAGCCGCCGCCCAGCTGCGGCGCAACCGCCGCGGGAACGGGACCATCTACGGCGCCCGCATCGAAAAGCAGGTCGCGCAGCCGGACTCCGCCACCCTCGCCCGGCGGGATTCGCTGCACCACGCGGACTCGCTTCACCGGATCGATTCCATCGCGAAACTGGACAAGAGCTCGCTCGAGCAGCCGGCTTTCTCCAGCGCCACCGATTCGATCATCAGCGACTTCTCCGGCGGCCGCCGCCTCATCTACTATTACGGCGGCGTCAGCGTGAAATACCAGGACATGGAGCTCACGGCGGATTACATGGAGTACGACCTGAACAGCGGAACCGTCTATGCGAAAGGCGTCTATGACAGCCTGGAAGGCGTCTGGAACGGCCGGCCGGTGATGAAGCAGGGCGCACAGACCTACAACATGGACGAGGTCCGCTACAACTTCAACACCCGCAAGGCGCGCATCACCAACATGGTCACGACCGACGACGAGGGCATCCTGCACGGCCGCGACATCAAGATGATGGACGACCACTCCATCAACCTTTCGCACGGCAAGTACACCGTCTGCGACGACGACCATCCCCACTACTACGTGGACATGAGTGTGGGCAAGGTGATCAGTCAGACGCGCACGACCGTCTTCGGTCCCGCCCACCTCGTGATCGAGGACGTGCACCTCCCCTTCATCGGCATCCCCTTCGGCTTCATCCCGAAGCGTCCGCAACGCGCCACCGGCCTGCTGACCCCGTCCTTCGGCGAGGAGGAGGCCCGCGGCTTCTACATGCGAGACCTGGGCATGTACTTCGTGTTCGGCGACCACTTCGACCTGTCCGTCACCGGCGACTACTACACCCTGGGATCCTGGGCGGTGGACATCAATTCCCGTTACAGGGTGAACTACAAGTTCAACGGCAACTTCTCCCTGAAATACTCCAACGACCAGACCGGCGAGAAGGACAGTCCCGACTTCTTCCAGACGCGCAACTTCGGTGTCCGCTGGACGCACACGCAGGACTCCAAGGCGCATCCCGGCACCAGTTTCTCCGCCTCCGTCAATTTCTCGACCCCGTCCAACAGCCGCTACAACTCGCGCAGCGTCAACGAGGCCATCCAGAACCAGGTATCCTCCTCCATTTCCTGGTCCCGCAACTGGAACGGCAAGTTCAACCTCAGCATCAACGCCCTGCACAGCCAGAACTCCAGAGACTCCTCCTATACCTTCACCCTGCCGAACATCACCTTCTCGATGAGCACGATCTACCCGTTCAAGAAGAAGAACCGCGTGGGCAAGGAGAAGTTCTACGAGCGCATCTCCTTCGGCTACAACACCACCCTTCAGAACAAGGTCAACTTCAAGGCGTCCGACTTCGGCCAGCCGGGCTTCCTGGACCGCTTCCAGAACGGCATGGCGCACAATTTCACCATCGGCCTGCCGAACTTCCAGATTCTCAAGTACATCAGCTTCGCCCCGTCGGTCTCGTACGCCCAGAACTGGTTCTTCCGGAAGACGGAATACGCCTATAACCCGGAGACGGACAAGGTGGAGGCCCAGCCCAGTTCGCAGTTCAACACCTTCGGCATCACGCAGAACTACTCGCTCGGCGCGTCCATGAGCACACGCATTTACGGCACGTTCAACTTCGGGCGGCATCACCGGATCCAGGCGATCCGGCACGTGATCTCCCCGTCCGTGTCTATGTCGCTGAGCCCGGAGAAAGGCACCTACGCCAACGGCTACCGCACCCTGGAGTACCGGGACGCCTCCGGAGAGGAGAAGACCTACCAGTACAACGTGTATGCGGGACAGATCTACAGCGCCCCGGGGCGGGGCCGTTCCGCCACCGCGTCGCTGTCCATCGGCAACAACCTGGAAGCCAAGGTGCGCGACTTCGCCGACACCACCGGCACCGGGACCAAGAAGGTCAAGCTGATCGACCAGCTGAACATCAACACCAACTACAATTTCCTGGCGGACTCGCTGAAGATGGGCAACATTTCGATGAGCATGTCCACGTCCCTGTTCGGCAAGGTGAGCATCAGCGCCAGCGCGGGCTTCGACCCGTATGCGATCAGCGACCGCGGGACGCGGTACAACCGCTTCTCCGTCGCTGCCGGCCAGGGCCTCGCGCGGCTGACCAATTTCTCCGCTTCAGCGTCCTATTCCCTGTCAGGGAAGGGCAAGATGAACGGCTATGACGGCACCGGAGCGAACGGGCGCGGCAGTGCGGCGGCCAGCTACTACCAGCGCATCTACTACCATCCGGTTACGGGCGAATACATTCCAGAGGGCTGGCTGTACTACACCAACCCGGACGTCCCCTGGTCGCTGAACCTGAGCGCCAGCTTCAGCCTGTCGCGCGCCTACACGTATGATAAGGAGGCGGCCCGGCTGGATCACAAGGACCACATCCTCGCCACGATAAGCGCCTCCGGCAACATCAAGCTGACGCCGAAGATGTCCATCAATATGAGCACCGGCTACGATTTCGTAGCGAAGGCCCTGTCCACGACCAGTATCAGCGCCACCTACGACCTGCACTGTTTCAACATCGCCGTGTCGTGGATCCCGACCGGGAACTGGAAGTCCTACAGCTTCCGCATCGCCGCGAACGCCTCCGCGCTCGCCGACCTGCTGCGCTTCAAGAAGAGCGACAGCTATTGGGATAATTAAGATTTTTGCTTATCTTTGCATATCCAAACCCTCCGGCGCTCGCCGGACCCTTATTTTTTCCATATGACACATAAGTTGTTCGAGCTGGATGCCATGAACAGAGAACAGCTCGAGGCCATCGCAAAAGAACTTGACATCAAAGTAACGAAGAAACTGGACGACGAGAATCTCGCCTACGCCATCATAGACGCGGAAGCCCGTGCGGAGTCCGCGAAAGTCAACGACGCCCCCGAAAAGCCCAAGGCGCGCCGCGGCCGTCCTCCCAAGGAGAAGGCCGCAGAAAAAACGGCGGAGAAGGCGGAGAAGCCAGCAGAGGCTGCTCCCGCCGAAGCGGCCAAGGAGCGCAAGCCCAAGCAGAAAGCCTCCAAGAAGGAGCAGCCCGCTCCCGCGCAGGCCGAAGCGGAGGCGGCGCAGCCGGAGCAGAAGGCCGGACCCGTGGCTGAGGCCCCCGCGGCCGATGCGCCGAAGAAGCGCGGCCGCAAGCCGAAGGCCGCCGCTGCCCAGGATGCCCCTGCGGCGCCTGAAAAACCCGCCGCCGGCGCCCCTGCGGAGCAGCCCCGGGACAATGCCCCCAAGCCCGCCCAGGAGAAGCCGGAACAGCCCCGCCAGCAGAATCAGCAGAACCAGAACCAGGGACAGCAGCAAAACCAGCAGAATAATCAGCAGCGCCAGCGTTTCCAGAACCAGCAGAACCAGCAGAACCAGCGCCCACGCGTGCCCGAATTCGAAGGCACCGTGGTGGCGACCGGCGTCCTGGAAATCATGCCGGACGGCTACGGTTTTCTGCGCTCCTCCGACTACAACTACCTGAATTCACCGGACGATATCTACATCTCCCAGCAGCAGATCAAGATCAACGCCCTCAAGAGCGGCGACACCGTGACCGGCGAGATCCGTCCGCCGCGCGAAGGCGACAAGTACTTCCCTCTGGTGAAGATCCTGTCCGTCAACGGCCGCAGCACCGAGTTTATCCGCGACCGCGTCCCCTTCGACTTCCTCACCCCCCTCTTCCCGGACGAGAAGTTCAACCTTACCGGCAACGGGCACAACAAGGACGTCAGCTGCCGCATCGTGGATATGTTCGCTCCCATCGGCAAGGGCCAGCGTATGCTGATCGTCTCTCCGCCGAAGGCCGGTAAGACCTTGCTGCTCAAGAGCATCGCCAACGCCATTGCGGACAACCATCCGGAGGTGTACGAGATTGTCCTGCTCGTGGACGAGCGTCCCGAGGAGGTCACCGACATGCAGCGCAGCGTGCAGGCGGAGGTAGTCGCCTCCACCTTCGACGAACCGGCCGAGAAGCACGTAAAGGTGGCCAATATGGTCATCGAGAAGGCGCGCCGCCTGGTCGAATGCGGCCACGACGTCGTGATCCTGCTCGATTCCATCACCCGTCTCGCCCGCGCCTACAATACCGTGCAGCCGGCGTCCGGCAAGGTGCTCACCGGCGGCGTGGACGCCAACGCGCTCCAGAAGCCGAAGCGTTTCTTCGGCGCCGCACGCAACATCGAAGGCGGCGGCTCGCTGACCATCCTGGCCACGGCCCTGACTGAGACCGGATCCAAGATGGACGACGTCATCTTCGAGGAGTTCAAGGGCACCGGCAACAGCGAGATCCAGTTGGACCGCACGCTTGCCAACCGCCGCATCTTCCCGGCCGTCAACCTGGTGCTCTCCGGCACCCGCCGCGACGACCTGCTCTACCGCGCGGACCAGAGCCAGCGCATCTGGATCCTCCGCAAGCTGCTGGCGGACATGAGCCCCACGGAGGCGATGAACTTCATGCTCCAGCTGATGGACGAGTACAAGACCAACCAGGACCTCTTGGACAACATGTCCAAGGTTACGCCCCGCGAAGCCAAGTATTACGATAATTATTAATCGTCCGGAAACAGATTGCCCCCTGAAGCGCATTTCCCGAACGGGTGTTTTTCAGCGCTTCAGGGGGCAACTGTTTTCCGGACAGGATTACTTCGTTCCGAAGATGCGGTCGCCCGCGTCGCCGAGGCCGGGGACGATGTATGCGTCGGCATTGAGGTGGTCGTCCACCGCCGCCACGTAGATGTCCACGTCCGGATGCTCCTTCTGCACCTTGGCGATGCCCTCGGGGGCCGCCACCAGGCACATCAGGCGGATGTTCGTGCATCCGCGGTCCTTGAGCATCTGGACGGCGTCGCAGGCGCTGCCGCCGGTGGCGAGCATCGGGTCCGTCACGATCACCAGGCGGTTCTGGATATCCTCGGGAAGCTTGCAGTAATAAACGACCGGCTCGTGCGTCTTCTCGTTGCGGTACAGGCCGATGTGGCCCACCTTGGCCACCGGGACAAGAGTGTGCAGGCCCTCGACCATGCCCATTCCCGCGCGCAGGATCGGCACGATGGCGAGCTTGCGCCCGGAAACCTTCTTCGCGGTCATCTTGCAGATGGGCGTTTCAATTTCAACATCTTCCAGGGGGATGTCCCGGGTGACCTCATAACCCATCAGCAGCGAGATCTCCTCGAGGAGCTGGCGGAAATCCTTCGATCCCGTCTCCTTGTCACGCATGATGGTCAGCTTGTGCTGGATCATCGGGTGATCGATAACGTGTACTTGGCTCATAGTGTGTTTATCAGTTATGGTTCTTCAAAGATAATCATTTTTTCTTGCAGGGCGTCTCCCCGGCGAGGAAGAGCACGGCCGCCACGGCCATGCCGTTCAGCGACGGGATCCCCCACTTCACCAGGTTCGCCACCACGGCGCCCAGCACGACGCCGGCCACGGCCCACCAGTTCACGCTGATGGCGGGCATCTCGTCGGCAAGGTATTTCTTGCGGTTACAGAAGTAACTCAGGATCAGGATGATGCCGACGGGCGGCAGGGTGCAGTTCAGCACGTTCAGCCAGTCGCAGAAGTTCCAGTACAGCCACACGGCGGCCACCGTGCCGATGATGCCGGAAACGAGCACCATCGTCTTCTTGGGCAGGCCGAAGATATTCGACAGACCCAGGCCCGCGGAATACAGCGCGTTGTCGTTGGTGGTCCAGATGTTCAGGCCCAGGACGAGGATGGCGAAGTAGAAGAGATTGAGGTTCAGCATCACCTCGAAGATGTCGTTGCCGCCCGCATAGATGCTGGACACGGCGCCGAACAGGAACATCAGCGAGTTGCCGATGAAGAAGGCGACGACGGTCACCCACAGGCCCACTCTTGCGTTCTTGGCGAAGCGGGTAAAGTTGGGCGTGGCGGTGCCGCCGGAAACGAAACTGCCGATCACGAGGCCCGCGCCGGCGATGACCGAAAGGTCCTTGGTGCCGCGGGAGAACTGCTCCACGAGTCCCGCATCGCCCCGCTTGATGGCGAGGATCATCGCCACCGTGCCGAGGATGGCCACCAGCGGCACGGCGATGTAGCTGATGATGGTCAGGCTCTTGATGCCGAAGAAGGCGCTCGCCGTCATCAGCAGGCCGGCGACGGCCACAAGCACGTAGCCGACCGTGGGCATGTGGTCGGGCGTAACCTCAAGTCCCATGATCTCTTTCGCGACGGGGATGGCGAACATCGCCAGGCCCACGCCGAACCAGCCGATCTGCGTGAAACTGATCATCGCGCTGGGCAGCCAGCTGCCCTTTACGCCGAAGCTGCGGTGCGCAAGCATATCCAGGGTGAGGCCGCTCTCGGCGCCGATGAACCCGAGCGCGCCGGTATAGGCGCCCAGGATCAGGCCGCCCAGCAGCATGGCCCAGATGAACCCCGCGAAATCCAGTCCGGCGGCCATCTGCTGACCCACCCACATGCTGGCGGAGAAGAAAGTGAATCCGAGCATGATCATGAACATGCTCAGGTTGCTCTTGCGCCCGCCGGACGCGACCTTCCCGGCGGTGTAGTCGAAATCGACCTTTGACTTTGTGGTACTCATCGTCGTTTATGTTTATTGGATGTATTTTCCCAGGTCGGCCTTGATGCCGCGGATGCGCCGCCGGCAGATCTCCGCAAGGCCGCGCGCGGACACGACGTCCAGGTAGTGCTGCTCCAGTCCGTAAAGCCGGCGGAGGTCGCCGAGTTCGCCGTATCGGTTGATTTCCAGCCACTTCTCGTAGGTGACGGGCCGGCTGTAGCCGATCTTCTCGGCCAGGAAAGCCTGGAAATCCACCCGGTCCGCAATGGCCTGCAGGCGCTCCCAGTATTCCATCACCTCGTGGTAGTGCTCGGTAATCTCGTAACGGCGTGCGCCGCCGTCGTAGATAATGCATTTCTCGAAGAGGGCGTCTTCCACGAAACTCAGCACGTAATGCCGGAACTCCGGGGCCACCACGCCGCCCCGCCAGCCGAAGTCGATGTCGGGGATGTTGATACCCGTCACGCCCTTGTCTTCATAGACGGTGAAGATACCCTCGTAGAAGATGCACAGGAAGCCTTCGAAGCCGGGGAACAGGCGGCGGATGTCCTCGGTGAAGCGTTCCATCAGCGGAATGGCCTTGGTGCCGCCCACGGTGAAGAAGATGATGCGTTTCAGGCTGCCGCCGCGCCGGCGGAAACGGTCCACGACCTGCGAGAGGCAGAGCCGCAGCGTGTCGCCGCTGGCGATGATGTCGCCGATCATCAGGGTAATGTCCTTGCCGATGTGGAGTTTCTCGTACTTGATGTCGAGGCCCGTGATCACCCCGTCCTCGATCTTGCGTTCGCAGGAGATGAAGTCCATGTTCGGGACACGGATGCCCGCCTTGTAGCAGCACTCTTCCAGGGGATAGTTGAGTCCGCCGCGCAGGATGGTCAGGATATCCGCTTCGGTGGCGAGGCCGCTCCGGCAGAAATACTCGAGCGCCGCGGACGTGGCCGGTTTCATCGACAGGTAGGATTCGAAACCGACAACCTCGGGGGATGCCATCAGGTGGCGGGTCCCCTCCCCGCTTACGATATAGTAATTGTTCTGCAGCCCGACGGACTTGAGCTGGTAGATGCTTGTTTCACGCTGCTTGCCGAGCAGAACGAGTCCGGCATCCTGAGGAATATGTGACATTGAATCTCCCTTTTGGTCCAATCGGGATACAAATATACTAATTAATTACTAAATTTGTAAGGGTAAAACAGCCAATCCAAGACGATGCTCAAGATCTTCTGCAAGAACACCGGGACTTTCCAGGAATTCCAGGAAGGGACCACGTTGCTGGAAATGCTTCCGGCATTCGAATTCGACCGCCCGTACGACATCCTGTCCGCCAAGGTCAACAATGTCTCGGAGGGCCTCAAGTTCCGCGTTTTCAACAACCGCGACGTCGAATTCCTGGACTTCCGCTCCTACAGCGGACGCAACGTGTACTGCCGTTCGCTGAGTTTCCTGCTCTGCAAGGCGGCGCGGGACCTCTTCCCGGACTACAAGATCGTTTTGCGGCGGCCCATCTCCAAAGGTTACTACTGCAACGTGGACAAACCGGACGGGTCGGAAGTCACGCCCGAGGAAACGGCGCAGATCCGCGAACACATGCAGGAGCTCGTGGCCAAGGACATCCCGTTCCGGCGCCACGAGGTGCAGACCTCCGAGGCCATCCGCATCTTCAAGAAGCTCGGTTACGAAGACAAGGTAAAACTGCTCCGCACCTGCGGCGACGTCTATATCACCTATTATACGCTGCAGGACACCGCGGACTACTACTACGACGCCCTGGTGCCGAGCACCGGCCTGCTCAAGGTGTGGGACCTGCTCCCCTACCGCGGCGGCATGCTGCTCCGCGTGCCTGACCGGCACGCGCCCGAGGGGCTCGCCCCCTTCTTCGAGCAGCCCAAGACCTTCGGCATCTTCACCGAGATGCTCCGCTGGAACCGCATCATGGGCCTGGGCAACGTGGGCGACGTGAACTGCGCCTGCCTGAGCGGCAAGGCCTCCGACATGATCCAGATTTCCGAGGCGCTCCAGGAGAAGAAGATCGTCCAGATCGCCGAGGAGATCGAACGCCGCCACCAGGGCGAGAATCCGGTGCGCATCGTGCTGATCACGGGCCCCACCAGCAGCGGCAAGAGCACCTTCTGCAAGCGGTTGAGCATCCAGCTGATGGCCTGCGGCCTGCACCCGGTCTCCTTCTCGACTGACGACTATTTCGTGAACCGGCTGGACACGCCCAAATTCCCCGACGGGAGCTACGATTTCGACAATTTTGAGACCGTGGACCACGACTACCTGCAGGAGGACGTGCTGCAGCTCCTGGCTGGAGAAGAAGTCGAGGTGCCGGAGTATAACTTCGTGACGGGCAAGCGGGAATTCAACGGCAAGAAACTGCAGTTGGACGAGCGCTCCGTGCTGCTGGTCGAGGGCATCCACGCCTTGAATCCCCTGCTGACGAACCTGGTGCCGGAGAGCGCCAAGTTCCGCATCTTCATCAACACCGTCACGAGCATCTCGCTCGACGATCACAACTGCATCCCCACCAGCGACAACCGCCTGTTGCGCCGCATCGTTCGCGACTTCAACAAGGGCGCTTACACGGCGCGCGAGACTATCTCCAACTGGCCCAACGTCCGCCGGGCGGAGGTCAAGTGGATCTACCCCTACCAGGAGACGGCCGACGTCATCTTCAACTCCGCCTACCTGGCCGAGTTCGCCGTGCTGCGCACCCACGCGGAGCGCATCCTGGCCACCGTGCCGAAGAACTGCGCGGAATACAGCGAGGCGCACCGCCTGTTGATGTTCCTGCACTATTTCGTGCCCGTATCCGACAAGGAACTTCCCCCTACCTCCCTCATCCGGAGCTTTATCGACTAATCCGGCATGGCAATCGCAATCGACCCTGCGGAGCGCGGCGAACGCGCCCGGAAGATTTTCGAGGAAGGCTACAACTGCTGCCAGGCCGTCCTGCTGGCCTTTGCCGACGTCCTGGAACAGGGCGGCGCCGTCAGTGAAGAACTCCTGAAGACGCTCGGTGCCGGATTCGGCGGCGGTTTCGGACGGATGCGCGAGGTGTGCGGCGCCTTCAGCGCCTGCACGATGGTCGCCGGCTTCATCCGTCCGGCAACGACGCCCGGGGCGGAAGAACGCAAGGCCAACTACGCCCTCGTCCAGGAACTGGCGGAGACGTTCAAGGAACGGAACGGGGGCAGCATCGTGTGCGGCGAACTCCTCGGCCTGCGGGAACGCCGGCCGGATGGTCCGGAGCCGTCGGCGCGGACGGCAGAGTATTACCGCAAGCGTCCCTGTTCCGAGATTGTCCGCAATGCGGCGACCCTCCTGGCGGAGAAAATGAAAGAAGCAGCCTGACCGGCTGCTTCTTTCGTATTCATTCGGTTCCTGAGCCCGTCGAAGGACTACATCGCCTGCGCAACAGCGACGGCGACCGCCACCGTGGCGCCGACCATCGGGTTGTTGCCCATACCCATGAAGCCCATCATCTCGACGTGCGCGGGAACGGAGGAAGAACCTGCGAACTGCGCATCGGAGTGCATGCGGCCCAGGGTGTCGGTCATGCCGTAGGAAGCGGGACCGGCAGCCATGTTGTCCGGGTGCAGGGTACGGCCGGTACCGCCGCCGGAAGCCACGGAGAAGTACTTCTTGCCCGCGAGGACACGCTCTTTCTTGTACGTGCCGGCCACGGGATGCTGGAAGCGCGTGGGGTTGGTGGAGTTGCCGGTGATGGAGATATCGACATTCTCCTTCCAAAGGATGGCGACACCCTCGCGGACGTCGTCGGCGCCGTAGCAGCGCACGCCGCCGCGGACACCGTCGGAGTAACGCTTCTCGCTGACGACGTTCAACTTGCCGGTGTTGTAATCGAACTGGGTCTGGACATAGGTGAAGCCGTTGATGCGGGAGATGATCTTGGCGGCATCCTTGCCAAGGCCGTTCAAGATGACGCGAAGCGGCTTCTGGCGCACTTTGTTGGCCATTTCAGCGATCTTGATGGCGCCTTCGGCGGCAGCGTAGGATTCGTGGCCGGCCAGGAAGGCGAAACACTCCGTCTCCTCGGAGAGAAGGCGGGCGGCCAGGTTGCCGTGGCCGAGACCGACCTTGCGGTCGTCCGCGACGGAACCGGGGATGCAGAAGGCCTGGAGGCCCTCACCGATGGCCTCGGCGGCCTCGGCGGCGGTCTTCACGCCCTTCTTGATGGCAATGGCGGCGCCCACGACATAAGCCCACTTTGCATTCTCAAAGCAGATCTTCTGGGTGTCCTCGCACATCTTGTACGGGTCGATACCCTTTGCATCGCAGATGGCCTTGGCCTCGTCGATGTCCTTGATACCGTATTTGTTGAGAGCGGCATTGATCTGATCGATGCGGCGCTCGTAGCTTTCGAAAAGTGCCATAGTGTCTTACTCTTTGCGGGGATCGATATATTTCACAGCATCATTGAAACGGCCGTAAGTGCCCCGGGCCTTCTCGATGGCCTCGGGACCGGTGGCGCCGGCTTTCAGGGCATCCATCAGTTTGCCCAGGTTGACGAACTCGTAGCCGATCACTTCGTTGTCGGCGTCGAGGGCCATCCGGGTGCAGTAGCCTTCCGTCATCTCGAGATAGCGGGAACCCTTGGCCTTGGTGCCGAACATGGTACCTACCTGGCTGCGGAGGTTCTTGCCGAGGTCCTCGAGGGAACCGCCGACAGGCAGACCGCCCTCGGAGAAGGCAGACTGGGTGCGGCCGTAGACAATCTGCAGGAAGAGCTCGCGCATCGCCGTGTTGATGGCGTCGCAGACGAGGTCGGTGTTCAGTGCCTCGAGCAGGGTCTTGCCCGGGAGGATCTCAGATGCCATGGCGGCGGAGTGGGTCATGCCGGAGCAGCCGATGGTCTCGACCAGGGCTTCCTCGATGATGCCGTCCTTGACGTTGAGGGTCAGTTTGCAGCATCCCTGCTGCGGAGCGCACCAGCCGATACCGTGGGTAAGGCCGGAGATGTCTTTGATTTCTTTTGCATGCACCCACTTCCCTTCTTCGGGAATCGGGGCATTGGCGTGATTGGCGCCTTTAGCAACGCAGCACATCTGCTGCACTTCTTTGGTGTAGATCATATGAAAATAATAGAATGAACCAGTTGTTTATTCAATTCTGCAAATTTAACAATTCCGTCGGAAATTATCAAGATGCCGGATTCTCAGAGTTTGACCAGGTTGTATTTCCGGGTGCCCAGGCCGATCTTCTCGGCGTGCTCCACGATGTGGATCCCGTGGCGGGAGGTGATGCGTTCCTTGAGCGCCTCGGCGCTGTCACCCTCCTTGTCTTCGTAATTGAACACCAGATCCACGCAGGCCTGGTCCAGCGCCACGGGATCCAGGCTGGACAGGATACCGATGTCGTGCATCTCCGGATCGGCCGGGCTTCCGTCACAGTCGCAATCCACGGAAAGATTGTTCATTACGTTGATATACAGGATTTTTCCTTTACCCATATAATCTTCCACTGCAGCCGCGCAGTTCGCCATGCATTCGTGGAAGGCGTCATGGCTGTGGGTGATCGCCACCCAGTCCGCCGCCTCCAGGCCGGCCCCCTCTTCGGTGACGGTGGTCATCAGCAGGGCGTTGAAGTCGTCGATGTTCTCCGCCTTGCCGGTGGAATGCTGGTAGCATTTTCCACCCTGCGAGGCCACACCGATGCTCTGGTTCTTCAGCACACCGCCGAAGCCGCCCATCACGTGCCCCTTGAAGTGGGCGAGGTTGATCATGAAGTCGTAGTTCTGCAGGTGGCTGCCCACGATGTCATACTTGATGTAGGTCGTGTCGCGCACGGGAATCTTCATCTCCCCTTCCGCATCCATCACGTCGAAGGGCGCGATATCCAGGAAACCGTGGTCGCGCGCGGCCTGCAGGTGCTCCTCCGTCGTGCCGCGCAGGCCGCCGTAAGCGGTGTTGCACTCCACGATGGTGCCGTTTACCTTGCGTATCAGCGGAGCGATGAGTTCCGGCTTGAGGTAATTGTGGCCGCCGGGTTCGCCGGAACTGATTTTCACGGCCACGCGGCCCTCGGCGGGAATGCCAAGGACTTCATACATTCTGATCAGGGATTCGGGGGTGATTTCCGTGGTCATATACACGGTAGCGGGCTGCTGCGCACTCGGCTTGCAGGCGGTACATCCGAGGATAGACATAATGCTTAAAAGGATAAGTGGTTTGTTCATGGCAATTCAGAATTGTGTAAATATACGAAGGTTTTTCGTAAATTCGCAGTCCGATGGCGAACTTTTCCGATACGATCTGCGCCCCGGCGACCTCCGTCGGAACGGGTGCCGTGT
>CACWOH010000012.1 GCA_902762435.1 uncultured Bacteroidia bacterium | reverse complement strand
GGAGGGCAAGGTGGAGATTCCGGAGGTGCCCGTGGGCCGCTACCGGCTGAACGTGGAACTGATCGGTTACACACCCTTCGCCAAGGATTACAACTTCCGTAATTATGAGGAGGACCTGGGCGTGATCAAAATGGAAGAGAACCCGGAAATCATTGACGCTGCGACCATTACGGCCGTGGGAAATGCCATCGAGGTCCGGCAGGACACGCTCATCTACAACGCCGCGGCTTTCCACGTGGGCGACAACGCGATGCTCGAGGACCTGATCAAGAAGATGCCGGGTATGGAAGTCGGCGACGACGGCACGGTGAAGGTGAACGGCAAGGCCGTGGACAAGATCACGGTGGGCGGTAAGACCTTCTTCTTCAACGACCCGGCAGCCGCCCTGAAAAATATGCCGGCCAAGATCGTGGACAAGATCAAGGTCGTGGACCAGGAGAACAAGGAGGCGGCCTTCTCCGGCATCGCCTCGCAGGAGAACCGGGAAACGGTGATGGACCTGCAGCTGAAGGAAGAATACAAGCAGGGCTGGTTCGGCAACGCCAAGCTGGGCGGAGGCTACCGCCCGGGAACTGACGAGGACGGCCTGGGTGACAACCGCCACGCGCTGTTCAACGGCAATCTGATGCTCAGCGGCTATAACGAGCAGGACCAGTTGACCCTTCTCGCGAACGGCCAGAATGCGACGGAGCCCGGCGGCGGGAGCCTCTTTATGGTCAGTGCGGAAGAGGACCTGGACGATCTGGACATCCTGTCCCTGATCGGCGGGTTGAAGACCGGGGCGATGGCGGGCGCCAACCTCAACTCCGACCGCATCAAGGGAATGGAGACTACGGCCAGCGTCAGCTACAACTTCTCCGACCAGCTCTCGGGATACCGATTCTCACGCCAGTCGACGCTGGTTGGCGAGGACCCGCTCTACACGAACGGCCTGTCCTCCGGCTCCACCCGCACAAACCGGGTCAACGTGAACTTCGAGCTGAACAAGAAGGACACCAAGAAATACAATTTCGTCTTCTCGCCCCGGTTCCGCTTCAGCAACAGCACGGGAACGACCAGCAAGCAGTCCGTCACGACAGATGCAAAAGGCCTTGAGATCAACGGTACGGACGCCCTTCAATCCTCCGCCTCGCGCGGCTTCCAGGCCAACGGCCGCATCTCCGGCGGCGTCAAGGACTTCGGCAAGGAGCGGCGCAGCCTGACCCTTACCTTCAACTACAATTTCAACCGGAGCCTCGGCGAGAGCCGGGATGACTCCCGGACCTGGTACGGCGCCACCGTCACCCCGCGCAACCTGCGCTACGACAACGCCTCCGACAACCGGATGCTGTCCGGAAACCTGAGCTATCTGGAGCCCTTCGGGGAGCACTGGGGCCTGGCGGCCATATTCACCCCGATGTGGCAGCAGCGCAACAGCGGGAAGGACGCCTTCAATGCGGACGGCTCGGCCAACGACTATTACTCCTCCACGTCGCGCAGCGACTACCTGCTGCTGCGCGAAAGCCTCCAGATGCAGTGGCGGAAGGAGAGCAACCAGTTCTACTTCGGCGTCCAGCACGACCAGACCCGCAACGAGGTCCGCTCCCGCTCGTTGGGCAAGGACACGGAAACCGGCATCGGCGAGTGGCTGCACGACTGGTCGCCTTACATCAACTTCCGATACAGCAACAAAGAAGGCCACACCCTGTATGCCTCCTATCAAGGATCTTCCAACCAGGTATCCGGCAGCCGGATCACGCCGGTGCTGGACATCTCCAACCCGCTCCAGATCTCCACGGGTAACGTCTATCTCCGTCCGACCTATTCGCACCGCGCCTACATTGACTGGAGTTGGAACAACCGGAAAACGCTCTCCTACCTAGACTTCTATCTCTCCGGTTCGATGACCCAGCGCGGCATCCAGTCCGCTTCGTGGTTCGACACGGACGGCGTCCGCTATTCCGTACCCGTCAACACGAACAAGCCGGCCTACTCGCTGAGCGCTTATCTCACCTGGCGACAGCCGGTTGGCGAAAAGAAGCGCCTCACCGTGAGCGCCACCATCAATGCGGGATTGAGCGCGAACACCAGTTATCAAGCCACCGCCCGGCGGGCCGGGATGGACCTGCTGACCTTCGATTACAACGCCTTTATGGCGGATTTCTGGGGTGACGCGAGCGGGAGCCGCTTCTACAGCGGGCAGAGCGGCTTCGCCGAGAGCCGCACCACCGGATTCGACGGCTACGCCAACTTGAGTGCCGAGTACAAACTGGAGCGTTTTTCCATCGACGTCGACCTCGTTTTCAATAATGAGCGGAGCCAATACAGCCTGGATCCTACCGCCAACACGAATTACTGGGAATTCATCCAGCGTCTCGCGCTGCTCTACGAGACCCTCCACGGCTGGGAGTTCAAGACGGACGTGGGCTATTATACCTTCAAGGGCTACACCCAGGGCTACAACGACCCGTACTGCCTCTGGAACCTGTCCGTCAGCAAGAACATCAAGGCAGTCACGCTGAGCCTGGGCGTCTCGGACCTGCTGAACCAGGAGCGCGCGCTGCGGCGCAGCGTCAGCGCAGAATACGTCGAGGATACCCGGAGCCTCATCATCGGCCGCTATGCGATGTTCTCCGTCAAGTGGAGCTTCGGAAAGATGAACCCGGCCAAGAACGGCCGCGTCCAGGACGCGATGTTCAATTTGCTATAGCCCTCTCCCCTTGCCCGCACCGGGCAATTCGTCGAAAGGAAATCCGGTCTCGTCGAAAGGCCGGATTTTTCGTCGACGGCATAGGGACGTTCGTCGAAAGAACGTTGACGCGGCCCGGTCCGTGAGGTAGTTTTGCAGCAGAAAACAAAAGAAACGAGATATGAAACGCATCCTCACCACCCTGATCCTCGCCGCGGCAGCTTGCACGGCCCTTTCAGCACAAAACACCACCGTCACGGGCGACATCCTCGACGCCCTCACCCGCCAGGGCGAGCCCGCGGCCGTCCTGCAGTTCTTCAAGGCCGGCGCCGCCGACAAGCCGGTCGCCTACACCACCACCGACCTGGACGGCAACTTCTCCCAGGTCCTCAGCGGCCGGGGCGTCTATACGCTCTTCTTCTCCGGCGTCGGCCGCCAGAGCCGCAACGTCGAGTTCACCCTCGACGGCCAGGAGTCCCTCGACCTGGGCGACATCCTGATCGAAGACGACATCGAGGCCCTCGAGAGTGCCTCCGTGGTGGCGCAGCGCCCGCTCGTGAAGATGGAAGTGGACCGCATGACCTACAACGTGGCCGACGACGTGGACTCCCAGACCCAGACGGTCCTGGAGATGCTCCGCAAGGTCCCGATGGTCACCGTGGACGCGCAGGACAACATCACCGTGAACGGCTCCTCCAGCTTCCAGGTTACCGTGGACGGCAAGCCCAGCCAGATGTTCTCCAGCAACCCCGCGCAGATCTTCAAGATGATGCCGGCCAGCTCCGTCAAGGACATCCAGGTAATCACGAACCCGGGCGTGCGCTATGACGCCGAGGGCGTGGGCGGCGTGCTCAACCTCGTGACCAACCGCGAGGTCACCGGCGGCCAGAGCGTCACCGACGGCTTCTACGGCACGGTCCGCGCGATGGGCAGCACCCGCGGCGGCGGTGGCGGCCTCTTCCTGAGCCAGCAGGCCGGCAAGTTCACCTGGAGCCTCAACGCCAACGGCATGTACATGAAGATGCCCGGCACCACCACCGACGTCACCCGCGAGCTCCTCGGCGCCGCCGCAGGGACCACCAAGACGCACAGCGAGTCCGCGATGACCATGCCGATGGGGATGGGCAACCTGAGCGCCAGCTACGAGATCGACGCGAACAACCTCCTCTCCGCCACCGTCGGCCTGATGCATATGGGCAGCACGATGGACGGCCTGACCTCCACCACGATCAGCGGCCTCGGCAGCCTGGGCCTCAGCTACGACGGTACCACCTTCACGAAGATGACCTCCAACGCGCTCACCGCCAGCCTGGACTACCAGCACCTCTGGGCGGACAACCCCGGCCGCAGCCTCGTCCTGTCCTACCAGTTCTCCGGCACCCCGGCCAAGACCTTGAGCGAGAACAAGTTCAACACCGGCCTCAGCGCCGCGCTGGATCTTACCAATCGCCGCACGGACGGCCTCCAGGGCTCCTGGGACCACACATTCCAGGCCGACTTCACCACCCCCCTCGGCGCCGCCGGCACCCTGAGCAGCGGCCTGAAGTTCATCAACCGCCACAACGGCTCCGACCAGCAGTTCTACCTCTGGAACGGTTCCGACTGGGCCTACAACGCCGCCGGCAGCCTGGACTACGACTTCTACAACCGCATCGGCGCCGTATATTCCGAATACAAGACCTCCTTCGGCCCCGTGTCCCTGATGGGCGGCCTCCGCTACGAGTACACCTGGCAGAACGTCACCTACTCCGCCGGCCAGGGCAACAACTTCAGCACGCGGTACGGCAGCCTGGTCCCCACTGCCAGCATCCAGCTGAACCTCGGCATGACGCAGAACATCGGCCTGTCCTACAACATGCGGATCAGCCGCCCGGGCATCAGCTACCTCAACCCTTACGTGGACATCTCCGACCCGACCGCCCGCAGCTACGGCAACAGCGACCTCGAGGTCGAGCGCGGCCACAACATCAGCCTCGTGTACAACCTCTACAGCCCCAAGTGGATCGTCAACCTGACCCTGCGCGAGCAGCTCGTCGCGAACGGCATCTCCTCCTATAGCTTCTATGACGAGAACAAGCTCCTGAACACCACCTACGGCAACATCGTCCGCAACAGCACCACCGGCCTGAACGCCTTCATCAACTGGAACGCCAGCCCCACCACGCGTATCTTCCTGAACGGCGGACTGACCTATACCGACCTGCGCAGCGAGGTCCTCGCCCAGGCCAACAGCGGCTTCGGCTACAACGCGATGCTGGGCTTCCAGCAGACCCTGCCCGCCGACTTCCAGCTGAGCGCCAATGTGATCGCGATGGGCCGCAACTACTCCCTGCAGGGCTGGAGCACCGGCATGAGCATGGCGATGGTCGGCCTGACCAAGAGCTTCCTCGGCGACCGCCTCGGCATCAGCGTCAACTACACCCTGCCGCTTACCGGAGGCAAGGGCATGGAGATGCGCAGCTACTCCGCCGGCAAGGACTTCCGCTCCGAGAGCGTGAACGTGATCCCGATGCAGCAGCTCAACGTGAGCATCAGCTGGAGCTTCGGCAAGCAGGGCAACATCCGCGTGAAGAGCACCCGCAAGACCATCCAGAACGACGACATCATCAACACGGAGAGCACCACCGAGAGCCTGGGCAGCAGCATGATGGGAGGCGGTATGATGTAAAGGAATAATTGCTATCTTTGTAAAACTAAAGTGTCCGAGATGAACCGACAACACAACCGTCTCATCCTCGACGTCGCGCAAGTCCTTGCCTGGGCCTGCGCGATGTTGCTGCCCGCCGCCGTTACCTGGCTGATTTCGGGCGACAGCAACCGGTTCGGGATGACTTTCTGGCCGTCCTTCTACATGATGCTCCCGATCTGCCTGGTGTACCTGGTCAACTACTTCCTGCTGGTACCCGGGATGCTGTTCCGCAAGCGGATTGTCTGGTTCATCGTCATCAACGTCCTGCTGCTGGCATTGCTCAACGCCCCGAGCCTGTTCCCCCGCGGGGAGATCCCCGAGCCGATCCGCGAGCATCTGCACCGGCGCGACATCCTCGCGTTCCGCATCCCGACGCTCATTACCGCCGCCTTCTTCCAGCTGGTGTTCATTTTCCTCGCCATCGGCGTGCGTTCCATCCAGCGCTCCAACGACATCCAGTACCAGTTGCAGGAAGAAAAGCGCAAGACGACCGAGGCCGAACTCACCTGGCTCAAGCACCAGCTCAACCCGCATTTCCTCTTCAATACCCTGAACAACATCTCCTCGCTCACGCAGATCGACCCCGACAAGGCGCAGGAGAGCATCGGCCAGCTCAGCGACACGCTGCGCTACGCCCTCTACGACACCGACACCGAGAAGGTGCCCCTGTCGGGCGAGGTGGCCTTCATGGACAATTACATCCGCCTGATGCAACTGCGCTGCAACGAGCTCACGGAGGTCACGACTTCCTGGGAGCTGCCGGCGGGTGACGTGAAGATCGCCCCCCTGCTGTTCATCTCCCCGATCGAAAACGCCTTCAAGCACGGTGTGAACGCGCGGATGGCCTCGTTCGTGCACATCGGCCTGAAGCCCGAGGCGCAGGACCTCGTGTTCCGTTGCGAGAACTCCGTCTTCGAGAAGAGCGGGGAGGACCACATCGGTTCCGGCATCGGCGTGGAGAACCTCCGGCGCCGCCTGGAGCTGATCTATCCGGGGGCCTATACGTATGAACAAAGCGAGGAGGACGGCGTCTATTCCGTCCGGATCGCCCTGAAAAACCTGTTGGGATGAAAGCGCTGCGCTGCATGGTCGTCGATGACGAGCCGCTGGCCGTCAAGATGTTGGAGAACTTCATTTCCAAGACTTCCTTCCTCGCCCTGGAGGCTTCCTTCACCGACCCCGTGGCCGCGCTGCAGGCCATCCGCAGCCGGCAGCCGCAGCTGGTGTTCCTGGACATCCAGATGCCCGACCTGAACGGTATGGAACTGTCCCGGATGGTCCCGGAGGGCACGCGCATCATCTTCACCACCGCCTTCAAGGATTACGCTTTCGACAGCTACGAGGTGTCCGCGCTGGACTTCCTGCTCAAGCCCATCCGTTACCAGAAGTTCCTGGAAGCGGCCGAGAAGGCGCGCCGCTGGTTCGAGCTCCTGGAGAGCGTGGAGTCGGCGGCCGTGCAGCCGGCCGGATCGGCTTCCGCGCAGCAGGATTCCATCTTCGTCAAGAGCGAAGGGCAGTTGCGCAAGGTGGCCTTCTCCGACATCCGCTACGTGGAAGGGATGAAGGACTACGTGCTGCTGCACCTCTGCTCGGAGAAGCGGCCCCTGGTCACGCACATCACGATGAAGGCCGTGGAGGACCTGCTGCCCGCCGGCGTGTTCATGCGCGTGCACCGCTCCTACATCGTCGCCCTGGACAAGATCGAGTCCATCGGCGGCTCCTACGACATCTCCATCGGCGACACCCTCATCCACGTTTCCGACGCGTACAAGCCCGCCTTCGAGCAGTACCTGTCACAGCGGATGCTGCGATAGCCGCTTCGCCAGCCGCCGGGTGGCTTTCCGCCCGGCCCCACGCCCGTCATCCAATTATCTCGTAATATGAAAAGACTGACCTTCCTGGCCCTGACGGCGATGATCGCCGCCCTGTTTGCCGTTTCCTGCAGCCCGGTCTCCATCCCGGCCACTTTCCGCATTTTCGTGAACGAAGTCGAAGCCCGCTGCCCCAACTACACCGCCGAGGACTGGGCGGAAGCGAACGCCACCTGCGACCGCCTCACGGCCGAATTCAAGAAGAAGAAAATCACCCTGTCCCGCTCGGAAGTCCGGGAAGTGGAGGAATACCTGGCACGATTCCGCGAACTTGAGGCGAATACGCCCGTGCTGAGCGAAAGACCGCCGGTCGAAGAGGTCGAGGTGGATGTCCAGGGCATCGAGGACTTCCTGAAAGGCGACCGGTAGTCCGTCCGGGAAGGGCGGTTTGCTTTTCCCGGGGGAATTCCGTATTTTTGTCGATTATGCGTATGCATGCGCGCGAATATGCAGGAAAGCGAAGCGAAAATACGGATTGAGCAGCTCCGGGAGGTACTCCGGGAGAACAGCCGGCGTTACTACGTGGACAACGCGCCCACGATGTCGGACTATGAGTTCGACACCCTGATGCACGAGCTGGAGCGCCTGGAAGCGGAATTCCCGCAATTCGACAGTCCGGACTCCCCCACCCGCCGGGTCGGCTCCGACCTGGACGCCCCCGTCGGCCCCAACGCCGAGCGGGACGCCCGCCAGGGCTTCGTCCAGCGTCCCCACCGCTATCCGATGCTTTCGCTGGGCAACACCTACTCCATCGCGGAAATCGAAGAATTCGCCGCCAGGGCCGACAAGGCGCTCGACGGCACTCCGTTCAGCTACAGCTGCGAACTGAAATTCGACGGCACCGCCATCTGCCTGACCTACCGCAACGGCCGCCTGGTCCAGGCGCTCACCCGCGGCGACGGCATCCAGGGCGACGACGTCACCGGGAACGTGCGGCGCATCGCCAACATTCCCCAGCGGCTCCACGGCGACTATCCCGCCGAGTTCGAGATCCGCGGCGAGATCCTGATGCCCTACGAGGCCTTCGACGCCCTCAACCGGGAGCGCGAGGCCCAGGAAGAGGCGCCCTTCGCGAACCCCCGCAACGCCGCCTCCGGTTCGCTCAAGCTCATCGACCCCGAAGAAGTGGCGCACCGCGGCCTGTGGTGCACGCTGTACCACATCCCCGCCGAATCCGCGACCTTCGAGTCCCACAGCCAGGCGCTCGACGCCGCCGCGAGCTGGGGCCTGCCCGTGTCGGAAGACCGGCGCATCTGCCACGGCATCGACGAAATCAAGGCCTACATCGACCACTGGGACGGCGCACGCAAGTTCCTCCCTTACGCCACGGACGGCATCGTGATCAAGATCAACGAGCTCGCCTGCCAGCGCGCACTGGGCTATACCGCCAAGTCGCCGCGCTGGGCCGTCGCCTACAAGTTCAAGGCCGAGCAGGCCTGCACCGAACTGCTCAGCATCGACTATCAGGTGGGCCGCACCGGCGCCGTCACCCCCGTGGCGAACCTCGCCCCCGTGCAGCTCAGCGGCACGCTCGTCAAGCGCGCCACCCTCAACAACGCCGACCAGATGGCCCTGCTGGACATCCGCGTGGGCGACTGGGTGTTCGTGGAGAAAGGCGGCGAGATCATCCCGAAAATCACCGGCATCGACCCCGCGCACCGCAGCGCCGGCGCCCTGCCTCCGGCTTTCCCGGAGCGCTGCCCCGACTGCGGCACGCCCCTGGTGAAACCCGAGGCGGAGGCGCGGTGGTTCTGCCCGAACCAGGACGGTTGCCCGATGCAGATCAAGGGGCGCCTGCTGCACTTCGTCAGCCGCAAGGCGATGGACATCCTGGCCGGCGAGGCCACCGTGGAGCAGTTCTACGATGCCGGGCTCGCCCGCACCCCCGCCGACCTGTACGACATCTCCAAATACCAGCTGCTCAGCCTCGAAGGCTGGCAGGAGCGCTCCGCGCAGCGCTTCCTGGACAGCCTCGAAGCCTCGAAGCAGGTCCCCTTCGAGCGCGTGCTCTTCGCCCTGGGCATCCGCTATGTGGGCGAGACGACGGCCAAGGGGCTCGCGCGTCATTTCGGCGACATCGACGCCCTGGCCGCGGCCACGAAGGAACAGCTCCTGGAAGTGGAGGACGTGGGCGAGGTCATCGCCGGCAGCGTCTTCGACTTCCTGCACAAGGAGGAGCACCTGGAAATGATCGCCCGGCTGCGCGCCCAAGGGCTCCGTTTCGACGGCGCCGGGAAGGGCGCGGCCCTGTCCGACGTCCTTGCGGGCAAGACCGTCGTCATCTCCGGGAACTTCAGCATCAGCCGCGAGCGGATGAAGGAGTTGATCGCCGCCCACGGCGGCAAGGCCGGCTCGTCCGTGAGCGCCAGAACGGCGTACCTGCTGGCGGGCACCAAGCCGGGGCCGGAGAAGTTGAAGCAGTGCGCGAAGCTGGGCATCCCCGTCATTTCGGAGGAGGAGTTCCGCGCGATGCTGCCGGAAGATATTGCAACGGCGGGCAGCGGGTTGCCCCCGGAGGGTGTTTCCGCAGCGGAGCGAGGACGAATTCCTTCACCCTCCGGGGACAAGCCCGCTGACGCCGACACGGAGAAGAACGGACAAAACGTTGAAGAACTGACTTTGTTTTAGATAAGATGAAGATAGCCAGCAAGATAACCGACCTCTTCACGGACAGGATCTGGACCCTCGACACCGGCGGGTCCGGCCGTGTCTATGCCGAACTGGTCCGGATTGTCAAGCTGATCCGCATCACCTTCAAGACCTTCATGGAGAACCGGATGGGCTTCCAGTGCGTGTCGCTGAGCTACTTCATCACCCTGGCCCTGGTACCGTTCATCGCCTTCGCCTTCGCCGTCACCGGTGGCCTGGGACTGGACGGCAAGATCACCGAGATGCTCCGGGCCGCCATCCCCACCCATCCCGAAATCGCCGACATGCTGTCCGAACGGGCGAGCGTCATCCTCGATTCCGCGCTGGGCGGCGGGCTCGGGACCGTCTCCGCCCTGTTCTTCCTCTGGGCCATCCTGTGGATGATGTTCCAGGTGGAGCGCGTGTTCAACAACGTCTGGGGCATCCTCAAGATCCCCCGCAAGATCTACAAGCGCTTCGGCTTCTACCTGCTGGTGCTGCTGCTCTCCCCCTTCTTCGTCATCATCTTCGGTTCGAGCGTGGTGTATGCGACCAACCTGCCCAACCTGTTCGGCCTGGACCTCAAGGAAGTGCGCTTCCTGTTCAAGCTGATCGGCTACGTCGTCTTCTACCTCATCCTGGTGGGCACCCTGTCAGTGATGTACAAGTACATCCCCGCCGTGAAGGTGGAATACCGCTACGCCTTCCGCTCGGCGCTGATCGCCGGCGTGATCTTCATGCTTTTCCAGTACCTCTACCTGCATACGCAGATGTTCGTGGGGCGGCTCAACCAGGCCTACGGGATCCTCGCCGCCATTCCGCTCTTCCTGATCTGGCTGAACTTCAGTTGGCAGATCATCATCTACGGCGCGCAGCTGACCTACAGTTTCCAGAATGTCGACCAATACAATGTCTCCGAGTGGGACGCCGAAAGCAAGTCATGAGTTTTTCCCAGTTCACCCCCGATGATTACCGCCTGATCGGCGAGGAGTTCTCCTCGCTGATGGAGGTCGCGGCCAAGCGCTGCAAGGACGCTTCGGAGGTGGAGACCGTCCGGAAAGCCTTCAATTTTGCGAACCAGGCCCACAAGAACGTCCGCCGCCGCTCCGGCGAACCCTATATCCTGCATCCGCTCGCCGTGGCGAAGATCGTCGTGACCGAGATCGGCCTGGGCTGCAAGTCCATCTGCGCCGCCCTCCTGCACGACGTGGTGGAAGACACCGGCTACACGGTGGAAGACATCCGGAACCTCTTCGGGGACAAGATCGCCTCCCTGGTGGACGGGCTCACGAAGATCAAGACCGTGCTGGACAACGAGGACCGCAAGGGCGGCGTGGCCAGCACCGAGAGCCTCCAGGCGGAGAATTTCAAGCGCATCCTGCTCACCCTGGGCGACGATGTCCGGGTGGTGCTGATCAAGCTGGCGGACCGCCTGCACAACTGCCGCACCATCGAGTATATGCCCGAGCACAAGCGGGACAAGATCCTCTCCGAGACGATGTTCATCTTCATCCCGCTCGCCCACCGGCTCGGCCTGTACAGCGTGAAGTCCGAGATGGAGAACATCTGGCTCCGCTACAAGGAACCCGAGGACTACCGCCTGATTTCCGACCGCATCAAGGGCAACATCGCGAACCGGGACAAGGACATCGACACCTTCATCGCCCCCATCGAGGAGGCCCTCCGCCAGGCGGGCTACCGCTTCACCATAAAGAAGCGCATCAAGACTCCCTACTCCATCTGGTTCAAGATGCGCACGAAACAGGTGCCCTTCGAGCAGATCTACGACCTGTACGCCGTCCGCATCATCTTCGAGCCGTCGGACAACAGCGTCCAGACGGAGCGCGGGCAGGCCTACCTGATCTTCTCCACCATCACCCACCTGTACCGCGAGAACCTCAGCCGCCGGCGCGACTGGATCTCGCAGCCCAAGAGCAACGGCTACGAGGCCCTGCACTGCACCCTGATGAGCCATTCCGGCTTCTGGGTGGAGGTGCAGATCCGCTCCAGGCGGATGGACGACATCGCGGAGAAGGGCATCGCCGCCCACTGGGCCTACAAGAACGACGGCTACATCTCCGAGAACGACTCCGAGATGGACAAATGGCTGGCCGAGGTGCAGGACATCCTGCTGAGCGACGACCTCAGCGCCCTGGAGCTGCTGGACATCATCCACAAGGACCTGGTGAGCAGCGAGATCGTGGTCTTCACGCCCAAGGGCGAGCAGAAGGCCATCCGCGGCGGCGCCACGGCCCTCGATTTCGCCTACAAGATCCACACGGAGATCGGCAACCGCGCCATCGCAGCCAAGGTGAACATGAAACTGGTCCCGCTCTCGCACACCCTCAAGGCCGGCGACCAGGTGGAGATCATCACCGCGGAGAACGCCCGGCCCAGGATGGACTGGGTGTCCTTCCTGCAGACGCGTTACGCGCGCAACCGCGTCATCGAGTACTTCCGCCGCGACTTCGCCTCGATCGCCCGCGAAGGCGAGCGCATCTTCGAGGAGCGCGTCCGCCTGATGGGCCTGCAGAACACCCGCGAACTGCTCCGCAAGTTCCAGGACTACACCCAGCTGCACGACGAGGACGAACTGTTCTTCCGCATCGGGCTGGGCCTGCTGGGCCCCGAGGAATTCAAGGCCATCATCAACGAAAAGGACCTGTCCACGGGCGGAAAGCGCAAGTTCTCCATCCACGAGGACAACGCCCACATGATCGAGTACAAGATCGCGGAGTGCTGCCATCCCATTCCCGGCGACCCCGTGATCGGCTTCTCGATGAGCGACAACCTGGTCATCGTGCACAAGAAATCCTGCCCGGTGGCGGAGAGCCTCGCCAGCAAGTACGGCAACCGGATGGTCGTGCCGCAGTGGGGCGCCGTGCAGCAGGAGTATCCCATCCGTATCTCCCTCAAGGGCATCGACCGGGTGGGGCTGCTGAGCGACATCTCCAGCTACATCTCCCAGACCCTCGGCATCAACATGCGCAAACTGCAGCTCTCCACCGACGGGGAACTGTTCGAGGGCTTCATCGAACTGCTCGTCCGCGACAAGAAGAACCTGGAGCGGATGGTGGACGGACTTTCCAAGATCGACGGCATCCAGGATGTCGTCCGGACCGATATCTGACGCGCCATGAAAAAGAGAACCCCGCTGATCTTCCTGCTGCTGGCCGTCTGCGCGGTCCTGCTGCCGATGCTGCTGCCTTCCTGCGCCAACACCTCGCAGGCGCCCTCCGGCGGCAAGAAGGACACCATCCCGCCCTACATCATCGACATCCGTCCGCTGCCGGGCGTGGTGGGCGTTCCGCTGGAAGGCGCCCGCCTCATCTTCTCCTTCAACGAATACGTCCAGATCAAGACCCCTTCCGGCATCGTCCTGTCCCCGCCGCAGAACCGGCCCCCGAAGGCGCGCCTGCGCGGCCGCGACCTGGTCGTCACCTTCGAGGAGCCGCTGCTCCCCGATATGACCTACACCCTCAATTTCAACGACGCCATCGCCGACGCCAACGAGGGCAACCTGTTCCCCGGCTACACCTACGTCTTCTCCACCGGCGAGCACATCGACTCGATGCTGGTCACGGGCACCGTGGTGGACTGCAACACGCTCGCCCCGGTGAAGGGCGCGACCGTCCTGCTGCACAAGGACCACGCGGACTCCGCCATCTTCCTGCACAAGCCGTACGCGACCGCCCGGACCGACGACTGGGGCTATTTCACCTTCCCCTACGTCAAGGACACCCTCTACCGCCTGTATGCCATCAAGGACGCCAGCAACGACTACATCTACAACCCCGAGACGGAGACCGTCGCCTTCATCGACTCGCTGGTCCGGCCCGTGATGGTGGCCTACGACACCCTGCCCGAGCTGCTCAAGTACGATATGCTGGACACGCTGAGGTGCCTCGCGCGCCGCAGCGAGCACGAGCTCAAGCTCTTCCGCGAAAAGCCGACGCGGCAGTTCATCGCCCGGCAGGAGCGCACCGCCGAGCGTTCCGCCTACCTGACCTTCCAGGCGCCCGGCGCCTGGATCGACTCGCTGTGGATCCGCGGCTACCGCGCGGACCAGGTGATCAGCCAGTTCAACATCCTCCAGGACAGCCTGGAACTGTGGATCAACAGCCGCCGCGCCGCCCCGGATACGATGCGCATCTACGTGAATTACCGCAAGACCGACTCGCTCGGGCACCTGGTTCCCACGCAGGAGATCGTCAAGCTGGCCATGCCCAACGACAGGCGGACCTACTCCAAGACGCAGCGCCGCAACCTCAAGCACGAAGACACGTCCTGCGTTTACAGCTTCAAGGTCGAAGCCGAGACCGTCGAGCAAAACGGCTTCTCGCTGGAGTTCCGCAACCCCATCATCTACGAGCGCTTCGACTCGGTGGTCTTCCGCTCCATCAATCCCCGTCAGCGCGAAGCGCGCGAGGAGTTCACGGTGGAACAGGACAGCCTCAACCTGCGCCGCTATGTCCTCCGGCCCAAGAATAAACTCCAGCCGGGGTACCAGTATTACATGAAACTCCCCTACCGGGCCTTCCGCGACATCAACGGATTCTGGTCCGACAGCACTGAGGTCAAGGTCAGCCTGCCCGACGACGAGACACTGAGCCTGCTGGACCTGGAGTTCTCCGGCGTGGACCGCAAGTTCATCGTGGACCTGCTGGGCGAGAAACGCGACCGCGTGCTCCGCACCTACGTCATCGACACGGACGGCACGGTGAGTTTCCCGTATCTGAAAAAGGGCCGCTACAGCATCCGCATCACCGAAGACGGCAACCGGAACTCCATCGTGGACACCGGTTCGCTGCTGGAGCACCGCCAGCCCGAGCGGGTGGTGTTCCTGGAACTGTCCGGCAGTTCATATATCGACATTCCGGCAAGCGCGGAGATCTCCCAGCCGGTCGATATCGCCAGCCTTTTCAAAACGCCCTGACGCCATGAAAAAGACCTTCGCCCTCGTCTTCGCGCTGTTCCTGCTCACCGCCGCCGGCCTGCAGGCGCAGGAGGACACCCTGACCGTACAGAAGCGCAAGCCGCTGATCAACGACTACCTGCTCATCGGGGTGAACTACGGCGTCTCCTTCTCCAACATGTATTACGCGCCCACCCGGCACAACCGCGCCTGGCAGTTCGCGCCGAACTATATCTCCGTGACTTTCACCAAGTTCAGCAAGATGTTCGACACGATGCCCTATTTCGCGCTGGTGGCGGGCGTAGCGCACGGATATGAAGGATTCGGCTTCAAGCGCGACCCCGAAACGGGCTATACGCAGACCATCGACGACGCGGAGCAGGCGCAAATCGAGGTCTTCGAAATCCCCGCCCTCGCGCAGGTCCACGTCGACTTCCATCCCGGCAAAATCATGGCGAACGTGGGCGTGTACGGCGGCTGGCGCAACAGCATCTCCCGCTCCGGGCCCAACCTGGACCCGCAGTTCGAACACGCGTTCCGCCCCTACGAGCACCGCTGGGAGTACGGCCTGCAGGGCGGCGCCGGCTTCGCCCTGATGTTCGACCCGGTCGAGATCCACTTCAACGCCCTGCTGCGCTGGTCCTGGTCGTCGCTGTACGACCCCGACTACGCCAGCCAGTATTATTACCGCTACGCCTATCCGCTGGACATCATCGCCACGGTAGGCGTGCATTTCCAGCTGACCAAACGCTCCGGAAAGACCAGCGCGCAGCTGCGCCGGGAAGCCCGGGAAATCGTATATGGCGAGAATCGAGACACTTCCGGTCCGGGTCGGTGACACGCTGGTCATCGGCGCCGGACATCCCGTCGTCGTGCAGACGATGTGCAACACCCATACCTCCGACGTAGCCGCCACCGTGGCGCAGAGCCTGGAACTGGCCGCCGCCGGCGCGCAGCTGGTGCGCATCACCGTGCCCGGCCTGCAGGACGTCCCGCACGTGGCCGAAATCAAGGCCCGGCTGCGGGCGGCCGGCTGCAGCGTTCCGCTGGTCGCGGACATCCATTTCTCCTCCGAGACCGCCATCGCGGTGGCCCCGGTCGTGGAGAAGGTCCGCATCAACCCGGGCAATTTCCACAAGGACCACGACGAGGCGCGCCGCCAGTTCGCCCGTTTCCTGGCCGTATGCAAGGAACACGGCACCGCCGTGCGCGTGGGCCTCAACCACGGCTCGCTGGGCGCTTACATCACCGACCGCTACGGCAACACGCCGCAGGCGATGGCCATCGCCGCGATGGAGTGGCTGGAGATGTGCATCGCGGCGGATTTCCTGAACGTGGTGGTGTCGCTGAAGGCGAGCAACACCGTGGTGATGGTGGAGGCCTACCGCGAACTCACCCGGCGGATGCAGGAGCGGGGCGTGGTGTTCCCGATGCATCTCGGCGTGACGGAAGCCGGCGGGGGCGACAGCGGGCGCATCAAATCCTGCGTGGGAATCGCTTCCCTCCTCCAGGAGGGCATCGGCGACACGATCCGGGTTTCCTTGACGGAGCCTCCTGTAAACGAACTTCCCGTCGCACAATTTCTCGCCACCCATGGAGCAGGCAGTTTGAGCGAAGTGACGTCCGCTTCGGGGGATATGCCCCCGTATAGGCGTATGCTGGATGCGGCGATCTTATGGGGGCCGAAGCTGCTGAAGCGGGAAATCGACGAGATTCCCGACGAGGCGGGACTGTCGGAGTATCTGAAAGACGAGATCATGCAGGCGGCCCGGCGCCGTTTCTACAAGCCGGAATACATTGCCTGCCCGGGTTGCGGCCGCACGATGTACAACCTGCAGGAGACCTTCGAGGAAGTGCAGCGGCGCACCGCCCACCTCAAGGGGCTGGTCATCGCCGTGATGGGCTGCATCGTAAACGGCCCCGGCGAGATGGCCGACGCCGACTGGGGCTATGTAGGCGAAGGCGGCGGGCGCGTGGCCATCTACCACCGCGGACAGCCCGTCCTGCGGCACATTCCCGACACCGAGGCCATCGACCGCCTGCTGGAGCTCATCGAGGCGGAAACCGCCTAAAACAGGTCCAGTTCGGCCATGCCGGCGGCGTTTCCGCCCGCGGCGATAGCGGTGGAGCGGATCTGGACGTAGCGGGTCCGGATGGGCTTCGCGAAATTGTGGACCCGGCGGGTCGGGTCGTTGACCAGGTTCCCGAACTCGAACGGCTCGGCATCTTTCCAATGCTTCCCGTCCGCGCTGATGCGGAAGATTCCCTTCTCGATCATGCTTTCTTTCGTGAAAGTGTGCGGCGTGTAGGCGAAGCCGCGCAGTTCGCGCTCTTCGCCCAGGTCGATGCTGATGTATTGCCGGACTCCGTCGCGGGACTGCCAGCAGCTGTCGCTCCGGCCGTCGATGGCCTGGCGGGCAAACTGTCCGGGGTACTCGCTGCTGCAGTCGATCACTTTCCAGTCCTGCTTGGCCCAGCCGAAGCGGCGGACCAGTTCCGGCCCGCGTTCCCCGTTCAGCACGGCGACGGCCCGCAATTCTCCGTTCTCCAGATGGAACGGGCCCTCGTAGGGCTTCATTTCCCCGCCCGGCTCCGTCGCATAGAGGATGGTGCAACCCGCATACAGGTCCGCGGCGTCGTTGTTCTTGTAGCTCCACCAGTGCATGGACCGGAAGGCGGGTTTCAGGGTCACGCTGCCGTCCGGGGCCTGCACCGCCTCCACGGCGGGCGGACGCGTCCGGTACCGGTAAGCCTCAACCTCGCTCAGCAACGGTTCCGCCCGCGAGGCGGTGATGCGGATGCGCAGGGCGTCGGCGGTGACGTCGGCGAAGCGCAGGATGCGCCGGAAGCCGATGTTGGTACCGGTGGCGATCTCCTTCCACTGCCCGTCCACGCGGGCGTCCACGGCGCAGCCTTCCACCCGCTCGCCCACGGTGGTCACCGGTTCACGCAGCACGATGCGGTTCAGGGTGGCGGGCCTGCGGAGCCGGATGACCAGGCCGTCGGCCGGCACAAAGGTATCATCCCTGCCGTCGCGCACCTGCCTCGGGGCGCGGGCGCGGGCGAGCAGGTTGCAACCCTCGCCGTAGGTCTCGCGGATGCGCGCGCCCACCTCCTGCAGCACGGCCGCATCCCGTTCGGAGAAGCGCCCCTCGCGGGTCGGCGGGATGTTCAGCAGGAAGATGGAATTGCCGCCCACCGCGCGCTCGTAGATGTCGAAGACGTCGTCGGCCGTGCGGACCTCCTGCGTGTCGTCGTCGCTGTAGAACCAGCCGGCGCGGATGGAGGTGTTGGTCTCGCAGGGCTCGTAGTGCAGGTAGAAAGGCTTCTCCCGCGCGGCGTACACCTCGCGTGTACCCAACTCGCCGTACATATCGTAGAACTCCGTCATTTCGGCCGGGTCCTCGGCGAAGGTGACGACGTTGAACTCTGCGTCGCGCGTGGCGCCGCCCTCATTGCCGCACCAGCGGATGTCTTCGCGGCCGAAGACGGTCGCGTCGGGGGCCAGCGTGCGGATGAGTTCGCGCCAGGCGGTGTAGTCGTAGGTCTGCCCGCCCTTGCGCTTGGGATGCGCGCCGTCGAACCATACCTCCGAGATGGGGCCGTATTCGGTCAGCAGTTCGAACAGCTGGTTCAGGAAGTATTCGTTGTAGTCGTCCACCGTGAAGTTGAAGGTGCGCGTGTCCGCGAAGGGTCTCCCCTCCACCGGACGCGGGATGACGCGGGGCGTCCTGGCGCTGAGGTTGCCGTACAGGCCGTCCGGCGACTCGATCTGGTACAGGTCGGCGGGAGACAGGTAGATGCCCAGTTTGAGGCCGTATTTCCTGCAGGATTCCGCCAGTTCGCGCAGCACGTCTCCCTGCCCGTCGCGGTAGCCCGTGGACATGATGCCGTGCGTGGTGTAGCGCGTCTGCCAGAGGCAGAAGCCGTCGTGGTGCTTGACGGTGAGGATGGCCATCTTCATCCCGGCTTCCTTCATCCGGCGGCACCAGTCGTCGGTGTGGAGTTCCTTCAGGTCGAAGACCGCCGGATCCTCGAAACCCGTGCCCCATTCGCGCCGGGTGAAGGTGTTGGGGCCGAAGTGGATGAAGGCGATGAAACCGTTCTCCAACGCAGCGGCCTGACGCGGCGAAGGCACGAGGTTCGCGGCTTTCCGGACGATTTCTTCCTGCGTGTCGCCGGGTTCGACGCGTACCGTTTCCACATAGGGGCCGTCTTTCGGCAAAACGGCCGGCCGGCCGCAGGCCGCCAGGGCCAGCAGTCCGCACAGAAGTATCGGTTTTCTCATATATGAAGTTGCGGGTTATTCCACGTAAAGCAGCAGGCCCTTGAGGTATTCTCCTTCCGGATGGTAGATGCTGACGGGGTGGTCCGAGCCCTGGCACAGGCGGTCCAGGATGCGGACGCTGCGGCCGGTCTGGGCGGCGGCGGAGAAGACCGTGTTGGCGAAGGTGATCTTATCCACGACCTGCGAGCAGCTGAAGGTGAACACGAGGCCGCCGGGGGCCACTTTCGCGATGGCCGCCGCATTGAGGCGCTGGTAGGCGCGGAGGGCGTTCTGCAGGGCACCGCGGTGCTTCGCGAATGCCGGCGGGTCCACGATTATCAGGTCGTACTTCCCTTCCGGCGTCTTCCGCAGGAACTCGATCGCATCCTCGCAGTAGTTATTGCATTCAGCTGCCGGGGAGGCGGCAGCTGCCTCAGGAAACACTGCCACCCTCGGCACGTTAAGAGGGAGGGGCCCATCGTCAGATGGGAGGGGTCCGGCACAGCCGGACGTTTCCAGAGGCTGGCTGCCGCTCCCCGGCGTGCTGTTCAATTCAATGTTGCGGGCGACGAGGTCCATCGCGCGGGCGGAGGAGTCGACCGAATCCACGAGCGCGGCGCCGGCCGTGAGGGCGTAGATGCTGAAACCGCCGGTGTAGCAGAAAAGATTGAGTACGCGCCGGCCGGCTGCATATCTGCCCACCAGGTCGCGGTTGTCGCGCTGGTCCAGGAAGAAGCCTGTCTTCTGACCTTCCTCCCAGTTTACCAGGAACTTGCGGCCGTTTTCGAGGACGACCGCCTCCGAGACGTCGAAGCCCTCGGCGCGGTACAGGTAGCCGTCCACCAGGTCGAGGCCCGCCTTGAAGGGGGCCGTCCCGGAACTCTTGTCGTAAACCGCCTTCAAGCGATCGCCGAAGACGGCCTTCAGCGCCTCGCAGATCTGCCCCTTCGCGCGAAACATGCCCACCGAGTGGGCCTGCATCACGCAGACGCCGTCGTACCAGTCGATGATCAGCCCGGGTAACCCATCGCCCTCTCCGTGTACCAGCCGAAAGCAATTGGTCTGGGACGTTTCAGGAGGCAGTTCGCCGCTCCTGCCCACCCGATACAGGCCGACGGCCTCCCGGACGGCGAGGGCGCGGGAGAGGGAATCGACCCAGAATCCGGGCGCGGTGGGGTCCGCATCAAAGGAAAGGATGCGTACGGCGATGGAGCCGACCTGCCAGTGCCCGCAGGCCAGGAACTGCCCTTCGGCGCTGTACACGCCCACGATGTCGCCCTCGGCGGGCGAGCCCTGCACCTGGGCGACAGCCCCGCTGAACACCCACGGGTGGAAACGGCGCAACGACTCGTCGCGGCCGCGCTTCAGAATGATCTTAACCATTTTCCTGCGAAGCCTCCTGCGGCTTCCTGAGTTTGCGGTGACGGTGCCGGCGGCGCTTCGCCTTCGGCTTGTCGGGATTGTCCTGCGCCGGCGCGGGATCTTCCACCTTGGGCGGCTGTGCCGGCTGCGGCTGCGGCGGGTTGAGTTCCTCCGGCGTGAGCGGATGCTTCTCGCACTTCAGGAGTTTCAGATACATCTCCCGGCAGATCCAGGCATCCGTAGCCGCATACATCTGCTGCGGGGCGGTCAGCTGCTCGGCCTCCCAGTTGGAAAGCTGCTGCGACTTGGAAATCCGCACGCCGAGGATGTTGGCCGCCAGCTTCTTGACGCTCTTGTCGCGGATCCCCCACTCGTAGGCAATCTTCTGCAGGTCCACGAAGGCCTTCGCGTCGAAATGCTGGTAGTACTGCAGGCCGCGCACGTCGTCGTGCACCGCCGCGCCCACCTTGACGATGCGCGGATTCGAAAGGATGCCGCAGATGAGCTTGCGCATGCCCAGCCGGTCCACCCGGAACAGGTACGCCTGCCCTGCGCCGGAAAGCTGCAGGAGTGCGACGTGGTTGTGGCGCTGGCCCGGCGAGAAGACCGGACGCGTCTCGGTGTCGAAGCCGATCACCTTCTGTGTCCGCAGGTAGGCGACGGCCTTGACGAACTCGATGCCGGTCTTGTCAATGACGTGGATCTTGCCGGGAAAGGCTCCCAGCGGCATTTTTTCTATTTCTTCCGGCAGGATGCTAATTTTGAACATAAGAACCGGGAATCAGGATGATCGACCCGTCACCGCTTTCCGGCTTGCGCACCGGGCGATAGACCGACACCTGGGGTTTGGCGATATTGTGGGTAAACAGGTTGTTCTCGCGCAGGAGCGCGTAACAGCAGTCCGCCACCGAATCAAAAGTATCGAGGAAAACGAAATTGCGGGAAATCAGCCGGCCGAAGGTCATCGAACTCTCGTTCATCACGGAAACGATGTCAGCCAGCTCGTTCTTCAGCGAATCCGGCCGCACGGCCAGGTCGTCGATCAGGATGGCGTCCAGCGGCTTGGTATTGCCGGCCTCGAGATAGTCGCTCAGGAAATGGTGCAGCACGCTGTCCCGCTCCGCGACACCCATTACCACGCAGCTGGCGCCCTTCGCGCCGCGCTCGGCGGCCTTGCGGGCGAAAATCCGCTCGTAGATGCGGGAATCCGCGAAACGCGGATCGCAGATGATGCCAACGGACAAATCCCAGCGGCCGCCCTCCTCGAAGGCGCGGTCGATCATCAGTTCGATGGGACGGATGACCGGGATGCCGCAACCGGTGCTCTGCAGGAGGGTGTCCACGTCGAATCCGCCGTATTCGGCCAGGAACGGATCGGCCAGCACGATCATCTTGGAAGAAGCCTTGGTGGCCAGGCCTTCCAGGTCGTAGGGGCTGATGTGCACGACGGTATCCAGGGCGGCGAGAACGCGCATCACCGTCTGCCGCCGCAGTTCCTCCGTCTGTCCAGCGGCGACGAATGTCCGGTAATCCAGCGAATCCTCGATGCAGGCGAACGTCTCGCCGGAGAAATCCGGCAGCCCGTCCTCTTCGAAACGGGCGTCCACGTTATCCTTCAGGTCCCGGAAATAGAACTGCTCCGCCAAGCGCTCGCAGGCGAAATCCGAGCCGATGAGCGTAATGTCCGAAGCAGGTTTCGGCTGCAGGTCCCGGAGCATCTGCATCCGGGGGCCGGACTTGTCGGCGAGGATCTCCCGGACCAGCGGAATGGTGGGACGCGTCTCCACGACCTGCCGCCGGCAGGCGGCGGACAAGGTCAGCAGCGCAAGCAGCGAGAGCGGCAGGGCCGAGCGGCGCAGGACGGAAGGGATCATAGCTTGAAAAGGGCGTAAACCAGGTTGTTGAGGATGTAGAAGACGAAGCCCAGCAGCACCGCGAGCGACCAGTGGTGCCCGGCCACGAGGCAGAATACCGCCGCGGCCAGGATGAATGCGACCAGGGTCAGGCGCTTGACGGTCAGCGTCCGGGCGTCCCCCTTATGGAACTTGAAGGAGAACATGGGCAGTTCACAGACCAGCAGGACGCAGAGGCAGGCGGTCAGGAGCGGGATGAACACGGGGCCGGAAACCCAGGTGGACAGGAACTCGGCGGGCGTGTGGCAGCAATAGCTGCAGAGCGCGCCGCACAGCAGGCCCGAAGCCGGTGCCGGAAGGCCCAGGAAACTGTCCTTCTGGCGCGGATCCACGTTGAACTTCGCCAGACGGAGCGCGCTGAAGACCGCCAACAGCAGGGGCAGCCAGCAGATCCAGCTGCCGTCGAAGCGATATGTCTGCATCAGGAAACTGAGCATCAGGGCCGGCAGGACGCCGAAACTGACCAGGTCGCACAGCGAGTCCAGCTCCTTGCCCATATCGGAATACGCGTCCAGCGCCCGGGCGGCCAGGCCGTCCAGGAAATCGAACACCGCCGCCGCCAGCATGCAGGCGAAGGCGATGTCCAGCCGCGATCTCAGCGTAAAGACCACCCCGAGGAGTCCGCAAACGAGATTCATCGAGGTGATCAGGTCGGGGATATACTTCCTAAGCGTCATCTACTTGACGCCAAGGCGTTTCTTCAGGTCCTTGGTCAGGGCGTCCTTGTGGACGGTGATGTCCAGGGTCTGGGCGCGGACGAAGGCCTCGGTGCAGTACCAGATGCCCTTGTACTTGCCGGTCTCGCCCCAGGAGTTCTTGACCATGTAATACTTCTTGCCGTCCTGGTCCCGGGCGATGCCGTAGATGTGCATGCCGTGGTCGTCGGTCATGGTCTTGTTGTCGAACTCCTCCTGGCGGGTCTGCTGGTTGGTCACGGCCTCCACGACCTTGACGATCGGGGCGGGAGCGCCTTCCTCCTTGCCCACCCAGTGCTCCTGGTCGGAACCGGCGGACGCGGTGGCCTGCTCGTCGATCAAGATGCCGAGGCCGTTGCGGGTGAAGCCGGTGTGGCTCACGTCGGCGCCCCAGCAGGCGGTGTAGCCGTTCTCCAGGGCGTTGTCCAGGACGGCGATCATCTCATCGATGGGCACGTTGTAGGACTGCGTGCCGCGCCAGTTGTCGGCCACCTCGAGGGCGAACCAGGTATAGAACGGATGGTGCGTGAAGGAAGTCAGTTCGATGTAGTCGTCAGGATTGATCTTCATCGCGTCGCGGTACGAGGCCGGGGTGTAGGTCTTGCCGTCCACCACGAACGTGTCGGAAGCCTTGCCGAAGTACTCATCCACGATGGCAGCGAAACCGCGCTTCCAGGCGGTGGAGGGCTTGCGGCTCTTGGCGACGGCCTGCACGTAGCCGAGCAGGATGGCGTCCAGTTCGGACTGCTGCGGGAGCGGGGTGCCGTAGTTGACGCCCGTCACCTGCTCGTTGGGCACGATGCCGTGGTTCTTGACGACATCCATGACGTCACCGCAGCCGGAACCCACGCTGAAGTTCAGCTTGCCGTCCAGGCGGATATACTTCTCGGCACGCTCCTTATAGGAAGTGCCGACGACGTAGAATTCGGAAAAGTCGGGATACTGGGCTTCGTCCTTGATACCGCACAGGCGGATGGCCTCGGACTCGAGGAAGCTGATGCCCGAGAAGGCCCAGCAGGTGCCGCTGCTCGCCTGGTTCTTGATGGAGGTGATGGGGTTGGCCTTGACCGTCGTGAAGGTATACTCCGGGAACGCCGGAGCCGTACGCTGCTGGGCAAGGGCGGAGACGCCCAGGCACAGAAGGGCGGCTGCCAGAACGGTGAATCTTTTCATGATCGTCTTGATTAATAAGTTTCCATCCACAAATATAAAAAAAGGATGGCAGAATTCTGCCATCCTCGCTGAAAAATGTCTCGGATTCTCCGGATTAGGCGCAGATGACCTTGGCCATCTCGAGCACCTTGTTGGAGTAACCCCACTCGTTGTCGTACCAGGCGCAGACCTTCACGAAGGTCTTGTCCAGCTGGATACCGGCCTTGGCGTCGAAGATGGACGTGCGGGCGTCGCCACGGAAATCGGTGGAGACGACGGACTCGTCGGTGTAGCCGAGGACACCCTTGAGTTCACCCTCGGAAGCGGCCTTCATCGCGGCGCAGATCTCATCGTAAGAGGTCTCCTTGGCGAGTTCGACGGTGAGGTCGACGAAGGAAACGTCGGAGGTGGGGACGCGGAGGGACATGCCGGTGAGCTTGCCGTTGAGTTCAGGAAGCACCTTGCCGACAGCCTTGGCAGCACCCGTGGAGGACGGGATGATGTTCTCGAGGATGCCGCGGCCGCCGCGCCAGTCCTTCTTGGACGGACCGTCGACGGTCTTCTGGGTGGCGGTGGCAGCGTGGACCGTGGTCATGAGGCCGCGGACGACACCGAACTTGTCGTTGATGACCTTGGTCAGCGGAGCGAGGCAGTTCGTGGTGCAGGAGGCGTTGGAGATGATGGCCTGGCCGGCGTAGGTCTTGTGGTTCACACCATAGACGAACATCGGGGTGGCGTCCTTGGACGGAGCGGACATGATCACCTTCTTGGCACCGGCCTTGAGGTGGGCGGATGCGAGCTCCTCGGTGAGGAAGAAACCGGTGGATTCGACGACGACGTCGGCGCCGAGCTCACCCCAGGTGATGTTGACGGGATCCTTCTCGCAGAAAACCTTGATCTTCTTGCCGTCGACGATGAGGATGTTGCCCTCGACCTTGATGTCGTGATTGAAGATACCGTGGACGGAGTCGTACTTGAGCATGTACGCGAGATAATCCGGATCGAGCAGGTCGTTGATGCCGACAACCTCGATGTCATTGGAGAAATTCTCAACCGCAGCGCGGAAGACCATACGGCCGATACGGCCGAAGCCGTTAATACCAAGTTTAATCATTTTGTTAAAGACTATAAATTGTTAATAAATCAATTGCTTGCGATTCTTAACTTAAAAATCGTGCAAATTTAGGATTTTTTACGATGAAAACAAACAGTTGCGAAGCGAAAAATCTTCGCTATCTTTGGGCTATGAAGAAACCTATCCTCCTGACCCTTTCCCTGGCGGCCCTGCTGGCCGTTTCCTGCGGAAAAGAATTCCATTCCCCCGGCGGCCGCCTGTCCGCCGTCCCCGACGGGCAGACCGTTTCCGTTTATTTCCACGCCGGCGCAGGCGCGGAAAAAGTCCTGGCGGCGCAGCTGCACATCGGACTCGTCACCGCGGAGGCGGACCTTGACTCCGCCCTCACTTTCGCCGGGTTTTCCGACCGCCGGAAAATCAACGACGACTATGGAATGAAGACCGGCAAACGGAGCCGCTGCCACAATGAAGCGATGCAGCGGACCCTCCGGTTCCGGAACCCCGACGGCCAGATGCTGGACGCCGTCCTCCGGCTCTACGACGACGGTGTTGCCCTGTGCTACCAGCTCCCGGACGGCACGGAAACCCTCGAGGACCGGACCGCCTGGCACATCCCCGACGGGACGCGGCGCTGGATCGCCTCCCTCAAGACCGACTACGAGGGCTATTACCCCCTTGCCACCGACGGACAGGGCACCCCGGAGCGCTTCCGGCGCGGCGTCATCTCCCAGGCCTGGGGCTTCCCCGCCCTGGTTGAGCCCGCCGACGGCGTTTTCGCCCTCCTGTGCGAGGCGGACCTCCGCCACGGAGACAGCGCGGCGTCGCTCGACAACGGCGCGGACCGCGAATGGTACCGGGTGAAACTGACCGGACCCGCCCGCTTTGCCGACGGGCGCTCCCCCTGGCGGGCGGCCATCATCGGCTCCCTGTCCGATGTCGTCGAATCCACCCTCGTGACCGACCTTTCCACCCCGAAATCCGATGAGATGGACTGGGTGGAACCGGGCGTTTCCTCGTGGGTTTACTGGGCCTATAACCATGGTTCCAAGGATTTCCAAATCAATAAGGATTTCATCGATTTGGCGGTAAAAATGGGTTGGATGTACTGCCTGATCGACTGGGAATGGCCGGAAATGGAAAATGGCGGCGACATCGCCGACGTACTCTCCTACGCGAAGGAAAAGGGCGTCAGGATCAACCTCTGGTACAACTCCGGAACCTCCTGGGTGGGCGACGGCGCACCGCAGCCGCAGGACCGCCTGAACGACCCGGAAAGGCGCGAAAAAGAGCTCGCCTGGCTGGAGAGCCTCGGCGTGAGCGGCATCAAGGTGGACTTCTTCCTGCCGGACGACGCGACGATGGTGGACTACTACCTGGACATCCTCGAAGACGCCGCAAAGCATCACCTGCTCGTGGACTTCCACGGCTGCACGATTCCGCGCGGCTGGCAGCGTACCTGGCCGAACCTGATGTCGATGGAGAGCGTGCTCGGCGCCGAGTGGTACAACAACGGCCCCTTCCTGACACCCCGCGCCGCCGGCCACAACGCCACGCTCCCCTTCACGCGCAACGTCATCGGGCCGATGGACTATACCCCCGGCACCTTCTCCGACAGCCAGTTCCCGCACATCACGACCTACGCGCACGAACTGGCGCTGCCCATCCTCTTCGAATCCGGCCTCCAGCACATGCCCGACCGGCCGGAAGCCTACGCCGGGCTGCCCGCCGAGGTGCGGGAGCTCCTGTCCGGCCTCCCCGCCGCCTGGGACGACACCCGGCTGCTGGCCGGCTACCCCGGCGAATACGCCGTGCTGGCCCGGCGCAAAGGTAACCGGTGGTACATCGCCGGCATCAACGGCCGCGAAGAGACGGCGGACATCACCTTCCCGACGGAACGGCTGACCGGGGCCCCGGCCGCTTTCCGGCTGTTCGGCGACGGGGACGAAGACCGCAGTTTCCAGATCGGGACAGCCGCCCCGGACGGCGGCGCAATGACCATCCCCTGCCGCGCCCGCGGAGGCTTCGTCCTGGTCAGCGAATAAGTACTTGCAAGCGCTTCTCACCGGCGGCCCGACAGGGCTGCCGGTTGTTTTTTTCGTTTTTTTCCCTATATTTGTATGATACAATCGACCTGTTCCAGGGCACTTCCTCCAACAGCCTGACGCACAATCAATTGCGCAGTCCGGCTGGACTAGAAGGTGTGTACTCCGCCTTCCGGCGGCCCGGGTCTTTTGTTTTTAACAAACAAAAAACGGCATCGGAATGAAAGATCCGAGACAGTGGTTCGCCATGCGCGACCTCAAGCGGGGAAACGCCTCGAATCCCGCCTATCTGGCGCTCGGCCAGATGGGCTTCGAAGTGTTCACGCCGATGCGCGAGACGCTCGCCCTCCGTTTCGGGATCCGGCGGAAGGTGTTGCGCCCCTATCTGCAGGACCTGCTGTTCGTCCACGCGGAACGCGAGTTCCTGGATCCGGTGGTCGAACGGACGCCTACCCTGCAGTACCGCTACGCCAAGGGCCTCGGCTACCGGCAGCCGGTCGTCGTGCCGGAGCGGCAGATGCTCCCGTTCATCGCCGCCGCCGGCGCCGTTCCCGGCCCGAAATACTACCTCCCCGAAGAACTTACCCCGGAAATGGTCGGACGCGCGGTCCGGATCATCGGCGGGCCGCTGGACGGCTACGAGGGGCGCCTGCTGCGCCTGCGCGGCGCCCGGGCCAAACGCGTCATCGTGGAGCTTCCGAACCTGATCGCCCTCGCGGTCGAAGTGCAACCCGAATTCATCCAGTTGATATCAGAAAACACAACGAAATGATACGAAACATCTTACACACCCTTACGGTACTTCTTGCCGTCTGGCTGCTCGCCTCCTGCAGCAACGCCGCCAAAGTCGTCTATCTGCAAGACCTCGAAACCCAGGTTCCGAACGGCATTCAGGACGTCCAGCTGCTAACCTTCCAGCCGGGCGACCGGATGAGCATCACCGTACACAGCCGGGACCACGAGCTCGCCGACATCTTCAACCTGTACCACCGGAGCCCCGGCTACGGAGGCAACAACGGCAGTTACGGCGGAGGCGGTTTCCTGCCTTATACCGTCGACACCAAAGGCAACATCGACGTTCCCGTCCTGGGTCAGGTCCACGTCCAGGGAATGACGCGGGAAGGGCTGGCCGAGATGATCAAGAAGGAACTGATCGACAAAGAACTGATCCTCGACCCGACCGTCATCGTGGAATACGCCGACCTCGCCTTCTATGTCCTGGGAGAGGTCCGGTCGCCGGGCCGCATCCAGATTCCCAAGGACCAGATCTCCCTGATGGAAGCCATCACCCTCGCCGGCGACATCCAGCTGACCGGCCGGCGTGACAACGTCCTGGTGCTCCGCACGGAGAACGGGGAGCAGGTCCCTTACCGCGTGGATCTGACCAAGAAGGACGACCTGTACCGTTCCCCGGTCTATTACCTCCGGCAGAACGACATGATCATCGTCGAGCCGACCGATGTCCGGGCCGGCCAGGCCGACCTCAACGCCAACACCTTCCGGAATCTCAGTTTCTGGATGTCCGCACCTTCGTATATCATGATGCTTATCAGCCTTTTCCGTAAATAGTCGCCTATGGAACGGACCCTCACCCGCGCCAGCGCCTCCCAACCGGGCTCTGCCGTAATGATGCTCAAGCGGATCGTCTTCCTGATCCTGTCCAACTGGATCTGGTTCCTGATCTGCCTTGCCCTCTCCATGGGCATCGCATTCCTGTACATCAAGAAAACCCCGCCCGTCTATTCCCGCACCGTATCCATCCTCATCAAGCCCGGCAACAACGGCGCCGGGGACGATGTCCTGCGGGAACTGGGCGTCAGCCAGACGCCGGCCAACATCACCAACGAAATCCTGACCCTGAACTCGAGCCAGACGGCCACGGAAATCGTCCGGCGCCTGAACCTGGACGTCAATTATCTCCGGGACGCCCCCTTCTACAAGCGCACGGTCTACGGTGTCTCCCTGCCGCTGTATGTCCGCTTCCCGGACCTGAACGACAACGAATTCGCTTCCCTGCGGGTCCGGCTGGACGAAAACGGGGACGTCACCCTCTCCGGTCTCACCCGGGGCAGGACGGAGTTCGAAGGAGAGTTCAAGATGCACCTCGGAGACACCCTGGCGACGGAACTCGGACGGGTCGCCGTGATCCCCTCCCCTTATTGGCACGAAGGGACCGCCTGCGACCTGAACGCCCGGCGTTCCAGCATCGAAACGGCGACCGGAGTCATCCGGGGCAACGTCGCCGTTTCCCTGCAGGACAACAACTCCACCATCATCAACGTCCATTATCGGGACGTTTCCCCCGCCCGGGCGGAAGACATCCTCAACACGCTGGTAGCCGTCTACAGTGAAAACTGGATGCGGGACCGCAACAAGCAGATCATCAGCACCAACGAGTTCATCAAGGACCGTCTGGCCGTGATCGAGCAGGAACTCGGCGACGTGGACACGGACATCTCGAAGTACAAGTCGGACAACCTGGTCCCGGACGTGGGGCAGATGGGAAGCATCGCCGTTTCCCAGGCCACCAGCGTGGAGCAGCGCTCCATCGACCTGCAGGACCAGCTCTACCTCGCCCGCTTCATCCAGTCCTACCTCTCCGACAGCAGCCACAACGAACAGCTCATCCCGTTCAATTCCGGCCTGAGCAACAGCGCCATCATGGGGCGCATCTCCGCCTACAACACCCTGATGCTCGAGCGCAACAACCACCTGGCCAACTCGTCGATGCAGAACCCCCTCGTCCAGGACCTGAACCGCGAACTGGAGCTGATGCGCCAATCCATCATCGCTTCGCTGGACGGCGAGATCACCCTGCTCCAGACCCAGCAGCGGAGCCTGGACGCCCAGCACCGGACGGCGGTGGCCAAGATCGCGACCAACCCCCAGCAGGCCAAGGACCTGCTCTCCATCGAGCGCCAGCAGAAAGTCAAGGAGTCCCTGTATCTGTTCCTGCTGCAGAAGCGCGAGGAGAACGAGCTTTCCCAGGCTTTCACCGCCTATAACACCCAGCTCGTCGAACCGCCCCACGGCAGCAGTTCCCCCATCAAGCCGGTGGCCAAGAGCATCTATCTGATCGCCTTCCTGCTCGGTCTCGCCGTCCCGGCCCTGTTCCTGTTCGCCACCGAACTGCTTCGCACCACCGTCCAGAACCGGGAAGACATCAAGCAGCTTACCGTACCTTTCGCCGGAGAGATTCCGCAGATCGGCACGAAAAAGAAGAAGAGACTGCTGCCCGTTTCGAAGAAAAAGAAAAAGGCGGCCAAAAAGGAGAAACCCGTCATCCTGGTGGCCGAGCGCAAACGGGATGTCGTCAACGAGGCATTCCGCGTGGTCCGGTCCAACCTGGAATTCATGCTCGGCTTCGACAGCACGCACAAGATCATCATGCTCACCTCTTTCGACCCGGGCAGCGGCAAGACCTTCATTACGGCCAACCTGTCCGCCGCGATCGGCATCAAGGGCAAGAAAGTCCTCGCCATCGACCTGGACCTCCGGAAAGGATCCCTGTCCGAATATGCCGGCACCCCGCACCACGGTTTCTCGGATTACCTGAGCGGAAAGAAGGAAGACTACCACGACCTGATCGTCTCCCTCGAGAGCATCGACATCCTCCCCTGCGGCCAGCTGCCGCCGAACCCGGCCGAGCTGCTTTACTCTCCGCGTTTCTCCGAATCACTGGAGCAGATGAAGACGGAATACGATTACGTGTTCATCGACTGTCCGCCGGTAGAAATCGTGACCGACGCCGCCATCGTGGGGCGCTACGTGGACCTGACGCTCTTCGTCATCCGCGCCGGCGTGATGGAAAAGACCCTGCTTCCCGAAATCGAGAAGTGGTACAGTGACCAGAAATACAAGAACCTGTCCATCGTGCTGAACGGCACGGAAAACGGCGGCGGCCGCTACGGCTACCACAAGTACGGCTATCACAAATACGGCTACCACCGGTATGGCTACGGATACGGATATGGCTACGGGTACGGCAGCACGGAAGAAAAGGCGAAGGCCTGACGGCATGAAAGAGGACTGGACGCTGGTCATCAAGCCGGAGAAGCGGCTGCTGGACCTGGACCTAAAAGGGATCTGGCGGTACCGCGACCTGTGGTATATGTATGTCAAGCGTGATTTCGTCACGTTCTACAAACAGACCATCCTGGGGCCGCTGTGGTTCTTCATCCAGCCCATCCTCACGACCATCATGTACATGTTCGTGTTCGGCGGGCTGGCCGGCATCTCCACGGACGGGGCGCCCCAGCCGCTGTTCTACCTTTCCGGCATCATGCTCTGGAACTATTTCAGCGACTGTTTCAACGGGGCGTCCGGCACCTTTACGGCCAACGCCGGCATCTTCGGCAAGGTCTATTTCCCGCGCCTGGTCGTGCCGCTCGCGGCGCTGACCTCCAACCTGCTCAAACTGCTGATCCAGCTGATCCTGTTCATCCTGGTCTATCTTTATTTCGTGTTCACGGGCACGCCGCTGTCCCTCAACGCGACGGCGCTGCTCTTCCCGCTGCTGGTCCTGCTGACGGCGCTGCACGCCCTGTCCTGGGGACTGATCGTCTCGTCGTTCACCTCCAAGTACCGCGACCTGAAGTTCCTGGTCAGTTTCGGCCTGCAGCTTTTCATGTATGCCACGCCCATCATCTATCCGCTCAGCGCGGCTTCCGAAAAGTTCCGCTGGGCGCTGGAACTCAACCCGCTGACCCCCATCTTCGAGGCCGTCAAGTACGGCTGCCTGGGCTGCGGGTCCCTTTCCTGGGGTGGGCTCCTGTACAGCACGCTCTTCATGACCGTCACCCTGTTCCTTTCCCTGATCCTCTTCAACCGGGTGGAACGCAATTTCATGGACACCGTATGAGTCCGGAATCCGATATCGCCATCCGTTTCGACCACGTGGGCAAACTCTACCGCCTGGGGCAGGTCGGGACGGGCACCCTGTCCAACGACCTGAACCGCTGGTGGCAGACCAGAATCCTGCACCGGGAAGACCCCTACATGATCGTCGGGGAAATCAACGACCGGGCCCACAAAGGCAGTTCCGATTACGTCTGGGCGCTGCGCGACATCGATTTCGAGATCCGCCAGGGCGAGGTAGTCGGCATCATCGGCAAGAACGGCGCCGGCAAGTCGACCCTGCTGAAGCTCCTGTCGCGCGTCACGGCACCGACAACCGGCGAGATCCGCGCCCGCGGACGCATCGCCTCCCTGCTGGAGGTCGGCACCGGTTTCCATCAGGAGATGACCGGACGGGAGAACATCTTCATGAACGGTTCCATCCTGGGAATGACCCGGGCAGAGATTAACCGGAAACTGGACGAGATCGTGGATTTCGCAGGCGTGGAGCGCTACCTGGACACCCCGGTCAAACGCTACTCCAGCGGCATGATCGTCCGGCTCGGCTTTGCCGTGGCGGCCTTCCTCGAACCGGACATCATGGTCGTGGACGAGGTGCTGGCCGTAGGAGACGCCGAATTCCAGAAGAAGGCCATCGGCAAGATGCAGGACGTATCCCGCGGCAACGGCCGGACGGTGCTGTTCGTGAGCCACAACATGGCGGCGGTGCGCAGTCTCTGCCAGCGGGGCATCATCCTCGAAAACGGCCGCCTGTCCTACGACGGGGACGTGGACGATGCGGTGGACCGCTATCTGCAGGATGCCGTCACGTCCGGAATCGACCTGCCCCTTTCGGAAATGCCGCGTGCGGGCAAGACGAGCGGATCGGTCCGGTTTACGGGCATCGAATTCCTGAACCGGGACGGAGAACCCATCCAGCCGACCTGCGGCGCGTTCCTCCGGATCCGGGTGACGTTCGAGGCCCGGATTCCCGTCGGACGGGGACACATGTCCCTGGAGATCCACGACCTTCATAAAAGGCCAATCATCTATTTCAGCTCCCAGTTCACGCAAGCGGAGCGGGGGTTCCAGCTGGGAGAGCATTCTTTCACGATCGACATCGAAAAACTCCGGCTGACCGAAGGCGACTACAGGATCCTCCTGTGGTCTTATTTCGACGGCCGGGTGGCCGACTTCCTGGACGGAACCATCCCGATGAGCGTCGATAACGGGCCGTTTTTCGCCTGGGGGCAGAACATCCCGCCCCATCTGCGCACCTCCGTCCTCGAGGACCACACCTGGCAATACGACCAGCCTTGATGAAGCATTTCGCGTTCTGCGTCAACGACGCATACGTTCCCTACATAGCCGTCACCATCAAGAGCATCCGGGTCCATCACCCGGACGAGGAACTCGTTTTCCATATCCTGACGGACGGCGTATCCGAGAAGAACCGGGCACGGCTGCAGGATGAAGTGGCGGACGATCCGGGTGTCAGCTGCCACATCATCACGGTGGACCGGAGCAAAGTCTGCCGCCTGCGCAAGGGGAAGCAGCACGAAAGCGTCTGGTACCGGGTGCTGCTTCCGGAATACCTGTCCGACGACGTCCACCGGATATTGTTCCTCGATGCCGATACGCTCGTGACGGGAAGCCTGGACGCCCTTTTCGAGCTGGATCTTGACGGACGCTCCGTCGCGGGGTGCCTGGATCCGCTCAGTTTCAACGCCGACACCTTCGAAAGGCTGGAATATGATCCGGCGCTGAAGTATCTCTGCGCCGGGGTCCTGATGATCAACCTCGATTACTGGAGGGAACACGGCCTGGAAGAGCGGATCATCGCCTTCGCCACCGACCAGGCGGAACGGCTCCGGTTCTGGGACCAGGATGCGGTCAACTATGTCTGCCGGGACACCAAGCTTGTCCTTCCCCTGCGATATGGCGTGATGAGCTGTTTCTTCTGGCCGGCATGGGTCGGACGGATCGGGAGCAAGGAAGAGCTTCGGGAATGCCTGCTCAATCCCGCCATCATCCATTTCGCCGGGAACGCCCCCTGGAAAAAGGAGTTGTCCCGGATGCTCTTCCACGAAGACTGGCAGCGATACAACAAGATGCTCCGGCATCCCGTGGTCCGGAAATACTCGCTCAAGGGGTTGGACCTCCTGAAACTTTTCGCCTGGAACATCGTATTCCCCGGAAAGAGGAAGGACCGGCTCATTACCCGGGAAAAGGCGCTCAAGTTCATTTCCTGATGAAGAAATCGGTCCTGTTCCTGATCGACGCGCTGGGCTGCGGCGGCGCCGAGAAGAGCCTGGTCGCCCTGCTGAACCGGCTGGATTACTCCCGGCTGGACGTGGACCTGATGGTCGTACGGGGCGGCGGGATGCACGAACGCTTCGTACCGGCAGCGGTGCACCGGATTCCCGCACCCGCCCGCAGGAGCCGGGGACGGAAGCTGCGGGACCTGCTTTTTTCCGCCACCCTCCGCCTGCTCCGGCTTCTGCACGTGAGGCGGCACGGCGCGGAAGTCCATTGGACATGCCTGGGGCCTTCGTTCCTGCCTCCGGAAAAGGAGTACGACTTTGCGGTCGCCTACCAGCAGGGTTTCCCAACCTACTATGTGGCGGAGAAAGTCCGCGCCGGGAAGAAACTGGCGTGGATCAACATGGACCTGGAACCGGCCGGATACCGGGCGGGATTCAACCGTCCCTTCTATCGCCGGATGGACGCCATCTGCGTGGTTTCGGATGCCATCCGGGAGAAACTGACCCGGACCGGATTCCTGGACGGTGACCTGCCGCTCCATACGGTCCTGGACATCCTGGACGAGCGGATGATCCGGGACATGGCGGCGGAGCCTGTCGGCGACATGCCGCAGGCCTCCGCGGGCCTCCGCCTCGTCAGCGTCGGCCGGATGACCCCGCAGAAGAACTATCCGCTGGCGGTCGAAACCGCCCGGCGCCTTCGCGATGCCGGCCTGGATTTCATCTGGTACTTCATCGGCACCGGCTCCGACTACCCGCGGGTATCCGCCCTGGTCAAGGACTACGGCCTGTCGGAGAACATCCGGATGCCGGGCATGCGGGAAAACCCCTACCCGTACATGGCCGGCTGCGACATCTACGTCCAAACCTCCTCCGCGGAAGGATTCTGCCTGACGCTGAGCGAAGCGAAGATACTCGGAAAACCCGTGGTCTCCACCGACTTCCCGTCCGCCCTGGACCAGATCCGGGACGGGCAGAACGGGCTGATCGCCCGGATGACCCCGGAATCCGTCGCCGAAAAGATCCTCCTGCTGGAACGAGATCCCGGCCTGCGCCGGAAGATCGAACAGAACGTGGCGGCGGAAAGGAACACGACCGCCGAGACGGAAATCGTCAAGGTCAACGCCCTGTTGCAATGAGGATCTGCACGATTACCTGTTCGTACGCGGACAACCAGGGAGCCCTGCTCCAGACCTATGCGCTGGCCCGGCACCTCCAGAAAGAAGGACATGAGGTGCAGGTCATCGACTACCGGCCGGGCTACATCAGTTACAATCCGCGCCTGTGGTACGTCCCGCGCTCCCCGAAAGCACTGGGAAAACTCTGGCTGCAGTACCCCGAGCGGAAGCGGGCCCGGAAAGCGCACCTTGCCTTCAGCGAGTTCGCCCGGAAAACCATCCCGCTGACGGAGAAAGTCTATTACCACGTAAAAGATCTGCGGCAGTCCCCGCCGGAGGCGGACCTGTACCTCGCGGGCAGCGACCAGATCTGGAATACGGACCTGCCCAACGGAACGGACCCGGCCTTCTACCTGGATTTCGGTCCGGCATCCGTCCGCCGGGAAAGCTACGCGGCCAGTTTCGGCACCAGCAGGCTCAAGCCCGGTACCGAGGACCTTGTTCGGGATCTCCTGTCCCGCTTCGACAGGATCACGGTCCGGGAATCCTCCGGCCTGAGAATCCTGGAGAGCCTCGGACTGGAAGGGGAACTGCTGGACGATCCCGTTTTCCTGCTCTCCGCCGGAGAATGGGAAGCCATCGCGGACGGCACCGGAGAAGGAGAAGGCTACGTCCTCGTCTATGACTTCTTCGCCGACCCCGCGATCCGGCGGAAAGCCCGGGAAAGAGCCGGCCGGGAAAACCTGAAAATCCTTTCCGCCGGGCCGTTCAGATACCGGTACGCGGACCGGGATTTCGGCGCCTCCGGGCCCGAGACCTTCGTATCGTTGGTCAAGAACGCCAATGCGGTCGTCACCAACTCCTTCCACGCCGTCGCCTTCAGCCTGATCTTCGGGAAGGAATTCGTGTTCGTCCCCCGCCCCGACGGGCTGAACGACCGGATCGAAGATCTCCTGCAACGGAGAGGTATCCGCTTATGAACAAACTGATCCGCTCGCTGACAAGCCTGTCCTACTGCGTCGGATTCTTTGACGAGAAGTTCCTGACGGCGGACAAGGAGACCCGCTATTCGCAGGTCGCCTGGCTGGATACGGGAGATTACCGGGACGGATGGTTCGCGGACCCGTTCTTCTGCGACATCGACGGGGATGTTATCCGGCTCTTCGCAGAAGAATTCCGGCCGGACAGGGGCCGGGGAAGGATCTCCCTGCTGGAAGTCGAACGCGAGGGAAGCCGTTTCCTGCTGACCGGGGTCAAACCGGTCCTGGAACTGCGCACACACCTTTCCTTCCCCTATGTTTTCCGCAGCGGAGGCACAACCTACGTCCTTCCGGAAAACCACAAGAGCGGGAAAGTCACCCTCTATCGTTTCGACCCGGAAAGCGCGACGCTGACAGACGGACGGGTGCTGGTCGGGGCATCCCTGCTCGACCCGTCCCTTTTTGAAATGGAGGGGAAGTTTTTCCTGATGGGGACCGAAGGCGCAAATGACCGGCGCCTGGCGGATACCCGGCTCCGGATTTACGCGTCGGATTCGCTGAACGGGCCGTTCTCCCCGGTGCAGACCATCGAGAACCGCAAGCGCGTCGAACGCGGGGCGGGCTGCATTTTCCGCACCGCCGGAGGCACCTGGATCCGTCCCACCCAGTCCTGCGAAAGGCGATACGGCGAATGCGTCCTGCTCCAGGAACTGAAATACGAAAACGGGCTGTTTTCCGAGCGCTGCCTGTCCCGGATCGAACCGGACGAGACCCAGCCCAACTCATACTGCCTCCATACCCTCAATACGCTGGACGGGCTCTGCGTCATCGACGGCCTGTCCTTCAGGTATCCCCTGCTCGGGCCGGCCCTGATCCGGCTGCTGGACAGAAGGGCGCAGAAGCACACCGCCAACGGATAAACCTCTATGACACGCAACGGGAAACTGTCCATCATCTATGGCCTTTCCGCGGCACTCGCGGCTGTCATCTGCATCGTCGAGGGCGTGGGCTTTACCTATGACAGCCAGTCCTATGTCGATGCGTGGGACTATCTTAACTTTTACTGGAGGACACCCACTTATCCGCTGCTGGTCGGTCTGATGAAAATCATCTTCGGGAAAGGATTCCTGTGGGGCGTGATCGCCGTCCAGAACCTGGTCTTCCTCCTTTCCCTCCGCTACCTGTACGACCTGCTGCTTTGGACGGGCTCCTCAGAACGGACCGCATTCTGGCTGACGCTGCTCTATGGGGTGCATCCGGGAATCCTCTGCTGGAACAATTACATAATGACAGAGTATCTGGCCGTCTCCCTCACCATCTTCATCGTCTGGGAGGTCAAGGCCATCCTGGAAGGGAGCTCCTGGAAATCCGTCCTGCTGCTCACGGTCTTTCTCTCCCTGCTGGTTTTCCTCCGCCCGGCACAGATCTATTTCCTGCCGGTCCTGCTCCTGGTCTTTTTCGCCATGAGCCTGGCAAAAAAAAGCCGGAAACAAGGAATCAAAGGACTGTCCGGCGTACTGCTGACCAGCTTGCTTGCATTGTTTTACTGCGGCATTTTCCAGGCGCACTACGGCGTTTTCGCACCCAGCGGGGTCGGCATCGAGAATCAATACTATATCGGCCGCCAGCATGGTTTGATCACGCCCGGAACCATCCGGAACCGGGATATGGCGGAGTTTCTGGCCCAATACGCTTCCAATCCGGAGAATTATCCGAAAGGGTATTTCTATAAAGAGATGGGCGACGTCCGTGACAGGTTCGGCATCATCGCGATCCGCGACGAAGTGCGGCTGTCCCGGGCGGAAACGCCGGAAGGATGGATCCTTGCGGCGTGGGAACGCCTCAAAGCCTCCGCATCGGAGCGGCTGTTGAACCACGGATGGCTGGACGGGGTCCGCGAAGTTGTCGGAATCAGGATTTCAGCCGCCTATTTGTTCCTGATCCTTTTTGGCGGTTTCATCGTCGTCCGGATGTGCATGAAACGACGGGCGCCCTGGTTTACCCTGACCGTGCTGGCGCTTATCATCGCCAATTGTGCGGTGACCGTTCTCGGCGCCCAGAATGACTGGGCCAGGCTGGATTTCCCCTCGACGCCGCTTTTGTTCATCCTGATCGGGCTCGCCTGCACGATGATGGTCCGGCCGAAATCCGTATCATCCTGAAATAATCTGGATGGCCGAATTGGTAAGTGTCATAGTCCCGGTTTATAATGCGGAAAGCGTTCTCCCGAAGACGCTTTCCTGCATTGCGGACCAGACTTACCGCAATCTGGAAATCATTCTGGTGGACGACGGGTCGACCGATTCTTCCGGTGCGATATGCGACCGGTTTGCTGAAACCGACGGACGTTGTAAGGTTATCCATAAGGCCAACGGCGGTCAAGGCTCGGCCAAGAATGCGGGTCTGGCCATCGCTTCCGGAGAGTTCCTTTTTTTCCCTGACGGTGATGATATCTTCAGCCGGGACATGGTCAGGATCCTGTATGAGGCAGTCTCAAAGGATCCCGAATATGATCTGGCTATATCAGGAATGGAAATGGTTTCCGGCCGGGACACCGGCACGATAAGTCCCGATGATTCCGACGCTGAGATACAAACGGTGGTTTATTCCAAAGATGAACTGGTCCAGGGACTTTTCCGCAAGCACGATGACCGTTTCGTTTTTGGCTGGAACAAACTCTACCGAAGAGAACTGCTCGAGGGTCTCCGGTCCGGGGATTATCCCAGGCACCAGGATTTTGATTTCAACCTGCGGGTCTTCCTCCGGGCGGAAAAAGCCGTTTATGTGGACCGCAATCTCTACCGTTGGGTCCAGTGGAGCGGATCAAAGACGCATCAGCCTGACTCTTGGGACATCTATATTGAATGCCGGACGGCCATCCTGTCCGACAACCTGGCGTCCCTCTCGAAAGAGAACCGCAAGTACGATTACCTGTTGCTGGATGCGCTTTACCGTGCCATGGTCTTCTGGGAAGAAAGGAGCCGCAAAAGCGGTCGTTTCAAAGCGGTCCGGACGAAATGCCGGAACTATACGAAAGCCACGTTATGGAGATACATTCGCTGCAGAAGGATCCGTGTCGGGAAGAAGATCGTCTGTATCCTGCTGCTTTCATTTCCTTCTTTTGCCCACTTCGTCATGAAAGTGACAAAGAATGCCTGGTAAGGGATCCTGTTGTTGAGAAGAACTATGAAAATCGTCTATTGTCTTTATGGTCTGTCCGTTTTAGGTGGAAGGGAGACCATTATCTGCACGAAAGCGAATTACTTGTCTTCAACAGGGCACGATGTCTCGATCCTTCTTGACGATCATCTCCCCATCAACGACAAACTGTCCATCGACAAAAGCGTTACGGTTTTAGATTGCGGTTTAGGATATTCGGGTATCCGCACGCATTTCCCCTGGAATATCCCGGCCGTGCTGATCAAGAAGGTCCGTCATAAAAGGATGCTGGCCGGTTTCTTACGCAAGAATAAACCCGATATCGTTATTTTTGTTTCCGGCGAATCCTATGTCATTCTGCCGTTCATCAAAGGGCCGTGGGCGACAATCCGGGAAATGCATTCCAATGTGGATCCCGAGGCTTATCTGGGCGGGAAAGGGTTGAAGGGCGTTTTCACCAGGTTGAAGATCGATCTGATCAATCGGAAATATGATCGGGTCGTCGTCCTTACCCAGGGAGAAAAAAACATATATAAGTATCAGCAAAACATCAGCGTCATCCCCAACCCGATCCGGTTTCATGATGATTACGGCTCCGCTCCGCAACCTGCAGGAACAAATCAAGTGATTTCGATCGGCCGTCTGGAGGAAGCCAAAGGCTTTCATCACCTGATCCGTTCAGCGAGGACTGTGGTCGACCGGCATCCGGACGTTCACTTTGTCCTGTATGGCGACGGCCCGATGAAGGAGGTTCTGTTATCCAGTGTTTCCGATTACCATCTGGACGACAACTTTTATTTAAGGGGCACAGTATCGAATATCCAGCAGGAACTGCAACAATCCCTGTTCCTGGTTCACACCTCGGTTTGCGAGACATTCTCTTTGGCGGTCCTGGAGGCGATGGCCTGTGGCATTCCCGTCATTTCCTTTGACTGCCCGTTCGGCCCCAGGGAGATCATTGACGATGGGGTAACCGGATATCTGGTCCCCCCGGGGGACGAAAAGACCTTGGTAGAAAGGATCTGTTTTTTAATCGAGCACCCGGATATCCGAAAAAGGATGTGTCAATCCGCCCTGAAAAAGGCGGCTCAATATAGTATCGAGAGAATCATGGGTGAATGGGTAGACTTGTTCAACCGGCTGTCGGTCAATAAAAAGCGATGAAAACCCAGGTTTTAGTTACCATTCACTATATGGAGCTGGGCGGGGCCGAAATGAGCCTGCTCGGCCTGCTGGAATCTCTGGACTACAGCAAGTACGAGGTGGATCTGTTCGTGTACAGCCACCGGGGAGAGCTGCTGCGGCATATCCCCCCGCAGGTACACCTGCTGCCGGAAATTCCGGAATATGCGCAGGTGGAACGCCCCCTGCGGGAGGTGGTCCGGGACGGTTATTTCCGCATCGCGCTGGCACGGCTGCGGGCGAAACGCCGCTTTCGCGGCTATGTCAGGACCCATCATCCCAAAGACGGAGCGGCCGTTTATTCGTACATCGCAAATGAACTGGCCCTCCTCCTCCCGTCCATCCGGCCGGAGAAAGAATATGACATCGCGGTCAGTTACCTGATGCCGCACGATTACGTGCTCACCAAAGTCAGGGCGAAGCGGAAGGTCGCGTGGATCCACACGGATTATTCCCAGGTGGAAGTCGATGCGGCGCTCGAACTCCCCGTCTGGGCCGGCTACGACCGCATCGTCTCGATCTCCCCGGATGTGACCAGGCATTTCCTGGACGTGTTCCCTTCCCTGAAGGACAAAATGGTGGAGAGGCCGAACGTCGTACCGGCCGCATACATCCGGTCCCGGACCGGGGAGATGACCCCGGAAGACGTGGAGGAGGAGATGCCCCGCCGCCCCGGCCGGATCAACCTGCTGTCGGTCGGGAGGTTCTGCTATGCCAAGAATTACGACAACGTGCCGGACATCTGCCGGCGCATCCGGCAGGACGGCGTGGACGCCTGCTGGTACCTTGTGGGTTTCGGCGAAACCGAAGCGCTTGTCCGTGAGCGCATTGCCGAGGCCGGAATGCAGGAATACGTCCGGTTGACCGGAAAAAAAGACAATCCCTATCCTTATATGCTCGCCTGCGACCTCTACGTCCAGCCGTCCCGCTACGAGGGGTGGCCCATGACCGTGCTGGAGGCCCGCTCCCTGGGCAAGCCCGTAGTCCTGACCGACTTCCCGACCGCCCGGGGCATTGCCGCAGCGGACGGGGGCATCCGGATCGTTCCGACGGACAACGAAGGCTGCGCCCGGGCTCTCGCGGAAATCGCCCGCGGCATTGTTAAAGAAAAAACGAAATGATCAACTCGTTGCTGCTGATTATTTATAACTGGTTCCGGATCGCTTTCGGGAAACTGTTCCATCCGGGCCGGTACCGCGTCCATTGGATCCAGCGGATCAGCCCAAAATGCGCCTTGAAGGTTTACGACAAGGGCACGCTCGAGATCGGGAGGAATTGCGACATCCCTCCCTATTGCGACCTGGAGGTCCACCGGAAAGGTACCCTGAAGATCGGAAATGGCTGCTGTTTCAACCGATTCGTGATGATCAGCGTCCAGGAGAGTGTCACCATCGGAGACCGGTGCATGATCGCTCCCGGCGTGAAGATTTTCGACAACAGCCATCAGTACAATCCGGAAAATGGTGTAAACCAGGAACTTACCACCGCGCCGATCTCCATCGGGAATGGTTGCTGGCTCTGCTCGAACGTGGTCGTCCTGAAAGGGGCCCGCATCGGAAACAACTGCGTGATCGGAGCGGGCTGCGTAGTCCGGGAAGACATCCCGGACGGGACGGTGCTCACGGTCAGGCAGGAGAAAACCCTGCGAAAAGGAGAGGCCCGATGATTCCCAAAACCATCCATTACTGCTGGTTCGGGGGGAAGCCGCTTCCGCCCCTGGCGCGCAAATGCATCGACAGTTGGCGCAGGTTCCTGCCTACATTCGAAATCCGGCGGTGGGACGAGGACAGTTTCGACGTGAACGCACATCCTTACACCCGGGACGCATACCGGGCCGGGAAATACGCCTTCGTCAGCGACTACGCCCGCTTCAAGGTCCTGTATGGGCAGGGCGGGCTGTATTTCGACACGGACGTGGAAGTGATCCGACCGATGGACGACATCCTGGAAAAAGGCCCGTTCATGGGGTTTGAACTGGACGGGGCGGACGGGCGGATGGCCGTAAACCCCGGCCTGGGGCTGGCCGCCGAACCCGGGATGGAACTGTTCCGGGAGATCCTGGAACACTACGATTCCATGTCTTTCTTCGCCCCGGACGGGATGATGGATGCTTATACGATGATTCCGATGGTCACGGAACTGCTGGCTCGGAAAGGCCTGACCGGTAACGCCGGGATCGAGGAGGTGGCCGGGATCCGGGTGTATCCGGCATCCTGGTTCAATCCTTACGATGACGCGACGGGACAGCTGAAGAAAACCGCCGACACCCGCACCATCCACTGGTACGCGAAATCCTGGTGCCCGCCGGAAGCGAAAAGCCGGGTGTTCCTGAAACGGATGATCCGCAGGATCCTGGGGACGGAAAGGGTTTCCGCACTCGGGAACAAGTTGAAGAACAAGCGATGAGAGCCTCCCTCTACGAACCGGTCTATCTGGCGCTGATCCTGCTCCTTTCCTGCTGGATCGGGTTCAGGTATATCAACTCGCCCGATTATTCCCGCCAGGAAAAGGGGGGCGGTTCCCTGTTCCCGCTGATTCTTTGTATCGTACTGGCCTTTTGGATCGGGTACCGGCCCATCAGTTACCTGTTCGGCGACACGGGCAATTATGCCTACATATACCGGAGTACCCAAATCCGGAACGTGACCATGAACTGGCACCAGGAATGGGTCTGGCAATGGTTCATCATCCTCTGCAGGACGGCCGGACTCGGGGTGGAAGAGTTCTTCACCCTCGTAGCCACCGGATACATCCTGTCGGCCTTTTGGGCGGTCAAGCGCCTGATGCCGAACAACCCGATGCTGGGCATGTTGTTCGTGCTCGCCAGCCTGATGTTCTTCGCGTACGGCGTAAACGGAATCCGGAACGGGCTCGCCTGCCATCTGGTCCTGCTGGCCATCAGTTTCCTCTTGGACGACAAGTATCTTGTGGGCATCTTCCTCTGCCTGGCCGCTTTCGGCATACACCGGAGTACCCTGCTGCCCATTGCGGCAACCTTTGCCGGCATTTTCCTCATCCGGGACACCCGGTATTCCATCATTTTCTGGGTAGCCAGCATCTTCATTTCCCTGGTTGCCGGCGACATGGTCTCGGGCTTTTTCGCGTCGCTGGGTTTTGACGACCGCATGACGGAATACACGACCGCACGGGGCATCGACATGCGCCTGTTTTCCAGGACCGGCTTCCGCTGGGACTTCCTGCTCTACAGCGCCGCACCGGTCGTCATGGCCTGGTACGTTTGCGTCAAGCGGCAGATCCGGGACAGTTGGTACGATGTCATCTGCACGGCCTATTGCCTGTGCAATGCATTCTGGATCATGGTGATCCGTGCCGCTTTCAGCAACCGCTTCGCCTACCTGTCCTGGTTCCTGTATCCGCTCGTCATCGCCTATCCGCTCATCAACCTGCCCATTTGGGAGGACCAGGACCGGAAAACCGGATGGATCCTCCTCGCCTACAGCGGGTTCTCCGTCTTCATGCTGCTGTTCGTATGGTAAAGGCCGTCTATGTCCTGGTGTCAAGGGAAGAGGATCTCTTCTATGAGATGTTCCTCCTGTCCCTGCATTCGCTGAAAGTGCACGATCCCGGCAGGGACATGGAGGTCGTGCTGGACCCGGAAACCTACACACGGGTGCTCGCCAAGGATGAGCCGGTCCTCCGGGGCGTCAGGTTCACGGAGGCGGCCATTCCGCCCGACCTGGACGGACTTCAGAAGTCCAGATACCTGAAGACCCGGCTCCGGAGCCTGGTTGACGGGGACTACCTGTACATCGACACGGATACGATTGTCTGCGCCCCCCTCTCGGACATCGAAAGCACGCAAGCCGACCTGGCCGCGGTGTCCAACGAAAACGGCCTGTCCGTGGCGAACAGCAAGAAACTGGTCGGGCAATGCCGGCGCGCCGGCTTTACGGACCTGGCAAAAGCCCCTTTCTACAACGGCGGAGTGCTCTTTGTCCGCGATTCGGACGTATCCCGGCGTTTTTACGACTGCTGGCACAGACGCTGGCGGCAGTCCCTGGAGAACGGGGTTCCATATGACCAGCCCGCCCTCTGCCAGGCCAACCTGGATACGGGCTGTCCGATCCGGGAGCTTCACGGAAAATGGAACTGCCAGATCGGCACGTCCGTCGGGCTCCACTACTTCAAGGAAGCGGTCATCCTCCACTATTACGGTTCCATCAGCTGGGTCCCCGGCAAGATCATCCTCCCCCACGTCAAACAGACGGGAGGGATCGATGCCGAAGCCGACCGGATCGCGCGGGACCCCAAGGGACTCGGGGCCGGGTTCTATCATCCGAGCCATTTCGGCAAACTGAAAATGCTGTTTTCGCATTTCCTGTTCCGGCTCACGAAGCATCCCCGCACGTTCGTGTTCTTCCAGAATCTGTTTTGCAGACTGGGCCAACCTTTCTCCCGGCTCCGGGACCTCTCGGCAAGATCATGAAGACGCTTACCGTATTCACGCCCACCTACAACCGGGCCCATACCCTTCCCCGGCTCCACGAAAGCCTGAAGGGGCAGACCTGCCCGGATTTCGAGTGGCTGGTCATCGACGACGGTTCTACCGACGGGACGGAAGAGCTGGTGCGCAGATGGATGGCGGAAAGCACCGTTCCGATCCGATACATCCGCAAGGAGAACGGGGGCCTGTACACAGGTTACAACACCGCTTATACCAATATCGGAACCGAGTTGAACGTGTGCATCGACAGCGACGACGCCATGCCCCCGGATGCCGTCGGAAAGATCCTGCAGCTATGGCGCGGGCGCGGGTCGGACCGGTACGCCGGGCTGCTCGGCCTGGATCTGGACATGGATACGCGGCAAGCCGTCGGAGGCACCTTTCCGGAAGGGATGGACAGCTGCTTTTTCCCGGAACTCTATGCCAGGAACATCCACCGGGGGGACACGAAACCGGTCCTTCGGACGGACCTGATGAAACAGGTCGCCCCCCAGGAGGGATTCCCCGGCGAAAAGAACTTCAACCCCGTCTATATGCTGCTGCAGGTATCGGACAAGTATCCCCTGCTGATTGCCAACGAGGCCTTCTGCCTGGTACAGTACCAGACAGGCGACAGCATGTCCCGGAACATTTGGAGACAATACATCGACAGCCCGCGGAGTTTCGCCAAGATGCGCCGGCTGGAGATGACGCTGGAGCACACCACGGCGTCGAGCCGGCTGCGCAGCGCCGTCCACTATGTGGCGGAATGCCTGCTGGCACGGGACCGCGGATGGCTCCGCAACGCACCCCGGAAGGGACTGGTCCTGCTGGCCGCCCTGCCCGGATTCCTGCTTCACTTCCTCATCCGCTTCAAGAACCGATGAATGACGATCTGATCAGCGTGCTCGTACCGGTGTACGATGCCGGAGCCTGGCTTCAGAACTGCCTGGACAGCATCGCGGCGCAGACCTACCGGAACCTGGAAGTCATCCTGGTGGACGACGGATCCGCCGACGGCTCCCGGGAGACCTGCGAACGTTTCTGCCGGGAAGACCCGCGCTTCCGTCTGATAAGCCAGGAACACCTCGGCGTATCCGCCGCCAGAAACGCGGCACTCGATGCCGCACAGGGTGATTTTATCTATTTTGCGGACGCCGACGACTATCTGTCTCCCCGCGCCCTGGAAGTCCTGCACGATGCACTTCGGAGCGGCCCGTACGACATGGCGACCGCGGATTTCCTGAAAGTCACCCGGACCGGCGAAGCAGCCGCCCAGCAGGAGGATCCGGGCTATCGGGAGTTTTCCGGCGAGGATTGCCTCCGGGAATGCATCTCCGGCCACGACATCCGCTGGATGGTCGTCTGGAATCACCTGATTCCCAGGAAGTTTTTCTCCGGACTCCGTTTCGAAAGCCTCTTCCAGGAGGACAAGCTATTATGCTACTGCCTGTTCCGGAAGATGGGACGGACCGTCCTCGTAGGCGAGACGACTTACTTTTACGTGGATCGGCCGGACAGTCTTTCTACCCAGGCCGGCTATCTCGGGGAAGAAGCCCGTTTCCCGCTGTATGCCAGGATGCTGGAACTGACCCCGGAAGAGGATAAGGGTTGCCGGGCACTGGTCCTGAAAAAACTCTACCACGTCTTCCTCACGCGGCGCTACCAGACGAAGGGCCCCGAAGAGAAAGAACGTCTGTATGCCGTTTACCGCCCCTTCCTGAAAAAGACCCGCCATGAGTATTTTACTCATCCGGACATTTCAATCGGAGAGAAAGCCATGATCCGTTTCCTGCTGTCCTGCCCCTGGGCGGTCTGGCTGATGATGAAGATCACAAACAACTGATGCTCAGTTACTCCGTCGCCATCCGCACCCTCGGCACGGCCGGGGAAGTTTTCCGCGAAGAACTCCTGTCCCTCGGGCGGCAGACCGTTCCGCCCGAGCGGGTGATGATCTATATCGCAGAGGGGTTCCCGCGACCGGATTTCCAGGTAGGAAACGAGGAATACCGATGGGTCCGGAAAGGGATGATGGCCCAGCGGATGCTCCCCTACGACGAGATCGCCAGCGACTGCATCCTGCTGCTGGACGACGACGTCTGCCTGGCCCCCGACAGCGCGGAGAGATTGCTCTCCTCCTTGGAGGAAGACGGGGCGGACTGCGTGGGCGCGGACGTCTTCCGCCCCCAGCGGATGCGCCCCGGGGCCAAGATGAAGGCAGCGGTCGTCAACCTCGTTTTCCCCCACTGCAGCCGCACCTGGGCCTTCCGGATGCATCGCAACGGGTCCTTTTCCTACCTGGCCCGTCCCAAGCGGGAATACTACCGGTCCCAGACCTGCGGCGGCCCCTGTTCGATGTGGCGGAAAGACGCCTTCCTGCGCCTGCATCTGGAGGATGAACTCTGGCTCGACGCCCTGGGATTCCCGTATGGGGAAGACGCCCTGGTCAGCTACAAACTGTACCGCAACGGCGGAAGACTCGGAATCCGGTACGACAGCGGCGTCGAGAACCGCGACGCACGGAGTTCCAGCGACCGCTACCGCCGGGATCCGGACCGTTTCCGGATCCGCAGCCAGGCCCTCCTGATGGTGTGGTGGCGGAGCCTGTACCGGAACGGGACGGACACGCCGTGCTCACGCCTGCTGAGCGGAAGCGCCTTTGCTCTCAAAGCCTGCTGGCTGACGATCGGGATGGCGGTCAGTGCCCTGGTCCTGTTGAAGCCGAAAGTATTTTCCGCCCACCTGCGCGGACTTCGTGACGGCTGGAAAACCGTACACGCAGATTCTTTCCGGGCCCTGCGTCCCTATATCTTCTGACCGATGCGCATCCTGCATTTCATCACCTCCCTGCGGACCGGCGGAGCCGAGCGGCTGGTTACGGACCTGCTGCCCCGTTTCCGGGACGCCGGGCACGAGGTTTCGCTGCTGCTGATGGACGGGACGCGCACGCCCCTGTATGAGGAACTGGAGCGGAAAGGCATCCGGACCGATGCCCTGTCAAGCGGCTGGCGGTCGATGCGCAATCCGCTGCTGATCAATCGGTTGAAAAGATACCTAAAGGAGCATCCCGTAGACATTCTCCACACCCACAATACCGCTTGCCAGCTCCTGGCGGCAGCGGCCGCACGCCACCTGCCCGCCGCCCTGGTGACGACGGAGCACAACACCACCAACCGCCGCCGTGACTGGAAGGGATTCCGCCCGGTGGACCGCTGGATGTACCGGCAGTACCGGCAGATCATCTGCGTGGGAGAAGAGACTCGGAGCGGGCTTCTGGCCTACCTGGATGACGAAGGTATCGCCGCGAAAACGCAGGTCGTGCCGAACGGCATAGACCTGTCCCGTTTCCGGAATGCGGTGCCCGACCCGGACATCCTCGCCCTGCCCGGGCGCAAAATCACGATGGTCGCCGCCTTCCGCCCCCAGAAAGACCACGCCACCCTGATCCGCGCCATGCAGTTCCTGCCGGAAGATTACCGGCTGCTGCTGGCCGGCGGAGCCGAAACGCAGGAAGACCGGACCTGCCTCCGGTCCTGCCGCGAGCTCGTACGGGACCTGGGATTGGACGACCGGGTCCGTTTCCTGGGCGTGTGTACGGGCGTCCCCGCACTCCTGTCCGCGAGCGACGTCATCGTCCTGTCCAGCCACCACGAAGGGCAGCCCCTGTCCGCCGTCGAGGCGATGGCGGCCGGTAAAGTATTCATAGCCAGCGACGTGGAAGGCCTGCACGGATTGGTGGAAGGCGCCGGACTCCTTTTCCCCTGCGGCGATGCGGAAGAACTCGCCCGGCTGATCCGGCAAGGGTGCGAGGATCTTCCGGGCGCCGAAACCATCCGGAAACGCTGCCGGAACAGGGCGGAAATGTATGGAATCGACGCTAATTCGATAGCATATTTGGATATTTACGGGAAAATCTTTAACTTGCAAAGTTAATTGCATTTATCAGTTACATCATATGAACAAAATGATCAAACTCGCGGGCCTGCTGACAGTTGCAGCAGTCTGCCTCTTCTCCGCCCCGGAAGCCCTGGCGGGCATTCACCCGGAGTGGGTCCGGAAAGGGGAAGCCAAAATGAACAAGTCGCGCGTCAGCGACAACTACGAGTTCAAGGTGTTCCACACCTGGAGCGGGGATTACAATCTTCTCTGGGAAGAGCGTTTCGTTCCGCTCATGGACTACCTCGGGGAATGCTATGGGACCGACCGTTCCAAGATGCAGTTGGACAGCCTCGCGACGAACCCGGTCACGTACCGGATCCGCTTCCGGGATGCGAACGGAGATGCCGTGGTCTATGCCCAGCGTCCCGCCGTCTACTCCGCCTTCGAGGATTTCTCGGACAGCGACTATGAGTTCAACTACTACCAGCTCTATGCCGTGACCGGAAGGAACGGAGAACCTGTCTTCGACCGGTTCACGGAGGAACCGACCAGCAACCTCAACGCCACCCTGATGTCCATTGTCCCCGGTCTGGGCCAGTTCTACAAGGGCGACAACGACAAGGGGAAGATCATCCTCGGGTCCGAGGTCCTGATGGCGGCCAGCGCCATCGTCTGCCAGTTCCAGGATTCCTACAACAAGAGCCGCCTGAGCGAGAAAGACCTCGAAGAGCGTCCCAGCTGGGAGAGCAAGGAACTCGGTTGGCGCGGTTTCCGCAACCTGTCCCTGATCGGCATGGCGGCCATGTACGTCTACAACCTGATCGACGCCGCGGCGGCGAAAGGCGGCTCCCGGGTGACCGTTTCCGGCGCCCCCAGCCCCCAGTTCTCCATCGAGCCGTCTCCGTCCACGAACGGTGTGGCGTTCGTTTACCGCTTCTAGCCTGATATCGTGCAGCAGAAGAAGAAACTGATCCGGACTTCCACGGTCCCGCTGTCCCTGAACGTTTTCTGCCGGGGACTGCTGCGGGATCTGTCCGACGAGTACGAGGTACTGGCCGTATCCTCGCCCGGTGACGACCTCCAGGAGATCGCCGCCCGGGAAGGGGTGCGGACCGTCGCCATCCCGATGCAACGCAGGATGGCGCCCGGCAAGGACCTCGTCTCGCTGGTCCGGCTCTGCCGTCTCTTCTCGCACGAAAAACCGGACCTGGTCCACTCCATCACCCCGAAGGCGGGCCTGCTCTCGATGCTTGCCGCGCGGCTGACCGGCGTGCCGGTGCGTCTCCATACGTTCACCGGACTGTTGTTCCCCTATGCCGACGGCTGGAAGCGCCGGGTGCTGAAACTGACGGACCGCCTGACGGCTGCGTGCGCGACCCACATCGTTCCGGAAGGCGAAGGCGTCAAGGCCGACCTCCTGGCAGCGGGCATCACGGACAAGCCGCTGGAAGTGCTGGGCTACGGCAACCTCCGCGGCATCGATCTCGTCCACTACGACCGTACGCCGGAGGTGCTTGCCGAAGCGGAGCGGATCCGGAACCGGTTCGGCATCGGGCCGGAAGAATCCGTCTTCCTCTTCGTCGGACGCATCGTCCGGGACAAGGGCATCGTGGAACTGGCCGGCGCATTCCTCCGGCTCTGCGAGGAAGGGCTCCCCGTCCACCTGCTGCTCTGCGGCTGCGAAGAAACGGAGACCGACCCCCTCCCCGGAACGACCCGGACCCGGATGGCGGAATGCTCCCGGATCCACGTTTCGCAGGGGTGGCTGGATGACGTCCGGCCCTGGTATGCGGCCGCGGATGCGCTCGTGCATCCCTCCTGGCGCGAAGGTTTCCCCAACGTGGTTATCGAGGCCGGAGCCATGGGACTCCCGGCCATCGTCACGGACATCAACGGATCCCGGGAGATCATCCTTCCGGAAGAAAACGGCGTCATCGTACCGCCCCGGGACGAGGATGCGCTTTACACACAGATGCTGCGTTTTGCGACCCGTCCCGAAGAACGGGAGAGAATGGCCACCTGCGCCCGCGAGAAGGTGGCCGGCCGCTACGAACAGCATTTCGTGCAAGACTGCCTGAAGGCCTACTATCACAAGATCCTGTCATGATCAAGTTGCTTCTGGATATCAAGCACCGCTGCCCCTGGATCTGGGATGCGATCGAGCGCCTCAACGGATGTCTGTTCCGTTTGAGGAGCCGCAAGCCCGAGTCCGTGGCCTCCGCCCTGCCGGCCAAAGTACCGGAGGGGTTCCGCTTCCTGCCCGTCGAAGCCGCCGACATCCCGGAGCTGTCCCGCTTCCTGTCCTCCCAGCCGGAAGAAAGGCTCCAGTATTTCAGGCCCCATAATTTTGACGAGAAGTCCCTGCGCAAACGCTTCGACAACCCCTCCTTCCTGATGATGAAGGTCCGGCATGAAGACGACGGCCGTCTGGCAGGCTATTTCTTCCTGCGCTTCTTTTTCGTAGGCGCCGCCGTGGCGGGACTCATCGTCGCTGAAGAATACACCAACCAGGGCGTTGGACGCAGCATCTGGGCGCACTGCATGGACATCTGCCGGCAGATGCGTTTCAGGATGTTCGCGACAATTTCCAACCGGAACGTCCCCTCCCTGAAATCCTGTCAGTACGGGACCCGGATGCGGATCGTCAAGACCATGCCCGACGATTATATGCTTGTAGAATGCAAGACGAAATAACATATTCAAACATTCAAACCATGATGGAAAAAATGCATTTGTTCCGCAGGGCGGCGACGGTATTCGCCCTCGGTCTGCTGGTTTCCGCGCCTGTTTGGGGCCAGCTCGAACAGTACAAAGACTACCGGGAGGTGTACCGCGACACGGTCACCTTCGAACCCCGGTCGGTCGAAGTCGTGAAAGACACCCCGCTGGACCGCCACAGGGTGGTGACCAACGCTTTCGGGAGGAACTGGTTCCTCTACGGAACGGCCGGTGCGCACAGCTTCCGCGGCGACTTCTCCAACGACGGTCCCTTCAAGGGAACGATCTCTCCCGACTTCAGCGTCGGTATCGGTAAGTGGATCACCCCGGGCGTCGCGCTCAAACTCGAGTTCACCAAATCCAACTCCAGGGGATATGTTGAAAAATTCCACCTGCACAACGGTTATTCCTACTATCCGTACGGGATCGGCGAGGAGATGACCAAGCCGGGCGGCGGCACCTACAAGGCGATGCAGACCGGCTGGTGGGACCTGGCCGGACTCCTCAGCCTCAACCTGACCCGCATCATCGGCGGGTATGAAGGTACCGGCAACAAGGAGCACATGGGCCAGTGGATGGTCAACCTGGGTATCGGCGGCGTGCATCACACCGGCTTCGAGCAGCAGTACGGCTCCGACAACGAGTGGAGCGGCCACGCCGAACTCCAGTACAGCCAGTTCTTCAACGAGAAGAAGCGTGTCTCCCTGGACCTGAAGGCCCGTGCCATCGTCTATCAGAGCAACTTCGACCTTACTTACGGCCAGATTGAAGGCGCCGCACACAAGTTCGACAGCAACCTCGGTCTCGACGTAGGTTTCACCTTCTACCTGGACAAGAACCGCAACAACGGCTGGACCCACGCCGGCAGCAACATCCTCCAGCGCGAGCTCCGCGAACGGGAAATCACCATCGTGAAGGTCAAGGAAGCGGAAGGCAAGGCCGAGCACGGCATGATCACCTTCTACGTGTTCTACCCGAACAACTACTCGGGCCGCAACGACGCCCCGAACATCCCGGGTGCCACCGTGAACGCCGTGGATTACCTCGCCGGCGGTATCTTCACCCAGAAGCAGTATTCCGATCCCGACAAGGTGGCCGACCGCCTGAGCCGCGGCGCTTCGCTCCAGGGCCTCGAGTTCAAGGACATCCCGACCGAGCGCGCCGACCAGGATTTCGAAATCGACTTCATCCCGCGCGGATATGAGATGCTGAACGACACGCCGCTTTCCCTGAGCCTGAAGGCCGGCGACATGAATGATTTCAAGGACAAGACGGGCTACTACTACGCTCCTATCTACGACGGCCTGCACACCTGGAACTACCGTATCGACGACGCCACGCTCCGCCAGCAGCTGATCAGCGACGAGAACTACAAGGAGACCGCCACCTACGGCCTCAACGCCCACAGCGGCCTGCAGACCATCCGTGACTGGTTCGACGTCACCGGACCCGAGGAACTCGTCAGCTTCGCCGACGTCTATGCGGCCATCAACTCCAACAAGGGTTATATCTCCCGTTTCGCCGACGACGCCACCGTGGCCCGCATCCGTCACATCATCAACAACGGCGAGATCTACATGATCCAGGTCGAGGGTACGGCTACCAGCCAGGACAACTTCACCGGTCCGGACGCCAAGCAGGTCGGTATCGACCGTAATACCGCGCTGTCCAACAACCGTGCGAACACCATCATCAACTGGCTGAAGGGCAACGAGAACATGCGCCACGCCGCTTCCCAGATCATCCCGAACAACAAGTGCGGCGGCATCGAGCCCGTCTCCGACAAGAGCACGCGCGGCCTGGATGCCAAGATGAACCGCCGTGTGAAGGTTCAGATCCTCTACGCCCTGTAACCGGTTTTGTTCCAAGACGATACTTCATTAGATTGAATCGGGGGAGACTGGGCGTCGGACGACGTCCGGTCTCTTCCCTTTCTCTTAATTCTTGAAAAACTGATGGCTGCAGACCTGAGCATAAAACGGAACGGCGGATACGTCGTCCGCGCCGTCCTGAGCGGGATCCTCCTGCTGCTGGCGGCGGCGGGTCTCATCTTCCTGCTCACCCGGCTGATACCGGGACGCATCCTGCTGTGGATCGCAGGCGGGGTCCTCCTGGCACTGCTGCTGCTGATTGCCGGAGTCTGGTTCTTCTGCCCGTTCGACCCGGAACGGGCCCTGCGCGAGCAGGGCGACGGAGTCCTGGACGAACTGGACCGGAAACTGCTCCGGATGGCCCTTTCCGAGCATGTGGGCCAGCAGGAACTGGATGCATTCCTGGCGGACTGGGACATCGAGGCGGCACCGATCAAGAGCGTCCTGCTCGTCGCCTACCTGATGAAAACCCGGCCGGAACTGCATTTCCCGGCCGCCATCACCCCCCGGCTTACGGGCGTCCTGTCCTTCTGCCGGTACCAGAACCTCAAGCGCGAAGCCCATTTCTGCAAACTGGGCACGGCCCTCCGGGAACGGAGCATTCCCTTTCTGATCCTGAAAGGCGGGGCCATGAAGGTATACCGTCCGGATTTCCCGCGCTGGATGAGCGATATCGACGTGCTCGTCCCCGCTGCGGACTACGATCGCGCCACCCGAACCGCGCTCGACCTCGGATACGGGGATCCCATGCCCACCGACCACAGCATGGACCTGCGCCTTCCCGGCTCGGACGAGGGCCTGCTGGACATCCACAAGCACCTCGAAATGTTTACCGGGAAGGAGGAGGCGCTGAACGACGGACTGTTCGCCCGGGCTATGGACCGGAGACTCTTCTCCATCCAGGGGCTGCTCCCCTGTCCGGAAGACATGGTCTTCATCGCCCTGGTCAACCTGTATAAGAACCTGGCCAAGAACCAGACGCAGGAAAGCAGCCTGACCACTTTCTTCGACCTGAAATACCTGATTTCGCTGAAAGAGGACTTCAACACCGAGATCGTCCTGGAAGACGCCCGGGTCAGCGGCGGCGCCTTCGAGGTCCTTTTCGCCTCCAAACTGGCGGAATCGGTCGTCCCCGGACTGTTCCCCGCAGGATGGATGGGAAAAATGGAGATTCCGGGAAAGGCTTTCAAGAAGCACTTCATCGATTATCTGTTCAAACGGGACGTCCTGGCGCGGTCCAGGGATGCTTTTGCCGGCACCAAGGTCGGTGCCGCGGCCCAGAAAGACTGGAGCCTTCCCGTCTTCATGTGGGTCGCACTGGTCGCTGCCGTAAAAAAGATTTCCGGCTGGGCCCCCTTGCAATACGCGATCTGGCGCCTGCGCAGATCCTTTAGATAGAAATGCCTGTTTCATACAAAATAAAAGATTCTTCAGCCGGCATCCTTTTCGACCGGCTGAAAGCATACATCTCCGGCAGCCACTCCCTGGTCCGGGAGTTCTTCATCCGACTCGGGAACTTGAAGACAGTCCGCATCCTCACTTATTATCCCGGAACCGCCGGCATCCTGGCCCGGGAATTCGGCTGGTCCCTGATTCCACCCGTCGCCCATCCGGATGCCACCATCCGGCTCTGGCAGGAAACGGGTTGCCGGGACTTCGTCTCCCGGGTACTGGGACTCGACCCCGGCCAGGTAATCGAAGGTGAATCCTGGACGGAATTGATCCGCTGCGCCCCCGACGGGGAGCTTTACCCGATGGGGACCATCGATTCGGACGGGCCGTGGGGGGTTCACATGTCCCTCGGAAACGAGTATTTCTACGGGCTGGACGGCCTGGAGCCGGGGGCCTGGTTCAAGGACGGACACTTCTTTGTCCAGGCGCTCTTCCGCATACTCAACCGGGACGACAACCATTCCCTGGTCCACGGCGCCTGCATCGGACGGAACGGATCCGGCGTACTGATGTGCGCCCGGGGCAACGGCGGCAAATCCACCCTGTCCGTAACGTCCCTGCTCCGGGGGTTCGAGTTTGTTTCGGACGATTACCTGATCCTCGAAAAAGACCGGGAGGGGCTGTTCGCCTCCCCTATCTATTCTTTCATCACGCTCTCCCCGCAGATGTACGACCGGATGTACGACGACCTGGACCGCGCCCGTTTCCTCGGAATCAGTTCCTGGAAGGGGAAATATGTCCTGGACATTTCCGGTTATGGCGAGCGTTTCCGGGAGCACTACCCGGTCAAGGCCCTGCTCTTCCCCGAGATTACGCCCGACGCGGCGGAGCCTTCCGTCGTCCCCTGCTCCGCGCAGGAGAAAGGACGCACCCTGGTGCAGATCGCCCACTCCACCACCTTCCAGATGTGGATCAGCGGGCTCAAAGGAGAGCAGCGGGACGCGGATTTCATCCGGAAAACCCTCGGGATGCTGACAGGACTTCCCTGCTACAGGATTGTCCTCAGTCCCGATATTGAAGCGAACGCAAGATGCCTCGCGGCATTTATCGATAAAACACTCTAAACTACCTTTATGACCACCCATTATCAGCTCAACGATGCGAAGATGTTCGCCGACGTGACCGACGGGACAGCCATCGTCATCAATTCATTGACCGGAATTTACTATGGAATGAACGGATTCGGGACCTGCATATACGAAAACCTGCAGTCCGGCGCATCCGTCCCTGACATCCTCGCCGCGGCCAAAGCCATTCCCGGTGCCCCGGAGGAACTGGAATCCGCCTTCGGGCAGTTCATTGATTCACTGGTCGGATATGAGATCGTTCTTCCGGCGGAAGGGGCATCCCCGGTCACGCCCGCGATCGATCCCGAAACCGCCCAGGCAGACGGATTCATTCCCCTCTGCAAAGAATATCAGGATGTCCAGGACCTCCTGTTCGCAGATCCCATACACGAAGTGGACGTAGACACGGGCTGGCAGCCCGAGTAAAGGACCGGAATGCAAACGATCTCTGTAGTCATACCTTCCTTCAACACAGAGCGTTATCTCGAACGTTGCCTGGATTCCGTCCAAAGACAGTCTTTCCGGGACCTGGAAATCCTGTGCATCGACGACGGATCCACCGACCGCACGCCGGAGATTCTCCGGGAGCGGGCAGTTTCCGACGACCGGATCCGGATCATCTCGCTTCCCGAGAACCACGGGGTCCCCTATGCCCGGAACCTCGCCATCGACGAGGCGCGCGGGAAGTATCTGTATTATATGGATTCGGACGACTGGATCGATCCGGATTATCTGGAGGAGATGTTCGTCCGCGCCGAGCGCACCGGGCAGAATGTCGTCATCAACGGCAACTGGTATCTGGAATACGACGACCCGTCAAAAAGACGTCACTGTGGTCGTTTCGGCTTCGTCCGGGAGCAAGCGGGGTTCTACGCGCCGGTCATAGTCCAATCCAATTTTTTCCCGACGGTCTGGTCCCGCCTTTACAGGCTGGATTACATCAGGGAAAAAGGCATCCGGTCCCCGTTGCTGAAAGGAGGCGTCGAGGACAATTATTTCACCGCCATGGCGGAGATCCTCCAGGAACGGAGCTATATCTTCAACGGTCCTTTTTACCATTATTATCAGCGGGAGGGTTCCCTGGTCAGGCAACCGGACGCCGTGTTCCGTCATTTTGAGAATTTCAGGGTTTTCCTGGACGCCCTGCACGAGCGCGGGATTCCGCCGCAGTCGGCCAGACGTTTCTATACGCTGGACAGGCTGGATGTCAATACGCGGGAGCGTTTCGAATTCCTGCGGAAGTTCTTCGTCGATGTCGAGCCGGACGTCAGGGCCTGCCCGGAGCTTTACGGAGCCCTGGACGCCTATATGATGATGGCCTTCGTCTCCAGTCCGGATTATGAAACTTTCCTATCCCGCTTCGGGCGGATGCCACATTTGAAATTTGCAGCCAGAATGCTCCGGGAAACGGTTTTTCCTACAGTTTGCCAGATCCTGGACGACCCGCGCTGGGTTACCGACTGATTGTCCTGTGCCGTTTTAGGCGGCTGTGCAAATGATTGAAATTGCAAAAGTTTCCGTAATCATCCCGGTGTACAACGCCGGCGCTTTCATTGAAAAATGCGTCCGTTCCGCCCTGGAGCAGACCCTGCGGGAAATCGAAATCATCTGCGTGGATGACTGCTCCGCAGACCGCTCCGCTGAGATTCTCAAAGGGATTCGGGACCCGCGCCTGCACATTATTCAATTCCCCGAGAATCAAGGCGTTTCGGCAGCCCGGAACGCCGGGATGGACGCCGCCCGGGGAACGTTTGTCTATTTCCTGGATTCCGACGACCGGCTCGATCCGGATTATCTGGAAGCGATGGTGGCCCAGGCGGAACGGACAGGAGAGGACATCGTCGTCAACGCCAATTATGTCGAAGAGTTTCCGGAATCCGGCAAAAGGGCCTTCAGCAGCCGCTTCGGCTTCGTGGGCGACGAGCCCGGATACTATCCCGCCGAGGTGGTACAGAACCGCTTCCCGCCGGTCGTCTGGGCGCGGCTGTTCCGCCGCAGTTTCCTGCTGGAAAACCAGATACGCTTCCCCGCCCGGACCGTCCGCGACGGGACGGAAGACATTTATTACGCGGGCCTGGCCGGTTCGCTGACGCCTCGGGCGTTTGTGTTCCGCGGTCCCTTCTACCACTACCTACAGCGGGCGGAATCCCTGCTGCACCAAAGGGACTTGTGCTACCATAACATCGTCAGTTTCAAGTACCTGCACGACCAGCGCCTTTCCCGGGGACTCCCTACGGAAGGCCTGCGCCTGTTCTACGGCGGCCAGGTGCTCCTGGACACGGAAGACAAGTTCGAATTCGTGAAGCCGTTTTTCAACGCCATCGCCCCGGAAGTCCGCCGCCATGCGGAGTTGTATGCGCCAGTCGACCTGTTCCTGATGGAGGCCGTGCTCTCTTCGGCGGATTACGCCGACTTCCGAAGCCGGTTCAATCCCAACATTACGATCTCGTTTGTCCGGTCCAGGCTTCGTGCGCATTAATATGAAAGAAAGAGGATTCGTCACCATGGCGACCGGAGGAATCCGGTATTTCGAAGTCGCGCACAACCTGCTGCTATCCTACCGTTTTTTCTCCAGGACACCGCTCCCGTTCGCCATCATCTGCGATCGAACGAATGAGTATACCGCGGATTTCGATAAGGTTATCCTGATCGACCATCCCGCTCATTCTTTCCTGGACAAGTTACGGGTACCCGGTCTCGCACCGTATGAGGAAACGATATTCATAGATTCCGATTGCCTGGCGTACAGGGACTTGAACGGACTATGGAAGCTTTTCTCCCGCTGTAATGACTTCTCCTATCTGGGATATGCCTACCCTTTCCACCAGCAGCTCGGATGGTTCCGGAAGGAAGACACCTCCGTTTTTAGCGAAAAGGTCGGTTTTTCTGTCATTTATCAAGGCGGGCTGTTCTTTATGAGGAAAGGAAAACTGGAAGGTTTTTCCCGAACCTGCAGGTATATTCTCGATCACTATGACGCCTTCTCGTTCTCGGGTTATCCGTATGGCGTACCCGTTGATGAGCCCATTTTTGCACTTGCGTCTTCAGTCCACGCCTACAAACCTGCCAAAGGATATAAAGAAGTGTTCTGCTACTACCCGCTCTGCCGTTCAGTCAGGGCGGATATCCGGAAAGGAAAACTGAACTATCGATACAATGACACCTGGATCATGCCGAAAGGCCGGTATTTCCTCCATTGGGCTATGACGGAAACCGACGGAAGCTTCTACAAGGAGGAAACCGGGCGGCTTGCAGACATGATTGCCTGCGGGAAACGGGCCGGCCTGTTTCAGGAATTGAAGGGAGTCCTCCTCGACACAATCGCTTCGGTCGCGTTCTCCCTGAGGTCTTTTGCAAGAAGATGCCTGCCCCAGAAGCTTAGAATCCGGCTTGCCCGGTTCTTAAGTGCGTAGATGCGTAGTTTCCGATGAGTTTCAATTCGCTGGCGTTCCTGGTATTCCTGCCGGTCGTATTCTGCCTGTACTGGTTCGTTTTCGGACGCAACCTGAAATGGCAGAACCTCTTCGTCGTAGCTGCCTCGTACGTTTTCTATGGCTGGTGGGACTGGCGCTTCCTGCTGCTGATCGCATTCACGTCCTTATGCACCTTTGGAAGCGGACTGCTGATCCGCAAATACCGGGAAGAGAACCTGCGGCGGGCCAGGTGGATCCGGACGGCCAACATCGTCCTGAATCTCGGCATCCTCGCCCTGTTCAAGTACTACGACTTCTTTGCACAGTCCTTCGCGGACCTTTTCCTCGGCGGACGCTCGGACGGGCTTCTCCTGCACCTGATCCTTCCGGTAGGCATCAGTTTCTACACTTTCCAGGCTGTCGGTTACACGGTTGACGTGTACCGGGGGCAGTTCGAACCGGTCCGGGATCCCGTCCAGTTCTTCGCCTTCCTCTGCTTCTTCCCCCAGCTGGTGGCCGGCCCGATCGAACGCGCCGCCGACCTGCTCCCGCAATTCGGCAGGCGGCGGAGCTTCGACTACGCCACCGCCGTGGACGGACTCCGGCAGATGCTCTGGGGCTTTTTCAAGAAAGTCGTCGTAGCGGACAGCTGCGCCATCTATGTCAATGAAGTCTTTGCCAACAGCGCGGATTACACCGGGATGCAGCTCATCGTGGCCGGACCGTCCAGGTGTACGGGGATTTCTCCGGTTATTCCGACATCGCCGTCGGCACCGCCAAGCTCTTCGGCATCCACCTGCACCGGAACTTCGCGTTCCCGCTGTTCAGCCGGAGCGTCAAGGAGTTCTGGCAGAGGTGGCATATCTCCCTGATGCTCTGGTTCCGGGACTATATCTATATCCCGCTGGGCGGGAACCGCTGTTCCAAACTGAAACAGTTCCGCAACACGCTTATCATCTTCCTGATCTGCGGTTTCTGGCACGGCGCCAAGTGGACGGCCCTGGCTTGGGGCGCATACACCGCCCTACTCTATATCCCCTATATCCTATCGGGGAAAAAGAAGAAATACCGGGATACAGTCGCCCAGGACCGGGCACTCCCTTCCCTCAAGGAAACGGCGCAGATCGCCCTGACCCTTGTACTGACGACCATCGGCAACACCATCGTCCGTTCGGATACGCTCTCCCAGGCAGGAGACATGCTGCTGCGGATGGTGCAATGGACGCCGGGAACCGGACTTTCTTTCCTGCTTACCGGGGAATTCCTGCAGCGGATGATCTGGATCATACCCATGCTGCTCGTCGAATGGCGGGACCGGCGGCTGGAACACGGCCTGTCCATGCAGGGCATCCACTCCCGGCCGGTCCGCTATGCAGTCTACATAGCACTCCTTTTCCTGGTGGCCCTGTTCTTCGACAACCAGTCGCCGGACTTCATCTATTTCCAGTTCTGAGCCTATGCGTTCTTTCCTGAAACG
>CACWOH010000011.1 GCA_902762435.1 uncultured Bacteroidia bacterium | reverse complement strand
GGCAGCGCCGACGGAATGGACGATCTCACTCTTCATCCTACTTTTTGACACATTGATGAAATCGTATAGGAAATCATCCTACGAAATGACACATTGACCTGTTTTTGTCCGTCATTCGCCGACTCCGATCGGCGAATCTATACAAATATAAGAAAAAGAAAACTGCCTACAAACCGGAATTAGAATTCTATCGAATAACTGATGCTTGGCATAACGGGAAGCAGCGAAATCTGCCGCCATTCCCCCGACCGATCATCATATGTGATTGCAAAAGGATTATGCCGGTTCAGGACGTTATATACCCCGACATTCAGCGTCTGTAGGCAGCGTCCCTTGAATTTGGAATAACAACCCAGGTCGAGCCGGATATAGGGCGGCATCTCATAATTGTTGACTCCACGGGAGAAATAATCCAGCGTAAAAACACCTCCAAGGGGAAGATGCGCCAGGTATTCTCCATCCGGAACCGTCTCCCAATGGCCTGACTGGCAGGTAAAATATCCCGTCACTCCGATGTCCCGGCGTGTGCTCGTGGCGATGACATACGACGCCTGCACATTCAGGATATGGCGGCGATCGAATTTTGCCGGGAAGGGATTCCCGTCATTCACCCTCTGGAAAGACCGGTCCGTCCGGGACCAGGTATAGGCCAGCTTGTAATTCAGGCGTTCACCTTCTTTTTCATACAGGAATTCAATACCCCGGGAAGAACCGGCACCAACGGCAATGTTGTCTTTCCAGCCGGCGATGGCAGAAGAAAACAACTGGCCCGCATCGACAAACCAGACCAGGTTGTACATCTTCTTCCAATAAGCCCCCACCGTAATCCGATGTTTCCCGAATTCCGTCAGCAGGGCACCATAGAACTGCAGCGCCTGCTCCGGGCCACGCTTGCTGTCCGTCGGCACGATCATATCCAGCGACCAGCCCAGCGGGATGCCTTCCAGCGTATGGTAATACTGTACCGCCCAGTCAGTCGTCGCCTCAACAGCCAGCCAGCGAGCCAGATTGATGCGACCGAGCAAGCCCCCCTCCGGGTTGACATGCAGTCGGAGCCGCCCGTCCCCGTCGGAATTCGCCTCATTAGCATTCAGTTTCGCACAGGCCATCACTTCATAGCGGTCTGTCCGCGCCAGGCTCATCTGCGCATACAGCGTCTGCGTCAGGCTCCAGCTCCGGTTGTCTGTCCGGGGAGAATCCAGCGTCACCCAGGCACCGACCCCCGTGAACGTGGAGGATGTGCCCGGATTGAACAGAGCAGCGCGGGAAACGGCTCCGAGCCGGAGTTCCTTCCCTTCTCCAAAAGTCCGGATAAAGTCCGCGCGCGCCGTCAGTTCATCCAGCGAGTTGACGATGGCCAGGTTGTTGACCGTGCCGGACATATCCCGGACGATGCCCTGCCTGCTGGTAAACCGGTTGTAGGACAGCCTCGACTCCAGACGCCAGTCCCGCGCCAGGGACAATTCCTCCCCGGCATTCACAATCAAGTTGTCCCAGGCCATGCTCTCGTCCGAATCTCCCCCGTAGACGTAGCGGTAGGCATCGGCGCTATCGAACACGTTGAAGGTCAGTCTGTGATTTCCGTTCAACCGCCAGGTCACCTTGGCGAAAACGTCGTAGGCAAAGGCCCGGACGCAGGACAGGCTATCCAGCACCCCGCCTAAGAGTCCTTTCACGGCGTTGAATTCAGGGCCGATGGGAGAAACGCGCAGCGATGCAACCAGGGAGACCTTATCCTTGACCAGCGGCACTGAAAAGACTCCGCCCAGCAGAAAATTGCTGGCAGACAGGCTCCAACTCGGGTTTGTAAAGGAACCGCTTCCCGTCAGCAGGGCGATATGGGAGGCAGTGAGGTTATTGTCCGCACCCCGGAAGCCACCATTCCGGAAGGCAACGGAAGAAATAATGGCGGAAGGATAAGCCGAGGCCAGGCCCAACAGGTGGCTGCCGCCATAGAGCGGCACCCCGTCGATCGTCGTCACGTTGCTGCCGATATTGCCGCCCCGGACATAGATGGCGGACGAGCCCTCCGCTCCCGTGGACACACCTGGCAGGGCCTGGATATATTTGATGGCATCCGCCTCGCCCGTAGCCGCCACCATCGTCCGGATGTCCGGAAGCGGGAGCACACGTGTCCCGGCATCCCGGCTGACCTGCCGGTCCGCAATCACCCGGGCCGCCCGGAGGCTGTCCTGGATGGTCGCTACATCCTGTCCGGACAGGACAAGCGGGAGAAACAGGCCCGACAGGACTCCGAGAATAACTGTCAGCTGTTTCATCGTATAATCGGATTAGTGCGGATCATGTAGGAGCCCACGATCCCCAGGCCGTTGGTGACGTTCGAATACACATTGGCGGTCGAATAAAGAACCGTCAAGTCGTGGCCGATCTTTCCTTTCCGGGTATAAACGTCCCGCAAGTATTTGTCATAATCGCCACAGACGGAATAGACGTCAAAATGGTCAACCCGGGACGGGCTCAAAAGATCATCCTCCATAGGACATTCCTGCGGACCGCAAACTATTATGAACTGGTTCTCGTTGGGCCCGAATTCCTCTTTCGCCACATCCGACTTTATATGCACATAGTTTGCGGGCAAATCAATCCGTAGAAAACCCTGATGAAGAGGGAGGTCCGGTTTCAACTCCTGCCATCTGCGATGTTGTTTCCAGTACCCAGCGTACACTCTCCCGGGTGTACCGGAGAAATCCAGGTCCGAAAACTTCCGGCCCGTGATGTTGAAATCGTCCGCGTAGGTAATGTCTGTTACCAAATACTCATATAGATCATCATCCGCTTCGGCCTCCGCATGCGGGCCGCCCCTGTGTGCAAATATCCACAAGCGATGGGGAGAAACGGGGGAACGGGAAAGATCAGGCGTCCCTCCCATGTTATTGTCCGGCTCATACAAATACATCATACCCCAGACTCCGCCTAACCCGAAATCAGCAGGAATGGTCGTCCGGGCGGTAATCTTTTCCCGCCCGGGAATTTCCACGCATAGGGTATAAGTGGCGCCTGAATAAAGAATTGGCGGCGTGTCCGTATCCCATCGTGTTCCGGAAGTGTGGATGAATCGGGTAAGGACCTCTCCGACGCTATTGGTCAGGTAGACTTCCGCCTCCCCGACCGGAACGTACTCGCCTGAGGCCTTTCCTTTCGCGTAAAACAGGTCCAGATGCTGGGGATATCCTGCCGTCCACAGTGCGGAACTTGTACTGCCCCGCAGGAAACAGTTCACCACCACGGGCAGGTCCTCCGTCCCCGGGTCCATCTCTATCGTTTCTACACAGGATACGGTTACGAGAAGGCTGATGATGGCAGTAAGCCGCGCCAACCTCATACCAATCTTAATTGAACTGTTGGCCTACAACTATGGAACTCCCCCAAGGGTCCTGAAAAGTAACCCAAAGAGTCACCGGGCTTGAGGTCGATCCTTCTGATACTGACACCTCAGGAGAACCTTGAGATAATATCACCCAGGCACTGTTATCACTCCCCCATTGATAGCCAGATGCTCCATCACCTGTTTCTACCGAATAATGACCCGACCCGCCGCTAATCTGATTTAATCCGTAATAATACCCTGATTTCCAGATTGATCGAATATCTTTTATTATATGATATTGTGTCCCCTGAAGGGTAAAATAAGCTATAATCTTTGCATCGCTGGAGACGTAAGAGGAGGAGGGAAGGGCGCCTTGGGCAGATACAGATGTGTTAGTCGGAGAAGACAAGTTTATATCTCCATAACTATTCCAAGTAACGGAAGTAGATGACGGAAGGCCCGAAATCATATACGAAGTTGCAAAACTACAAGACAGATAATCACTCCCGCTGATCATAGGACAGTTATCCGCCCCAAGAAGGTCGTGCGTATATCCATAAATCAACGGAGAGGAGTTATACTGGGGATGCTCATCACCAGAAACAGCCTTCGGATCATTAGCAGATGCATACACAAATGCTTCCCGGAGAGAAATCATGTTATCGCTGTTGGTGTCCACGGAGGAGGCATTCGTGGGACTGAAAGCGTCCGTCCAACCGTGTAGGAAGTAATCATACAAATAACCATTACCATATGAAACCTCTGTCGCAGAACAGGCGGTGGTTATTGTCCTGTTATTTGCGGTAAGGGGTGTGATAAAAGCTCCGCTGTAGCATTGTCCTAAAACGATATCCATTTTGACGCCCGGCAACTTATTCAATTCGGCATTCAATTCCGCCGGGGTCATTTCCTGATTATTACCCCATAAACAAATCTTCCCGGCCGGCGATCCGTGATCCGTAACAAAAACAAGCAAATGATCTATTGAGGACAACTGGTATTGGAGGGCGTTAAAAGCACTGGAAATCTGACTCTTTGTCGCAGAATACAAGACATCGTTATATCCATCATTGTCAAAGTCCAGAGGAGAGCTGATCAGCCCGTTTTGCGTGACCATATCCAACCCCGGATCTGTTCCGTCAGAGACAAGGCATATGACATGATTCTTGTTGTAACCCAAATCATGAATCAAGCGGTTATAGATATAACAACAATCTTCCCAATACCTGGCATAATTCAACTGATTACTAACGCCCCCGCTGATAATGACAGCATACATACCGGAAGTACTCGTCGTTGAGCCTTGAAGATAGGCTTTCGTCCGCATCATACTTGTTTTCTGATATAGTACAGACGGATCTTCCGCAACTTTCATATAAGACTCATCCCATTCTATATCAGAAACTTGGCCTTCGAGGAAGACTTCTTGGTACTTTCCCGTCATAACATCAACGAACAAATGTAGTTGCTTCTCTACCCCATTTATATTTATATTCGGTCCTATGACAATCAGCCAGGACTTGAATTTCGGAGATTTGAATGTGCCACAGTACTTCGAGTCCGGATCATAGTTTCCAAGTGGACCATATTTTAATGTAGTTTGGGCTTCAATTGGATCCTTTCCGACGAAGAACAAATGATCATCGGCATAACTATCGATGATGGGCCGGACAATCTCCACGGCTTCAGCCAACGTGATCTCCGAACCGTCCTCGTGATAAGGATCTATCTTTTCACAAGAAACCAGAAGGGATATGAGAACGGAAACCGTTCCCATCACTTTGTTCAGTTGTTTAGTTTCCATTCAGCATTCTATTATTGTACACTATTAGCTTATGTCAAAGTATCCATAGAATACTGTTCCGGAAGAAAGGGTAAAAACAATGAGCCAATGGCCTATACTGCCAGAAATCGGCAGGGCCATTGTCCCAATAAGGGCGTTTGCATAGACTATATTATATTCTCCCGTATTCTGGTTCTCGACCTCGATGGAAACTGGTCCCAGGTCATCCAGATAGGTTATCCAAATAGAATCTGGAAGAAGTTGACATAATATAGGAATCTGATTCTGGGACCGATGAATTACTTCGCCTGCATCTTCCTTATTATTCAAAATGATGTAATCATCATCAGCAGCGGATGCCGGGACAAAACTGATAACTGCAACAAGGATCGCGAGAAAAGTTTGTTTTGCTATTTTCATACTCTTATTGTTTTGGTTAAAACAAAGGTAGGGCAAATAGCAAGCATTACATTTGACGATATCCATTCTCCCTCGCCAAACATAACATATTATTTATAAGCCACTTATAGGGTTACAAAATCCTACGTGAGAAAAAAAATCTGACGCTGCCGGTTTTTTTGGGACTGCTTAAGGATGGGATCAAAGAAAAAACTCCAAATATCGGCCCCTCTCTTTTACGGATGATTCAGAGATCACACGTTTAATCCTATGCTTGCGAGCATATAGTACCTCTATATCCAGCCCCATAAGAGCGCTGATCGTATTCATATCTATCCCCGCAAAAAGGTATGCTACAAGTTGATACCTCTGCGGCTGCATTTTTGGAAAATCTCTTTTAAAATCCGACATAATATTATTCATATGGCGATTAAGCAACTGCTCGAAAGCCATATGATTATCAGCATTTCCTGTAAAATCCGCTATTATTCGGTCTAGCCGACATAAGATAGCCCGCTCGGACGCATTCGTCCCATTGATCTTTCCTTCCTCATAATCAGCACAAATCTTACCCAGTGTATTGAAATAGCTTTGAAACAACTGCTTGTATTGTTGCTGCCAAAGAAGATTATCATTCTCTTTTTGCCGGTTGATCGTTTCGATGGTATGGATTAACCTGAGTCGCTCTATTTGTAATTTCTGGGCTCTGCTTCTAGCGAATAAGAATCCAATAAAAGAAAGAAGGATAAAACAAGAAAGAACAATCCACAATGTGTATTTATGCTTCAACGCAGCCCGCTCTTCTAAAAGAGATCTATTTTCATAGTATTTCTTCTGAGCAAGCATTGTCGAGTTCTCAAGTTGTATGCGCAATAAAGAATCCTGAAAGTACATTCCGGAGCGAAGTGAATGATAGGCTTGAACTGGATTCCCCGTTTCGAATTCATATCGACTCCGCCACAAATCAACCTTCTTGTCATTTGGATACAAGTTCTCCAACTGCTCAAACAAGCTTCTTGACTGTGCATCCTGCCCTTCCCGATATAAACAATATGCAAATGCGGCCCAAAGATCAGCGGTGGATAGCGTCCCTGTCGTGCGGATTGCCTCCCGAAACAAAGAAGACGCCAATTTGCTATTCTGTGGATCCCGGAGAACAAGGTGCAGGGCATAATTAGATTGGATCTTCGGTATCAAGGACTCTATACCCGCCGGATTTGAAAGCAGAAAAACATAGAGAGAATCGGCTTCTCCCCACCTTCTCTGAGCCGTACACGCAAGAGCCTTCTTGTATAGAGTTTTTTTTGCCAGGGAAGAATCCGGAACTTGAATGAAGGCATCGTATGCCCGAGTTAAATATGGAAGTGCTTCTGCATCTTGGAAAGTGACCGCATAAGTATCAGCGATAGCTTGATTGACAAAACCTATGTACTTTTTGTCATGGGCTTGATTCGTCAATTCAAGAGCCTGGCTGTAAGTAACGATGGCTTCTTGGTATTTTTTTGCATTGTATTGGATTCTCCCCCAATAATACAACGTCTTGATCCTATCGTCAACAGAACCATGTTTTTTATAATATACAAGCGCCGGATATAGAATACTGTCGGTTTGGAGGTCTATATAACATTTATCCAGAGCAATAGAATGAAGCAGGGAAGAACGAGCAAGAGTTGAACGGTTGGTTTTTTTATCTGCGATGTCCAAACCACGCAATACCGCAAGCGCACTATCGGGTCTTTCATTGATATAGGACTCAACAGCATCAAGCGTCGCGTTATTACGCCGTAAAGAAGGCTGCTCTTTGATGCAAGCAACCAGGGAAAATGGCAAGACGCCTAACAGAAAAAAAACAGGAAAGAGACGCGTCATCAATCCCAGACCCTGTAATCATCAACATCCACCGACAGGCGGAGACCTCTCTTGTACTTAAAAGAAATCTTCCCCAGTTTCGCATCGGGACTGGAGTACTCCAGGACATACTCCTTACCCTCCTCCAGGCCGGACACCGTCGAGGACATCCGCTCGCACAGACACACACAGTTGGCGGCCTCTTCGCTCGGGATGTAAACCTTGTAATGGAGGACATTCCCCTCGATGGTCGGTTCGCAGGCCAGCCCGACCTTGTCGTAGATGCAATTCAGGGTCGCATTCGTTCGGGTGACGGCCAGCCCGGACGAAGTGTACTCGAGGATCAGCCTGGATGTGACATTGTCACCGAACAGGCCCTTGGTATCGGCACCGGACTTCGTGGAGGCACAATCCGTCCAGGTAAACTCTTTGGAATGAGGTACTTTTGTGCAGGCGGAAAGAACCAGGGACACCGCCATCAAAACGAACAAACACTTTTTCATCGCAAATCTGTTTTATCAATATAACGGCAACAACGCTAAAAACTGCCTAAAAAGCTAAACTAAATAGGATACCTGACGGTGAAGCAGGCGCCGCCCAGGGTGAAGGACCTGGAGTAGGAGATGGAGGCGCCGCAACGTTCCAGGATGCTCCGGCTGATGGCGAGGCCCAGGCCGGAGCCGCCGTTTTTGGTGGTGAAGTTCGGGGTGAAAAGTTTCTCGATGTTCTCTTCGGACACGCCCGGGCCGTTATCCTCCACGACAATGTCCCAGAAGCCGTCCTCCACCGACTTGCGCAGCGACACGACGATGTGTCCGTCCGGCGCGTCGCCGATGGCCTGCACGGCGTTCCCGAGCAGGTTCACGAACACGCGGGTAAGCTGCGGCTTGGGGCCTTCCACGACAACGTCGGACAGGCCCAGATAGTCGAAGCGGATATTCTCCTTGTTGTCGAACATCGAGATCTCTTCGCGGAGCAGCTTGTCCAGTTCGATCCGGGTGGGCTCCTCGGTATAGAGCTTGGCGAAGGTGGAGAATTCGTTCGCCGTTTCGGTCAGGATATTGATATGGTCGAGGATTACGCCGCTGGCCTCCTCGAAACGGGCCTGCCAGGCCGGATCGCCCTTTTCCTTGAGGCGGATCACCCGCTGCAGCTGGAGTTTCATCGGGGTGAGCGGGTTCTTGATCTCGTGCGCCACCTGGCGCGCCATGCCGCTCCAGGCCTTGTCGCGCTCCGCCTGGGCTAGTTTGCGGGAACTCTCGGACAGCTCGGTGACCATCCGGTTGTAGGCCTGCACGATGGAGGAGATTTCGTCGTCCCGGTCGTAGTGGATGTATTCCAGCGACCCGAGGTCCGCGCTGGCCATCTTGGAACTCATCTCGCTCAGCGGCTTGAACATCCGGTCCACGATGCGGGACACCATGAACAGCGCCATCAGCAGGAACAGCAGGAACAGCGAAATGATTGTCAGCGAGTGCATCACGGCATCCTCCTCGAAGTCGAAGGTCTCCTCGTTGTACGGAGAGCAGAGGATGGCCAGGAGCTGGCCGTTCGCGTCGAACAGCGGGGCGTACATGCTGTAGAAGCGCTGCATGCCCAGGCGCTCCGGCTGGATGAAATGGCGGCGGTTGCGGTAGATGATGTTGTAGTAGGCCGTCCCGTCGATGCGGTTCGTGGCCATGCGCTGGTCGAACACCATCGAGGTCGTGCTCATCATCAGGCGGCCGTCCGGGGTGTAGAGCGTGATGTCGGAGCCGGTGTCGCCGCCCACGCGGTCGATCAGGCTGCGCAGCGACGCCCAGTCCATCGGCTCGCCGGGCGGCATCCCCTGCAGGCCGGCGTTCATCATCGTGACGATGGATCCGATCTTGTCCGACATCACCGTGCGGCGGTTGCTGTCGTTGCGTGAATAGACGAACAGCACGCTGACCAGCGCCATCGCCAGCAAGGTGAGGATCAGGGACACCAGCAGCACGCCCGTGATCCTGCGCCGGAAGTAGGACTGCCGGAAGACCGCCTGCCGGGGCTTGCGGAGCGCCGCGATCGACAGCACCAGGAAGGTCAGCAGGCCCACCAGGATGCCCGCCACGAGGTAGGACAGCACGCTCACGCGGGCGCGGGAGATGACCACGGCCTCGCCGTCGCCCACCACATAGCAGAAATGGGTGAAGCCCTCCTGCCGGAGGCGGTTGCTGCGGGAGCCGAACAACTGGACGTACAGGTCGTCCTCCACCCGCGTGGGATAGGGATACTGCCCCCGCCAGGCCTTCAGGTCACGCCCGGAATAGCGGGCGTAGGAATAGCCGGAAGGCAGGACGACCTGCCCCGGCGAGGTAATGCCGAAAATGCCGGCGTAGCCCCGGCCGCCGCGGGTTTCCAGCGGCTCCAGGCGCACCAGCAGGCGCGACACCTCTCCCTCTTCGTCCAGGTAGAAGAAAACGCCCACGTAATAGGGCCGGCCGCTCTCGCTGCGGACGTACAGGAAATGGGAATTGTCGGAGATCGGCACGCCGTCGGCGATGGCGGCGTTGAACTCCGCGGCCGCATTGCGCGTATTGTTGAACTGGTTGAACACCCGCACGGACACCAGGTATTCCCGGTCGCCGCCGGCGAAGTAATAGTCGGAGATCCGGCTCTGGATGGACTGCTCCGTGCCCTGGAAATGCGACAGCGCCGACAGGATCATATCGTCGGCAATCTGCGTCTCGATGCCCCGCAGGCGCAGCTCCATCGTGATGTCCCGGTCGAAGGAAAGCCGGTTCGCAAGCAGTTCGAGGCGGTCCTGCTCCTTGCGGAAGCCCAGCACGCCGGCCGTCACGACCAGGTACACCGCCACCAGGATGGAATAGATCACGCGGCCCGTCAGCGAGAAGGAGTCGAAGGGACGCCCGGTCCTTTCCGACACGAGCGGACCCGCCAGCTGCAGCAGGAGCGGCACGCTGAGCAGCATCGTGATGAAAGACAGGTACACCACGATGCAGAAAGGCGAGAGCTGCGCGAGTTTGTAGATTTCCAGCGAGAAGCCGGAATTGAGCGCGATGCTGCGCAGCGCCGCCTGCGAATAGGCCAGGATGGCCAGCACGGCGGCCGCGACGCTCCACCCGACGATGCGGCGCCTGCGCGGCGAGTCCGTCCAGGCCCGGATGTCGGCGCGGACCATATAGGCGCAGCCCGCGATCATCAGGATGGCGATGTTGATCAGGATGACCGCGCCCAGCGAGTACAGCACCTCGCCGCCGGCATAGAGCATCGGCGAGAAGATCAGTACCCGGCTCCGGGCGTATTTCCCCCAGAAATACAGTCCCGCCATGACCGCCAGGATGCCGGCCGACACGAAGTGGAAGCGGCTCCTGGAACGCTCCGCCGACAGGTACAGGAGGAAGGCGGCCAGGACCAGGAAAAGCGCCAGCCAGAGCAGCGGGGAGGCGTCCCGGCTCATCGTCAGCGTCTCGCACAGGACCTTGAACTGCGGCCGGCCCTGCACCGTCACGGCGGTTCCGCCGCCGGTGGTCAGCGGACGGATGGAATACCGGCGGGACAGGCGCAGCCGCGGGTTTACCCGGGAAGCCCCGCCCATCGGCAGGTCGTCCATCACCTCCACGCCGGCGATCACGCGCACGGCGGCGTCGCCGTACGACTTCAGCAGGTACCAGTGCGTGCCCATGCACACGAAACCGACGGAGTCTTCCGCCTGCAGCAGCGGGGATTCTGCGCCCACGCGGGGATCCGCCAGGAAAGGTACGTAAACGCGCTGGTTGATGTTGTCGTTCGCGATCGGGAAGGCGTGGTTCCAGGACTGGAGCGTATCCCGGCAGTAGCGGTAAACCACCATGTCGCGGGGAAGCCCCTCCAGTGTCATCCACTGGGCGGGATCCTGCGCGAGCGCCTGCCCGGCATAGGTATCCAGCAGGGCCATGCGGCGGTTCAGCACGCGTTCCACGCGCCGGGCCGCCCCGGTGGTGTCCCCGGACGGCAGCGACACCCGGAACGAGGAGATGAACAGCACCGCGCCGACGACGAAAAATGCCGCGGCGATCCATTCCCTGATGTTCTTGCCCAGTTTCATTCGTGATGGTAGGGCTCACCGCGCAGGATGGTGAAGGCCCGGTATAGCTGCTCTGCAAAAATCGTTCTCACAAGCTGGTGCGAAAAGGTCATCTTCGACAGCGACAGTTTCCCATCCGCCCGCGCATACACCGCGTCGGAGAAACCATAGGCGCCGCCGACCACGAACACGAGGTCGCGCACGGATGCGTTCAGGCGCCGCCCCAGCCAGTCCGCAAGCTCCAGCGAACGGAACTCCTTCCCGTGCTCGTCCAGCAGCACCACCTCGTCGGCGGGCCGGAGCTGCCGCAGGATCAGTTCGCCTTCGCGGGCCTTGATCTGCTCGCGGCCCAGCGCGGAGACGCCCTTGAGTTCCGGAATCTCCTTCAGCGAGAACGGCACGTAATGCTCCAGGCGGGAAACATAGGTTTCCAGCCCCGCCCGAACCCAGGGGATATCCGTCTTTCCGACTGTGAGCAGCGTGATATGCATCCTATTACAAAGATAATAACGTGGCTCGGATTTTGCAAAGTTTTACGCTGTGCGACGAATCCTGGAAATAGCGATCATTCTGCTTTCCCTGCTTACCTGCGGGCGGCTGGCGGCCCAGCCCGCCGGCGGCTTCGGCCGTCCGCCCCAGTCCAAGCCTGCGATGAACCTCCAGGCCGCCCCGCGCGAAGCGCCGCAGCCGGGCGGGTTCGACGTATTCATCCCCATCAGCAAGTATATGGCGCAGGGTAATGCCGACAACCTCTCCGCCTGGTTCGACGACACCCTCGAGATCGCCGTCATCTCGCAGGCGAGCAACGCGTCCAAGGCCCAGGCCCGCCAGATCGTCAAGTCTTTCTTCGAGAACTACACGCCCCGCTCCTTCACCATCAACCACACCGCCGGGCGTGATAACATGAAATATGCCCTCGGCACGCTCAAGGCCGGCGGAGAAAACTTCTCCGTGACCATCTTCGTGAGCGCCAAGGGCAAATCTTTCAAGATCCAGCAGCTCAAGATCGAGCAGCTGTAAGCACGATGTCACAGATACGGTCCACCTCGTCGGCCTGCAGGCCGGCGTAGAGGGGCAGGCACAGTACCCGGGCGGCAAGGCTCCGGGCCACCGGCACGCGGGCCGCAGCCGCGAAGGGCGTGCCGGCATAGCATTCCAGGTCCGGCACCAGCGGATAGAAATACTTGCGGGCGAGGATGTCCGCGGCGGCCAGGCGCGCGAAGACGGCGTCGCGCAGCGCCTGCGTCCCGCCCACGGCGGCGCAGTGCTCCTCATCCCGGATGCCGAAGTTCTTCTCGTCTTCCAACGCCTGCAGCAGGGTCCTGTCGGCCGTGCACACCGCCCCGCCCTCGACGGTGGAAAAGACCTTCGTGGCGTGGAAACTGAACACAGAGGCGTCGCCGAAGCGTGCCACGCTTTCCCCGTGCAGCCGCACGCCGAACGCGTGCGCCGCGTCGTAGAGGACCTTCAGGCCGTTCCGGGCGGCGAAAGCCCCGATGCGCTCCACGTCGCAGACATTGCCGTACACGTGCACGGGCAGGACCGCCGCCGTGCGTTCCGTCAGCAAGGACTCCGACAGCGCCGGGTCCAGGGTACCGTCCTCTTCCCGGACGTCGCAGAACACCGGCACGAAGCCGCAGCGCACGATGGCGTGCACCGTGGATACGAAGGTGAAGGGCGTGGTGACGACTTCTGCCCCGGCCGGCAGGCGCAGCGCGCGCAGGGCGGCTTCCAGCGCCAGGTGGCCGTTGGTGAAGGGCACGGCGTGCGGAACTTCCAGGTACTGCTCCAGGGCGGCCCGGAACGCCTCGTGCTGCGTGCCCATGTTGGTCAGGATGCGGCTGTCCCAGAGCGGACGGATCTGCGCGCAGAACTCCTCGAACGGAGGCAGCGAAGTGCGGGTGACGGTGGTTTTCTTCATCGGGAAAGCGACAGGAAGAGTTTACGGAATGCATCGGAAAGGCTGCGGAGGGCGCGCCGCAGGGTGATGCCGATTTCGCGCGGGGCGAACAGGGCTGCATAGCGCCGCGCCGCCAGCAGGGCGTTGGAGTCGAAATAGCGCTTGCGCAGCACCACGGCGCGGTGATAACGGCCTTCCGTCCAGGCGTCCGCGGCGTCGAGCATCTCCCCGACCAGCTTGCGCGTGGGAGCGTCCAGCAGGCGGCCGTGGCTCCGGGTCCAAGAACCGGGCGCATCCGTCCGGTACACCGACATGCAGTCGTGCAGGTAAAGCAGCCCGCCGCGCAGCGCGCCCTGGATCTGCAGGGAATAATCGTTGGGAAGCGCCTGCCGCAGCGGCGTCCACGCCCGGTAGGCTTCCGTGCGGCAGAGCAGGCTCGCGGTGGCCACGAAGTTGCCCCCGCCGACGATGACGTCCTCCACGGGGATGAGCGCATCCCGCAAGCGCGGGGCCACGTAACCGTGCGGCTGCCCGCCGGTAAGTTTCAGCGCCCGGTGGGCGCAGATGTCCACCTCCGGGTGCGCCTCCAGCGCCGCCACCTGCTTCTCCAGCTTGCGCGGGTCGGTCCAGTAATCATCCCCCTCGCAGAGCGCCACATAGCGGCCGCGGACCAGCGGCCAGAGGAACTCGCGGGCGATGAACACCCCCTTCGAGAACTGGTTTTCCGTCTGGTACACCCCACGTACAAGGTCCGGTCGGCGGCTTTCGTACGCCCGCACGATGTCCGCGGTGCCGTCCGTGGACGCGTCGTCGTGCACCAGCAGTTCGAAGCGGAACGGCGCCCGCTGCGCGAGGAAGCCTTCCAGCGCATCGCGGATGGTGTCCGCCTGATTGTACGTCAGGCAGATGACGCTGACCACGATCTCATCCATCGATGAACACATATTCGTCCAGCATCGCGTGCAGCGCCTCCGGACTGTTGAACATAATGGCGTCGAGGATAGACAGACGCTCCACGAAAGGCCCGCCGAACTGCGGATAAGGCGGCAGCTTGGACTGCAGGAAGCGCAGGCGGATGCCCCGCCTCTCGAACTCCTCGAAGGAGTAAAGCTGCTGCCCGCCCGGCGCGTTGATGTAGGTATCGGCGCCCAGGCGGGCGCAGAAATCATAGATGCGCTCCTCGCGCTTGAAACGGTCGTTGCCGGGCAGGTCCGAGCTGCGGCCGATGGGGGTTTCGATGCCGAGGTACGCGCACACCTGCCGGATGCCGTGCTCGAGGAACAGGGCCAGGTTGTCCTCCGGCAGGCCGAGCACCTTCTCCGCCAGCGCATAGCCCTCCGCGAAGAAAGGCGCCTTGTGGTAGGCCATCTCCAGGGTGCGGAGCCTTTCGGACAGACGGTCCGGAGTCAGGGCCAGGCGCTTGTCGCAGATGTGCCGCGACGGCCCGCCCCGGTGCACCTCCACGCGGAGATACTGCACCTCTCCGTTGACCAGGATGCGGTTCCGCGTCACCCAGCCGTGCCGGATGAAGTCGTAGTCGTCCGCGATCAGGAAGCGGTCGGCCGCGTGGATCAGCTGCCAGTATCCCAGATACGGGAAGAGATAGGGCTGGTTGCCGGCAAGGGTCATAGCACGTCGCAGCAGGAAAGGATCTCAGGGTCGGCGGTCTGCAGGGGGCAGGCCTTGCGGTCGTCCCCGACATTGGTCACGGGCAGGCTCGAGGTCCGGAAAAGACCGGAATCAAAGTAGCGGTCGTCCACGCAGAGCATCATCCCGCAGAGGTAGTCGCCGTAGCGCTTCCCCTCCCAGACGGTCGGGAAGCTGCGCTGCTCCAGGAAAGGCTGGATGACCATCCCGTCCACGGGGCGGCGCCCGTCGGGACCGGGCTTCCAGAGCCGCCGCCAGTCCCTTTCGCGCGTCAGCGGGCCGGCCTGCACTCCCTCGCTCTTGCCGAGCCGCCAGGGCTTGAGGATATAGGCTTCCTTGTGGCGGAAAGCATCTTCCAGCCAGGGCTGCGCATCCTCCTCGCAGCAGATCCGCGTGGGGATGGCGTGGGCGCGCAGGAAGGCGGCGTCCTCCGGCGAGAGGCAGCGGGAAGTGAAGGCATCCTCGAACCAGAGCCGCATAAAACGCTTGTCGTGGATGAGGAAGATGTTGCGGAAGTCGCTGACCATCCCCACGTCCACCATCGCGCGGAGCGTGTCCATCCCGTAAGCCAGCAGGTCCCGCTGGTTCAGGGCGCTCACCACGAACGAACCCTCGCGGGCCCATTCGCCGCGCCGCGCCTCCACCTCGTCCTGCGTGATTTCCGTGAAAGTCAGGCCCTGCCGCTCGTAGAAACGCCGGTAGAGCCGGATCTCACTGGTCCGGTCCGCGCTTTTGAGCACGTACATCCGCCGGCTGCCGCCGGGCAGCGCGCGCATGTAATCCATCAGTTCCCCGTAGCGGCTCTCCCGCGTCCGCCCCGGAAAACGCTTCATGAAGGCGTCGGCGGCGTATTCCGCGAAGCAGGACATGAAGATGCCGTGGGCGAAGAAACGCGAGGTGATCTCGCAGAGTTGCAGGGAGCCGTCGGCGGCGACCAGGTAGTCCGGCCGCCAGGTACCGGCGCGGAAAGGCGTCCCGGATTGCAGGGACAGGATTTCCAATTCCTTGTCGGACAGCGGGATGCGCCCGGGGACAAAGTCTTCGTAGTGCAGCGCGAAATGTTCCGCGCAGCGGTACAGCACGGCGTGCAGGCGGCGCAGTTCGTCGCAGCGCGCCGGGGTGATCCCTACCGGGCGGTCGTGGTACCAGCGGAAATAATATGGCGCAAGGTCACTGAACATCGCGGAACAGCTCGGACTGGTAGCCCAGGCACTGGAAGCCGTTGCGGTTGATCAGCGGCACTTCGGCCTCGGTGATGCCCAGTTGGCTGCGCACCCAGTAGCACACGCTCACGCTCATCCCGAGGGTGTCGGTATAGCGCGACATCCGGGCGATGGATTCGCGGCTGAGGGCGCGGTCGGGCGCCGTACGGCCGCGCTGCTTGCGGTGGTCGGCGTTGGACGGCAGGAGGTAATCCTCGTAGAGCTGCCGCTCGAGGGCCTTGTCGAAGTGCCCGAGCAGCGGGCCCAGCATCGAGAGGTTCTCCATGCAGGCGGTCAGGAACTCCGGCTTGTAGTTGATGATGCCCGCCCCGTGCAGGGCGTCGAAGAAAGCCTTGATATGTTCATCCGACAGCCAGGGAGTGAAGATGGGCTGCACCAGCGCGGAATTGGACTGGATGCCCCGCTCCCGGCACATCGTTACCGCACGCAGGCGCTCCGAAAGCGGCGCCGCATACGGCTCCAGCAGGTCCCGGAAGGCGTCCGGCATGATGGACACGCTGGTGTTGAACTGCATCCGGCCGCGCAGCTGTGCGAAAAGGTCGAGCACCGACTCGCCCCCGTCCTCGACCAGCAGGTGCTTCGCCCCCGCCTTGGAAGCGATGAACAGCCGGGCCCGGGACTGCGGGCAGCGGCGGAAGTGGTCGATGAACTCGCGCAGGATGCGGTGGGCGATGCCGGTCAGCAGCGTCGGTTCCTGGAAGGCTTCGGTCTTGGGCGAGAAATAATAGTAATGGTTGGCGTTTTCGCTGCCGGGACCGTTCATCTCGTCCAGCAGACGGCGGACGTACAGGTGATAGTTCTCCAGCGCGACGAGCGGCTGCTCGTGCACGCCGTCCGTCACCAGGCAGTACTGGCAGCCCACGCCACAGCCCCGCACGGGATTGATCTCGTAGGTCAGCGTGGGGCAGCGGCCGGTATAGTTGTGGATCTCGGGTTCCTCGCGCGCCGGATCGATGCTGCCTGTCCGGAAGCGGGTATGGGGCAGCAGGGTGCGCTCGCGGAAACGCTGCGCAAAGATGCGCGAGCCGCGTTCCAGGCCCGCCAGCGTCTCGGCGGAGGGCGTCACGGAAACGCCAAGCTCCCGGAGGTAGGCGGCATCCACGGGATGCTCCACCAACTCCGGGAGCGCGTAAATATCGGTCTCCCTGCTATAGAAAGGCAAGTATCCGACCGGACTAGGCGCGTCCGCCATAGGAGCGGTCGGAAGTGTTGACGTTGATCTTCTCGCCCGTTTCGATGAACAGCGGGACCATCACTTTCGCACCGGTCTCGAGGGTAACTTCCTTGAGGGCGGAAGTGGATGCGGTGTTGCCCTTCACGGCGGGCTCGGAATACGTGACCTCCAGGGTGACGTAGGTCGGAAGCTCGCAGGTAAGGCACCTTTCCTCGCCCACCACGAACATCATCTCCACGTGCTGGCCTTCCTTCATCAGGTCGGCGTTCTCCACGAGGTTCTTCGGGAGCAGGATCTGCTCATAGGTCTCTTCGTGCATGAAGTTGAACCCGTCCTCCTCGGCATAGAGGAACTGGTAGGGACGGCGCTCGACCTCGATCGTCTCGATCTTCATGCCGGCGGTGAAGGTGTTCTCCAGGATGTTACCGTTCTCCAGGTTGCGGAGCTTGGTCTTCACGAAAGCGGGGCCCTTGCCCGGCTTCACGTGCTGGAACCATACGATCTGGCACGGCTTGCCGTTGTACTTGAGGAAAAGGCCGTTCTTGAAATCAGCTGTTGTTGCCATAAAAGTATCTTGTTTAGTTAAATTGCGTTATCCGGGCAAATTTAGCGATTTGCCGTAACTATTGCAAATTTTTGATGGCGAGGGCCACCTCTTCCAGCAGCCACTTGGGGGTGGAGGTGGCTCCGCACACGCCCACGCGGTCCTCCGGGCGGAACCATTCGGCGCGCAGTGCGGCGGCGCTGCCGATGTGCCAGGTGCGGATGTTGGCGCGGCTGCACAGTTCGCACAGCACCTTGCCGTTGGAACTCTCCTTGCCGGACACGAACACGACCACGTCGTGGGCCCGGGCGAATTCGGACAGCTCGCGGTGCCGGGAGGCCACCTGGCGGCAGATGGTGTCGTGCACCGACAGGGTGGCGCCCGCGTCCATCGCCGCCTCCAGGACCTGGCGGACGCTGCGGTAACCCTCGGGGCTCATCGTCGTCTGCGAAAAGAGTTCTATGTCGCGGTCGGCGCGCAGCGACCCGTCTTCCAGCCGAGCGCGCAGCTGTTCCGGGTTCTCGACCACGGTCACCCCGCCCTCCACCTGGCCCACCAGGCCGAGCACCTCGGGATGGCCGATCTTGCCGAAGATGACGATCTGCCCGCCGGTACTCAGCAGGCGGGCGTGCGCCTCGCGGATCTCTTTCTGCAGGCCCAGCACCACCGGGCAGGTACAGTCGATTACCTTGAATCCCAATTCCCCGGCACGCGCGTACACCTGCGGGGGCACGCCGTGCGCCCGGATCAGCAGGGACTCCCCCGCCACCGGCCCGTCCATCTGCCGGAGGTCGTCCGTGTCGAGGGTCACGAGGCCGCGCTCCTGCAGGCGCGCGAGTTCCTCCTCGTTGTGCACGATGGCGCCGAGCGAGTACAGGCGCCCTTCGGCGTCCAGGACACGCTCCGCTTCCCCGATGGCGCGGATCACGCCGCCGCAGAAACCGGAATGGGGATCGATCTCGACCTGCATCACAGCTCCTCCGGGGCGTTCAGCAGGCCGAATTTCCCGCGGATGAGGCCCTCCGCCCAGGCAATCTCCTCGGTGAGGCCCATCTCGGAATTGTTCAGTTCGAAGGCGTCTTCCGCCCGGCGCAGCGGGGAGGTCTCCCGGTGGGAGTCGATGTAATCGCGCTCCTGCAGGTTCTTCATCACCTCCTCGAACACCGGATTCTCGCCCTTGGAGACGAGTTCGTCGAAGCGGCGCTGGGCGCGCACCTCCGGACGGGCGGTCATGAAGATCTTGATCTCCGCATCCGGGAAGACGGTGGTTCCGATGTCGCGGCCGTCCATCACCACGCGGCCCGCCTCGGAAAAGGCGTGCAGGCGCGCATCCACCCAGCTGCGCACGTAGGGCACGGCAGCGATGGGGCTCACCTGCGAGGAGACTTCCATGGTGCGGATCTCCTTCTCGATGCTGCGGTCGCCCATATACAGGACGGTGCCCGGCGCGAAATGCAGGTCGAGCCCTTCCAGGGCCGCCTCCAGCGCCGGATCGATCACGTTGTCCGGGGAGATCAGGCCCTGCTCCTGGGCGAAGAGGGTGACGCCGCGGTACATCGCGCCGGAATCGAGGTACAGGAAATCGAAATGCGTGGCGATCAGTTTGGCAAGCGTGCTCTTGCCCGTGGAGGAATAGCCGTCGATGGCTATGGTGATATCAGGAATGCGCATAAATTGTGTGGTTTAGCTTTCAGCAGGATTACAAATATACTGAATTATTGTATAAATTTGTATGGAAACCCACGTTCAAACCCATATGAAAAAGAATCTTTTCCTCCTGCTGGCGGCAGCGGCCCTGCTGTGCGCCTGCGCGGGCCCGTCCGGCAAGTCCGCCAAGGACCCGGACGGACAGCGGCTGTTCATCGGCGAAGACATCGCCGTCGCCAACACGCAGTATGGCCGCGTGCGCGGCTTCATCCTCGACGACATCTACCAGTTCCGCGGCATCCCCTACGGCGCCAGCACCGCCGGCGAGAACCGCTTCATGCCGCCCCAGCCGCCCCAGAGCTGGGACGACGTGCGTCCGGCGCTCATGTTCGGCGAGTCCGCCCCGCAGGTGGTCGCCTATGACCGCCGGCCCGAATCCTACGGCGGTTTCACGGACCACTGGAACTACGACCTCATCGGCGAAAACTGCCTCCGCCTCAACGTCTGGACGCCCGGCCTGGACGGCGAGAAGCGGCCCGTGCTCGTCTGGCTGCACGGCGGCGGCTACTCCAGCGGCAACGCCATCGAGCAGGACGGCTACGGCGGCGAGAACCTCGCCCGCTACGGCAATGTGGTCTGCTGCTCCGTCAACCACCGGCTCAACTCGTTCGGGTTCAGCGATTTCGCTTCTGTCGGCGGGGAGAAATACCTCCACTCCGGCAACGTCGGCATGCTCGACATCATCGCCGCCCTGCAATGGGTGCACGACAACATCGCCAATTTCGGCGGCGACCCGGGCAACGTGACCATCATCGGCCAGTCCGGCGGTGGCGGCAAAGTCAGCGTCATCGCCACGATGCCGGCCGCCAAGGGGCTCGTCCACAAGGGCGTCGCCCTCAGCGGCAACGCCGTCAACGCCACGGACAAGGCCTACGCGGAAGCGCTCGGCGCCCATATCCTCAAGGAGGCGGGCCTGAAGCCCTCGCAGATCGACCGGCTCCAGCAGATGCCCTGGGAAGAATACTATGCGCTGGCCAACCGGGCCGCCCGCAGTTTCCGCGGAACGCCCGCCGGCGGCCGCGCCGGCTTCAGCCCGGTGGGCGACGGCGTGGACATCCCGGCCGGCACCTTCTTCGACCCGGCCGACGCGTCCCTGCCCAACATCCCGATCCTGTACTGCACCACCCTCAACGAGAACAACCCCAACCGCACCCGGCCGGATCTGGAAGACATCACCCTGGACGGCGTGGTGGAGCAGCTCTCCTCCCGCTACGGCGAGCGTACGCGCGAGATCGTGGAAGCCTATGCCCGGCAGTTCCCGGACCGGCGGCCGATCGAAATCTGGTCCATGCTCCTGTCCACCCGCACGAACGTGGTCCGCTCGGCGGACACCAAGTACGCGCAGGGCGCCCCGGTCTATGTGGCCTGGTTCCAGTGGCAGCCGCCCCTGTTCGACGGCCGCATGCGCGCCTTCCACTGCCTGGACATCTGCTTCTGGCTGCACAACACCGACGTGATGCTCACCCATACCGGCGGCGGTGCCAGGCCGCGCGCGCTTTCCGACAAGATGTCCGACGCGCTGCTGGCCTTCATGCGCACCGGCGATCCCAACTGCGACGCCCTGCCGGCGTGGCCGAAGTACACGCCGGAAAACGGAGAGGTGATGATCCTGAATGACGTGTGCCGCGTGGAGAACGATCCCGACCGTCCCGCGCGCAGCGTGCTTATGCAGTAGGTTCCTGCTGCCTTTCGTATTCCGCCCGGGCGCGCTCCACGGACACGGAGCGCTTGAGCTGGAATCCCGCCCCGAGGTACTTGGTCCGGACGTCTTCGTCCGCGGCCAGGGCCTGCGGCGTTCCCTCCTGCAGGATCGTGCCTTCGTACAGGAGGTAGGCCCGGTCCGTGATGGCGAGGGTCTCGCCCACGTTGTGGTCGGTGATGATCACGCCGATGTTGCGGTACTTGAGTTTGGCGATGATGTACTGGATGTCCTCGACGGCGATGGGGTCCACGCCCGCGAAGGGTTCGTCCAGGAGGATGAATTTCGGATCGATCGCGAGGGCGCGCGCGATCTCGCAGCGGCGCCGCTCGCCGCCGGACAGCTGGATACCCAGCGACTTGCGGACCTTCGAGAGGTTGAATTCGCTGATCAGGGACTCCAGGCGGCGTTCCCGTTCCTCCTTGGGGATGCCGCGCATCTCCATCACGGACACGATGTTGTCCTCGACGGACATCTTGCGGAACACGGAGGCGTCCTGCGGCAGGTAGCCGATACCCTTCTGGGCACGGATGTACATGGGCAGGCCGGTGATCTCCTCGTCGTCCAGGAAGACGCGGCCGTCGTTGGGGACGATCTGGCCCGTGATCATATAGAAGCTGGTGGTCTTGCCGGCGCCGTTGGGGCCGAGGAAGCCGACGATCTCGCCTTGGTTCACTTCCATCGAGACGCCTTTGACGACCGTGCGGAGGCCGTATTTCTTGACCAGGTTTTCGCAGCGCAGTTTCATGGCGTTCCGGTTTATTTGATGTCCAGGGCGAGGTCCACGACGAGCTTGCGGACCTCCTCGTTCTTGCTCATCAGGTCGGCGGCCTTTTCCGTGGGCATGTAGATGCGGGGCCCCTGCTCTTCTTCCGCGACCACGGACGGCTCGAGGCGGATGCGTCCGCAGCCGGTCAGTTTCGCGAACCGGTCTTCCAGGTCGCGGAGGATCCGCTCTTCGATCCATTTCTTCTGGGCTTCGTTCGTCACCGAGAAGCCGATCACCTTGCGGCCGTCTTCTTCACGGCACTGGAGCGTGGCGTTGGCCAGGGCGTTGGCCAGGCGGGGCTGGACGCCGCCGTACTGGGCCGCCAGGTCTTTCCATCTGGCCGCGATCTCTTCGTCCGAAGGGAGGGCCTGCGGAGCCGCCGCGGGGTCGGGGGTGGCCGCCGGCATGATTTCGGGTTCGTCGTCGCTGAGCAGCGCCGCCAGCGACAGCGACGCGCCGGTCTTGCGCTTCCTCGGTGCCGGTTTCTGTTGCTCTGTAGCAGGTACTGCCGCGGGCTCGGCAGGCTCAGCGGTCTTCGGTTGCTCGGCAGCAGGTCCGGCGGTCACGGTTTCCGGGGGCAGCACTCCACCATCGGACACCGACGGGGCAGGCTCCGCGGAGCGGCCAACTGCCTCCTGCTGCGCCGGTTTGGCTGCCGGAGCGACCGCAGGCTGGGCGGAGGGCTGGTTCTGCAGGAAGGCGAGCTTCATCAGGGCGAATTCGATATGGAGGCGGGGGTTCGTCGAGAGGCGGTAGCCGGCCTCGCAGGCGGTGGTAATGCCCAGGGCGTCGTACAGCCACTTCACGCTGCAGCGGTCCCCCTGGTCCTTGTAGCGGGCCCGCAGGGAATCCGGCAGGTCCAGCAGCGCCTCCAGGCCGCCGGTACGGCTCACCAGCAGGTCGCGCAGGTGCGCGCTCAGCGCCGCGATGAAATGCTGCGCGTTGAAACCCTTCGAGAGGATCTCGTCAAAGATGAGCAGCGCCGCGGCATAATCGCCGGCGAGGAACGCCTCCACCAGGCGGAAACTGTATTCGTAATCCAGCACGCCCAGGTTGCGGATCACGTCCTCGTAACGGACGTCCGTGCCGCAGAAGGCGACCGTCTGGTCGAAGAGCGTGAGGGCGTCGCGCATCGCGCCGTCCGCCTTGTGCGCGATCACGTGCAGCGACTCGTCGTCCACGTTCACGCCCTCCTTGCCCGCGATGTCCCGCAGGTTGCGCACGATGTCGGGCACGCCGATGCGATTGAAATCGTAGGTCTGGCAGCGGCTCAGGATGGTGGGCAGGATCTTGTGCTTCTCCGTGGTGGCGAGGATGAAGATGGCGTGTGCGGGCGGCTCCTCCAGCGTCTTCAGGAAGGCGTTGAAAGCCGACTGCGAGAGCATGTGCACCTCATCGATGATGAACACCGAGTAGCGGCCCACCTGCGGCGGAATCTGCACCTGGTCCATCAGGGTCTTGATGTCGTCCACGCCGTTGTTGGACGCCGCATCCAGTTCGTGGATGCAGTACGAGCGCCCCTCGGCGAAGGAACGGCAGGAGTCGCACTCGCCGCACGGCTCCAGGTCCGGACCCGGATGGGCGCAGTTGATGGTCTTGGCGAAGATGCGCGCGGCGCTGGTCTTGCCGACGCCCCGGGGTCCGCAGAACAGGTAGGCGTGCGCGAGCTGGCCGCGCTGGATCGAGTTCTTGAGGGTCCGTGCGATGTTGTCCTGTCCGATCAGCGACTCGAAGGAGTCCGGACGGTATTTGCGGGCTGATACGACGTAGTCTGACATAGTTTACAAATGTAATGAATTTTGTGTAAATTTGGCCGTATGAAGTTCCGTTTGCGCCATCTTTTTCTGACCCTTTTCCTGCTGTTCGCCGCGCTGCCGGCCCCGGGCCAGGGCAAGGTCTATACGCGCAAGCTGCGGCTGGCGGACTTCCCCGCCCGCACCACCAAGGTGGTCCTCGGAGGCAACCCCTTCCTGGAGCTCACGCTGCGCGAGGCCGTCGCCGTCCACTGGCGCATCTCGCCCTATGAATTCTGCACCCCGGAAGAATACGGGCGCCTGGCTTTCTCCTCTTCCTATTACTTCCTCACGCTGGCGCAGGACCGCGGCATCCTGTTCCTGATCCTGTCCAAAGGCGGGAAGGAAGGCGAAAAGGACCAGCTCAAGCAGGCTTTCGAGGTGGTCCGGATACCCATCGCCGGCGCGGACGATCCCGGCGGACGGGAACTCGTGCTGATGGGCGCGTTCCTGGACATCATCCAGAACTTCGTGGAGCAGGCGATGATTTCCGACCGGACGGCCTACGCCGGACTGCCGGCCCTGGATGGCGCCAGCCTGCGCGGGAAGACGGTCCTGCTCGACCCCGACGCGGCGGACGCGGCCGTCCTCGCGCAGCGGAAAGACGCCGTGGCCGCCCTGTGCGTGGCGCCGGCGGACGGCGGCGGGGACCGCTTCTGCTACAAGATGCTGATTTCCGCGGACACGCACGAGCTGCTCCTCTTCGAGAAACGCCGGTACAGGACGCCGGATGACGCCCGCTTCTCCGAGGACGAAATCCGGCGTATCGGGCGCCGCGGCGCCGTGGTGGTGCGGGACTAAAGATTCACGTACGAGCGGACGTTCTCCGCGCTGACGGGCTCGTCCCCGAGGATGAGGAGCCGGTCCACGACGTTGTCCAGTTCGCGGATGTTGCCCGGCCAGTGCTTCTGTTTCAGCAGTTCCACCGCCTCCGGCGAGAAGCTGCGGGGCTTGCCGCCGTCGGTGTACTTCGCCTTGAAGAACTCGATCAGCTGCGGGATGTCGTCGCGCCGCTCGTCCAGCGAGGGGACGGGGATCACGATCACGCTCAGGCGGTGGTAGAGGTCCTCGCGGAAGGTCCCCTTCTCGATCTCCTTCGCCAGGTCCTTGTTGGTGGCGGCGACCACGCGGACGTCCACCTCGATGTCCTTGTCGGAACCCACGCGGGAAAGTTTCTTCTCCTGCAGCACGCGCAGGACCTTTGCCTGGGCGGCCAGGCTCATATCGCCGATCTCGTCCAGGAAGAGGGTGCCGCCGTCCGCTTGCTCGAACTTGCCCTTGTGCTGCTTGATGGCCGAGGTGAAGGAGCCCTTCTCGTGTCCGAACAGTTCGCTTTCGATGAGTTCGCCGGGAATGGCGGCGCAGTTCACCTCCACGAAAGGCATCGCGCTGCGGGGGCTGAGCTGGTGGAGGTTGCGCGCCACGAGTTCCTTGCCGGAACCGTTGGGGCCGATGACCAGCACGCGGGCGTCGGTGGGCGCCACCTTCGCGATCATCTCGCGGACGTGCTGCATCGGGGCGGAATCTCCCACCATGTCGGCGCCGTACACCTTCTTCTTGAGCGCCTTGTTCTGGGCGGTCAGCACCACCCGGTCCCCGGCGTTCTTGATCGTGATCAGGATGCGGTTCAGGTCCAGCGGCTTCTCGATGAAGTCGAAGGCGCCCAGCTTGATGCAGTCCACGGCGGTCTTGATGTCGGCGTGGCCGGAAATCATCACCACGGCGGCGTCCAGGCCCATTTCCATGAATTTCGCGAGCACCTCGGTGCCGTCCATCCCGGGCATCTTGATGTCGCAGAAGATGACGTCGTATTTCTCCTTTTCAACCTTCTGGAGCGCCACGAGCCCGTCTTCGGCGGTATCGACTTCGTAGCCTTCGTCGCCGAGGATCTCCCCCAGCGAATTGCGGATCGCCCGCTCGTCGTCTATGATCAGAACTTTCATCTCTGTGTCTTCCTTTAACCGATCTGGGCGCCGTTGCAGACGGCCTCCTCCGGGGTGATGAAACGCATGGAACCGTCGCCCTGCTTCGCCATCAGGATCATGCCCTTGCTCTCGATGCCGCGGATCGTGCGGGGCTGCAGGTTCGCCAGGATGCAGATCTGCCGGCCCACCATCGCCTCGGGGCTGTAGTACTCGGCGATGCCGGACACGATCACGCGCCGGTCGATGCCGGTGTCGATCGTAAGCTTGAGCAACTTGTCCGTCTTGGGCACGCGCTCGGCCTCCAGGACCGTCGCGGTGCGGATGTCCATCTTCTCGAACTCGTCGAAGGTGCAGCCGTCCTTCTGCGGGGCCACCTGCTTCGCGGCTTCGGCCTTGGCGGCCGCCTCGCGCTCGGCGCGGATGGCGTCCAGGCGGGCGAGCTGCCTGTCGATGGCGTCGTCCTCGATCTTGGCGAACAGCAGTTCGGCGGCGCCCAGCACGTGCCCGGCAGGCAGGATCTGCGGCCGCCCGAGGACTTCCCAGTCCAGCGGCGAGCCGAGCATCTCCCGGAGCCGCTTCGCGGCGAACGGGGTGAAGGGCTCGAAGGCGATCGCGAGGTCCGCGCAGATCTGCAGCGACAGGTTCAGGATGGTGGCGGTGCGGTCCAGGTCGGTCTTGGCGACCTTCCAGGGCTCCGTGTCGGAGATGTACTTGTTGCCCACGCGGGCGATGCCCATCGCGTCCTTGAGCGCCTCGCGGAAGCGGAAGCCCTCGAGGTTCCTTTCCATCGAGGCCTTCAGCGCCGGGATCTCGGCGAGCGCCTCCCGGTCGATGTCCTCCAGCGTCCCGCAGGGCGGGACCTTGCCGTCGAAGTACTTGTGCGTCAGCACCATGGCCCGGTTGACGAAGTTGCCGAAAATGGCCACGAGCTCGCTGTTGTTGCGCTGCTGGAAGTCCTTCCAGCTGAAGTCGTTGTCCTTGGTCTCGGGGGCGTTGGCCGTGAGCACGTAGCGCAGCACGTCCTCCTTGCCCGGGAAGTCCTGCAGGTACTCGTGCGCCCACACGGCCCAGCCGCGCGAGGTCGAGATCTTGTCGCCCTCGAGGTTGAGGAACTCGTTGGCGGGGACGTTGTCCGGGAGGATGAAGCCGTCGCCGTAGGCCTTCAGCATCGACGGGAACACGATGCAGTGGAAGACGATGTTGTCCTTGCCGATGAAGTGGATCAGGCGGGTGTCCGGCGACTTCCACCACTTCTCCCAGCTGTCGGGCAGGAGTTCCTTCGTGTTGGAAATGTAGCCGATCGGGGCGTCAAACCACACGTAGAGGACCTTGCCCTCGGCGCCCTCCACGGGCACGGGTACACCCCAGTCGAGGTCGCGGGTGACGGCGCGCGGCTGCAGGCCGCCGTCCAGCCAGCTCTTGACCTGGCCGTAGACGTTGGAGCGCCACTCGGTGTGCCCTTCCAGGATCCACTCGCGCAGCCAGGGCTCGTAGTCCTGCAGCGGGAGGTACCAGTGGGTGGTCTTCTTCTTGACGGGCGCGGCGCCGCTGAGCTTGCTCTTCGGGTTGATCAGCTCCTCGGGACTGAGGGTGCTGCCGCATTTCTCGCACTGGTCGCCGTAGGCGCCTTCATTGCCGCACTTGGGGCAGGTGCCCACGATGTAGCGGTCCGCGAGGAAGGTCTTCGCCTCGGGGTCGTAGTACTGCTCGCTCTCCTTCGTGATGAACTTGCCGGCGTCGTAGAGCCGACGGAAAAACTCGGAGGAGGTGTCGGCGTGGACCTTGGAGGAGGTGCGGCCATAGATGTCAAAGTGGATGCCCAGGCCCTCGAACGAGTCCTTGATGATGCCGTGGTACCGGTCCACGATGTCCTGCGGGCTGCAGCCCTGCTGGCGCGCCTTGATGGTGATGGGCACACCGTGTTCGTCGGATCCGCAGACATACAGGACTTCCTTGCCGCGCATACGCAGGTAGCGCACATAGATGTCTGCGGGCACATAGACTCCGGCCAGGTGGCCGATGTGGATCGGACCGTTGGCGTAGGGCAACGCGCAGGTCACGAGGGTTCTCTTGAATTGTTTGTCCATTATTTCGTGTTCTTTTCTCTTCCCATTTTCTGTCTGATCCGCCGCTGCGCGGTCTGGATCTTGATCATTTCCTGCAGGATGGCCGGCTCCGTGTCGGGTTGGGCGTCCGACAGGGAGAGCCGAAGCTGCTCGTAGCGGCTCTGCAGGCGCCGCTCGGCGTAATTGAGGATGGCGCGCGGCACCTGCGCGACCAGCCAGGAGTCGGTCGTGGTCAGGGAGCGCTCGAACGCCTCCACCGTCAGCTGGTACTTCTCCGTGGAGAGTTCCGAGACGATGCCGGCCATCCGGCGGTCCGCCGAATCCAGCAGGCGCTTGACGATCTCCTCCTGCGACAGGCCTTCGTCGTACAGGGCGAAAAAGGCGTCATAGACCGCCGCGTAGGCACTGTTCCCCATCCGCGTTCCGTCGCTGAGGGCGCCGTGGATGAAATCCGCCACGGTGGGCTTGTCCAGTTCGCTGCCGCTGTAGTATTCCGAATCGCTCTCGAAGTCCAGCTGGTTGCAGCCGTAACGCAGCAGGAAATACAGCAAATCCCGTTCCGCGGGGCCCAGGATCCGGTTTTCTTCCGGTACGGAAGCGTCCGTCCGCGGAAGTTCGCCAGGCTCGTCCGGTGCGTCCGTCAGCCCCGGCTCCGGGGGCAGGCCGTTGCGGCGCCGGCGTTCTTCCCGCTCCTTCGCCTTCAGTTCCTCTTCCTGCAGGGCGCGGCGCGTGCGGCCGATCCGCTCGAGCAGGTTGCCCACCTCCATATCGAACTGCCGGGCCACGGCCTCCGCGTAGGTGGTGCGTTTCACGGCGTCCGGGATGTGTGCGATGGTATCCGCGATCCCGTTGATCAGGCCCGCCTTCCGCAGCGGGTCGCCCGCCGCCTGGGCGAGCAGGCGGTCCGTGTGGAAGACGATGAAATCCTTCTCGTTCGCCTCGATGTAGGCGCGGACCTCGTCGCGGCTGTGGCTGCGGGAGAAGGAATCGGGGTCCTCGCCCTCCGGCAGGGGCACGATGCGCACGTTCATCCCCTCGTCCAGGATCATCGGCACGGCGCGTTCGGCAGCGTGGATGCCGGCGGAGTCGCCGTCGTACATGATCGTCACGTTCTCCGTGAACTTCTTGATCAGGCGCACCTGCTCCACGGTGAGCGAGGTGCCGCAGGAAGCCACGACATTGGTGATGCCCAGCTGGTGCATCATTACCACGTCCACGTTGCCTTCCACGAGGATGCAGCGGTCCGCGCGGGCGATCTCGCCCTTGGCGAAATAGATGCCCATCAGGTTGCGGCTCTTGACGTAGATCTCCGTCTCGGGCGAGTTGACGTATTTCGCGGGGTTGTCGGACTTGAGCGTGCGGCCGCTGAACGCGATCACGCGTCCGCTCACCGTATGGATCGGGAACATCACGCGCTCGCGGAAACGGTCCGTCAGCAAGCCGTCGTCGTTCTGTACGGCCAGGCCCGCCCCGAGCAGGTACTCGTCCTTGTAGCCGGCCTTGCGGGCGGCCTCCACGAGGCCCGAGCGGCCGGCCGGGGCCCAGCCGAGGCTCCAGCGTGCGATGGTCTCGTCCTCGATGCCGCGGGAGCGGTAGTAGGCGTACCCCACGCTGCGTCCTTCGCCGGATTTGAGCTGGTCGTTGAAAAACTGCCGGGCGAAGTCGGAGACGAGCAGCAGGCTCTCGCTGCGCTGCCGCCGGGCGATCTCCTCGGCGGACTCCTCTTCCTCCTGCACCTCGATGTGATACTTCCGGGCCAGGTAGCGGAGCGCATCCACGTACGACAGGCGCTCGTACTCCATCAGGAAACCCACGGCCGTCCCGGATTTGCCGCAACCGAAACACTTGTAGATGCCGCGCGCCGGCTCGACGTGGAAGGAGGGGGTCTTCTCGTTGTGGAACGGGCAGCAGGCCCAGAGGCTGCTCCCCCGCCGCTTCAACGTGACGAAATCCCCCACGACATCTTCGATGCGGGCGGTATCCAGTATCAGATTGACGGTCTCCTGCGGTATCACGACGCGATCTCACATAGGAATTTGAGCCGGACCAGCCGCACCTCGTTCTCGTAATAGTCCGGGCCCAACGCCTCCATGGCGGCCTGGACGTCGTCCGAAGTCGCTTCCTCCTTGAAATAGCGGTAGATGTCCTCCACGATCTCCTCGTCCAGGTTCTCCTCGATATAGTAATCCAGGTTGAGCTTGGTCCCGCTGGACACGATGGCCTCGATCTCGCCCATCAGCTCGTCCATATCCATGCCGCGGGCCTGCGCGATGTCTTCCAGCGACATGCGGCGGTCGATGCTCTGGATGATCGCAACCTTGGCGGCGGACTTGTTGGGCGCGGACTTCACCACGAAGTCGTCCGGGCGCTCGATCTCGTTCTCGTCGACGTATTTCTGGATGAGCTTGATGAACTCCCCGCCGAACTTGCGGGCCTTGCCCTCGCCCACCCCCTGGCAGTTCTTCAGTTCCTCGAAGGTGACCGGATACAGGATGGACATGTCCTCCAGGGCGGGGTCGCCGAAGATGATCCAGGGCTGGAGTTTGAGCCGCTTGCCAAGGTCCTTGCGGAGGTCCTTGAGCATGGAAAGCAACACCGGGTCTCCCCCGCCGCCGGCCTTCATCGCCACCGCGGCGGCGGCCGCCTCCTCGTCGTCCTCCTCGTCGTCGCCGCTGGCGGCGAACACGCGGTCCTCGACCAGCGGAAGCGCCCAGGGTTCGGCGGCGAAGCTGCGGCCCAGGTCCGTGACGTGGATCAGGCCGTAGGATTCAATCTCCTTGCTGAGCAGGCGGGCGATCAGGCCCTGGTGGATGACGGTGCACCAGAACTTCTCGGAATGCGCCTTGCCGGCGCCGAAGAACGGCAGTTCGTCGTGCTTGTAGGACTTGATGATCGAGTTGGACACGCCGGACAGGATGTTGGCGAGATGGTCCAGCTTGAAGTGCTCAGGAAGCGCCTCGATCAGCCGGATTACGAGCAGCATCTCCTCGCGGCCGTCAAAGGTCGGCCTGGGATGCACGCAGTTGTCGCAGCAGTGGCAGTTGTCCTCCTGGAAGTCTTCGCCGAAATAGTTGAGCAGCAGCTTGCGGCGGCACTGGCTCGATTCCGCGTAGGCCAGCACCTCGGAGAGCAGCTGGCGGCTGATCTCCTGCTCGGCGACGGGCTTGCCCTGCATGAACTTCTCCAGCTTCTGGATGTCCTTGTAGCTGTAGTAGGCGATGCAGATGCCCTCCTGGCCGTCCCGGCCGGCGCGGCCCGTCTCCTGGTAGTAGCTCTCGATGCTCTTGGGGATGTCGTAGTGGATGACGAAGCGGATGTCCGGCTTGTCGATGCCCATGCCGAAGGCGATGGTGGCCACGATCACCCGGACCTCCTCCATCAGGAACTTGTCCTGGTTCTCCGCGCGCGTCTTCGCATCCAGGCCCGCGTGGTACGGCAGGGCCTTGATGCCGTTGATGCACAGCAGCTCCGCCATCTCCTCCACCTTCTTGCGGCTGAGGCAGTAGATGATGCCGGACTTGCCGGCGTTCTGGCGGATGAACTTGATCAGGTCCTTCTCCGGGTCCACCTTGTCGCGGATCTCGTAGTAGAGGTTCGGGCGGTTGAAGGAGGACTTGAACACGGCCGCGTCCGGAATGCCGAGGTTCTTGAGGATGTCACTCTGCACCTTGGGCGTCGCCGTGGCGGTGAGGGCGATGATGGGCGCCCGCCCGATCTGGTCCACCAGCGAACGGATGCGGCGGTACTCCGGCCGGAAATCGTGCCCCCACTCCGAGATGCAGTGGGCCTCGTCCACGGCGTAGAACGAGATCTTCACCTCGCGCAGCAGCGAGACGTTCTCCTCCTTGGTCAGGGACTCGGGCGCCACGTACAGGAGCTTGGTCTTGCCGGCGAGCAGGTCCTCGCGCACTTCGTCGATCTGCTGGCGCGAGAGGGACGAGTTGAGGAAATGCGCCACGCTGGAGGCGCCCGCCTCGAAGCCGCGGATCAGGTCCACCTGGTTCTTCATCAGGGCGATCAGCGGCGAGATGATGATCGCGGTCCCCTCCATCACCAGGGCCGGCAGCTGATAGCACAGCGACTTGCCGCCCCCGGTGGGCATCAGGACAAAGGCGTCACCCCCTTCGATCAGATGGTGGATGATCTTTTCCTGGTCCGCCTTGAAGGCGTCATAGCCGAAGAACTCCTTGAGCGTCTTGTGTATCAGCGCCGAATCCGGTTTCATGGGGACTTAGTCTAAGGTGTGAATGGCAAGTCCGGAGCGAAGCTTGGGTTCGAACCACGTCGTCTTGGGCGGCATGATGTTGCCCGTGTCGGCGATGTTGATGAGCTGCTGCATGCTGACGGGATAGAGGGCGAAGGCGACCTTCATCTCGCCGCTGTCCACGCGGCGGGAAAGCTCGCCGAGCCCGCGGATGCCGCCCACGAAGTCGATGCGCTTGTCCGTGCGGAGGTCCTTGATGCCCAGCAGCTTGTCCAGCACCAGGTTGGACAGGATGGTGACGTCCAGCACCCCGATCGGGTCGGCGTCGTCATAGCGGCCGGGTTTCGCGGTCAGGCTGTACCACTTGTCCCCGAGGTACATCGAGAAGTTGTGCAGCTGCGTCGGGGCATAGGGCTTCGCCGGACGGCCGCAGCGCGGCTTGGAGGCGAGAGAGACCTCGAAATCCTCCTCCAGCGCCTTCAGGAACTCCTCCGGCTGCAGGCCGTTCAGGTCCTTGACCACGCGGTTGTAGTCGATGATGGCGAGCTGGCTCTCCGGGAAGCAGACGGCCATGAAGAAGTTGTATTCCTCGTTGCCGGTGTGGTTCGGGTTCTGCGCGCGTTTCTCCGCGCCCACGCGGGCGGCCGCGGCCGTGCGGTGATGGCCGTCGGCCACGTAGAAAGCGTCGACGTCCTTCGTGAAGATCTCCGTGATGCGGGCGTTCACCGCGTCGTCGTCGATTACCCAGAAGGTGTGGGTGAACTTGTTCTCGTCGACGAACTTGTACTCGGGTGCGCCGGCGGCGGTCTTCGCGATGATCGCGCCGAGTTCGGCGTTGTCCTTGAAGGCGAAGAACACCGGTTCGATGTTGGCGTTCTGGATGCGGACGTGGATCATCCTGTCGTCCTCCTTGTCCTTGCGGGTCAGTTCGTGCTTCTTGATGATGCCCGCGGCATAGTCGTCGGTGTGGGCGCAGAGCACGATGCCGTACTGCGTGCGGCGGCCCATGGTCTGGGCATAGACATAATACTTCTCCTTGTCCTCCCGGACCAGCCAGCCGTTCTTCTGCCAGGTCTTGAAATTCTCGACGGCGCGGTCGTAGGTGCGCTGCTCGTGCTCGCCGGCGATCGGCTCGAAGTCAATTTCGGGTTTGGTGATGTGAAGCAGGGATTTCTCCCCGGCCATCTTCCGGGCTTCCTCGGAGTTCAATACGTCATAGGGCGGCGCCGCGACTTCCGTCACGATGCCTTTGGGCGGACGCAGTGCCGCAAAAGGTTTGACTCGTACCATATTTCAATCGAAACTATATCACAAGATAACGATTATTTGTCATATTTCAAAATAATTGCACGGACAGAAAGAATAAAAGCCGCCCTCACCCGGGCGGCTTTTATCCAGGATATGCTGGCCGTTATTTGTTCAGCTGGAACTTCGTGCAGCCTTCCTTGAAGTAGGCGACGATCTGGCGCGCGGCGGCAAGGCCGGCGTTGACGTTGGCCTCGGCGGTCTGGGCGCCCATCTTCTTGGGCGTGGCGAACACGCGCAGGCCGAACTGCTCCTGCAGGGCGGCGAGGTTGTCCGGAGCCACGTCGGTGACGTACTTGAGGTCAGGACGCTCGGCGAGCGCCTTCTCCAGGCCGGCCTCGTCGATGACCTCCTTGCGGGCGGTGTTGACGAGCGTAGCGCCCTTCGGCATCTTCATCATCAGGTCGTAGCCGATGCTGCCGACGGTCTGGGGCGTGGCCGGGATGTGCAGGGACAGATAGTCGCTGCCGGCGTAGAGCTCATCGAGGGACTCGACGGGCTCGGCGCCGCCGGCGCGGATCTGGTCCGGGGTCAGGAACGGGTCGAGGGCCTTCACCTTCATGCCGAGGGCGGCGGCCTTCTGCCCCACCAGGCGCCCCACGTTGCCGAAGGCCTGGATGCCGAGGGTCTTGCCCTGGACTTCCGAGCCGGTGGCGGGGGTGAACTGCGTACGGGCCATGAAGATCATCATCGCGATGGCCAGTTCAGCCACGGCGTTGGCGTTCTGGCCGGGGGTGTTCATCGCAACGACGCCCTTCGCCGTGCAGGCGGGAAGGTCGAGGTTGTCGAAGCCCGCGCCGGCGCGGACGACGATCTTGAGCTTCGGCGCGGCGGCGACCACCTCGGCGGTGACCTTGTCCGAACGGACGATCAGCGCGTCGGCGTCGGCGACGGCGGCGACCAGGTCGGCCTGGTCGACGTATTTCTCCAGCAGGGCGAGCTCATAGCCCGCATCTTCCACGATCTTGCGGATGCCCGCGACCGCTGCGGCCGCAAAGGGCTTCTGGGTGGCGACGAGTACTTTCATAGGGCTAGCCGCGGATTTTCTCGAACTCCTGCATCACGGCCACGAGGGCCTCGACGTCTTCCTGCGTGCAGGCATTGTAGGTGGAGGCGCGGAAGCCGCCCACGCTGCGGTGACCCTTGATGCCCACCATGTCACGCTCGACGGCGAACTTCAGGAACTCGTCCTGCAGGTCTTCCTTGCCCGGAGCCATCACGAAGCAGATGTTCATGATGGAGCGGTCCTCCTTGGCGGCGGTGCCGGTAAAGAGGCTGTTGCGGTCGATCTCGGCATAGAGGGTCTCGGCCTTCCTGACGTTGATGGCGTTGATGGCGCTCACGCCGCCGATGCCCTTGAGCCACTTCAGGGTCTCGTTCATCACGAAGATGGACACGACGGGCGGGGTGTTGAACATCGAGAGCTTGTCGATGTGGGTGCGGTAGTCGAGCATCGTCGGGAGGTAGCGGCTGACCTTGCCGAGGGCGTCCGTCTTGACGATGGCCACGGCCACGCCGGCAGGACCCGCGTTCTTCTGCGCACCCGCGTAGATCAGTTCATATTTGCTCACATCCACGGGACGGCTGAGGATGTCGGAGGACATGTCCGCGATGAGGGGCACCGGGCTGTCGATGTCCTTGCGGATCTCCGTACCGTAAATGGTGTTGTTGGTCGTGATGTGGAAATAGTCAAGGTCCGCCGGGATCTCATAGCCCTTCGGGATATAGGAATAGTTCTTGTCCGCGGAGCTCGCCACGGCGAAGGCGTTGCCCAGGCCCTTGGCTTCCTTGAGGGCCTTCTTGGCCCAGACGCCGGTCTCCAGGTAACCCGCCTTGTTCTCCAGGAAGTTCATGGCAGCCATCAGGAACTGTAGGCTGGCGCCGCCGCCCAGGAAGACGACTTCATAGCCCTCCGGGATACAGAGGAGTTCCTTCCAGAGTGCACGGCACTCGTCCATCGTTTCGTCCCAGCCCTTGGTGCGGTGGGAAATGGAAAGCAGGGAGACACCGGTGCCCTTGAAATCCTTCAGGGCCTCGATGGTGTTGTCGATGGCCACCTGCGGCAGCAGGCACGGCCCGGCGTTGAAAATGTGTTTTTTGCCCATAATACGGTTTGAAATTTTAGCTTGTGAAGATACCTAAATTTCTAAATAATTCCAAAAACTTCTCCTCGAGCGAGCGGCGCACCCGCACCTCGAGCGTGCATTCCTCCAGGAAGGACTGCCCCCGCTGCGGCAGGTCCAGGTCCTTGACGATTTTCATCACGGCGGGCAGGCTCGCGTACGGGAAACGCAGGCCGTACCAGCGCCCCGCCACTTTTTCTACCACACGCGCCTGCGCGAGGGCGTCGGCGGTGGAAGTCTTGTATGCGCGGATGAGTCCGGGGATGCCCAGCTTGATGCCGCCGAAATAGCGGATCACGACCACGAGGATGTCGCTCAGGCCGGCGGAATCAATCTGCCCGAGGATGGGGCGGCCGGCCGAACCGGCGGGCTCGCCGTCGTCCGCGGCCCGCCACGGCTCCCCTTCCAGGCCGAGGCGGTAGGCGAAGCAGTGGTGCCGGGCGTCGTGGTACTCCTTCCTGATGGCGGCGACGATATCCCGGACCTCCGCCTCGCTCTCGACCGGGTACGCCCGGGCGATGAAACGGCTTCCGAGATCCTTGAAAAGGCCCTCTGAAGGCGCCTCGATGCTTTTGTATGTATCTTTTACTGCCATCGGGGAATCAAATTTAGCGATTATTTCCTATCTTCGCAATATGAATTACAGATACAGAGTCACGCTGGCCGGCATCAAAGGCTTTTTCCGGGTTTACCTCGTGAACGGGGAGAATTCGTTGTACACCTTCCACAAGCAGTTGCGCGCGGATCTCGAATTCCCGGTGGACCAGCCCATCCTTTTCAAGGCACTGGACGCCGACGGCGGCGTGGTGGCCCGCTACGCCCTGATGGACATCGGCTTCGGCGCGGTGGACAACGTGTCCGTCGCCGACACCGTAAAGGCGGGCGTGGCGAGTTTCATCTATTTCTACGACATCGCCTCGCGCAAGAGCGTCATCATCACCCTGGAGGGCGAGACGCCGGAATTCACGGCCGTCCCGCGCCTGCTGGAGTCCAAGGGCCCCGTCCCCCTGGAGTTCGAGAACGGCTACGTCGCCTTCGAAGACCTGCCGGAAGAGCGCCGCAGGCTCCCCGGTGAGGCCCGGCGCGGCAAGGACGACGACGATGACGACGACGATGAGGACTTCGACGAAGATGAAGAGGACGAGGAGGAGGATGAGGAGAAGGAAGAAGAAGAGATCCTCTACGACGAAAACGAATAAAAACAGAAAGCCACCCGGTTCGGGTGGCTTTCTCCTTGATCCGCCCTTCCCGGGCGGAAATTATCCATTACTCGGCCGGAGCCGGCTCGACATACTTGCCCACCTTGGTCAGTTCGACATCGAACAGCAACGCGGAGTTGCCCGGGATGCCCTGGGTGCCCTGCTCGCCGTAACCGAGCTCGGAGGGGATGAAGAGCTGGATCTTGCCACCCTCGCCCACGAGCTGCAGACCCTCGGTCCAGCCCGGGACGACGCGGTTGAGCGTCAGGCGGATCGGATCGGCGTCCTCGGCGACCTGGTCAAAGACGGTACCGTCAATCAGGGTACCCTTGTAACGTACCCACACGGTGTCCTGCGGGCCCGGCTTCACATCGCTGCCCGGCTCGAGGATCTTGTACTGCAGACCGGATTCGGTGGTCACGACATCCGCCTTCTTGGCGTTGTCGGCAAGGAACTTCTCGCTCTTCTCCTTGGCGGCGGCGGCGACACCCTGGCGACGGTTCTCCAGATAACGGTTGAACAGGTCATTCATCTGGTTGGGGTCGACCTTGAACTGCTTCACGAAATCAGGATCCTGGAAATCGCCCTCGGCGTTCACGAAATCCTTGATGCCGCGCACGATCTCCGAATAGTTCATATCCTTGCCGAAATCGTAGTTGGCCATGAAGCTGCCGAAATTGATACCGAGCAGATAGCTCACGGAATCGACGGTGGCCTTGGAAGGCTGGAATTCTTTGGGGAGCTGCTCCCCCGGCTTGCCCGTGCAAGCCGCAAATGCAAGTCCGATCAGAAGGACCGCAAGAAACTTGGTTGCTTTCATTTTATAATTAATTGTTTAAGCCTTATTACAGTTCCCAGGCCAGGGCCGAGGCGCCCAGGATGGCGGCGTCGGACTCCTTGAGCTGGGAGAAAACGATCTTGACTTTGCCCTTCCAGATCTTGAGGAGGTTTTCTTCCATCGCGCGCTTCATCGGCTCGTAGAGGAATTCCTTGGCGCGGGCCAGGCCGCCGAAAAGCACGATGGCCTCCGGGGCGCTGAACGCCACGAAGTCCGCGAAGCTCTGGCCGAGCAGCGTTCCCGTATAGTCGAACAGGCGCAGGGCGAAGTTGTCGCCGTCCTTGGCCGCATCGTAGATGTCCTTGGAAGTGATGTTATTGAGGTCGCGGAGCGGGGTCGGCTGGCCGGACGCAGCCAGCCACTCGCGGGCCGTGCGGGCGATGCCGATGGCGGAGCAGTAGGCCTCCAGGCAACCGGTCTTGCCGCAGTTGCAGGTGCGGCCGTTGTGGCGCTCCACGCAGGTGTGGCCGAGTTCGCCGGCGAAGCCGTCGTGGCCGTAGAGGACCTTGCCGTCCACCACGATGCCGCTGCCCACGCCGGTGCCGAGGGTGATCATGATGAAATTCTTCATGCCGCGGGCGGCGCCGTAGGCCATCTCGCCCACCGCCGCCGCATTGGCGTCGTTGGTCAGGGACACCGGCACGCCTTCACAGGCCGCGGAAAGCTTCTCCGCCAGGGGAACGGCGCTCTCGGCCGCCCACGACAGGTTCGGTGCGAAGGCCACCACGCCCGTATAATAGTTTCCGTTCGGGGCGCCCACGCCGATGCCGCGGATGTCCTCCATCGTCATGCCGGCCTGCAGGACGCAGGTCTTCACGGCCTCGGCCAGCGCCGAGATATAGGCGTCCGCGTCGCTCCCGAAGGTGTCCGTGCGGATGGCGCTCTGGTATAACACGTCGCCGCGGGCGTCCACGACGCCGATCTTGGAGGTCTGGCCTCCGATGTCGATACCGACTACATATTGCTTTGCCATAATTCTGTCCGTTTATTATTCGACCGGGATGTCCTTGTTCACGTTCTTGCAACCCCACAGGGCGTAGTAGAGCAGGTAGGCGAGCATCGCGACCACCAGCCAGTAGCTGGGGATGGCGCCTGCGCGCTGGGCGATGGCCTGCTGGATGAGCGGCATGATGCCGCCGCCGACCACCATCATCATGAAGAGGCCGGAAGCCTGCTCGGTGTACTTGCCCAGACCCTCGACGGCCAGGTTGAAGATGGCGCCCCACATGATGGAGGTGCAGATGCCGCAGAGCGCGAGGAAGATGCACTTCATCGGCACGGCGGAGCCCTTCACGGTCATGCTGACGCTCTCCGGCAGGAAGATGGCGACGAGCAGCAGGAGGATGGCCAGGGAGGACACGCAGATCATCTGCGCCCGGGTGCTGACCTTGCCGCTGATGGCGCTGCTCAGGAAACGTCCGATCATCATCAGGAACCAGTAGGAGGCGGCCAGGAAGCCGGCCACGGCGGCGGAGCCCTCAAAACCGAGGTCGGAGATGTAGAAGTTCAGCTGGGCCGGGATGCCGATCTCGATGCCCACGTAGAAGAAGATGGCGATAATGCCGAGCACGGTGTGCCGGAAATTCCACGCGCTGTGCTCGAACTTGAGGTTCTTGCGCTCCAGGGCCGGTTCCGGGATCCGGACGAAGTAGATGATCACGAAGGAGATGGCGAACACGGCCATCGCGATGAACAGCAGCGGGGACACGTCGGACATCTTGGTGTTGTCCGTGACGGTGCCGATCAGCACGCCCACCAGCAGCGGAGTCAGGGTTCCCGCCAGGGAGTTGCAGGTGCCGCCGATCTGGATGAACTGGTTGCCCTTGTTGCCGCCGCCGCCGAGCAGGTTCAGCATCGGGTTCACGACGGTATTGAGCATGCAGACGCAGAATCCGCAGACGAAGGCGCCGAGCAGATAGACGTAGATGGCGGAATTGCCGAAGGCCGGAAGGCTGGAAAGCCACTGGATCACGATGCCGACGAAACCGGTCGCGATGCCGATGAGGGTGGTCTTCTTGTAACCCACCTTGACCAGCATCTTGCCGGCCGGGATACCCATGAAGAGGTAGGCGGCGAAATTCATCATGTTGCCCATCATGGCGGCCCAGCTGTACTGGCCCTTCCAGATGTTGCCGAACGGGGCGGCCATGTTGGTGACGAAGGAGATCATCGCGAAGATGAAACACATCGTCACGACAGCCACCATGTTGACTTTTTTCTTTTCCATTTCTTAATTATAAGGTTTCAGTTATTCTCCGTACTGCTTGTCCTTCGGCGTGAAGAGGCCGTAGAGCTGGGCGTCGATCATGTCGGTCACCTTCGCGAAGTCCTCCGGATTGTTGCCGAACTTGATGTGGTCCGCGTCGATGATCAGCAGGTTGCCCTTGTAGTCCTTGATCCAGTTCTCGTACTTCTCGTTCAGGCCGGTCAGGTAGTCGATGCGGATGCTCTTCTCGTACTCGCGGCCGCGCTTCTGGATCTGCGAGATCAGATTGGGGATGCTGGAACGCAGGTAGATGAGCAGGTCCGGGTTCCCCACCAGCGACATCATCAGGTCGAACAGGTCGCTGTAGTTCTCGAAGTCGCGAGTGCTCATCAGCCCCATGTCGTGCAGGTTGGGGGCGAAGATGCGGGCATCCTCGTAGATGGTGCGGTCCTGGATGATCACGTCGTCGGTCTTCGCGATCTCGACCACGTCCTTGAAACGCTTGTTGAGGAAGTAGATCTGAAGGTTGAAGGACCAGCGCTCCATATCCTCGTAGAAGTCTGAGAGGTAGGGATTGAAGTCCACCGATTCGAATTTCGGAATCCAGCCGTAGTGCGCGGCCAGCATCTTGGTGAGCGTGGTCTTGCCGCTGCCGATATTACCTGCGATCGCGATGTGCATGTCTCGATTCTTTAATAGCTTGCAAATTTAAGAATTATTTGAATAGTCCGTACAGTTCGGCGTCTATCTTGTCCGTGATGGACGCGAAATCCTCCGGCCGGTTCTCGAAGTCCAGCAGGTCCGCGTCGATGACCAGCAGCCGCCCCTTGTAGTTCTCGATCCACTTCTCGTAGCGTTCGTTCAGGCCGCCGAGGTAGTCCAGGCTCATCGACTGCTCGTAGTCGCGGCCGCGCTTCTGGATCTGCGCGACGAGGTGCGGGACGGTGCAGCGGAGGTAGATGAGCAGGTCCGGCGGGCTTACCATCGACATCATCAGGCGGAAGAGCTGCATGTAGGTATCGTAGTCCCGGTCGGACAGGTTGCCCATGTCGTGGTTGTTCGCGACGAAGATCTCCACGCCTTCCAGGATGGTGCGGTCCTGGATGATCACATCCGGGGACTTGGCGATGTCCAGCAGGTCCTGGAAGCGCTGCGCGAGGAAGTAGGTCTCCAGGTTGTAGGACCAGCGCGGGATGTCCTTGTAGTAGTCTTCCAGGTAGGGATTGTACGTCACGGCCTCGTATTTCGGGGTCCAGCCGTAGTGTTCCGAGAGTTTCCGGGTGAGGGTGGTCTTGCCGCTCCCGATGTTTCCTGCGATTCCGATGTGCATCTTCCGAGATAAGTGTAACATACAAATTTAACACAAGTTTTGTAAATTTGCCATAACAAAAGACGCAAAGTGATGCTCAATATCCGTTCCCTCACCTGCAACCCGCTCCAGGAGCGCTGCTACCTCGCCTGGCGCGAAGCGCCCCGCTGCGTGCTGGTGGATCCCGGCTGCTACGGGGATGACGAGCTGCGCCTGCTCGGAAAGATCCTCACGGAAGAAGGGCTCCGCCCCGAGGCCATCCTGCTCACCCACGCCCACTTCGACCACGTCTATGCCGTGAAGGCCCTCCAGGACCGCTTCGGGGGCATCCCGGTGTACCTGCACCCGGACGACGCGCGCCAGCTGCGCTTCTGCAGCGTCGTGCCCCGGATGATGGGCTTCCCGGAACCGGATACGGACTTCACCCGGACGGACCTCGCGGAAGGCCCCCTCTCCGTCGCGGGCATGGACTTCGAGGTCATCGCCACGCCCGGCCACTCCCCGGGGAGCGTATGCTACCTCGAGCGCGAGGCGGGCATCCTCTTCAGCGGCGACACCCTCTTCGCGGGCTCCATCGGCCGCTCCGACCTTCCGGGCGGCGAGTACGACGACCTCATCCGCTCCATCCTGGAAAAACTCCTCCCGCTCGACCCCGCCACCCGGATCTTCCCCGGCCACGGCCCTTCCTCCACCATCGGCCAGGAGCGCACGGGCAATCCGTTCCTCGAGCCCTTCAACGAGCCCGAAGAGGAACCGGATCCCGATCTGGAGCCGGTGGTGATCAACCGGGGCTGACCCCGGGCCTGAAAAAGGATGAAATCGATGCCAACTGGTCATCTCATAGGGAGAAATCCAGTTATTCGGGCCTGCAGCGGGGTGTGGGTGTACTTCTCCCGGAAAAACCCCGGTCCTGGGCACTTTGGGTCGGGAGAAATCCACCCACAAGCCCGCAGGAGGGCGTTTTTCCGGATTTCTCCCATCGGATTCCCAGGCTCCGGGAAAAGGAGGCCTGTCCGGAAGACATCCGGCATTTCCAGAGATACACACGTATCCCCGTCTATACTCCCGCGGAGTTCCTGGAGAAACTTATTTGAGGAACGCGAAGAACACCGCCAGGACCAGGCAGGCGAAGGCGGCGAGGTGGTTCCACTCGAAGTGCTGGCCCTGGAAGAGGAAGTGCACGACGATCGTGAAGACGGTCAGGGAGATGACCTCCTGCAGGATCTTGAGCTGCATCAGGCTGAAGGGGCCGCCGTTGCCGCTGAAGCCGATGCGGTTGGCCGGCACGGTCAGGCAATATTCGAAGAAGGCGATTCCCCAGGAGAACAGGATGATGAGGATCAGCGGCCATCCGGTCGAGATCTTCATTTCCTGAAGCTTGAGATGCCCGTACCAGGCGAGCGTCATGAAGACGTTCGAGCAGACGAGCATCAGGATGGTCCAGATTCCTTGTTGCATGGCGATTTCCAAAAAGCCCGCAAATATAGCACGTCTGCGCGGATAATTGTTCCGCTGGAAGCAAAAACTACTTCACGGTAAAGAGATGCACCCGCCGCGCCCCCTGGCCGTCGATGAGCGTCAGGCGGTGCTGTCCGGGGGCCGGGTCCACCCGCAGCTCGTGGTCGCCGGTGGTCTCCCCCACGAACTCGTCGTCGATATGCCAGTAGAGCGTGGCGGAGGGGTCGGCGTGCGCCGCCCGGAACACCGCCCCGTTCTGCTGCCCGGACAGGGCGCGCGTCAGCACCAGCGTGATGCCGTTCTGCGGATAGATGATCTCGATGGGATTCACCCCGGAAGAAGCCACGTCGAAGAGCGGATGCTTGGGAGGTAACGGCTTGTAGTCCAGGTGCTTCTGCATAAAGTACCACTCCTGCGCGGGCGGCAGTACGAAGCGCACCTCCGCGCGCATCTCCTCCGGCGGGCAGACGCTGGAGTTCACCTGCCAGCGCCCGGTGGCGTCCAGGTGCACCAGGACGTGGTAGCGGCACATGTCCGGCTGCTCGGACACGTCGGGTACCCACAGGGTGTCCAGGTGCGGGCAGAGGTCGCCGGCGGGGAAGCCGCTCTCGTGGCAGACCTCGATCTGCGTCATCTCCCCGGTGGGCCGGGAGAACCAGGCGGAGCCGGACAGGGCGGAGAACACGTCGAACATCACGGGGGCGGCGTACGACACGCCCGTCATCCCGGCCCGGCCCTCGCCGTCGCTGTTGCCCACCCAGACCGCCACCACCCAGTCGCGGTTCACGCCCACGCACCAGGCGTCGCGGTTGCCCCAGGAGGTGCCCGTCTTCCAGGCGATGCGCCGTCCGGTGGAGAAGTCCATCCAGGATGCCTCCTCCTCCGGCCGGTTGGCGTTCGAGAGGGCCTCGAAGGTCAGGTAGGCAGCCGCCTTGCCGATGGGAATCTTCCGGGCGGGCAGGCGGTCGCGGCGCGTATCGGAAAGATACGCAAGTTCTTCATACACAGTATCTCCGGCGAGCTCCGCCGCCAGATAGTAATAGGCGCGCGCCAGAGTTTCCAGCGTAATCTCGGCACCGCCGAGGATCAGCGACAGGCCGTAGTGGTCCGCGTCCTTGTCGATGGTCGTGAACCCCATCCCGCGCAGCACCTCCAGGAAGCGCTCCGCGCCGAAGTCTTCCAGCATCCGCACGGACGGGACGTTCAGCGAGCGCTCGATGACCTCGTGCGCGGGCACCGCCCCCTCGAAGGTGCGGCTGTAGTTGTGCGGGGAGAAATTGTTATGGTTGTAAGGCGTGTCCTTGACCAGCGAGGTGGGCAGGATCTGCCCCGCCTGGAGCATCGAGGCGTACAACAGGGGCTTCAGGGTGGAGCCGCTGGAGCGCGCGGCCGGGATCATGTCCACGTCGGCACCGCGCACCCGGGGGGCGCAGCCGCGGGTGTTGCCGTAATAGGCCCGGACCTCGCCCGTATGCACGTCCACGGCCAGGATGCCCATATTGTCCACGAGGTTGGTCCGGTACGTGTCGAAATAGCGCCGCGCGATGGCGTTCACCCGGTTCTGCAGAACGGCGTCCACCGTGGTCTCGAACGGGCCGTCGCCCCGTTCCAGCCGGCAGCGCTCCAGCAGATGGTAGGCGGCGTCGGGCATCGGCAGCGGCCGGTCCGGCAGGGGTTCGTCCTTCGCCAGCAGGCACTCCGTCTCGTCGATGACGCCCTTGCGCGCGAGCTTGTCCAGGAGCGCGTTGCGCTTTTCCAGCAGGCGTTCGCGCGCCCGGCCGGGATGGATCAGGCCCGGGGCGTTCGGCAGCACGGCGAGCATCGCGCTCTCGCCCCAGGAAAGGTCGTCCGCGCTCCGCCCGAAATAGCGCCAGGCGGCCGCTTCCAGGCCCACCACGTTCCCCCCGAAAGGGGCGTTGGATGCATACAGGAGCAGGATTTTACGCTTGCTGCAACGGAACTCCAGGCGCGTGGCCAGCATCATCTCATACAGTTTCTCCGGCAGGCTGCGCGGCTTGTCGGGACGGCTCAGGCGGATGACCTGCATCGTCAGGGTGCTGGCACCGCTCACCACCCCGCCCCGCCGCAGGTTCTGCACCAGCGCCCGGGCGGCGGACAAGGGGTCCACGCCGCCGTGCAGCCAGAAGCGTTTGTCCTCGAAGGCGACGATGCATTTGGCGAACTTTTCCGGCACGTGGTCCGCAGGCGGAAAACACCACTGCCCGTCCGCGGAGATGCGCGCTCCCAGCAGCGTTCCGTCGGCGGAAACGGCCGTGGCGCTGAGCGGCGCGCGGAAAAGATGGCGCGGCAGGCAGAAAAGGAACCAGACAAAGAGGATGGCCGGTACAGATATTAAAAGAATTTTCTTAACTTTGGACATTTGGTTGAACAAATGTAGCAATTTTCCTATGAAAACAATCCGTCTCATCCTTGCCATGGCCGCCGTTGCCGGCCTGCTCGCCGCCTGCCAGCAGGGCGGCGGCACCAAGAAACCCGCGGGACCTACCGTGTCCGCCGTCGCCGGCGGAGCCGAACTGAGCCTCGGGAACGAAGGCGCCGCCCCCGCGGGACAGGACGTCGATCCCGAGGTTCCCACCATCCGCTTCCTGAGCAAGGGCTCCATCCTCCCTTCCTCGGGCAACCTGGACCTGCTGTTCGGATCCGTATCCTATGCGAAGGCGCAGGTGCGCGTGAAGAAGATCTACAGCAACAACATCCTGCAGTTCATGCAGTTCGACGACTACGAGACCCGCTACGAACTCTATAAGGTGGCCGGTACCGTGGCCGACACGACGCTCGTGCTGGGCGACCGCGACGCGGACCACATCCGCGAGTGGAAGACCTACGGCCTGAGCCTGGACGAACTGGTAAAGCCGGAGCCCGGCGCCATCTACCACATCGAGATCCGCGGCCGGGAGCCCCTCGTGGAAGAGGACTTCTGGGACAGCGACAGCTCGTTCGGCGACTATGAGACCTACGAAGAGCGCAGCGTGGACCTGCTCGCGAGCGACCTCGTGCTGATCGCCAAGAAGGGCGACGGCGCCACCGAGGTCTTCGCCTACGACGTCCTCCGCGGCAAGCCCGTTTCCGGCGCGCGCATCAAGTTGTACGACTTCGCGCAGCAGGAGCTCGCCAAGGGCCAGACCGACCGCGAGGGCCACGTGAGCTTCCCCGCCGGCGACGGTCGTTTCGTCACGGCCACCAACGGCAAGAACTTCGCGTACCTCGACCTCAAAAACGAGAAGGCGCTGTCCACCAGTAACTTCGACGTCAGCGGCACCACCCACGAAGGGGGCATCAAGGCCTACATCTTCGGGGAGCGCGGCGTCTGGCGTCCGGGCGACACGCTGCACGTCAGCGTGGTCACCCTCTTCGACGATACCCCCCTGCCGGCCGGGCACCCGATCGTGGCCCAGCTGCGCAACCCCGACGGCCAGCTGACCCAGACGCTCACCGAGCACGGCAGCGCCGCCAATATCTACCACTTCCCCTTCACCACCGCCGCCGACGCCCCCTCGGGCCGCTGGCGCGTGGACGTGAACGTAGGCGGGCAGACTTTCAGCAAGTCGCTCCGCGTGGAGACCATCAAGCCCAACAAGCTGGATATCAGCCTGCACTTCGACGACGACTACATCATCCCCGACCGCAACTGCGTGGGCGACATCGCCGTCCGCTGGCTGTACGGCGCCCCGGGCGCCGGCCTGAAGATCAACGGTTCGCTCGAGCTCAGCGCCGCCACCACCAGCTTCAAGGGCTGGGAGGACTACGACTTCCGCGACGACGCCCGCTCCTTCGAGACGCAGAAGCTCGTCTACAGCGACTTCAAGACCAACGACGAAGGCCACGCCTACATCAACACCTGGTACGACGTGAACAAGGCCGCGACGCCCGGTATGCTGAACGCGGGCTTCACCTTCCAGGCCTACGAGCCTTCCGGGGAATTCAGCACCTCCTACAACAGCATCAGGATGTCCCCGTTCAGCACCTACGTCGGCATCAAGACCGAGCTGGACAAGGACCGCTGGGGCAGCAGCTACATCCGCTCCGGCAAGCCGCACAAGTTCGAGGTAGCCGCCGTCAACGCCGAGGGCAAGGGCCTGAACGCCACGGGCCTGCACGCAGAGATCTACCACGTGGACTGGAGCTGGTGGTGGGACGCCTCCGGGCAGATCGCCAGCTATATGGCCGGCCGCAGCAAGGAGCTCTTCTTCGAGCAGAACATCGCCACCAGCAGCGGCAAGGGAAGCTTCAGCTACGACTTCGCCGATGCGCCGGACGGCGTGTACTACATCCGCGTCACCGACCGCGGCGGCCACGCGACCTCCATGCTCTGCGAGGTGTATGAGAACCGCGGCGCCTCCGATGTCGCCGAGGGCTCCACGCAGCTCAACATGCTGATCGACAAGGAGACCTACAACGTCGGCGAGACGGCGCGCATCACCATCCCGTCCGCCGCCGGCACCAGCGCCCTCGTCTCCATCGAGAAGGGCGGCCGGATCCTGAGCACCCGCCGCGTGGACTGCTACGCCGGCAGCACCGAGATCCGCATCCCCATCACCCGGGAGATGATGCCGAACGCCTATGCGTCCATCGCGCTGATCCAGCCGCACGGCAACGTCCACAACGACGCCCCGATCCGCCTGTACGGCGTGCAGAACATCAACGTCGAGGACGCCTCCTCGCGCCTGAACCCGGTGCTGGACATCCCCGCCGAGACCAAGCCGGAATCCACCCTCAACTTCAAGGTGAAGGAGGAGAAGGGCCGCGCGATGAGCTACATCGTGGCCCTGGTGGACGAGGGACTCCTCTCGCTCACCGGCTTCAAGACCCCGGACGCCTGGGCCTCCTTCTACGCCAAGGAAGCCCTCCGCGTACGCACCTGGGACGAGTATGACGCCGTCATCGGTGCCTACGGCGGCCACATCGAGCAGCTGTTCGCGATCGGTGGTGACGACGAAGCCACCGGCGAGCTCAAGCGCCAGGGCGCCGACCGCTTCAAGCCGGTGGTCGCCTACCTCGGTCCCTTCGAGCTGAAGGCCGGAAAGACCGCCAGCCACAGCGTGGACGTGCCGCAGTACATCGGTTCCCTGCGGGCGATGGTCGTCGCCACCGACGGCAAGGCCCAGGGCAGCACCGCCAAGGACGTGGCCGTGACGCAGCCGGTGATGGTCCAGGCCACCCTGCCGAGGACCCTCAGCATCGGCGAGACCATCCAGGTCCCCGCCACCGTCATGACCCTCAAGGAGGGCGTGGGCAACGTCAAGCTGAGCATCAAGACCGACGACCTGCTGACCGTCAAGGGCGCCGCCTCCAAGGAGGTCAAGGCCCCGGACAACGGCCAGGTCGTGGAATACTTCGAAGTCCAGGTGGGCGAGCAGACCGGCATCGCCCACGTGAGCGTGACGGCGCAGTCCGGCTCCGACAAGTCCGTCAGCAACGTGGAGATCGACGTGCTCAACCCGAATCCCGAGGTTACCCGCGTCCAGTCCTTCCTGCTCGAGGCGGGCAAGTCGAAAGACGCCTCCGCGGACCTGTTCGGCGTGCCGGGCACCAACGCCCTGGCCGTCGAGCTCTCCTCCATCCCGGCGATCGACCTCGGCCGTCGCCTGAAGTACCTGCTGGATTACCCGTACGGATGCGTCGAGCAGACCATCTCCGCGGCCTTCCCGCAGCTCTACCTCAGCCAGGTGATGGACTGCGACGAGAACACCGTCAAGCGCACCTCGCGCAACGTGACCGCCGCCATCAACCGCCTGCACAACTTCCGCCGTCCGGACGGCTCCCTGAGCTACTGGCCGGGCACCTCCGCATCCTCGTCGTTCGGCACCGCCTATGCGCTCCACTTCCTGCAGGAAGCCGAGCGCCAGGGCTACGCCGTGCCCGCCGACCTGAAGGACGGCCTGGTCCGCTACCTGACGTCCAGCGTCGTGTCCAACAAGAAGGAGGGCGAGTTCGTGCGCGCCTACGGCCTGTATGCGCTGGCCGCCGCGGGCAAGCCGCAGCGCAGCGCGATGAACCTGCTCCGCGAGCAGGTGAAGAAGATGCCGCGCAGCGCCGTCTGGATGCTCGCGGGCGCCTATGCCAGCGACGGCAAGAAGCAGGTGGCGACCACGCTCACCAACGGCCTGCCGTACCTGGAGAACGCCTCGTCCGACTACTATCAGTATTACGGCAGCGAGGACCGCAACCGGGCCATCGCCCTGCGCACCTCCATCCTGACCGGCCAGAAGGAAGCCGCCTTCGAGCTGGCCGAGAAGGTGGCCGCCTCGCTGAACGACAGCCAGCGCTACATGAGCACGCAGGCCACCGCCTGGTCGCTCTACGCCATCAGCGACTATGCCCGCACGATGGCCGGCGGCGGCGTGGCGGGTTCCGTCAAGGCCGACAAGACCTACAAGATGACGAGCGAGAAGGCCCTCGTCCACCAGGACATCCCGGTGGGCGCCGATGCCACGAGGGCCGCCCTGAGCCTGTCCAACAACGGCTCCACGCCGCTGCACGCCGTCATTTCCGTGACCGGCGTCCCGAAGGCGGGCACCGAGAAGGCCAAGGCCTCCGGGCTGAAGTTGACCATCTCCTACGTGGATGAGATGGGCGCCCCCATCGGCGTGGACACCCTGTCCCGCGGCCGCACCTTCAAGTCCGTGGTGACGGTGACCAACACCGGCTCCGCGGCGGTCTACGACCTCGCCCTCGCGCAGAAGTTCCCGTCCGGCTGGGAGATCCGCAACGACCGCGTGAACCGCGAAGACGTCTCCTACCCCGCCGGCATCAACTACCAGGACTTCCGCGACGACCGCGTCTACAGTTTCTTCGACCTCGGCGCCGGCCAGAGCGTGACCGTCACCACCGGCCTCACCGCCACCTATCCGGGCCGCTTCTACCTGCCCGCCGTGAGCTGCGAGGCAATGTATGACGACAAGATTTCCGCCCTGGTCCCGGGCAAGTGGACCGAGGTGAAGTAGGGATGCCCCTCTAAGAAGAAAGCCCGTTGCAAATCGCAGCGGGCTTTTTTCTTGGCAGTCGGAACTTTGCGCTCTGAGCTCAGAGCGTCTGGCCGCCGATGAATTCGCGCATGATGGAAGTGGGCGGGACGGCGGCGATCTCCGCGGGCTTCAGGGCGCGCACGCGCTCCAGGAAGGTAAGCAGGCTCTGCGCCTTGGGATAGGCGGGCGAAGACTCCGAAATGCCGCACAGGAGCGGCTCCGCATAGTATTTCAGCAGGGGCACGTCGTACAGCGTGGAGGAGTTGAAGATGATGCGGGCGTTCTCCTCGAAGGGGAAGATGTTGCGCGTCTCGCCGCGGCGCACGGATGGCCAGCGGAGGATGTTGTCTTCCGGGGAGATGCCGCGCACGCGGTTGTCCCGGACGATGCGGCGGAGCAGGCGCTTGTCCGTGGTGGAGCCGTGGTCTTTCTCGCCCCCGGGGAGGGCGGACAGGGCGGAGATGTACACGCCGAAGATGCGGTCGCGGTCGATGTCGGGCGTGAGGGCCGGATTGAGCGCGTGGATGCCCTCCATGAAGAGGATGTCACCCGCCTCCAATTTGAGGGTGTTGCCCTCGAAGACGCGGTGGCCGGCCTTGAAGTCGAACTTCGGGAGTTCCACCTCCTTGCCGGCGAGCAGGTCGGTCAGCTGCTCGTTCAGGAACTTCACGTCCATCGCCTCGAGGGCCTCGTAGTCGCGCTCCCCGTTCTCGTCGATCGGCGTCTCGTCGCGCGCCACGAAGTAATTGTCCAGCTCCACCACCTTGGGCTTGAGCCCCAGCACGCGCGCCTGCTGCGCGATCCGCAGCGAAGAGCTGGTCTTGCCGCTGGAAGACGGGCCGGACATCATCACGATGCGGCAGCGGTTGCGCCGCCAGAAGATCTGGTCGGCCACCTGGGCGTACTGGCGCTCCTGCCGGGCCTCGCAGAGGTTGATCAGTTCGATGGCCTTTCCCGCATCCAGGGTTTCATTCACTTTCTCGAGGGTGTCGATGCCGATGGCTTCGCACCAGTCCTTGTACTCCGCTCTCGCGGCTTCAATCTTTGTCATAACAGTTCCTTCAAAAAAGGTCCGGTGACCGACGCCGGGTCGGCGGCGACCTGCTCGGGGGTGCCCGTCGCAACGATCCTGCCGCCTGCGGCGCCCCCGCCGGGACCCATGTCTATCAGATAATCGACGCTCTTGAGCACGTCGAGGTTGTGTTCGATCACGATGACGGTATTGCCCTGGTCCACCAGGCGGTCGAGTACGCCCAGGAGCACCTTGATATCGTCGAAATGCAGGCCCGTGGTGGGCTCGTCCAGCATATAGAGGGTGTTGCCGGTGGCCTTGCGGGCCAGCTCCGCGGCCAGTTTCATCCGCTGGCTCTCACCGCCGGACAGGGTCACGGCGGACTGCCCGAGGTGCACGTAGCCCAGGCCCACGTCCACCATCGCCTTCAGCTTCGGGGCGATCTTGGGATGGGACTTGAAGAACTCGTAGGCCTCCGAAACGGGCATCTCCAGCACGTCGTTGATGTTCTTGCCGCGGTACCGGACCGCCAGGGTGTCCTCCTTGTAGCGGCGCCCGCCGCAGGCCTCGCAGCACACGGCCACGGACGGCAGGAAGTTCATCTCGATCACCTTGATGCCGGCGCCCTTGCACTCCTCGCAGCGCCCGCCGGGGACGTTGAAGGAGAAGCGGCCCGCCTTGAAGCCGCGCACCTTGGCGTCCGGCGTCTCCTCGAACAAGGCGCGGATGTCGCCGAACACGCCCGTAAAGGTGGCCGGGTTGGAGCGCGGGGTGCGGCCGATCGGGCTCTGGTCCACCTCGATGACCTTGTCTATGTTCTCCACGCCCTCGATGGATCCGTAGGGCAGCGGACGTTCCTTGAAATGATAGAATTTCCCCTTGAGGATGGGCATCAGGGTCTCGTTGACGAGCGAGGACTTGCCGCTGCCGCTCACGCCGCTCACCCCGATCAGGGTGCCCAGCGGGAACTCCGCGTCGATGCCCTTGAGGTTGTTGCCCCGGGCGCCGCGCAGCGTCAGGCTGAGGCCGTTGCCCTGGCGGCGGCCCGCCGGGACGCCGATCGGGTTCGCCACCGGCCTGGGGGGACCGCTGTAGCAGATGCGGCCGCCCAGTTCGCCCGCACCGGGGCCCACGTCCACGATCCAGTCGGCCGCCCGCATCGTCTCCTCGTCGTGCTCCACGACGATCACGGTGTTGCCCTCGTCGCGCAGCTTCTTCAGCGAGGCAAGCAGCTTGCGGTTGTCCCGCTGGTGCAGGCCGATGCTCGGCTCGTCGAGGATATAGATCACGTTCACGAGCTTGGAGCCGATCTGCGTGGCGAGGCGGATGCGCTGGCCCTCGCCGCCGGACAGCGAGGCCGTCGGCCGGTCCAGGCTGAGGTAGTCCAGACCCACGTCCAGCAGGAAGCGGACGCGGTCGGTCAGTTCCTTGAGGATGTCCCGGGCGATGGTGCCGGCCCGCTTGTCCAGTTTCTCCGGCAGGGTGTCCAGCCACGCCGCAAGTTCGGAAATCTCCATCGCGCTCACCTGGGCGATGTCCTTGCCGTCGATGCGGAAGCACTTCACATGCTCGCCCAGGCGCGTGCCGTGGCAGACGGGGCAGACCACCTTGTCCTCGATGTCGCCCACGACGCCGTCCCAGTTCACCATCTCCGCCTGGGCGCCCTCGCCCACGCGGTAGAACTCGTCCGAGCCGAACACCAGCAGGGTCACGGCCTCGTCCGGCAGGGCGGCGATGGGCTCGTACAGCGAGAAGTTGTGCTTGCGCGCGATGGCGCGGACCAGCTCGAACTTCCGCCCGTCCCGGATGCGTCCCAGCGGGGCGATGCCGCCGTCCGCGACGGATATGCCGGGGTCCGGCACGATGGTGTCCAGGCTGACGTCGGGTACGGTCCCGAGGCCCTTGCAGTGCGGGCAGCAACCTTCCGGGGAGTTGAAGGAAAAGGTATGCGGGGCGGGTTCCTGCAGGGAGATGCCGTTCTCCGGGTCCACCAGGTGCTTGGAATAGTGGTGCACGGCGCCGGTCTGCTGGTCCAGCAGCGCGATGGACCCCCGGCCCATGCCCAGGGCGGTGGCCACGGAACTGCGGACGCGGGAGAGGTCCCCCTCGGAGGGTTTCAGCTTGTCCACCACCAGCTCGATGAAGTGGGCCTTGTAGCGGTCCACCGCCTCGATGGGGCCGAGGTCGCAGATCTCCCCGTCGATGCGCACCTGCAGGAAACCCTTCTTGCGCAGCGACTCGAACAGTTCGCGGTAGTGCCCCTTGCGGCCGCGCACCAGCGGGGCGAGCAGCAGGCACTTGCGGTCCCGGAACTCCTCCAGGATGAGGTCCACGATCTGTGCATCGGTGTAGCGCACCATCTCCTTGCCCGTCACGGGCGAGTAGGCCGTGGAGGCGCGGGCGTACAGAAGGCGCAGGAAGTCGGAGATCTCCGTGATGGTGCCGACGGTGGAGCGGGGGTTGCTGCCGGTGGTCTTCTGCTCGATGGCGATGACCGGACTCAGGCCGCCCACGCTTTCCACCTGCGGTTTCTCGAGAATGCCCATGAAATGCTTGGCGTACGGGGAGAGCGTGTTCATGTAGCGCCGCTGCCCCTCGGCGTAGAGCGTGTCGAAGGCCAGCGAAGACTTGCCGCTGCCGCTGATCCCGGTGATGACCACGAACTTCCTGCGCGGGATGTCCACGTTCACGTTCTTGAGATTATGGGCGCGGGCGCCGCGTATTTCGATCTTGCTCTCTTTCATGGATGCAAACACAAAAATACAAAAATTTATGGTTAACTTTGTAAAAACATTGTCTGCCGTATGTGGCTTTGGCTAACTGTCCTGTCCGCCCTGCTGCTGGGCACCTACGATGTCGCGAAGAAGCGGGCCCTGAAGCGAAACGGGGTCTATTGGATCCTCGTCACCGCCACGGGGCTCACGGCGCTGTACCTCTCGCCTTTCCTCTTCCTCCGGACGGGGTCGCTGCCCGACCACCTGAGCCTGATGCTGAAGGCCGTACTGGTCTCGCTCTCCTGGGTGTCCGGGCTCAAGGCGATGGAATGCCTCCCGCTCACGACCGTGAGCACCATCAAGGCCTCCCGGCCGATGTTCGTGCTCATCTTCTCCATCCTCCTCTTCGGCGAGCGCCTCAACCTGCTGCAGTGGCTCGGCGTGGCGGTCGTGATGACGGCCCTGCTGCTCAGCTCCCGCTCCAAGCACCACGAAACGGACAGGAAGACTTCCGCCAAGGGCATCTCCCTGATGATCCTCTCGGTACTGGCCGGTTCCGCCAGCGCCCTCTACGACAAGCATATCCTCCAGCAACTGAACCTGGACCCGATGTTCGTCCAGAGCTGGACCAACGTCTATATCACCATCCTCCTGGCCATCCTGCTGCTGGTACAATATTTGACGGACAAGAAGCGCTTCCAGCCTTTTGTCTGGGACTGGCGCATCCTGCTGATCTCGGTGCTGATCACCGTGGCCGACGCCTTGTACTTCTTCGCGGTCAAGGAACCGGACGCCATGCTCTCCATCATTTCGATGGTACGCCGTTGCTCGGTGCTGATCACCTTCCTCGGCGGCGCACTGATCCTCAAGGAAGGCCACGTCAAGGAAAAGGCGCTGGAAATGCTGCTGATGATGGCAGGCGTCGCCCTGCTGCTCTACGGCTCCCTGTAACCTGTTAAGCGCACAAGTATGAAACGCATCCTTACCCTCATAGTCCTGCTGGGCCTCAGCCTCGCCGCAGGCGCCCAGTCCCCCCGCTTCAAGCTCGGCAAGTGGACCGAGATCCAGACCGCCATCCTCCAGGAGCTGTCGCGCTCCTACGTGGATTCGCTGCCCATCGACCGCATCGAGCGGCGCGGCATCGACGCGATGCTGGAGAACCTGGACCCCTACACGGTCTATATCCCCGAGGAGGAGAACGAGAACCTCCAGATGATGATCAACCGCACCTACGGAGGCATCGGCGCCGTCATCTACAAGCCCGACGTCCAGGGGAACGTGATCATCAACGAGCCCTACGCCGGCTCCCCGGCGCAGAAGTACGGCCTGGTGTGCGGCGACGAGATCATGGCCATCGACGGCGAGAGCGTCGTCGGCCTTACCTCCCAGCAGTGCAGCGAGAAGATGCGCGGCGACCCCGGCACGCAGGTCGTCTTCCGCGTGAAGAAGCTGCGCAGCGGCGAGGAGACCGACGTCGTGGTCACGCGCGAGCGCATCCGCCTCCCGGACATCGAGTACGCCGGGATGCTGGACGGCGGCGTGGGCTACATCTCCCAGACCGGCTTCGCCGAGGGCGTGGGCACCGAACTGCGGCAGCGTGTCCAGGACCTCAAGAAACAGGGGATGAAAGTGCTCGTGCTGGACCTGCGCGGCAACGGCGGCGGCCTGATGAACGAGGCCGTCGAGATCGTATCCGCCTTCGTGCCCAGGGGTTCCGTGGTCGTGTCCGCGAAGGGACGCGAGCCGCACGCGAACTACACGATGAAGACCACCCGCGAGCCCGTGGACACCAAGCTGCCCGTGATCGTGCTGGTGGATTCCGGCTCCGCCTCCGCCTCCGAGATCGTGGCGGGCGCCCTGCAGGACATGGACCGCGCCACCATCATGGGCGAGCGCACCTTCGGCAAGGGCCTCGTACAGAGCATCCGTTCGCTGCCCTACGGCGGCGAGCTCAAGGTCACGACCGCAAAGTACTACACCCCGTCCGGTCGCTGCGTGCAGGCGATCGACTACGCCCAGCGGCGGCCCGACGGCAGCGTGGCGCACATCCCCGACTCGCTCACCCGCGAGTTCAAGACCGCCCACGGCCGCAGCGTGCGCGACGGCGGCGGCATCACCCCGGACGTGGAGCTGAAGTTCCACGAATACAGCCGCCTCACCTACTCGCTCGTCAGCTACGGCATCATCGAGCAGTACGCCCTGGAGTACGTGCGCAAGCACGCGAGCATCCCGCCCGTGAAGGAGTTCCACCTGTCCGACGCGGACTACGAGGACTTCATCGCCTACGCGAAGGGCCGGGAGTTCGACTACCGTTCCTCCGCCAAGACCTATTTCGACCGGGCGAAGGAGGAGCTGAAACTCGACGGGCTGGACGAGACGATGAAACCGCAGCTGGACGCCCTGGAGCAGGTGCTCAATATGGAGAAAGAGGAGTTCCTGCGCCTGAAGAAAGACGAGATCGTGCCCTTCATCGAGGAGGAGATCGCCGTCCGCTACTACTTCCAGGAGGCCGGCGTGGAAATCCGCATCCGCTATGACGACGCCCTCCGGCAGGCCCTCGTCAGCGAGCGGATCAAACAGTATTGATGGTCCGCAGCACCCAGCTCATCATCCTGAATACCACCAAGGTCGGGGAGAAGTCCCTGGTCCTGCACACCCTCAGTCCCGACTGGGGGCGCCGCAGTTTCATCGCCTCCGTGCCCCGGGGCGGCGGGATGGCGCTGTTCCAGCCGCTGGGCATCCTGGACGCCGAAATCGTCGAAAACCCCCGCTCGGACCTCTGGCGGGCGCACGCCTTCTCCGCCCGGCACCCCCTGACGGGCCTGCGGACCAGCCCCGCCAAGAACGCGATGTCCCTGTTCATGGCCGAGGTGCTGTGGCGCACCATCCGCGACGGGGCGCGGGAAGAGGGCCTCTTCGAATGGTGCGAGCGCTCCATCCTCACCCTCGACGCTCTGGAAGGCGACTTCGCCAACTACCACCTCCGCTTCCTGCTGGAACTCGCCGCCGCGCTGGGCTTCGCCCCCTCCCTGGAGGACCTGATGCCCTTCGCCGGCGAGCATCTCGCGCAGCTCCGCGCCCTGGTGCAGTCCGGCTTCAGCGAGAGCCTGCTCGTCCCCCTGAGCGGCGGGCAGCGCAGCGAGATCGCGGAAATCCTGCTCCGCTACCTCGGCTACCATACGGAAACCCGCATCGAGGCACGCTCGCTGCGGGTCCTGCGGGAACTGTTCCGGTAATCATCTTAAAACCAATTATATGAAAAAGACCTTTCTCCTCTCCCTGGCTGTTGCAGCCACGGTCCTGCTCGCTTCCTGCGGGAAGAAAGAGATTGGCGGGGACCTTCCCCGCGCCGCCACCCCCGCCTCCATCCAGGAGGCCGTGGATGCCGTCCTCGCCGGCGACAAGGCCGACGATTCCGTCCTCTTCGAGAGCCTGATGATCCTCAAGCACGGTAAGGTGCTGTATGAGGGCTGGTACGGCGACGCCGCCCCGGACAAGCCGCACGCGATGCATTCCGTCAGCAAGTCCTTCACCGCCACGGCCGTGGGTATGGCCATCGACGACGGCCTGCTGAAAGTCACGGACAAAGTGGTGGACTTCTTCCCGGACAAGCTCCCCGCGGAAGTCTCGGACAACCTGAAGGCCGTCACGGTGCACGACCTGCTCACGATGAACTGCGGCCAGGAGACGGAGGCCCGCTTCCGCGGCAGCGACGACTGGGTGGCCAGCTTCCTCGCGCATCCCTTCGTCCACGAGCCCGGTACCTGGTACTGCTACAACTCACTGGGCACCTACATGCTCTCCGCCATCGTCCAGAAGCTCACCGGGCAGAAGGTGCTCGACTACTTGACGCCGCGCCTGTTCGAGCCGCTGAACATCGCCGTTCCCGAGTGGGAAGAGAGCCCGCAGGGCATCAACGCCGGCGGCTGGGGCCTCCAGCTCAAGACCGAGGACATGGCCAAGTTCGGCCAGTTGTTCCTCCAGAAGGGCAAGTGGAACGGCAAGCAGCTGGTCAGCGAGGCCTGGGTGAACGAGGCGTCCAAGTACCAGGTCCCGTCCGTGCCCGCCGGAACGCGTCCGGACGAGGCGGCGGCGAAGGGCCTGACCCCGGAGAACTGCACCTTCATGCTGGGATACGGCTACCAGATGTGGCGCTGCCCCGACAACGCCTACCGGGCGGACGGCGCCCGCGGGCAGTACATCTTCATCATCCCGGACAGCGACGCGGTGATCGCCTGCACGGCCAACTCCGCCAACCTCCAGGCCGAGCAGAACCTGGTGTACGAATACCTCTTCCCCGCCCTGGCCGCCCTGAAATAGGCCCCCGTCCACACCGGAGGCCCAAAATGAGGATGGAGAGCGGTTTTCCCGCTCTCCATCCTCATATAATGCCCGCTTTGGGGACGGGAATCTACTTCCTCTCCAACTTCGCGAAGGGATTGCCCATCATTTCCACCCACACGCTGCCGTCGTCGTGGATCTTCACCTGTATAGGCATGCGCATACCGTTGCCGAACGGGAATTCGACGGTGGCGCGGTTCCCGCGCACGCGGGCGGGCCGGGGCTCCTGGCCGGGCATCTCGCACTGCCAGCTGCCGTCCGCCAACTTCTTGAAGGTCAGGTCGAAGGCCATCTCCTGGCCGCCCATACCCTGGGCCTTGCCGGTCCAGCGGCCGGCGAAGTCGCCGTCCGGTTGGTCGGCCGGATTGGCCGGGATCTCCCCTTCCAGGATGCGGTCGCTCCGGAAGGGCGGCACCGCCAGTCCGTTCGCGCCGGCCAGGTTGCCGGGACGGAAGTTGCGGAACGCATAGCGGACCGCGACGGGCTGCTTCACCTCCGGGCTGCTGACGATGACGGCGTTGCGCTGGGTACGCGCCTCGGCCGGATGGAACACCAGGTCAGGGCCGCAGAGCTCGAAGCCTTCGATGCTGTCGAAGAGGTTGAAACCGCCGGACTCACGCACGTTGTTGAAGGTGACGGTAACCTCCTCCCCGTCCACGTCGAAGGAGGCATACTCCGGGGCGACGCCCGGGAAGACGGTGCGGCCGTAGGTATGGTTCAGCGCCAGGTAGCTCAGGCGCTGGCCCACCTCGCGTTTCCTGCCGGGATGGATCTGGGCCGTCTCGTAGGGATGGGCCAGGTCGGCGGTGCTCACGATCCAGCAGTTCTCCGTCTCGCGGGCGGCCTTCTGCTGCTGCTCGCGCAGGACGGGGTACCCGAAGGCGTCGGGATCGTTGTCGCCATAGGGCGCCAGCTCCACCTGATAGACGGGAAGGCCGGGATTGCCTGTCTCGCTGCGCCACAGGGCAATCAGCGTCTCCATGCGCTTGGCGTACTCCAGCGGGTCCAGGCCCACGTTGGTCTCGCCCTGGTACCAGATCACGCCCTTGAAGGTGTACTTCCGCACGGGCGCCCACTGGCCGTAGTACATGATGGTGGGGCGGTTCATCTCGAAGATCCGGCTCACGGCGAGCGAGTCGGAGGGCACGCCGGGATAGCCCGCCACGATTTCCCGGGGGAGCCAGCCTTCCACGCGGCTGCCGCCCCAGGCGTTGTTGATGATGCCCACGGGCACGTCCAGCACCTCGTTCAGGTTCTTGGCGAAGAACCACGCGGCGGCGCCGAAGCCGGGGGCGTTGTCCGGACAGCTCTCCAGCCAGGGAGCGTCCACGATGTCCTTGGGCGAATACGCGCCCACCTTGGGAACGGTGGAGAAGCGGATGCGGCCCCGGTAGCGGCCGGATTCGGCGATCTCCTGCAGGGCGCCGTCCACGGGGCAGTTGTCGAAGCCCCGGAGCGGCATCTCCATGTTGCTCTGGCCGCTGCCCAGCCACACTTCGCCGATCAGCACGTGACCGAGCACGACCTTCTCGCGACCGGAGCTGATCGTGACCGTCTCCTCCTTGTAGCTTCCGGCGGGGGTGGCCACCTCCACCGTCCAGGCGCCGTCCCGGTCCGCCTTGGCGGAATAGCTGCGGCCGTCCCAGGACGTGCTTACGGTAATGCCGGCGCCGGGGTCGGCCCAGCCCCAGAGACGGGCCTGCGTCTGCTGCTGCAGGACCATGTTCTCACTGATGTGTGAAGGAAGGCGGATACCCGCCTGCACGCCGGTCGCCCAGGCGAGAAGCGCGACGATGAACAACAGTTTCTTCATATCAAAGGATCTTACAAGTTATTTCGCGAGGTTGATGGCGCCGAACACGCCGAGGCTGGCCAGCAGCATGATGGCCGCGGCGAGGAGCAGGCCCAGGAACACATAGACCATGCTCTTCTTGAAATCCATGTCCAGGATGCTCGCGGCGAGGGTTCCCGTCCAGGCGCCCGTGCCCGGCAGCGGAATGCCCACGAACAGCAGCAGGGCCACATACAGGCCCGCGCCCGCCTTGGCCTCCAGCTTCCGGCCGCCCTTCTCGCCCTTCTCCAGGCACCAAGTGAAGAACCCGCCGATCACCTTCTTGTCCTTGCCCCACTCGAGGACCTTGCGGGCGAACAGGAAGATGAACGGCACCGGAACCATGTTGCCCACCAGGGCGACGATCAGCGAAGGGACGAGCGGCAGCCCGAAGCCCACCGCATAGGGGATGGCACCGCGAAGTTCGATCAGCGGCACCATCGAGATGAGGAAGACGATCAGGTATTTTTTCATCGGATCTTGACAAGTATGTCCCGGATGGCGGCAAAGGCGGCCGCCTGGCCGCCCGCACCGCCCTCCGGCGGGGCGACCACCAGGTCGTAAACATTTCCTTCCAGCGCGCGGCAGCCCACCTTGAAGCGGGCCGGAACGGTGCGGGACAGGTATTCCGCCGTAAATCCGTCCGGCGAAGCGTCCAGGCAGACCAGCAGGTCCGCCCCAGCGGCAAGCGCCTCGCGCAATTTCCTTTTCGGGCGGCCGATCAGGTCCAGCTCCTTCCTGGAAGGAGCGGCTATCTGCACCGGAATCCCCTGGTATTCAAAGAACTGACGCACGCTGCGGCTCACCTTGGAAACGGCCTCCTCCCCTTCTGCCGCATCCACGATCACCAGGGCGCTGCGGAACTGTCCGAGCGGCAGCAGGCCCGTGGCGGCGCCTCCTTCCAGGGAGCGCAGCGCACAGTGGCGGAAAAGGGTCAGGAGGGGGTTTTTCATCGGCCGGTCGCGGCTATCACGTCCCGGATCTCCTGCTTGGCGAGCCGCCAGCGCGGGATGTCGATCTTGGTGCCCACCACCTCTACCACCTTGGCCGCGATGATGGAGCCGATCTCGCCGCAGGTCTTGAGCGGCAGGCCCAGCGAGTCCGCATAGAGGAAGCCGGCGGCGTAGGTGTCGCCGGCGCCGGTGGCATCCACCGTGGCGGCGGGCCAGGGCTCGATGAAGTGCACCTCGTCGCCGCGCTTGACCCAGCTGCCGTCCTTGCCCACCTTCACGATGGCAGTCCGGCAGAGTCTGGAAATCTCGTCCAGCGATGCCTGCGGATCGGACAGGCCGGTGAAGGCCCGCGCCTCGGTCTCGTTCGCGAAGACGATGTCCACGTACTTCTCCACGATGTCGTGCAGGAAGGCCAGGTTGGACTCCACGACGTTGTAGGAGGCCATGTCCAGCGAGATGATGCACCCGGCGCGGTGCGCGTACTCGACGGCGCGACGCACCAGGTCCTGGTTCTGCACCAGGTAGCCCTCGATGTGGAAATAGTCGTAGCCATCGAACCACTCCGGCTGCAGGTCGTCCGGCACCAGGTCCAGCGCGGCGCCCAGGTATACGGCGAAGGTGCGCTCGGCGTTTCCGCCGCTGACGAACACCATCGACCGGCCGCTGGCGTGCTCGCTGGTCAGCAGGCGCGTCTGCACGCCGTACTGCTCCTGGTCGCTCTTGAACAGCAGGCCGAGCTCGTCGTTGCCGATCTTGCCGATGAAGCCGGACGGCATGCCGAAGATGGCCGTGCAGGTGATCGTGTTGGCCGCGGAGCCGCCGGCGACGTATTTCACGCCCAGCGGCTTGAGGGCCGCCCAGATGCCGTCGCCCGTTTCGTGGTCGACGTGCTGCATGCTGCCTTTCGGCAAATGGAAGGTGTTCAGCAGGGAATCATCCGGCAAAACGGCCAGGATGTCCGTCAGGGCATTGCCTATTCCGAGAATTGATTTCATATTTTACAAAAATAACAATAATTAATCGTAAATTTGCGCCCTATGTTGAAGAAAGCCGCAAATATTGCCAAATATACCCTGACCACCATCCTGGCGGTCGTGCTCGTCTGGTTCGCCTTCCGGGGCGTGGACTGGAAAGCTTTCTGGGAGGGCCTGCAGCAGACGAGATGGGGCTGGGTCGCCCTGTATTTCGCCGCCGCGGTGCTGGCGCTCGTCTTCCGTACGGAGCGCTGGTACGCGCTCATCAAGCCGCTGGACCCCCAGGTGCGGCGCCTGCCCGTCTGGGACGCCCTCAACGTGGGCAACCTGATCAGCGTGGTGCTGCCCGGCGCCGGCGAACTCGTGCGCTGCGGCTATGTCTCTTCCCGCAGGATGAGCTTCGACAAGGGGCTCGGCACCATCATGTGCGAACGCGTGTTCGACGTACTCGCCGTGGCGGCCATCCTCATCGCGGCGCTGGCCCTCAAATGGAACACCTTCGCACCCTTCTTCGCCGACAACATCTGGGGGCCGTTCTACGCTCGCCTGGGCGGATCGGCCGTCCTGATCGTCGTCCTGACCGGCGTGCTGCTCGTCGGCTTCTTCACCGCCGTGGTCCTGCTGCGCAGGCGGGTGCGCCTGCTCGGCCGCATCGCCGGCGTCCTGAAGGGGCTCGGCACCGGCTTCGCCAGCGTGGCGCGGATGGAGAACAAATGGCCCTTCCTGCTCAGCACCGTCGGCATCTGGGCGATGTACATCGCGATGATGTTCTGCACCATCCGGGCGCTGCCCCAGCTGGACGCGCTGGGCACGGTGGACGCCGTGTTCCTGTCCGCCGTGGGCAACATCGCCTCCGTCATCCCCGTCCCGGGCGGCATCGGCGCCTACCACTACCTCGTCGCCCTGTCCATCCAGAGCCTGTACGGAGCCAGCTGGGAAACGGGCATCCTGCTCGCCACCCTGGGCCACGAGGCGCACGCCATCCTGATCATCCTGCTGGGCGTGATCTCCTATGCGCACCTGTCCTTGCGGAAGAAGAAATAATCACTATCTTTGCAGAAGTTAGTGTATTACCTGTAGCGTCATGCAACTGATCCTTCCCGATCACTACGTGGATCTCCTCGGAGGTGCGGAGAACACGGAGAAGGCCATCAAGGCCGTCAAAGACATGTTCCAGAACAACCTGTCAGCCCAGCTGGCCCTGCTGCGCGTGACCGCCCCGATGGTCGTGCTCTCCGGGACCGGCCTCAACGACGAGCTGAACGGCGTGGAGCGGCCCGTCCGCTTCCCCATCCGCGACATGGACGAGCGCAAGGCGGAAGGCGCAGATGGGCATCCGTCCCGGGCGCGGCATCTACACCGACATGAACGCCCTGCGGCCCGACGAAGAACTGGACAACCTCCACTCCATCTACGTGGACCAGTGGGACTGGGAAAAGGTCATCCGCCGCGAAGACCGCCACCTGGGTTTCCTCAAGCAGACCGTCCGCCGCATCTACGAGGCCATCAAGGTTACCGAGAACAAGCTCTTTGTGGAGTTTCCGCAGATCGTCCCGGAACTCCCGGAAGAAATCCATTTCGTCCACGCCGAGGAGCTGGTTCAGCTCTACCCGGGCCTGAATCCCAAAGAACGGGAGAACGAGATCGTGCGCCGCTGGGGCGCCGTGTTCATCATCGGCATCGGCGGGGTGCTCTCCGACGGAGCGCCGCACGACGGCCGCGCCGCCGACTACGACGACTGGAGCAGCCCCAACGAAGAGGGTTTCAAGGGCCTGAACGGCGATATCCTCGTGTGGAACAACGTCCTGCAGCGTCCTTTCGAGCTGTCCAGCATGGGCATCCGCGTGGACGAGGAAGCGCTTCGCCGCCAGCTCGAAATCAAGGGCGAAAGCGCGAAGGCGGAACTCCCCTTCCACCGGAGCCTGCTCGCCGGGGAACTCCCCTGCACCATCGGCGGCGGCATCGGCCAAAGCCGCCTGTGCATGTTCCTGCTGCGCAAGGCCCACATCGGCGAAATCCAGAGCAGCATCTGGCCCGACGAGATGATCCGCCGCTGCCACGACGCCGGCATCAATTTGGTGTAATAAACATTTTCACTATATTTGTCTTCGTCCTTGAGGATACTACAAGTCTGAACACCGTGGTACTTCGAGTCCACAAAGCGAGTTAGGTTATATCGTGCCTGGCTCGCTTTGTATTTTTATAGAAATGCACTTTTATAGGTTGTAGAATGGAAACTAAAATTTGTTCGTCCTGCCATCAGGACAAACCGATTTCTGATTATTATGCACAACCCGGCCACAAGTACGGGGTCATGAGTCTGTGCAAAGAGTGCTTCAACAGGTTCTGCATGGACAGATGGAAACAGAGAAAGATCAAATACATCCGACAACTCGGCGGCAGATGCAAATCGTGCGGTCTTGAACTGACGGATAATAACTACTGCGTGTTTGATTTTCACCACACAAACCCGGAAGAGAAAGAATACATGTGGACAAAACTCAGATTGTTCTCCGATTTACGGATTCAGGAAGAACTGTCTAAATGTATATTACTCTGTGCAAATTGCCACAGACTGGCTCACCATGACCAGTAGACCAAAACGGCAATGGGGAAGGTCTCTATTTTGCCTTGACACCTTCCCCGGCAATAATGGCCTGCAATGGCTTCAGAGGCAGAATCAGCGGGGAAGGTCCGGCCCCTAAACAGAGACCTTCCCCAAAAAGAGGGAGGCGCTGGTTTTCAGCACCTCCCTCTTGGTAGTCCCTGAGAGACTCGAACTCTCGACTTACGGTTTAGAAGACCGTTACTCTATCCAACTGAGTTAAGGGACCGACACATACCTGCACGCCGCCCCGCGCAAGGCGAAACGGCGTGCAAATATACGGATTATTGCCGGAATTCCAATCAGAAGTTGAGCGAGACACCGCCCAACACGGTTATGCCGGGCTCGGGGAAGCCGAGCATCGTCTGATAGCTGCGGTTCAGCAGGTTCTCGCCCCGCACGAAGACCGTCACCCAGTCCGTCACGGCGTAGGCCAGGCGGGCCTTCAGGTCCGCGTAGCTGCTCTTCACGGCATTCTCGCCGGTGGACAGGTACAGGTCCTTGATGCCCATCACACCCAGGTTGACGCTGAAACGGCCCGGGGTCCAGGTGCCGGAGAAATACATCTTGTGCACCGGGGCGCCGGTATAGACGGTGCCCATATGCAGGTAGCTGTAGTTGGCGTTGAACTTCAGTTCGTCCGTGGCCAGCCAGTCCGCGCTGAACTCCACGCCCTTGTTCTCGAAGGCGCCCACATTGCGGTTGGCGCGCTTGCCGTCCACGACGGTCACCTCGATGATGTTGCTGCCCTTGGTCCAGAACAGGCTCAGTTCGGTGTTCAGGCGGCCGTCCAGGAAGTGCTGGGCATAGGTGAAATCATAGCTCCAGGCCCGCTCGGGAAGGAGATTCTCGTTGGCGACGGCGTACATATAGAGTTCGCGCAGGTTCGGGGTTCGGAAGCCCTTCGATGCGGACAACTTGAGGCTGGCGCCCGGCCAGGCGAGCACGCTCACGCCCGCCTGCGGGATCCACTCAAAGCCGTAAAGGCTGTGGTGCTCCAGGCGGACGCCGCCCTCGAAGGTCACAGGACCGAGGATCTGCTGCGCGAGCAGGTAGCCGGCCTCCTCGTGGAGTTTCTTGTGGTCCGCGTAGATTTCGGTGGTGGGGTTGCGGTAGGCGTTGCCGCCGTAGAGTTTGAGGTCGAAGCCCGCGGTCAGGGTGCCGCCCTCCCAGGGCCGGACGGCCTGGAAGAGGTTCACGCCGCCCTGGTAGTCGGTGCTGTGGAAGAGGTAGGGCTGCGGCTGTCCCCCCTGCGCGTAGCCGTCGTTGATGTCGTGCCTGCCCCAGTTGTAATAGAAGTTGATGCCGCCGTCCGTGCGCTCATAGTGGTTCTCCAGGGAGATCCAGGACATCAGGCGGAGGATGTCGGCGGTGCCATCGAACATCGGTTTCTCCACGGTGCCCGGGTTCTGGGAGTAGGCGTTGACGAGATTCACGTCGCCGCTCAGGCGCCAGGCGGCGGACAGGTCATAGGAGGCCTTCAGCATCCCGCTGGTGGAGCGGAAGGCAGAGTTCTCGCGGTGGCCGGCGGTGCGGTCGTGGCCCACGTTCGCGACCAGCGAGAAGCGGCCGTTTGAGTACTGTTCCGTGGCAGAGGCGCGCCAGGTGCCGTAGGAGCCGCCCATCAGCTTGACGTTCACGCGGTTGCCCAGGAACTCCGGGCGCCGGGTGATGATGTTGATGGCGCCGCCCATCGCGTTGGAGCCGTACAGGACGGAGGCCGCGCCGCGCGTCACTTCCACGCGCTGGGCCAGGTCCGCGAGGTACTCGTCGGCCACGGCGTGACCGTAGATGGACTGGTACTGCGGGTGTCCGTCGATGAGCACGAGGGTGCGGCCGCTGGCGGCGCTGAAACCGCGCAGCGAGATGCCGCCGGCCGCGCCGGCCGACACGCCGTAGCCCGTAACGCCGCGCGAAGTGACGAACAGGCCGGGCACTTCTTCCATCAGCGAGGGTAGCAGGGCGCTTTCGTCGCTGACGGCGATCCGCTCGCGGCCGACCACGGACACGGGGGCGGGCAGACGGTCGCGCTCCATCGCGACGCGGGTACCGGTCACGACGGCGCTTTTCAGGGTATCGATGTTTTCGTTTTCAGGCTGGGAGGAAACGGCCAGGGCCGGGAAGGTCACGGCGAGGGCCGTGATAATCAGAAGGATCCTTTTCATCGGTTAATCAATTGTGGATACAAAGTAAACGCATCCCGGCCAATTCTATTTGACTGAAAAGTCCATTTTGCTTGACTGAAAAGTCCAAAACCACTATATTTGCCCCTATGGAAGGATTCAGCCGCATCAATTGTTCCGGCGTGGTGTTCTCCCGGGTGGACCGGGAGGACGTCCGCGAGCCGGTCCACATCAAGGACCACACCTTGCTCTATATCCGCTCGGGCCGGGCGGAAGTTGTCTTCGGGGAGCGCCGTACCCCGCTCGCCGCGGGCGACTGCGTGTTCCTGCGGAAGGACTACCGCGTGGTGGTGGACGCCTGGGCACCCGAAGACGGGCGGCCTTTCCAGTCGGTCGCCTTGTTCTTCTGCCGGAAATTCCTGTTGGGCTATTTCCGGAGCCTGTCCCGCAAGGAACTGCCGCGGGACGCCCGCCCCATCTCGGAGGCTGTGCTGAAGATTCCGGCGGGGCCGGCGTTGGAAAGTCTTTTCCTGTCCCTCACCCCATATCTGGACGCAGGAGAGCCGCTGCCGCAGGAAACGGCCTGGGAGAAGCGCCTAGAAGGCCTGCGCTGCGTGCTGGCGGCGGATCCCGACTTCTACGCCTCGCTGTTCGACTTGAAGATCGACCTGCCTTCCTTTATGGAAGAGAACTACCTCTGCGACCTGTCCGTGCCGGAGCTGGCGCGCTATTCGGGCCGCAGCCTGTCCGCCTTCAAACGGGATTTTAAGAAGGTCAGCCCGCTCACGCCCGAGAAATGGGTGATCCTGCGGCGCCTGCAGGACGCGCATCGGCTGCTCGCCGCCGGCGGCTGCCGCGTCGCCGATGCAATGACGGAGGCGGGGTTCAAAGACCCCGCCTCCTTCTGCCGCGCCTACAAGCGCGAATATGGCTACCCGCCCGGAAAAACGCCCGTGACGGACGCATCCGCGCTGCCGGCTAACTGATACCTTGCACGATAAAGCAATACTCCACGTTCAGCGGCTCCTGCCAAGGGCTTTCGATCGTGGCGGTCACCGGGATGTCAATTTCGCCATAGAACTGAATCTCGGAACTGTAATCGAAGACGATGTACGGAGTCAGGGTCCCGGCCTCATTCTGCTCGCTCTCAAAGTTTTCGCCATCTTCGCTGTATTTCACGGAGAGGAGTCTTTTGAGATCGTTCGGAATACTGATCTCATAACTGAGCGTGATCTGGTAGGCGTCCTTGGAACTGATTCCCGAGACGTAACCATCTGAACCGCTGGAAGCCGTGGCATTTGTCGCAGCATTCCCTATGACCCAATTTCCGTTTTCGATCACAGAAAAACTGACGCCGTTTGGACGATTGTCCTCGAGATTCAAGCCCGTGAACAAAGGCTCACGGTAAATCTTGTTCTCGTCCAAGACGATTCCGAAATCACCGGCTTCAGGTTGCGTGAAGGGCGTCCAGCGGACCACGGCGAACTGGCTGTAGTCAAGAACCACGCCCGGATGCTTCACGGAAGCCTTGGGCCGGGAGAAGCGGGTCGGAAGCTCGTACTTCTCTCCATCGACCGTAATGAAGAGTTTCCCGACCATCGGGATGAACGGCTTTTCGTTGGTCCTGTAATAGAACGTGGTCTTATTGATCCACAGGTCGTCATAATCCTGGAAAGAATCCGTCCTACTCTTTTCCGGCAGAAGTTCAGAACCTTGTTCCGGATCCGCATAGGTGAATTCCACGCTCAGGTTGGCGTTTTCTATCGCCTCGTCATCCATAAACTCATCATCCGCGTCCACCACGTTGAAGGCCAATTCGGCCAGCTTGATATAAGACACATCATAGTCGGCACACGCGTAACGGTTGCTGATCCGGGAGCTTGGATCGGCGCCCGTATCCTGGTCAATGTAGTAAGACGGAGAGACCTTCGTCCACCAAAGGACGGAACCGTCGTTGCCGTCCAAACCAAGCCTATTAACGAAACCCTCAACCTCTTCCTGGACATTGAAGGTATAATTAGTGAGATGCAAAAAGTCATAACCCGGATTATCCGCCACGACGGTCCATTCCGCCGGTACCGGGAAATTATACCTCATTCCTTCGTTAAGCTCTTTCTTGCTGCGCTCCAATTGGACCGGTCAGAATGAACTTGTATTCCGCCGCCGCACCCGGATTTTCCAGGCGGCCGCCGAACACGAGCCCGTCCGCATCATCCACGCCCCACAGCTGGTCGCCGGCCGGCTTGACTTTCTCCACGACGGAGCCGTCCACCGTGACGCCCGAACAGGCGACAGGCCGGATTTCAGAGCTGCTGAAGCAATATAATTCCGCATAGTCCGTGATGCCGGCCACGTGGAACTGGGCTATGCCCGCGGGCTTACCCATCTCAAGGGAAGCGGTTACCGTGGTGCCGTCCACCGTATATTCCTTACCGGTCTGGTACAGATAATAGTTATAAACGGGATTACCACCCTTCGTGAAGACAAAGGCGCCGTCCACGAAAGCTACGTCCGCCTCCACGGGCAGATGCACCGCCGTGAGGGTCTGGGTCGTGAGGGTGCTGAAGTCCGTGTCCGTGAGCGTGCCGCCCCCGGAGGCGTCGGTCCATCCGCTGCCGTCGTAGGTCAGGGTGAGATATTTCTCTTCCAGACCCTTGAAAAACACATAGACCACATCACCGTTCGCCCAATTGGTCTTTTCCGCCTTGGTGCCGGTCACGGTGATGTTGAAGCTCATCGGTACGCCCGCCGGAGCTTTCTCCGGAGCGGGGGTCATTTCCTTGGCGCAGGAAAGCAGGCCTGCGGCCATAATCAAAAACAAAATCGTCTTTTTCATAATGTTCGCAGGTTTAACCGTTAATGTCTTGTTCCTCCCATTCGGGATAATCTCCGGGGCTGACGGACATCACGCCCTCGAACCGGGCTTCCAGCTCCTCGCACTTCGGCGAGACGTACTGCTCTTTTGACTGTTCATTCTTCATAGGCGCCTATTTAAATCATTGTGACGGAGTCAAATATACAAAAAAAATGTAATTATAAACAAGAAACCGCCCTTATTTATGATGCCGTTTGTGCTCGGACCACAAGCCATACACCTCGCTGACGTTGCCGGCGGTGATGAACGCCTGGATCTTGCGCTCGCGGATGAAATTCATCAGGTCCGCGAACTCGTCCTTGGTCAGCAGGGTCTGGATTTCCGTACGCTTGTCGCCCTTGTAACCGCCCGTCACCTCATACAGACTGCAGCCGCGCACGATCTTGTTCACGATGTAGTCCCGCAGCACCTCATGGTCATCGGAGATGATGCAGACGCGTTTGCGCCGGCTCAGGCTCGCCATGAAGTAGTCCACGATCAGGCCGTTGATCCAGGTGCCGATGAGGCCGATGATCACCAGGCGGAACGGGTTCACGAAAAAGGCGGTGCAGCAGATGACCACGCCCGCGATGGTCACGGACAGGCCAATGTCGAAGTGGAAATACTTGTTGACGATCTTGGCCAGGATGTCCAGGCCGCCCGTGGAAGCGTTGATGCGGAACATGATGGCCTGCGACATGCTCAGGATGAGCACGAAGCACAGCAGGTCGAACCACAGCTCACCCATCACGGACGTGGAGCCCGGGGCCAGCAGGGCCGAACTGGGGCAGATCTTCTCCCAGACATCCATCATCGGACCGAGAATCAGGGCCGTGTAGCAGGTCTTGAGGCCGAACTCCTTGCCGATGAGGAAGTAGGCCAGCACCAGCAGGATGGCGTTGATGACGAGCACGACGGTGGACACCTTGACGGCGATCCCGGCGTTCTCGAACAGGGCGCTGATCACGATGGACAGACCGGAGATGCTGCCGACGACGATCTTGCTCGGCACCAGGAAATAGTACACGGCCGCGGCGGCAATGAACATGCCGACGGTCATGATGATCAGTTCCTTCCAGAACTTCCAGGTTCCGAGAGGAGCAGTCAGTGTTTTCAGGTTCATCATGTGGTCAGAAAAGGTTATCAGTTTATCGGTTCAGTGTCATTTCCCTTTCAGGTAAGCGTCGATGGCCTTCGCCGCCGTGCGCCCGGCCCCCATCGCGAGGATTACGGTCGCTGCGCCGGTCACGGCATCGCCGCCCGCGAACACGCCGGGTCGGGTGGTCGCCCCGGCCGCGTCGGCGACCAGGCACCCGCGGCGGTTGGTCTCCAGCCCCTGCGTGGTCCTGGAAATCAGCGGGTTGGGCGAAGTTCCGAGGGCCATGATGACGGTCTCGGTAGGAATCTCGAACTCGGAACCCGGGATGGGCACCGGACTGCGGCGGCCGCTTTCATCGGGCTCGCCGAGTTCCATCCGGATGCACTTCAGGGCGCTTACCCAGCCTTTCTCGTCGCCGATCACCTCGATGGGATTGGTCAGCATGTCGAAGATGATGCCTTCCTGGAGGGCGTGGTGGACCTCCTCGCGGCGTGCCGGGAGTTCGGCCTCGGTGCGGCGATAGACGATATGCACTTCGGCGCCCAGGCGCAGGGCCGTGCGGGCCGCGTCCATCGCGACGTTGCCGCCGCCCACGACGCACACCTTCTTGCCGGCGTGGATCGGGGTGAGATAATCCTCGCGCCAGGCCTTCATCAGGTTGTTGCGGGTGAGGAACTCGTTGGCGGAGAAGACGCCGTTGAGGTTCTCGCCGGGGATGTTCATGAACTTGGGCAGGCCGGCACCGGTGCCCACGAAGACGGCTTCGAAGCCTTCGTTGTCCATCAGGGAGTCGATGGTGATGGTACGGCCCACGATGACGTTGGTCTCGATCTTGACGCCGAGCGCGCGGACGGCGTCGATCTCGTGGCGCAGGACCTTGTCTTTCGGAAGGCGGAATTCGGGGATGCCGTATTCAAGCACGCCGCCGGGTTTGTGGAGCGCCTCGAAGATGGTGACGTCGTAGCCCCACTTCGCCAGATCGCTCGCGCACGCCAGACCTGCCGGGCCGCTGCCGATGACAGCAACCTTTTTGCGGCCATCTCTTAACGTGCCGAGGGTGGCAGTGTTTCCGGAGGGGACTGCCTGACTGGTGGCCACGGTATCGTGGGAGCTGCCAGCCGCCTCCCGGCTGTAGTCCGCCACGAAACGTTCGAGCTTGCCGATGGCGACCGGCTCGCCCTTGACGCCGAGCACGCAGCTGCCCTCGCACTGCGTTTCCTGCGGACACACGCGCCCGCACACGGCGGGAAGCGACGAGTCCTCCGCGATGACCGCGGCCGCGCCGGCGATGTCGCCGGCGGCGAGCTGCGCGATGAAACGCGGGATCTGCAGGCTCACCGGGCAGGCGGTCATGCAGCGCGGGTTGCGGCAGTTCAGGCAGCGGGACGCTTCCAGGAGCGCCTCTTCCTTATTGTAGCCGTAGCATACTTCTTCAAAATTGGTCGCGCGGACCTTCGGGTCCTGCTCGCGCACCGGTACACGGGGAATTCGGTTTGCCATATTACTTGCCCCTCCCTATTTTACAAACGTGTTTCTCATTCGCTTCCGCCTCCTCGGTCCTGTACTGGCCCTGGCGGCGCATCGCCTCGTCGAAATCGACCTCGTAGCCGTCGAACTCCGGACCCTCCACGCAGGCGAAACGCGTCTTTCCGCCCACGCTCACGCGGCAGGCGCCGCACATGCCGGTGCCGTCCACCATCAGGGTGTTCAGGCTCACGATAGCGGGGATCCCGAGCTTGCGGCAGGTCAGGGTCGTGAACTTCATCATGATCATCGGGCCGATGATGACGGCCTGGGTATAGCTGTGGCCGTCGGCGACGACCTTCTCGAGCATGTTCGTTCCCATCCCCTTGAAGCCGGCCGAACCGTCGTCCGTGCAGATGAAGAGGTTGTCGCATACGGAGCGCATCTCCTCCACGTAGATCAGCAGGTCCTTCGTCTTCGCGCCGATGATCACGTCCACGGGCACGCCGTGTGCCTTGAGCCACTTGGCCTGCGGGTACACGGGAGCGGTTCCCACGCCGCCCGCGATGAGGATATAGCGCTGCCGGGACAGTTCGTCCGGCGACATCGTAACGAATTCGGAGGGCAGGCCGAGCGGGCCCACCACGTCGGCGAAAGACTCGCCGGGCTCGAACGCGATGATATCCGCGCTCGAAGCGCCTATCTTCTGCGTGACGATGGTCACGCTTCCCTGCTGGGCATCGTAGTCACTGATAGTGAGCGGGATACGCTCCCCTTTTTCGTCCGCGCGGACAATCAGGAACTGCCCCGGCTGCGCCGCCGCGGCCAGGCGCGGGGCCTTGACTGACATCCGGCAGATGGCCGGGGTCAGCATCTCTTTGGTCAGGATCTCATACATAGCGACCAAAGATACACAAAAATATCCCGGCTTGTTCTCCAAGCCGGGATATTTTTAAGAATTTTTAACAACCTAGAAACGGTAACGGATGCCGAGGGCGATGCCCTGCCAGCCGAAGCCGCCGTAGTTGAAATAATACACCGGCCTCCAGTCGAGGGAGAGGTTCAGGGGAACGGAAGGAATCTCGAATTCCACACCGAGCTGTCCGGCGATCCCGGCGTTGAAACCGCTGTTGTCACCCACGTGATAGAAACCCAGCTGGGCGCCAGGGCCGGCGTAGAAGTTGCAGATACCGGCGGAACCGAGGATGAAGTCGTAGATACCGGTCACATAGAAACCGTTGTTGGCGAGGAAACCGAGGTCGGCCTCAAGGAAGCCGGCACCGGCACCGTGCTGGTAGGAGAGTTCACCACCCCAACCGGCACGCACACCAAGGGCGCGGGGCTGAGCGGAAGCAACGGCGACGAATGCGAAGGCCGCCACGAGAATTGCAAGAATTTTTTTCATAATGATTAATAATTTGAGGGTTAAACGATTCCGGAAAAACCGAGGAAGGCCATCGCCATGATGCCCACGGTAATGAGCGCGATGGGAAGGCCCTTGAACGCCTTGGGTACGTCGCAGCCCGCCAGATGCTCGCGCAGTCCGGCGAACAGGCACATTGCAAGGCCGTAGCCGAGCGAAGTGGCCAGGGCATAGACCGTGGCCTGGCCCAGGTTCAGCATGTGCGGGGCGGCGCCACCAAGGGCGAAGTCTTTGGTTACCACCGTGATGGCCACGCCGAGCACGGCGCAGTTGGTGGTGATCAGCGGAAGGAAGATGCCCAGGGCCTGGTAGAGCGAAGGGCTGATCTTCTTCAGGACGATCTCCACCATCTGCACGAGGGCGGCGATCACCAGGATGAAGGAGATGGTCTGCAGGAACTGCAGGCCGAAGGGGACCAGCAGGTAGCGGTTCAGCAGGTAGGTCACCACGGTGGCGAGCGTGATCACGAAGCACACCGCTCCGGACATGCCCGTGGCCGTGGAAAGCTTGTTCGACACGCCCAGGAACGGGCAGATGCCGAGGAACTGCGCCAGCAGGATGTTATTGACGAAGATCGCCGATACGATGATGAGGAAATACTCCATGGCGCACTACTTTTTAGCGAGATACTTGTTGAACAGGACCATCAGGTAGCCGAGCACGAGGAAGGCGCCCGGCGCCATCACGAAGGCGAGGATGCCGTCGCCGGGAAGGAACTTCCAGCCGAAGAGGGAGCCGCTGCCCAGGATCTCCCGGACGATGCCGATGACGGTCAGGGAAGCGGTGAAGCCCAGTCCGACGCCGATGCCGTCGAGGGCGGACTCGCCCACGGAATGCTTGTTGGCGAAGCCTTCGGCGCGGCCCAGGACGATACAGTTCACGACGATCAGCGGGATGAACAGGCCGAGCGTCTCGTAGGCCGCGGGCGTGAACGCCTGCATGAGCAGCTGGAGCACCGTCACGAAGGTCGCGATCACGGTGATGTACACCGGGATGCGCACCTTGTCGGGCACCATCGGGGCGACCAGGGAGATGACGATGTTGCTGAGTACCAGCACGAACATCGTCGCAAGCCCCATCTCCAGGCCGTTCAGGGCCGAGGTCGTGGTGGCGAGGGTCGGGCACATGCCGAGCACCAGCACGAAGGTGGGGTTGTTCTTGACGAAACCGTCGGTGATGAAATGCCACTTACTCATTGCCCTGTCCTCCCTGCGTAAGCTGTTTGAAAACGTTCACGGCGTTCGAGACCGCCAGCGCATAGGCGCGGGACGTGATCGTGGATGCCGTGATGGCGTCCAGGTCGCCGCCGTCCTTCTTGACCGCAAGGGCCGTCACGGACGGGTCGAGCCCCCGGAACTGGGAAATGAAATGACCGTCGGTGGTGCACTTAGCACCGAGGCCCGGGGTCTCGCTGTGCGAGAGCACCGCGGTGTTGTGCACGGTGCCGTCGGAGGCGATGCCGACCATCAGGGTCAGCGTGCCGCCGAAGCCGGAGGTCGGGGAAACGATGGCGTAGCCGGCTCCGTCCACCTTGTAATAGGTGTAGTCCGTACCGTCCACCCGGACGCTCCCCTGCTCCGGCTCCGCCGTGAACTCCGGCAGGACGCGGGCAATGGAAGCGGTGGTCTTGGCGCGGGCGGCCGCGGCGATCGGATCCGCCGTGACGGCGTACGCGACGCCGACCACGGCCGAGCAGACCAGGCACACCGCCGTCAGGCAGAGCGCCATATTCTTGAGTGTAGATGCTGCTGCCATATCCTAAGCCCTCCCGTATTTCTTTTGGTGGAACCACATGTTCAGAAGCGGCACGGTGCAGTTCATCAGCAGGATGGCGAACGACATGCCCTCCGGATAGGCGCCGAAGTAGCGTATCATCATCGCAATCAGGCCGATGCCTATGCCGTAGATCACACCGCCCCAGGTGCTCATCGGCGAGGTCACGTAGTCCGTCGCCATGAAAAGCGCGCCGAGGAACGTACCGCCGGTCAGCAGGTTGAAAGCCGGTCCGGTGTAGAGCTCGGGATTGACCAGCCAGTGGAATACCGCCGCGATAAGCGCCATCGTGCCCAGGATGCTGAGCGGGATCCACGGCTTCACCACGCGGCGGACCAGCAGATACACGAAGCCGATCAGCAGCGCGCCGGCGGAGATTTCACCCGCGGAGGCGCCGATGTCCCAGAACATCGAAGCGGCCGTGTAGCCGTTGGCGTCCAGGAACTCGGAGATGGAGGAACCGGACTTCAGCGCTTCCTTGAGCGCACTCAGCGGGGTGGCCCCGGAAACGGCGTCCGGCACCGTGATGAAGCCGGGCGTAGGCATCCAGTCGGTCATCTGGGCCGGGAAGGAGATCAGCAGGAACACGCGGCCGGTGATGGCCGGGTTGAAGACGTTCTGGCCGATACCGCCGAAGGACAGCTTGGCGATGCAGATGGCGACCACCGCGCCGATGAACACGATCCACAGGGGGATCGCGGACGGCAGGTTCATGGCCAGCAGCAGGCCCGTGACCACGGCCGACAGGTCGCCGACGGTCGAGGGACGCTTCATCAGCCACTTGGTCACCGCCCATTCCAGCAGCACGCAGGAGGCCACGCTCACGGCCAGCACCAGCAGTTCGGCCCAGCCGTACACGAGCACGGAGACCAGGAGCGCGGGGCACAGCGCGATGATGACGTCCCGCATGATCGTGGTCGTGGATGTGTCCGCGTGGATGTGCGGAGAAGGAGATACGATATACTTCTTGTCCATAGGCGCTTATTTTTTGGCGGCCTCCGCCGCAGCCTTGGCAGCCGCGGCACGGGCGCGGATGACTCCCATCACCTGGCCTTTCGCCTGACGGATGTTGTCCAGCAGGGGGACGCCCGCCGGGCAGCTGTACAGGCAGCAGCCGCACTCGATGCAATCCTGGGCCGCGTGCTTCTCGAGCGCCTCGAGGTCGGCGGCCTTGTACAGGCGGTTCAGCAGGAAGGGCTCCAGGCCCATCGGGCAGGAGTCGGCGCAGTGGCCGCAGCGGATGCAGGCCGTCTCCGGCCGGCGCCGCGTGGCCGCCTCGCTCAGGTAGAGTACCGCGGACGTGCCCTTGACGGTGGTGGCGTCGAGGTTGCTGACGGCCTTGCCCATCATCGGCCCGCCGCTGACGATCTTGGCGGCCGTGTCCGGGATGCCGCCGGCCTGCTCCACCACGAAGGAGAGGGGCACGCCGATACGGAAACGGTAATTGTGCTGCAGATTGCCGGGAATCCGGTCCCCGGTGACCGTCAGCACGTTGGTAATCAGGGGCATGTTCTTCTGCACCGCATCATAGACGGCCAGCGCGGTGCCTACGTTCTGCACCACGGCGCCCACGTCGATCGGCAGGCCGCCGGAACCCACCTGGCGGCGCATTACCGCATCGATGAGCTGCTTCTCGCCGCCCTGCGGATAACGCTTCTTGAGCGTCTGCACCGCGATGCCGGGATAACCGAGCTCCGCCACCGCGGCACGCATCGAACGGATGGCCTCGGGCTTGTTCTCCTCGATGCCGATCACGCAGCGGCAGCCGCCCAGCACCTTCTGCATGATGGCGGCGCCCACCACGATTTCCTTCGGGCTCTCGAGCATGATGCGGTAGTCGCTGGTCAGGTAAGGCTCGCACTCGGAGCCGTTGATGATCAGGCATTCCGCCACCTTGCCGGGAGGCGGGCTGAGCTTGACGTGCGTGGGGAAGGTCGCACCGCCCAGGCCCACGATGCCGCAGGCCTTGATGCGGTCCAGGATCGCCGCCTTGTCGTCGGGGATGGCGGTCACCAGCTGTTTGCTGCGGTCGATGGAGGGCTCCCATTCGTCGCCCTCGACGGCGATCTCCACGTGCACGACGGGGTTGCCGGCGAGGTCCTTGCGCGGGGCGACGGACTTGACCGTGCCGGACGCCGGGGAATGGATGAAGGCGGAGATGAATCCGCCCGGTTCGGCGATGACCTGGCCCACCTTCACGCGGTCCCCCACGGCCACCACCGGCTTTGCCGGGGCGCCGAGGTGCTGGGCCATCGACACGTACACGACCGGGGGCAGCGGCAGCTGCTCGATGGCGCGTTCGCGGGCGAATTTGCTGTCATGGGGGTGGATGCCGCCCATGGAGAAAGTCAGTTTACCCATTCGGCACCTCCTTTTTCGCTTCGGCGGCCGCCTTCGCCTTGCGGTCGGCAATGCGCTTCTTGACGGCCTCCTTGTCCAGTTCTTTCGGGAAATTCACGCCGTGGATGGCGCCGGACGGGCACACCGCCTCGCATTCCCGGCAGAGTTTGCATTTGGTAAAGTCGATGTACGACACGTTGTCCGTCACGGTGATGGCGCCGTGCTGGCAGGTCCGCGCACACAGGCCGCAGCCGATGCAGGCGTTGGCGCAGGCCTTCCTGGCCACAGGGCCCTTGTCCCTGTTGACGCAGGACACGAATTCGCGCATGCCGCGCGGGCCCTTGTTCCGGAGCTCGATGATGTGCTTCGGGCAGGCCTTCGCACAGGCGCCGCAGGCGGTGCATTTCGCTTCGTCCACCACGGGAAGACCCGTTTCCGGGTCCATCGACAGGGCGCCGAACCGGCAGGCTTCCACGCAGTCGCCGCATCCCACGCAGCCGTAGGAGCAGGCGGTGTCGCCGCTGTACAGCGCGGCCTTCACCCGGCAGGAGCGGACGCCATCGTATTCGTTGGTGCGGGGACGGGCGGTGCAGCTGCCGTTGCAGCGGACCACCGCCACCTGCGGGGCCTTCTTCTCCACGGTCAGGCCGAGGATGGAGGCCACCTTCTGCATCACCTCGTCGCCGCCCACGGGGCAGTACTGATTATCCAGGTTGGGGGCTTTGACCGCCGCATCGGCGAAGGCCCGGCAGCCGGCGAAACCGCAGCCGCCGCAATTGGCGCCCGGCATCGCCTTCTCCACCTCGTCGATCCTCGGATCCTCCTCCACCCGGAACCTGCGCGCCACCCAGAACAGGATGAGCGCGAGCAGCAGGCCCAGGACGGTCAGAATCGCGACGGTCCAGATAATCGTTTGAGTCATTATGCTTTAATGTTAAATATGTAGTCTTTCCTGAGGCGGTCGCGCAGCAGCCAGATCACCCCGTAGTACAGGCCTACGGCGCCGATGGCGGCCAGGCCCGCGAGCAGCTCGGATCCGCCGGCGGCCAGGGTTCCCAGCAGGGCTGCGACCAGCACCAGCAGGGGCACGACATATGCCAGCCAGACGGCCTTGTGGCCCATCGAGGCGCGCAGCACCACGTTCACTTCGTCCCCCACGGCGTAACGGTCCCAGCCGCGGGTGGGCAGGGAAACCTCCTTGACGGTGGCGTCGCCCAGGCTGCACAGCCCCTTGGCGTGGCACGCCGCGCAGGCGGACTCGGACACGATCTGCACGACCGTCTCTTCCGGGGTGACCGACACGATGCGGCCGCGGTGGGATATCTCGCTACTCGAACTCATTTCCGACCATGTTGTTCATCGCGGAATCGATCGTCATCGAGCCGGCGCGCATGTCCAGCGCGTCGTCCAGCTCCACGAAGCGGATCTGCTCGCTCTTGAAGAGCATATCGATCTCGCAGGTCTCGCCGTTTCGGTGCTTGGCGATGATGATCTGCGTCTTTTCCCGGTCTTCCGGATTCTCGCTCAGCCCCACGAAGTCGGGCCGGTGGATGAAGATGACCATGTCGGCGTCCTGCTCGATGGAGCCGGACTCGCGCAGGTCGGACAGCTGCGGCTTGCCGCCGCCGCCCTGGCGCTGCACGGCCTGGCGGGACAGCTGGGACAGGGCGATGATGGGCACGTCCAGTTCCTTCGCCGTGGCCTTGAGCGTCCGGGAGATGGCCGCCACTTCCTGTTCGCGCATGCCCTTCAGTTCGGCGGGGCCCTGCATCAGCTGGAGGTAGTCCACGACGATCAGGCGCACCCCCTTGTTCTTCACCAGGTTCTTCGCCTTGGTGCGGAACTCCATCAGGGGCAGGCCCGGGGTGTCGTCGATGTACAGCGGCGCCTTCGACAGGGAGCGGAGCTTGTACTCCAGCTGCTCCCATTCGTAGTCTTCGAGCCGGGTGCCGCCCTTGATCTTGTCGGCGCTCAGGCCGGACTCGGAGGTGATGAGGCGCTTGACCAGCTGGATCGCGGACATTTCCAGGGAGAAGAACGCCACCGCCATGTGGTGGTCCACCGCGGCGTTGCGCGCGAGGTTCAGCGAGAACGCCGTCTTTCCCACGGAGGGACGCGCCGCCAGGATGATCAGGTCGGACTTCTGCCAGCCCATCGTGATGCGGTCGATGCTCAGGAAGCCGGACGGGACGCCGTTGAGCCCCGTGTTCCCCTGCATCTCCTGGATGTCGTTCATCGCGACGTTGATCAGGCTGCCGATGTCCTGCACCTCGCGGCGGACGTTGCTCTGGATGGCGTCGTACACCTTGCTCTGGGCCTTGTCGATCAGGTCGTCCACCTTGATGGAGTCGTCGAAGGAGTCCCGGAGGATGTCGTACGAAGCGGAGATCAGGTCGCGCTGGATCGTCTTCTGCTTGAGGATCTTGATGTAGTATTCGATGTGCGCCGCGGACCCGACCTTCTCGGAGAGGTTCGCGAGCACGACGCTGCCGCCCACGGCCTCCAGGTCTCCGGAAGCCTTGAGCTCGCTGCTGACCGTGATGATGTCCACCGAGGTGTGGTCCGTGACCAGACGGCCCATGGCCTCGAAGATCATCCGGTGCTTGGGGTCATAGAAGCACGACGGAGTGAGTTCCTCCATCGCGAGGTCCACGCAGGACGGCTCGAGCAGCATCGAACCCAGTACGGCCTCCTCGACGTCCGGGGCCTGGGGCGGCTTGTTGCCGATCTCCAGCCCGAGCGTCTCGAGGCTGACCGCGCTGTCTTTCTTGCGGCCGCCGCCGGATCGCTGCGCAGGCATCGCCGTTAGATGTCAGGGTTGACGATGATGCGTCCGCAGTGTTCGCAGATGACCAGCTTGCGGCCGGAGGCGATGTCGATGATGCGCTGCGGGGTGATGGTGTGGAAGCAGCCGCCGCAGGCGTCGCCGTAGGTGCCGTCCTCGTTCTTCGGGAACAGCGTCACCACGGCCAGGTGGTTGTGGGCGTTGCCGCGGATGCGCTCGTAGGCGCTCAGCGTACGCTCGTCGATCTTCGCGGCGAGGGCGTCGCGCTTGGTCTGGAGCGTCTTCTCCTCCTTGGCGGTGGACTCCACGATCTGGGCCAGCTCCTCCTGCTTCGCGCGGAGGTCCTCCTCGCGGATGAGGATGCGGTCGCCGATGCGCTCCTGGTCCACCTTGCGGTCCTCGATGGCGGCGCGGGCCTCGGTGATGTTCTTCTCCGCGATGGCGCGCAGCAGCCCCTGGTTCTCGAGTTCCTTGTTGATGGAATCGTATTCGCGGCTGTTGGAGATGTTCTCCAGCTGGGAACGGTATTTCTCGATCTCGCCGTCCAGTTCGACGATCTGCCGGTTGGCGGCGTCGATGCTCTGGGTGTAGCCTTCGATCAGCTGGGTGATGCGCTCGGACTTGGCGTGCAGGCCGGCGAGCTCCTCCTCGAGGATCGCAACCTCGGCGGGCAGTTCGCCCCGCAGCTGGACCAGTTTGTCGATGGCGATGTCGGCTTCCTGCAGTTCGTACAGGGTCTTGAGTTTTTCCTGGGTGCTCTGCTCGGACTCAGCGAAGGTCTTCTGCAGGGAGACAAAGGTCTCGCGCTCGTCCACGGGCGCCACGGGTTTCGTTGATTTCTTGGTGGTAGCCATATAAAATTCTGTGTTTTATTTCGGGTTCACGCACACGCGTACGTATGCATTTTGCAAAGTTAGGAAATATTTTTCTTAATCTCGACAAGTTGGGCGCGGATTTCCTTCAGGGACTCGATCGCCTTCACGTTGCGGTCCACGCCGCGGCGGTCGGCGGAAAGCTGCTGGGCGGCGCCTTCGAGGGTGAGCCCTTTGTCCTTGACCAGGTGGTGGATCTGCTTGAAGGTCTCGACGTCCGCGGCGGTGAACTGCCGGTTGCCCTTGGCGTTGCGCTGCGGCTTGATGAGCCTGGGGAAAGAGTTGGACCAGAAACGCACGAGGGACACCGACTCTCCCAGGATCCCGGCCACCTCGCCGATAGAATAAAACAGCTTCTCCATATTTGTTAATCCATTGATTGCATTGTATTTACGGACATATACAGCATATTCGCATATTCCATCGGCGACACGGAGGCGAAGAAGTAGCCCACCGGGTCGGCCGCCGCGCCGTCCCGCCGCACCTCGTAGTGCAGGTGCGGGGCGAAGGCCTGCCCGGACATACCCACCGTCCCCAGTTTCGCGCCCGCCCGGACGCGCTGCCCGGCGCGCACGTCCATGCTCTCCAGGTGGCAGTAAACCGTCTCGTAGCCGCCCGCGTGGGAAATGCGGACGGTGTTGCCCGTGGTGCGCGAAGAGGCCGCCGACACCACCGTCCCGTCCGCCGTGGCGTGCACCGGGGTGCCGCGCGGGACGAGCAGGTCCACCCCCTCGTGGAAGACGTAGGCCTTGTAGAAGGGGTTGATCTTGCGGCCGGCCGAGGCGCCCACCTGCGGATAGGAGATCTCCTCCACGGGCAGGGTCATCGGCGGCAGGACGGCCGCGGAGTCCGACAGGGCGCGGAAAATGCGCAGGAAGGCGGAATCCACGTCCGCGCAGCGGCGCAGCAGGCTGTCCGCCTTGGCGGCGGTCCGGCCCGTCAGGACGGCGTCCGGCAGGGTGTCGATGGCGGACAGGTCGGCCGGCACGGACATCGGGTCCAGGCCCGGCGTGCCGGAGTGGAAGACCAGGGAGTAGATGTCGTTGTCCTTGTGCTGCAGCCCGGCGATGGCGTCGCCCAGCAGGTCCCCGCGCTCCTCCAGGCCGGAATAGAGCTCCTCGTACATCCGGATCTCGCGGCGCAGGCGCCGCTCGGTGTCCGTGCGGAAGAACAGGGTGAAGGCCAGGTAGGCCAGCACCGCCAGCGTGAAGGTCAGCAGCATGTACAGCAGCAGGGTAAGCGCCGCCCGCCCGATCTTGCGGGGCGCCTCGCCGAAATGGAAACTCTCGGCGTCGAACACGAAAAGTTTCTTCCTAGCCATTGCCTCTATTCCTGCGGCGGAGCAGCTCCGTCGTGCTTGAGCGTTTGCCGTTGGGCGATTCCTCGCGGCGGGTTTCCACCATCGAGCGGTATTCGTCCAGCGGCATGTTGAAGTCCATGAAATTCATCGGGTTCACCCGCTCCCCGCGGTAGATCACCTCGTAGTGCAGGTGGGGCCCGGTGACCTTGCCCGTCGAGCCGACGGTGCCGATCTGCTCGCCCCGTTTCACCTTCATCCCCTCCACGACGGACATGCTGTTCAGGTGCGCGTAACGCGTCTTGTAGCCGTAGCCGTGGTCGATGATGATCTCGTTCCCGTAGCCGTTGAAATTGGAGTTGATCTCCGTCACCACGCCGTCGCCGGTGCTATACACGGGCACGCCCCGGTCCGTCGCGAAATCCTGCCCGCCGTGCATCTCGCCGCCGCCGTACACCGGGTCGGTACGGTAACCGAACCCGCTGGAAAGCATTACTTTACGGGAATCCGGCAGCAGGGGCGGCACGCTCGGCACACAGGAGAGCATGTCGCCCTCCTGGCGGGCCAGCACGGCCACTTCGTCCAGCGACTTGCTCTGGATGTAGGCGCGCTTGGTCAAGTTGTCGATGCGGTGGACCGTGCGGGACAGGGACTCGTTGCCGCCCAGCTGGTCCAGTTCGGCGTAGCGGTTTAGGCCGCCCAGGCCGGCATTCTTGACCTCGTCCGGGATCTCGCCCAGGCCGTAGATGGAGCGGTAGACGTCGTCGTCGCGCTGCTCGATGCCGCTCAGCGTGGCCTCGTAAAGGTCCAGCCGGCGCCCGAGCACCTCCATGCGCGCCTCCCACTTCGCCACGCGGCTCTTGAGCACCGCGGTCCGCGGAAGGTCGAGCCGGAAGACGGAGGTATAGAGCCAGAAGTACAGGAAAACGAACCCCAGGGCGGTGACCGAGGCCACCGCCAAGCGGATGTACTTCAGCGATTTGGGAGGTTCCCGCTTCTCGTACAACAACGTCTGTGGGTTCAGGACGTACTTGGGCATGAGCCTGCAAATATACTCATTTTTTGGAAATTAGGCCCGCTTACCTCAAGTACGCGCCCGCGCGTTTCATTATTTGGCTGAAAATTGCTACTTTTGCGGTTCGATATTAATTTGCAGAAATATGACCTCCAAGGAAATCAGACAAAAATTCCTCGACTTCTTCGCATCCAAGGGCCACACCGTCGTGCCGTCCGCGCCGATGGTCGTCAAGAACGACCCCACCCTGATGTTCACCAACGCCGGCATGAACCAGTTCAAGGACATCTTCCTGGGCAACGCCAAGGCCCCGTACCTGCGCGCCGCCGACTCGCAGAAGTGCCTGCGCGTGAGCGGCAAGCACAACGACCTGGAAGAAGTCGGACACGATACCTACCACCACACAATGTTCGAGATGCTCGGCAACTGGAGCTTCGGCGACTACTTCAAGTCCGAGGCCATCGACTGGGCCTGGGAACTCCTGACCGGCGTGTACGGCATCGACAAGAACCTCCTCTACGCCACCGTGTTCGAAGGCTCCGCCGAAGACGGCACCCAGCTCGACACCGAGGCGCAGCAGGCCTGGCGCAAGTACCTGCCCGAGGACCACATCCTCCTGGGCAACAAGCACGACAACTTCTGGGAGATGGGCGAGACCGGCCCCTGCGGCCCCTGCTCCGAGATCCACATCGACATCCGCACCGCGGAGGAGAAGGCCGCCTCGGGCCTGCCCGGCCGCGAGCTGGTGAACAAGTCCGACCCGCACGTCATCGAGATCTGGAACCTCGTGTTCATGCAGTACCAGCGCCTCGCCGACGGCCACCTGGAGCCGCTGCCCGCCCGCAACATCGACACCGGCATGGGCTTCGAGCGCCTCTGCGCCGTGCTGCAGGGCAAGAACAGCAACTACGACTCCGACGTGTTCACCGGGATGCTCGCCCGCATCGGCGAACTTTCCGGCCACAAATACGGCGAGAACGCCGAGACCGACGTGGCGATGCGCGTGATCGCGGACCACATCCGCGCCATCAGCTTCAGCATCGCCGACGGCCAGCTGCCCTCCAACGTGAAGGCCGGCTACGTGATCCGCCGGATCCTGCGCCGCGCCGTCCGCTACGGCTACACCTTCCTGGGCCTGGGCGAGCCCTTCCTCTGCCGGCTCGTGCAGCAGCTCGTGGACGACATGGGCGAGGCCTACCCGGAGATCGCGAAGCAGCAGAAGTTCATCGAGAACGTCATCCGCGAGGAGGAGATGGCCTTCCTGCGCACGCTTGACCGCGGCATCCGCCTGATGGACGAGTGCCTGGAGCGCAGCAAGGAGGGCAAGGTCATCGCCGGCTCCGACGCCTTCCGGCTCTACGACACCTACGGCTTCCCCATCGACCTGACCGAGCTGATCGCCGCCGAGCACGGCTACACCGTGGACCAGGCGGGCTTCCAGGCCGAACTGCAGCAGCAGAAGGACCGCGCCCGCAACGCCACCGCCAACACCTTCGGCGACTGGACGGTCTATCACGACGGCGAGGACGTGGCGTTCGTCGGCTTCGACACCACCGAGGTCGAAGGCGCCCTGCTCCTCAAGCAGCGCACCGTGGTCCAGAAGAACAAGGAGATGCTCCAGCTCGTCTTCGACCGCACCCCGTTCTACGGGGAGATGGGCGGCGAGATCGGCGACACGGGCGTACTGACCGCCGCCGACGGCGAACAGGTCCGCATCCTCAACACCGTCAAGGAGAACAACCTCACCATCCATATCGCCGAGCGCCTGCCGAAGGACTGCACCGGGGCTTTCCGCCTGAGCGTGGACGCGGAGCGCCGCCAGCGCATCGCGAACAACCACAGCTGCACGCACCTGCTGCACCGGGCCCTCCGGGAAATCCTCGGCACCCACGTGGAGCAGAAGGGATCCTTCGTCAGCGACCAGGGCTTCCGCTTCGACTTCTCCCATTTCGAGAAGCTTTCCGACGAGCAGATCGTCGCGGTGGAAAAGCGCGTCAACGAACTGATCCGCAGCAACTTTGAGCTTGTCGAGAAGCGCGACGCCACGATGGACGAAGCCCGCGAAATGGGGGCGATGGCCCTCTTCGGCGAAAAGTACGGCGACCGCGTCCGCGTGGTCCGCTTCGGCCCGAGCGTGGAGCTCTGCGGCGGCTGCCACACCTCCGCCACCGGCAACATCGGCTTCTTCAAGATCACGGGCGAATCCGCCATCGCCGCCGGCATCCGCCGCATCGAGGCCGTGACCGGCGAGCGCGCGGAAGAGCTCGTCCTCGGGTTCCAGTCCCTGCTGAAGACGGCCCGTTCCTTCTTCAACAACGTCCCGGACCTGCCCGGCGCCATCCAGAAGATGATCGAAGACAACGCCGCTTTCAAGAAGCAGGCGGAGGAGTTCTCCCGCCAGAAGGCCGCCGAACTCGCCCGCAGGCTTTCCGAGCGTGCCGAGGAAGTGAACGGCATCCGGCTGATCGCGGTGGACGGCGGGCTCCTGCCCGGAGCCGACCCCGCGCTGGTGCGCAACGCCGCCCTGCTGCTGCAGAAGGAGCTGAAGGGCACCGCGCTGGCCGCCGCCTACGAGAGCGACGGTAAGCCGCAGCTGATGCTGATGTACTCCGACGACCTCGTGGCCGCGGGCCGCAATGCCGGCAAGGACATCCGCGATGCCGCCAAGTTCATCCAGGGTGGTGGCGGCGGCCAGCCCGGCCTCGCCTCCGCGGGCGGCAAGAACCCCGAGGGGCTCAAGGACGCCCTCGAAGCCCTCATCGCCTGCGCCACGCGCGCCTAAGCGTTCCGCCCCGGGATGAAGAAACTCGACAGATTCACCCTGAAGGCCTTCATCGGGCCGTTCACCGCGATCCTGCTCGTCGTGGTCTTCATCCTTATGATGCAGACGCTCTGGCTCTACATCGACGAACTCGTCGGCAAGGGCCTGGGCCTGCGCACCATCCTGGAATTCCTGTTCTGGGGCGTATGCAGTCTCGCCCTGCCCCTGGCCCTCCCCCTCGCCACCCTGATCGCCTCCACGATGGTGGTCGGGCAGATGGCCGAGAACGGGGAGCTGATGGCGATGAAGGCGTCCGGCATCTCCTTCGGGCGCATCATCGCCCCGCTGGCCCTGGCTTCCGCCCTGATCGCCTGCGGCACCTTCTTCGTGTGCTCGCGCCTGGTGCCCTACGCCTTCAACCAGATCTACACCCTGCGCGACGACATCACGAAGACCAAGAACGAGATCAAGATCCCGCCGGGGACCTTCTACGACGGCATCGACGGCTACATCCTGCGCGTGGGCGCGCAGAACAAGGCCACCAAGATGCTCTACGACGTGCAGGTCTATGACCACACCGCCCACAAGGGCAACATCTCCGTAACCCTGGCCGACTCGGCGGTCATCAAGATGTCCAAGGCAAAGGACTACCTGACCTTCTCGCTCTTCAACGGGGCCACCTTCCGCGAGGACAACACGCTTCGCTACAACGACACGAGCCTGGTCCTGCAGCGCATCAACTTCGCCCGGCAGGAGCTCATCATCCCGCTGAAGAACTACAGTTTCGAGAAGTCCGACTCCGCCCGCTTCGACGACCAGGTCAAGACCAAGCAGATGGCCGAACTCCGCACGCTGAGCGACTCACTGGGTCACTACCTGGACTCGATGCACAAGCGGCAGTACGACGTGCTCCGGCACAGCTCCGCCTTCCTGCTCACCGCGCAGCTGGACACCGCCCGGCGGGACGGAAGCCGGCAGGCTTTCTCGGATTCCACCTATCTGAGCTGGAAAGACGACGCGGACCGGATCGAAGCCTACCGGCGCGCTTCGGAGAACGCGACCCGGCTCGGCAGCGAGATGAGCAGTTATCGCTTCGAGACCTACGACCAGTCCTACAACCTCCGCCAGGCGGACCTGTGCTTCCTGGAGAAGTTCGCGCAGGGGCTCGCCTGCTTCCTGCTCTTCTTCATCGGCGCCCCGATGGGCTCGCTGGTGAAGAGCAAGCGCGGCGGCCTGGGCGTGGGCATCATCATCTCGGTGCTGTTCTTCGTCGTCTATTATGTCGTGAACATTTCGGGGAACAAGCTGGCCCGCGACGGGGCCGTGGAAACGCCTGTAGGGGTGTTCATCGCGGCCGCCGTGATCGCGCCGATCGGCGGCTTCCTCACGTATAAGGCGCTCAAGGACGCCGAACTCTTCAACATGGACCAGTTCAAGATCTGGCGGCGCAGGATCGCCAGCAGGATCGTGCGCCTGTTCCGCCCCACGCGCATCGTCTATATGGGCACGCCCGAGTTCGCGGTAAAGCCGCTGGACACCCTCGTACGCGCCGGCTACAAGGTCGTGGGCGTGGTCACCGTGGCCGACAAGCCCAGCGGGCGCGGCCTGAAGGTGAACGAGAGCGCCGTCAAGCAGTACGCCGTGGCGCACGGCATCCCAGTCCTGCAGCCCGTCAGGCTCAAGGATCCGGAATTCCTGGAAGCACTGCGCGCCTGGAAGGCGGACCTGTTCGTGGTGGTGGCGTTCCGCATGCTGCCGGAAGAAGTCTGGAAGATGCCGCGCCTGGGCACCTTCAACCTCCACGCAGCGTTGCTGCCGCAGTACCGCGGCGCCGCCCCGATCAACTGGGCCATCATCAACGGGGAGAAGTTGTCCGGCGTGACCACCTTCATGATCGACAAGGACATCGACACCGGCGGGATCATCCTGCGCCAGGAGTGCCGCATCCGCCCGGACGAGACCGCCGGCGAACTGCACGACGAACTGATGGAGATCGGCTCCGACCTGGTCCTGCAGACGGTCGAGGGCCTGATCCAGCACAACGTGGAGCTGCGCGTCCAGCGCTCCTTCATCCAGGGCTCCGAGGCGCTCAAGCCCGCCCCGAAGCTCACCCGCGAACTCTGCCACATCGACTGGAACCAGCCGGTGGACAGGATCTACAACCTCGTCCGCGGATTAAGCCCCTACCCGACGGCCTTCGCTACGCTCCGGCCTTTAAGCGGGGGCATATCCCCCGAACCCCCTGCGGCCCTCAAGTCCCTTTCCGACTTTGCCGATGGCAAAGTCCCGGGACCGGGCCGGTCCGCTGATGCGGACTTCGCTGCGCTCAAAGCAAACCGGGAGCCGATCACCTTGAAGATTTTCCGGACGGAGAAGCGGCCGGACCTGCACGCCGCGCCCGGCACGGTCCTGTCCGACGGCAAGACCTTCCTGGCCATCGCCGCCGCAGACGGCGCCCTGGAGATCACCGAACTCCAGCTGGCCGGCAAAAAACGGATGCAGGCCGCGGAATTCCTCAAAGGTTTCCGCGACCCGCAGTCCTGGAAGGCGGTCTAGCCCTTACAGCGTTTCCTGTTTCAGGCTTTCAATGTACTTGTCGATCCGGCGCAGCTGGTTCGGGATGCGGATGTTCTGCGGACAGAGCGGCATGCAGCGGCCGCAGGCGATGCAATGGTCGGCCTGGCGGACCGTCGGGATGGCCTCGTTGTAGGCGAGCAGGTACTTGCGGCGGGCCTTCGCATAATCCCGCTGCCCCTTGCTGACCACATAGGTTCCGGCCGTGACGTTGTCGTTGTAGAACTTGAAGATGCCCGGGATGTTGATGCCGTAGGGGCAGGGCATGCAGTACTGGCAGCCCGTGCAGGGCACCAGCGGGTAGTTCACCATCTCGTCGGCCACCTGCCACAGCAGCTGCTTCCCGTCATCGTCCAGCGGACGGAAATCCAGGAAGGTCTCCAGGTTGTCCTGCAGGTGCTCCATGTAGGTCATGCCGGACAGGGCGGCCATCACGCGCGGGAAACTGCCCACGTAGCGGAAGGCCCAGGAGGCGACGGAGCGCTCGGGCTCGATGGACTTGAGCCGGTCGGTGAGCTGGGCGGGGATCTCCGCCAGGGCGCCGCCGCGCAGGGGTTCCATGATCACGATGGGGATCTCTCGCTTGTCCAGCTCGGCATAGAGGTAGTCGGCCCGGGTGTTGTTTCCGGACGGATGCTCCCAGTCCAGGTAGTTCATCTGGATCTGCACGAAGTCCCAGTGGTACTTCTCGTGCAGGGCCATCATCTGGTCAAAGCCCTCCTGATGCCCGTGGAAGGAGAAGCCGAAGTGGCGGATGCGGCCCGCCTCGCGCTCCTTCACCAGGAAGTCCACGATGCCGCAGTCCTCGAAACGGGCGCGGAAGTCATCTCCGCTGCTGATGGCATGCAGCAGATAGTAGTCGATGTGGTCGGTCTGGAAAATCTCGAAGGAGCGGCGGTACATCTTCACGCAGTCGTCGTAGGGCGTGGGGTTGAAGATGGAAAGCTTGGTCGCGATCAGCCACTCCTCGCGCGGATGGCGGTTCAGCGCCTCGGCCGTGGCCCGCTCGCTGTCGCCGCCCAGATACACCGGGGAGGTGTCGAAATAGTTGACGCCGTGCTCCAGGGCGAAGTCCACCAGGCGGTTGACCTCTTCCTGGTTGATATGGTTCCGTCCGTCTTCGCCCCGCACCATCGGCCAACGCATGCAGCCGTAGCCCAGGGTGCCGATGCCGGGATAGTTCCGGAGCATCTCGCCGTGGAGGTCCTTGTTGCCGGAATCGCCCGCCTTCTTGACGGCGCCGGGCGCGCAGGCGGCCACGCCGATCGCGGCGGCGCCCAGGCCTGCGGATTTGATGAAGTCTCTTCTGTCCATGCTCTTATGCGTTGGTGTGGTGAACGGAATTCCCGCGTACGGTAATGGCGCTGATGGGGCGCGACGGACACAGGTTCTCGCAGGAACCGCAGCCGATGCACTGCGCCTCGGCAACGGTCGGGACCTTGAACTCGCAGCCTTCCATATCGACCATCCGGATGGCGCCGGACGGGCAGTGGTAGGCGCAGTTGCCGCAGCTCGCCTCGCCCTTCGCGGCGAAGCAGAGCTCGAGGTTGACGTGGGCGAGGCCGATCTGGATGGTCTGCTTCTGCCCCGGCTTCAGGGGACGGATGGCGCCCGCCGGGCAGACGTCGCTGCAGGCGTGGCACTCCGGGCGGCACCAGCCGTTCTCATAGCCCATCTCGGGCTGGAGGAAGTGTTCAAAATCGGTGGAGGGGCGCAGCACCCCGTTGGGGCAGGCGCTCACGCAAAGCTGGCAGGCGGTGCAGTGGTCGTAGAAGGACTTCACGCTGCCGGCGCCGGGCGGCACGAGCCGTGCGCCGCGCTGCGGGTTCTGCTTGGGAACCACCTCCGCGAGCCCGCCCTGGTTGTGCTGGGCCTTGGCGGCGAGGGCCGTGCCCACCAGTGCGGTGGTAGCAAGGAAAGCGCGCCGGCCCGTATCGGCACCCTTGTCCGTGCCCTTGTCGGCTACCTTGTCAGCGCCCTTGTCGGCTACCTTGTCAGCGCCCTTGTCATTCTGAGGCGCAGCCGAAGAATCTGTCCCGCTCTTTCCGCCGAACCCCACAAACCGGTACTGGATGGCGCCTTCGTTGCAGTTGTCGATGCAGTCGAAGCAGTCCACGCAGCGGCTGTAGTCGATCCGGTGGTTCTTCGTGTCGATACAGGAGGCCTTGCAGGCCTTGCCGCAGCGGCCGCAGTTGATGCACTTGGAAGTGTCGATGGTATGGCGGAACAGGGAGAAACGGCTCACCAGGCTGAGCGTCGTACCCACCGGGCAGATGGTGTTGCAGTACTCGCGTCCCCACAGCCAGGCGCAGCAGAAGATGACCACGAGGGTAACGAGCCCCGTGATGAGCAATGCCGGCGCCACCGAGCCGTTCGCCGCGCCCGCGATGCTGCGTACGATGCGTCCGTAGGCGCTGTACGGGGCGATCAGGGCAATCAGCATCTGGCCGCTGAGCACGATGGAGATGATGGAGAGGGCCAGCACGCCGTAGCGCACCCACTTGTGCTCCTTCACGTAGGAGAAGCGCTTGAGGTACTGCTTTACCTTCGGCTTTTCGGCGGAGCCGCTCTCCTTGAGTTTCTTCAGGCGGCGGGCCTGCGCGTCCTGCAGCCACTTGCCGCCGGTGCGGCGGATCCACAGGACCACGTCCTGGAAGACGCCCATCGGGCAGATGACCGAGCAGTAGATGCGGCCGAAGACGAACGTAAGCAGCAGGATGCCGATGATGACGGCGAAATTGAGGGCCAGGGCCGAAGGCAGGAACTGGAGTTTGGCCATCCATCCCCACCAGCCGTGGCCGATGCCCACGAACAGCAGCGTGATCCCGATGAGGAAGACGGCGGCCAGGGCAATGCGGAGTTTACGTAACATAATGGATAAAAACGGTGTGTTTGGCAAAGATAGGAGAATTCCGCAAAAAAAATATTGCCGGTTCTTCCGTTTTCTTTACCGATTTTTCAGTTTCTGCCGGCGGGTTTCGGCGGAGTCATGGCCGAAGAGCAGGCGCGGACCCTCGGCGGCGCGCCAAGCTTTGGCGTCGAAGTCTTCGGGGTCTCGCGGACTCACATACGGCCCGTCGTGGTCGATGACGAACGACAGGTACGTGATCGGATACCCTTGCTCCAGGAACAGCCGCTCGTAAAACGTCTGCACCTCCTTTACTTCCGACGGTATGGCCGGTTGCTGTGATGCCGGGCCGGCCGGCTCGCATCCGGCCATATTGTACAGGTCTGTGGTGCAGGCGAGGACGCGCAGGCCGTTGACGGCGCACACGGCGCGGGCGTACTCGTGCAGGAAACGCGAATCGGTCTTGAGGTGGACGACACCGCCCGGCCGGAGGAAACTGCGGTAACGCTCCAGGAACAGCGGCGAGCACAGGCGGGAATTCTCGCTGCGGTACTGCGGATCGGAAAAGGTCAGCCAGACCTCGGAAACCTCGCCGGGCGCGAAGAACGCCGTGATGAACTCCACCCGCGTCCGCAGGAACGCCACGTTCGGCAGCCGGTGCTCCGTGGCATACTTGGCGCCCTTCCACAGGCGCGCGCCCTTGATGTCCACGCCGATATAGTTCCGCTCCGGATGCCGCTCCGCCAGCGCGATCGTATACTCCCCCTTCCCGCATCCCAGCTCCAGAACGATCGGATGATCATTCCGGAACCGTTCGGACCAGCGGCCTTTGACGGCGTGGTCGCGCAGGTGGAAATAGCCGTCGGCGAGCAACTCCTGCGCCGAGGGCTGCAGAAGGCAGGCGAAGGTCTCGTTCTCCGCGAATTTCCTGAGTTTATCGTGTCCCATCCCGTTTCTTATAAACAACGCCCCATCCCAGCAGCTCCCCCTCCGCGCCGACGGGCCGCACGCTCAGCTGCCAGTCGCCCGCCTGGGCGGGAACGACGGCGCTGCGGTAAAGCTCCCGCGACCCGCGGGGCCCCACGCTGCGCATATACACCGTCTCGGAAAAGGCGTCGCCGGAAGGCGCCAGCCACTGCACGTTCAACTGAAGGTCCTCCACTGTATGGCGGCGCGTACGGCTGTAAAACCAGAAATCATAGGCCGCCGTGGTGTCCGTGAGCGGCAGGGTATAGACATAGACGCCGTCGCGCGCGGCATCCTGCCGGAGGAAGGTCTCGTTCCCGTCCGGTTCCCGGCAGGCCTGCAGCGAGAAAGCGCAGGCCAGCGCCGTCACGGTCAGCCACAAGCCCCGCCGGCGCATCTATTCGGAAGGATTCTGCGGTTTCCGCTCGCCGCGGCCGCCACCCTGACGGCCCCGGCCGCGCCCGCCGCACTGCCCCTTGTCCTGCCTGTCCCCGGCCGGACGGTCCTGCCGGGCGGCGGTATTCTGGGCGTCGGCATTCCGGGCGGCGGGTTTCTCTTCCCGCGTCCCCTGGGCACCGCGCCCCTTGCCGCGGTTCCTGCCGCCGCGGGAACGCTTGCGCTTCGGGGCGTCGAAGCGGCTGATGCTGTCGTCGCCCACCGCCGTCACGAACTCCGGGACGAAGGGTTCCGGCTCGGTGCGCAGCGACTCCGGCTTCTGGCCGGCGCGGTTCATGTCGATGATGTCCCACACGTCGGCGGCGTCCAGGGCGAACAGCTCGGCGTCGGAGGACTTGTCGTACGAGAAATACATCACCTCCCGGAGGATGTCCGTCTTGCGCAGGAACGCGGGGCCGTCCTCGAACTGGAGCGGCTCGGTGACCTTCGGGATGCGGGACTGGGCGTCCAGGTAGTTCGCCACCTCGTAATTGAGGCAGCACTTCAGCTTGCCGCACTGGCCGGCCAGTTTCTGCGGATTCAGCGACAGGTCCTGGCAGCGGGCCGCCGAGGTGGAGATGCTCTGGAAAGAGGAGATATAGTTGGCGCAGCAGAGCTCGCGGCCGCAGATGCCCAAGCCGCCGATGAGGCCGGCCTCCTGGCGGGCGCCGATCTGCTTCATCTCGATGCGGATGCGGAACTCCTCCGCGAACACCTTGATCAGCTGGCGGAAGTCCACACGGCCGTCGGCGATGTAGTAGAAGATGGCCTTGGAGCCGTCTCCCTGGAACTCCACGTCCCCGATCTTCATCTCCAGGCCCATCTCCGCCGCGATCCGGCGCGCCTTGATCATCGTGTCCTGCTCGCGGGCGATGGCCTCCTGCCACTTCTCGATGTCGCTCTGGCGGGCCCTGCGGTAGATCTTCCGTAGCTGGGCCGTCTCCGGATCGATGCCCCGGCTGCGCATCTGGCGCCCCACGATCGGGCCCTCGAGCGTCACGATGCCGAGGTCCTGGCCCGTCACGGCCTCCACGACCACCAGGTCGCCGAGGCGCACGTTCTGGGGCGAGTCGTTGACATAGAAGCCCTTGCGCGTGTTCTTGAAGCGCACCTCGAAGAGGTTCCGGTAGGTCCCGTCCGAAGCGTCCTTCAGCCAGTTATAGTCGCCGAGCTTGCAGCAGCCCGCACGGTAGGTGCAGCGGGTCTCGCCCGTCTGCTCCTCGTGCGTGACCACGCAGCCGCGGAAGCAATCGTATTGGATGGATTCGTTCGTCGTCATATCAGTAAATACATTCGGTCGGCCATGTCCGCGAAGAGGATCTTCAGGTTCACATTGCGGCCGATCAGGGTCTGCGCGCGGTCCAGCACCGCCAGGGCTTCGCGCGGAAAGGTCTTGCGGCATTGTCCGGCCCATCGCTGCGCCTCCGGCGACACCTCGCCGGACAGCCGGACTCCCTGCTGGACGAGGAAGACCTGGCGCAGACGCTCCGCCGCGTGGGCGCAGAAGGCCTTTGCGCTCTCGCGCGAAGGCAGGGAGGCGATCCGGTCCGCCACGTCGAGGGCCCCGAGGAGGTCCTTGGCGAGCAGGGACGCCATCAGTTCGTCCATCAGGGCGGCGTCCGCGAACTCCGCTTCCGGGGCCGCGCCGCCGCTTTGGATCCGGATGCGCTGGCAACGGGACGAAATCGTCGTCAACACTTTCTCCGGCTGGTGTGCGATCAGCAGGAACTGCGTCTGCAGGGGCGGTTCCTCGATCATCTTGAGCAGGCGGTTCGCCGCCTCGGCGTTCATCCGCTCCGGCAGGTAGATCACCACCGCGCGGTAGCCGCCCTCCAGGGCGCTCAACGACAGTTTCTCGAGCAGGCGGCGCGCCTCGGAGACCGCGATCATCGGGCTCTTGCCTTCGATGCCCAGCGCCTCCAGCAGTTCCGCTTCCCGGAACCGCGGATTCTGCGCGACCAGGCGCCGCAACGGTTCCATATACTGCTCCGACAGGCATCCGGCGGCCGTCGGGAAGACGAAGTGCACGTCCGGATGGATCAGTTTGGCAATCTTGCCGCAGGAAGGGCAGCTGCCGCAGGAATCCCCGCCGCTGCGCTGCCGGCAGTACAGGTACTGCAGGAAGGCCAGGGCGAGCGGGAAGGCCCCGCCGCCGTCGTCTTCGTGGAAGAGGATCGCGTGCGGCACCCGGCCGGAATCCACCATCCCGACCAGCGCCCGGATCACGTCCGGATTGCCTTGCAACTGCGCAAACCTCATACTTCCCGCCAGATATTATAACGTGCCAGTTCGGCAAGGGCGTCCCGGGCCGGACCTTCGGGGAAGGCCTCCAGCGCCCTGAGTGCCCGGTCCACCCAGGCATCCAGGCTGCGGACCGCCCGGCCGATGCCATCCCGTTCGCGGACGAAACGGCGGATTTCTTCGCAATATTCCGGGTGCTCCGGAATCTGCCGGACCATCGAGCGGATCTCCTCCGCGCGGGGCGAGCCCTCCAGGGCGCCCAGCAGCGGAAGGGTGATCTTGCGCTCGCGCAGGTCCACGCCGACCGGTTTGCCCAGGGCGTCCGTCCCGGCGTAGTCCAGGATGTCGTCCTTGATCTGGAAGGCCGTTCCGAACGCCTCCGCGAAAGCGCAAGCGGCCCGGACCAGGGGCTCCGGGGCGTCCACCGACACGGCCGCCGTATGCGCGGCGGCGGTGAACAGGGAGGCTGTCTTGCAATAGATGATGCGCAGGTAGTCCTGTTCCGTGGTATCGGCCGAGGAAGCCTTCTCCAGTTGCAGCATCTCCCCTTCCGCCAGGTCGGTCAGCGTGCGGGAAAACACCCGGATGGCGGCGTCCCGGTGCTCCGCGACCACGATCAGGTCCACCGCCCGGGCCAGCCAGAAATCCCCCACCAGCACGGCGGCGGAGGGTCCGAGCAGGGCCGCGACCGTCGGGCGGCCGCGCCGCTGCGCGCTTCCGTCGGTGACGTCGTCGTGCAGGAGCGTGGCATTGTGCAGGAGTTCCGTCGCCGCGGCGAAACGGACGCTGTCTTCCGAAGGGGTTCCCAGGGAGCGGGACACCAGCAGGGAGACCAGCGGACGCAGCAGCTTGCCGGAATTCGACAGGATCTGCCCGTTGGTCTGCTCCAGCAGGCCGACGTCGGAGTGCAGCGCGTCCCGGATCAGGGCCTGTACCCGGTCCCAATCCGCTCCCAGATAGGCTATGATCTCCTGCCTGTTCACAACAATGCTTCCAGTTCTTCCACCGTTTCGGGGAAATGCACGAGGGCGCGGGATTCCGCGTCCATCATCCCCCGCTGAACATACAGGTCCAGCTGCTGCTTGAAGGGGTCGTAGAACCCCCCGGGATTGAAAATGACCACCTTGCCGGGATATTTGCCCAACTTGGCAAGGCAGTAAGTTTCTGCAACCTCGTCCAGGGTGCCGATGCCGCCGGGAAGCGCGATCGCCAGGGTCGTCCCCTCGCGCATCACGTCCTTGCGTTCCGACATCCGGTCCGTCCAGATGATTTCGGTCAGGCGCGGGTGCTCGAATCCCTTCATGAAACGGGGCAGCACGCCGATGACGCGGACGCCGTGTTCCAGCGCCTCGTCGCAGACGTGGCCCATCGTACCGCGCCAGGACCCTCCGGACACGATATCATATCCTGCCAAACAAGCTGCGCGGACAATCTGCCGCGCAGCTTTGTTGTAGGCCGGATCGATGTCGCGACTGGACGAGCAATAGATGACTGCCCGTTTGTCCGACATAAGATTAGAAGAGCAGGGCGACGGATGCAGCGATACCGGTGCACTTCTGCTCGGCCATGGTCGTCGTGAAGTCGGAAATCTTGAAATCCTTTCCGTACATCTGACCCATGTTCCAGAAGTACTTGACGGACACCTGGACGTGCTGGATCAGCTCGACGCCGGCGCCCACGCCGATACCGTACTCCATCTTGCTCTTGATGTTGTCCCACGTCTTCTTGGGCTCGCCCTGGGCGAACGAGACCTGGTTGGTCACGGCGTAGCCGAGGAACGGCTCCACAAAGCCGTACAGACGGGCCAGTCCGAGGTTGATACCGGCCTGCACCTGGACGGGAAGCTCGACATAACCGGTCTTGTACTCGAAGTTGTCGTAGAGCGTGTCCGGCGTGAGCAGGGAGAACTTGGAACCCTTCATATTGTAGATGAGGGAAGGCTGGATGGCGAGCAGGCCGAAGTCCATCTTGTAGGTCAGACCCACGTGATAGAGGCTGATGTTCTTCACGTCGTCCTTCGCGGCCTTGAGGTCCGTCTTGGAAGAGGTGATACCGGCCACGACGCCGAGCTGGGCGTGAGCGCTCACAGCAACGAGCAGAGCGGCGACAATAACGATTAATTTCTTCATATTCAAAAAGTTAAAAAGGTTACATCAATTTCTCAAGACGGTCGATAATCTCCTGTTTCGGCACGACGCCGACCGTGCGGTCAGCCAGTTGCCCGTCCTTGAAATACAGGAGCGTGGGGATGTTGCGGATACCGTATCTGACCGCGATCTCCTCGCAGTCGTCCACGTTGCACTTGGCCACGACGGCACGGCCCTCCAGTTCGGCGGCCACGTCGTCCACGGTGGGGGAAAGCACGCGGCAGGGCCCGCACCAGGTGGCCCAGAAATCGATCAGGACAGGTACGGGCGAACCCAGGACCTCTCCGATATTGTTTTCACTGATGACTACTTCCATAATTCTGTAAAATTTACCTGCCGCCCGATAGCCGGACGGCAGGTACAAAGATAGTAAATTAATAGAAAGTTTCAATACCCCAGACGAAGGCCCGGAGCCCGAGGTCGGGCGCCTCCTTGTCCTTGGCCTTCAGCGCCTCGAGCAGCGGAGCCACCTTCTCGTCCTTGCACATCACGAGCAGCGCGTGGTTCATTTCCGGCCACGCGTGGCTGCCGAAACGGGGAAACCCGTTGAAGTCTCCCTTGCCCTCCACGTTCTCCCAGCGGGTGAATCCGCGCTGGCCGTGGGCGGCGAGCAGTTCTACAATCTCTTCGTTGTACGCCTGGTTATAGGCGATGAACATCGCTTTCATTTCCGGTTCTTCTTTTTAGCGGATCTTCTTTCCATCCGGCTGGTGAACGAACAATAGACCGTCGGGATGAGCACGAGGGTGATGAGCGTCGAGACCGTCAGGCCCCAGCACACCGTCACACCCAGCGAACGCCACAGCTCCGACCCTTCGCCGGTGCCGATGGCCATCGGGAGCATGCCCAGGACCGTGGTCAGCGTGGTCATGAGGATCGGCCGCAGGCGGCTCTTGGCCGCCGTCGTGGAGGCGTCACGGATGTTCATCCCGCGCTCGCGGCACAGGATCGTGTAGTCGATCAGCACGATACCGTTCTTCACCACGATACCGATCAGGATGATGATGCCGATGATGGACATCACGCCGAGCGCGAGGCCGTTGATGCGCAGGCCCAGGATCACGCCCACCAGGGCGAACGGAACGCTGAACATGATCACGAACGGGGCCATCAGCGACTCGAACTGCGAGGCCATCACCATATACACGAGCAGGATCATCAGGACGATCAGCATGAGCATCTGCCCGAACATCTCCTGCTGGTCCTCGAAGTCGCCGGCGATCACCGTGGACAGTTCGGACGGGATCTCCATCCCGCCGATGATGCGGTTGCAGCTCTCCACGGCGTCGCTCAGGGCGGCACCCTTCGCCACGATGCCGGTGACGGTAATCAGGCGGGAGCGGTCCTTGCGCTCGATGGTCGGCGGCACGAGTCCCTCGACCACGGTGCCCAGTTCCTTCATCTTGACGGTGGCGCCCGCAGGCGTGGTCACGATGATGTTCTCCATGTCTTCCACGCTGGAGCGGAACTGCGGCGCATAGCGCACGCGGATGTTGTATTCCTCACCGTCCTCGCGGTAGAGCGAGGCCACGGTGCCGCTCATCGCGGCGCTGAACGCGGAGGCGGCGGTAGTGGAGTTCAAGCCGTTGAGCGCCAGCTTGGTACGGTCGAAGTCCATCCGGAGTTCCGGGGTGTACTCCTCGCGGCTGAGGGTGACCTGGGTGAAGGAAGGCTCCTGCTTCATCTTCTCCATCAGCTCCAGGGCAACCTGGTCCGTCTGGCCGAAATCATAGCCGTACACCTCCACGTCCACGGTGGAGGCGCCGCCCATGCCCATGCCCTCGGACACCATTGCCCGGCGGATTTCCGGATAGCCGGCGCAGATGCCGCGCAGCACGTCCGCGATCTCGGCCGAGGAACGCTTGCGTGTGCTCGAGGTGCCGATGTTGATGTTCAGCGAGAGGATGTGCGTGCCGTTGCTCTGCATGCTCGCGAAGGTATTGTCGGTGTCGGCCTGGCCGAAGGTGGCGTTGATCGTCTCGATCTCCGGGACGGCCGCCGTGATGTCGGCGTAGATGCGCTCGTACACGCCGCGGGTGACGTCCTGCGCCGTGCCCATCGGCAGGTTGATGGTAACGGTCAGGCGCTCGGAGTCGCCGCGCGGGAAGTATTCGGTCTTCAGGCCGGGCATCAGCAGGACCATCGCGAGGATGAACACGCCGCCGAAAGCGAGGATGACCAGCTTGCGGCGCTTGGTGGCCCAGTGGATCACGTGGGCGTAGCCGCGGGAGATTTTGTCGATGAAGCGGTTGATCGGCACGAAGACCGCATTGTACAGCTTGCCGTGCTTCGTGTCGCGCTTGAGCCAGCGGGAGCAGAGCATCGGCACGAAGGTCAGGGCGGCGGTCGTGGACACGATCATGATGATTGAGACGATCCAGCCCAGCTGGGCGAACATGATGCCGGCCATGCCGTTGATCATCGTCAGCGGCAGGAACACGCAGAGCATCGTCAGCGTGGAAGCGATGACGGAGATGCCCACCTCGCCCGTGCCGTGCACGGCCGCCTCCTTGGGTTTCTCGCCGCGAGCGATGTGCGTCGAGACGTTCTCCAGCACCACGATGGCGTCGTCCACCACCATGCCGATGGCGATGGCGAGCGCGGACATCGAGATGATGTTCAGGGTGTTGCCGGTGGCGTACAGGTACATCAGCGAAGCCAGCAGGGCCAGCGGGATGGACAGGACGATGATGAAGGTGGACTTCCAGTTCCCGAGGAAGAGGAAGACCACGAGCATCACCACCAGGAAGGTGATGATGATGGTTTCGATGAGGGTGCGGATCGTGTTGATGATCTCGCGGGAGCCGTCCACGATTGTCGTGATCTTCACGTCGGAAGGCAGCGTCTTCTCGATCTGCGCCAGCTGCTTCTTGACGCCCTTGATGACGTTCACCGTATTGGCGTCGCTCTGTTTCTGGATAACGATGCGGGCGGCGCGCCGGCCGTTGGTGTAGGATTCCTGCTCGCGCTCCTGCTGCCCGTCGCTGACGGTCGCCACGTCGCGCAGGTACACGGCCTTGCCGTTCATCGCGCCCACGACGATGTCCAGCAGTTCGGACGGGTCGGAGAACTCCTTCTGCACGCGCAGGGTGTAGGTCTCGGAGCCGATGTCGATGTTGCCGGAAGGGAGGTTACGGTTCTCCGCCGAAATGACGCCGGCTATCGCGCTGATGCTCAGCCCGTAAGCCTGCAGGCGGGTGGGATCGCAATACACCTGGATCTCGCGGCTGGGCGCGCCGCTCACGGACACCGTACCCACGCCGGAGACACGGGCCAGCGGGGTGGACAGTTTGTCGTCCAGGATCTTGTCCAGGCCCGCGAGACTCTCTTCCGCCGTAGCGGAGAGCATCATGATCGGCATGTCGGAGGCGCTGAACTTGAAGATGACGGGGTTCGACACGCCGTCGGGCAGCATCGCGTTCACCATATCCAGCTTGTCGCGGACGCTGTTCGTCGCGGCCTCGATGTCCACGCCGTAATTGAAGGTCAGGGTCAGCAGGGAGATGTTCTCCTTGGACTGGGAGTTCAGCTCCTTGAGGTCCTCCACGCCGTTCAGGGCGTTCTCCAGGACCTTGGTGAGGTTGGTCTCGACTTCCTGTGCGTTCGCGCCCTGATAGGAGGCCATCACCATGATCGTGTTGGAGTCGAACTCCGGGAACTGGGCGATGGACGTCCGGCTCAGGGAGAACAGGCCCAGGATCGCGAGGGCGATGAAGATCAGGGCGGTCGTCACGGGATGCTCGACCGCGGAACGGTAGATGCTCATCGCCGGACCTCCACTTTATCGCCGGACCTGAGGTTGGCGTGGCCGCCGGTCAGCACCTGCTCGCCTTCTTCCAGGCCGGAAAGGATCTCGTAGTTGGTGCCGAAGTGGCGGCCGACCTCCACCATCCGGATCGAAACGGTGTCGTCCGGGCCCAGCACGAACACGGTGCGCTGGCCGGAGCCCTGCTGCTTGAGCACGGCGGCGTCGGGGACCACGATGCTCTCGCTGGCGCCGAAGTCCACGGTCACGCGGGCGTACATGCCCGGGCGGAGCTCCCTGTTCGAGTTGGGCACGCGCACCTCCGCGCTGAAGGTGTGCGAGGCTGCGTCCATCGTGGGATACAGGCGCACGACGGTGCCGGTGTAGGTCTTGCCCGGCAGGGCGTCGGCGGTCAGGCTGACCTTGTCGCCGCGCTTGACGCGGGTGTATTCCGTCTCGGAAATGGGCACCAGGAGCTTCACGGGCGTGATCTGCTGGACCGTGTAGATGGGCTGTCCCATCGTGAACAGGTCGCCGCGGTCGTAGTTGCGGGCGGACACCACGCCGCCCACCGGGGCGCGCAGGACGGTGTTCTCCACCAGGTTGTCGTACGTGCTCTTGGCCACGTTGTAGGCCAGTTCCAGCGCCTCGTAGTCGGACTGTGCCACGCCGCCCTGGTCCAGCAGCTGTTTCACGCGGTCGAGCTCGGTCTTGTCGTTGCGCAGGCGCAGTTCGGCCTGTTCCATCTGCAGGCGGTCCATCTCGGCGAGCACCTGCCCGGCGGAGACGAAATCGCCCACCTCGACGTTGAGCTTCACGATGCGCCCGCCGGTCTGCGGGGCGATGTGGTTGACCACATTGGCCTGGACGGTCGCGGAATAGACGGCGTCCCGGGCGACTTTCTGCCGCGTGGCGGCGGCTACGGACACGACCGGCGTGCGGTCTTCCATTCCCATCGGGTCCATCGGCCCCTGGCCGGCGGGCGCCGGAGCGTCCTGCCCCCGGCCGCAGGCGGCAAGCGCCAGCGCGCACAGGGCGAGTCCCATTACAGATATCTTATTCATTGTCGTACGTTTTATTCAGTTGGACCTTGCCGGCGCCGTCGATGAAATCGGCGCCGAGCGTGTTCTCGAGGCCGGCCTTGGCCACGACGAAATTATAGACGGCCTGCGAGACGCCCAGGCGGGCCTGCGTCAGCGCCAGCTGGGCGTCGTTCAGGTCCGTGAGCGTGCTGCGGCCCACCTCGTAGGCCTTGGACGCGATGTCATAGGCCTTCTGCGCCGTCTCGGTGGCGCTGAGAGCGGAGGCGTGGCTCTTCATCGCCGTCTCCATCTGGTTGAGATACTGGCGGATGGCGATCTTCAGCTGGCGCTCGGTGTCGGCGCGCTGCAGGTCCAGTTCCTGTGCCTGCACGCGGCTCTGCCGCACGGCGTTCAGCCGCTGCCCGCCCGAGAAGATGGGCACCGACAGGCTCAGCCCCACGAAGGAGTAGGGCGACCAGCGGTACTCGCTGAAGTTGAAGTCGTTCGTCATCGCGTTGAGGCTGTAGTTGAACGACAGCGAGAGCGTGGGCAGGAAGGCGTACTGCTGCCTCCGGACGGCGCCGGCCAGCTGTTCGGCCTGGATGGCGAGCTGGCGCAGGGTGCTGTTGTTCTCGAGCGAGAGTTCCCCGTTCCGGTACAGGTCCCCGAGCATATGGCCGGCGTAGTCGCCGAGGGAGCCCGCCACGTCGATCTCCTCGTCCAGGTCCACACCCATCACCGCCTTCAGGCGCCACAGGGCCAGGATCACGGCGCTCTCGGCGTCATATACGCTCGGGATGGCATTGGACAAGGTGGTCTTGGCGCGCGTCAGGTCCAGTTCGGAGGCCCGCTGCACGTTGTAGCGGCGCTCGATCTGGTTGTAATTGGCCAGCGCGTTTTCGTAAGCCGATTTGTACACTGCGAAGGCCTCCTTGGCGAGCAGGCAGCCGAAATAAGCCTGCTTGACCTGGCTGACCGTCTCGAGGCGGGAGTTGCGCGCCTTCTCGACGGCGAGCTCGACGTCCTGCGCGGAGATGCGGATGCTCTCCCAGACCTGGGCGTTCACCAGCGGCATGCTGGCGTTCACGCCCGCGGACCAGGTGTTCCAGCGGCCCACCTCGAATCCGTCGGACCGGGATGCGGCAGCCGCGGCCATCGGGTTCTCCGAACCGCCTTCGCCGCTTTCGCCGCCGCCCATTCCGCCGAAATCAAAATCCATGTACATCACCTGCTTCTTGATGGTCCGCTGATAGGACCCGGACCCGCTTACCTGCGGGAAAAGCGCGGCATAAGCGCCCTTGCGGGCGTATCCGGCACGTTCGATCTCCTTGTCCGCGACCTGTACGGAGACGTTCTCGCTGAGCGCGATGCGCAGCGCGTCCTCCAGGGTAAGCACCGTCGGGACCGCCGTCGTATCGACGGCCTGGGCAAGGCAGAACAAGGGGAAAAAGCCGGAAACTACTAACGTCAATAACTTTCTCATAACAAATTTGCGCGCAAAGATATGCAAATTTTGTGCTATCTTTGTCAAAATTCTGTCATTATATGAATATGTTGCTTTCCGTGCACTGGCACGTCAATCCCATACTCTTCCACATCGGGTCCCTGGAAATCCGCTGGTACGGCCTGCTGTTCGTTTCCGGCTTCGTGATCGGCTGGTACCTGTTCAAATGGTTCTTCACCCGCGAAAAGCTGGACACCAAGCTGATGGATCCCCTCCTGTACACCCTGCTCATCGCCACGATCGTGGGCGCCCGCCTCGGGCACTGCATCTTCTACCAGCCGGACTACTACTTCGGCTCCTGGGCCGGGTTCTGGGAGATCTTCATGCCCTGGAAGGGCGGGCTCGCCAGCCACGGCGGCGCCATCGCCCTGCTGCTGGCGATGTGGTGGTTCGCCCGCCACTACGGCCGCAAGAACGATTTCGACTTCCTGTGGATCATGGACCGCCTGTGCATTGCGGTGGCCTTCGCCGGCTGCATGATCCGCCTGGGCAACCTGTTCAATTCCGAGATCTACGGCGACGTGACCTCCCTGCCCTGGGGCTTCATCTTCGACCTGCGGGGCGAAACCGAGCCCAAGCACCCCACGCAGCTTTACGAGGCCGGCTCCTATCTCATCCTGGGCCTGATCCTGGTCTGGGTGTACAGGAACAAACTGGACAAGGTGTACCGGGGCTTCTTCTTCGGCGCCTTCCTGCTGGGCTGCTTCGGAATGCGCTTCCTCATCGAGTTCATCAAGGAGCCGCAGGTGGAGTTCGAGAACGCGATGGCCCTCAACATGGGCCAGCTCCTGTCCATCCCCTTCATCCTCGCCGGCATCGCCCTGCTGGTCTTTTCCTTCAAGAAGAAAAAACCGGCCGCGGTGGTTCACCCGCAGCCGGTCAGGAAAGAGCCCACGCATTTCGCGCGCGGCATCAACTAATCTACGCGGACATACCACTGGTCCTCTCCGAAGAGGACGAGCTGGTCGCCCTGCTGGCGGAGGCCGAAGATGTTCATGCTCTCCGGCGCCGGATGATTCAGCCACAGGATCACGTTGTTCCGGGGGTCCATCGCCACGCAGAGCAGGTCCGGTATCCCGTAATCTCCGCCGTCATCGACGTTCCATACGCTCTGCTCCCCGTATTCCGGGTCCACTTCCGTGGTATCCACCCAGGTGGCCTTGACCTGGCCGCCCACGGTCCAGGCGATCACGACCATCGCCTCGCCGTCCTTGACCTCGAATTCGCAGATGCCCAGCCGGCCGTCTTCCTCGCGGAGGTTGCCGATGTAACGGGACTGCTTCACCTTGCGGCCATAGCGCTGCTCCATCTGCCGGTCGAACGCCTCTCCCATCGCCACTTCCGGCTCGGGATATTTCCAGCGGCTGAACGAAGGGAAACGGTGCTGCGCCACGAACCAGGAATCCGCCACGAGGGCGATCACTTCCTGCGGCTCATAGCCGCGGAACATCTGGCTGCGGACGACGTCCGGCACGCACAACTCATAATAAGCCCCCTGCATCTGTTCCGCCCGCCACGGGGAATAGCCCCACAGGGCCTCCTCGTCCTGGGAGCGGTCCTTCACGAAATGCAGGAAATCGTAGTTCTGCTTGAACAGCAGCCAGCGGTCCCGGGAGAAATCGTGCCCCTCCGGAACGGTCGGGCGCACGAAGGTGAAGAAGCCGTCGCCGGGATAGGCGTACGCCGGCAGCGATCCCCGGTAGTCCCAGGCGTAATGGATGCCGCTTCCGTAGAAGGCGGCGGGACGCGCATACTGCGTGTCCGGATCGAACCAGGCGTCGGTCACCTCCCGGTTCCCGTAGAAGCACTTCGAGTCGAAGCCCGCCACCGGCAGCGCCTCGCCCCGGACGTTCACGGCCTCCGGCAGCCGGACGGTACCGGAATAGTATCCGCCCGCGCAGAGTTCGAGTTCCGTCGCTTCGGCCACGTAATGGTACAGGAATCCGTTCACGTCCGCGACGTAACTGCCCTCGCGTTCGTAGGTGCCACCCAGGGTCATCCCCAGGCCGAAGGGCGACCCGCCGGCGTTGAAGCGGTCGGTGAGGACGACCGTGTCGTCCGAGGTCATCTCCCCCTCCAGGGTATAGTCCAGGTCGTCCGTCAGGACATTGAAACGGAACTTGTTCCCCTCGGCGGGAATCCACCCATCGGACGAGAGGATGGCCGTACGGCCGTCGGCGCGGCCCAGGTTGGCCTTGAACCAGGCCTGTCCCTGGCCGTCGAAGATCACGACGACCTGCCCTTCCCGGGCGAGTTCCCCCTCGTCGGGGTCCACGATCTTGGTAAACCAGCCTCCCCGGGACGCCTCGACGGTCTGCGCCTGCAGGGCGCCCGCACCGGCGGCCAGCGCCAGGGCGGCGGCAATCAGGCTTTTAATCATACTCGATGTCATCTTCCATGTTTACCATCCGCTCGTCGCGGAAGCGGGTGCCGGACTTGAAGGCGTCGCTCCCGGTGATGTTCACCGCATAGGAAAAACCATCCTCCTTGGCCGTGAATTTCCCCGTGCGGATGCGGTTTTCCATCTGCAGGGTGCCGTCCTCCTCCAGGCGGCCGTAGCCGGTCTGGCGGAAGGAGAATCTGATGGAGCCGTCGCTGCGGTCCGTCTCGAAGAACGAGCCGGAATAGGTCTCGCTGAGGTCGCCGTCCCCGTCATAGCGCGTCAGGTAGTAGCGCCAGTCCGGGGTGAGCATCACCTCCACCGACGCGTCGCCGTCCTGCGAGAGGAACAGCCCGTATTCGTTGAACCAGGGGATCTCGGTGCGGCCGCCGCGCTCGTCCAGCGCATAGATGGTCTGGTAGGAATACATCGTCTCGCCGTCCTCGTCTTCCCAAGGGCCGCCGCCTCCGTTCTCGAAGCCGGTCACGTCCTTGAAGTCGGGCAGCGGGTCGCTGAGGGTGGGCTCGCCGTTCTGCATGGCATAGAACACGCCGCAGATCTTCACGTCGCCCCCTTCCGTCACCACGCAGGCGACCGGGTTGTAGTCCTGGCCGATCGTGCCCAGGAAGACGCCCTTGCACAGGCCGTTGATGCCGGAGAAGAGGTTGTCTCCCGAAGCGATGACGAACGAATCCTCGTCCCAGCCGATGCTCGACAGGGCGGCGGGCGAGCAGGTCAGCACCGGGCGGCCCGCCTCCAGGCGCAGCCTGATCCCGAGGCTGTTGCCGTCGAAATCCTCTCCGTAATCGAACTCCGTGAAGCCGGCGAGCGGCTCGGGCAGGGGCAGCGACACGTCCTTCACCCCGCCGCCGCGCGGCAGGCGGACCTTCCCCGACGTCTTGTCCAGCCAGGGGCTGAAAGTCACGCTGCGGCCGGCGTTGTCCACGCACACGACCTGGCAGTTCTCCCGGAAGAAGTTGCAGAACACCAGCACCGGATCGCCCGTCTCGCTGCGGTACAGGACCTCGCGGTCGTCGTCACTGACCCCGGGACCGTCCCGGTTCACGGACAGGGTGGCCTGCGGGTCCTGCGGAATCACCAGGAAGACCTCCCGGCCCAGGCCGGTGTCCACCTTGGTCGCCCCCACCATCTGCGGGAAGGTCCTGGTCAGGCGCACATAGGACGGAGCCGCCTCCAGGGCGGCGAAGGAATCATAGTATCCCAGGAAGGCCACCGCGACGACGTCACCCTCCTGCCAGTCGATGTCGACCGGCTTCGCGGAGGAACCCCCGCCCTTGCAGCCGGCCAACAAAATCAGCGCCGCCGCGGCGGCGCTGAAAGCGTTCAGGATCCTTCCCATATCAGCCGCGGATCGCAGCGATACCCGGCAGGTCTTTTCCTTCGAGGGCTTCGAGCATGGCGCCGCCGCCCGTGGACACGTAGCTGACCTTGTCGGCATAGCCCATCTGGGTCACGGCCGCGACGGAGTCGCCGCCGCCCACGAGGGTGTAGGCACCCTTCTGGGTGGCCTCGGCGAGGTCTTCGGCGATCTCGAGGGTACCCTTGGCGAAATTCGGCATCTCGAACACGCCCACGGGGCCGTTCCACAGGACGGTCTTGGAGCCGAGGATGACCTCCTTCCACTCCTTCAGCTGCGCGGGGCCGGCATCCATGCCCTCCCAGCCGTCAGGGATCTGGCTGGACGGGACGATCTGCGTGTTGGCGTCGTTGCTGAAGGAGTCGGCGATGACGGTCTCGTCGGAGATGTACACGTTCACGCCCTTCTCCTTCGCTTTCGCGAGGATCTCGAGGGCCTGCGGCATCAGGTCGTCCTCATGCAGGGAGTTGCCGATCTTGCCGCCCTGGGCCTTGATGAAGGTGTAGCCCATGCCGCCGCCGATGATCAGGTTGTCCACCTTCTCGAGCATGTTCTCGAGCACGGCGAGCTTGGAAGAGACCTTGGCGCCGCCGATGATGGCGGTGAACGGCCGCTTCGCGTTCTTCAGGACGTTGTCGATGGCCGCGATCTCGCCTTCCATCAGGTAACCGAACATCTTGTCGTTCGGGAAGTAGTCGGCGATGAGGGCGGTGGAACCGTGGGCGCGATGGGCCGTGCCGAAGGCGTCGTTGATGTAGCAGTCGGCGTAGGAGGCGAGGGTCTTCACGAAGTCCTTCTGGCTCTCCTTGACGGCCTTCTTGGCGGCTTTCTTCTCCTCGTCGGTGGCGTCGTCGGCCAGCCCGCGGGGCTTGCCTTCCTCCTCGGCGTAGAAGCGGAGGTTCTCGAGCAGCAGGGCCTCGCCCGGCTTCAGGGCCGCCACTTCGGCCTGGGCCTTCTGGCAGTCGGGCGCGAATTTCACGGGAGCCCCGAGGCACTCGGCCACGTGGTCCACGATGTGACGGAGGGAATACTTGTCAGTCACGCCCTTCGGACGTCCGAGATGGGACATGATGATGAGGGAACCGCCCCCGGCGAGGACCTTCTTGAGGGTCGGCATCGCACGGCGGATGCGGGTGTCGTCGGTAATCTCGAACTGCTCGTTCAGGGGAACGTTGAAGTCCACGCGAACGATCGCCTTCTTGCCGGCGAAGTCATAAGAATCGATGTGTTGCTGCATATTGATGGATGTTAATAAGTTTCCGAACCACAAATATAGCAATTTATTTTGTCTTTTGAACCTGTGCCGTTTACGGAACGGGATCGTAGCCGGAGCCGCCCCAGGGATGGCAGCGCAGGATGCGCTTCAGGGAAAGCCAGAAGCCTTTGACGGGGCCGTATTTGCGGAAGGCCTCCAGGGCGTATTGCGAGCAGGTGGGCGTGAAGCGGCAGGTCGGCGGCTTGAGCGGCGAGATGCACAGCTGATAGAACTTGATCAGCAGGATGAAGGGCGCGCTGAGCACCCGCTTGACAGCCTGGCCGAAGGTCATTGCGCCGCGAGTTTGGCGTCAATCCGGCCGAGGATGTCGGCCACCTCGGCATAAAGGGTCTGGAAATCAGCGATTTCCGAATGGGAATAACTGAACAGGATGTCCACGCCGGAACCGGTCAGCAGTTCCTTCTGCAGGCGGTAGGCTTCGCGGATGCGGCGTTTCAGCAGGTTGCGCTTCACCGCCCGCTTGAAGGTCCGCTTGGGCACGGCGACCATGATGCGGTTCAGACCGCTTTCCCGGCCGGCGGCCCAGCAGTAGCGCAGGTGCGCGGTCGCGCCCCATTTCCCATCGGAAAGGAGTGCGGCGACGTTCGTCTTTCCGCACAGCCGTTCCTCCTTGGGGAGGGTATGGGCTTGCGGAGAAGGCATCTACTGCAGGGATTGGAGATAAAGTTCGACGGCCTTGCTGATCGAGGTGGCCTCGGGGGTCGGGGCCTGCAGGGCGATCTCGTAACCGGCGCCCTCCAGGGCCTTGACGACGGCCTTGCCGAAGGAGATGAACTTGAGGTCCCCCTGGGCGAAACCGGGGAAGTTGTCGTGCAAGGAAACCACGTCGGCGGGGTTGCACAGCACGGCGAGTCCGTAGGAAGACAGGTCCACGTCCTTGAGGTCCTGCGAGACGGCCTTGACGAGGATGCCGACGGTATAGTCCAGCCCGGCCGCGGAGAACAGGGTCGTGATGGGCGTGGTGTTGGAACCCTCGGACGCGGTGATGAGGAATTTCTCCCCCTTGTGCTTGGCGGTCACGAGCGCGACGATGGACGCAGGGGTGCCGGTGCCGTAGAAGATCTTGCGCTTGCGGTACACGATGTGCTTCTGCAGGTACATGGCCACGGCTTCCGTGGAGCAGAAATACTTCATCGTCTCGGGCACCTTGAAGCGCATTTCCTCGCACAGCTTGAAATAAGCGTCGATGGCGTGGCGGGAGGAGAATACGATGGCGGTATAGTCGGGAAGGCTGATGTGTTCGGCCCGGAACTCCTTGGCGGACAGCGGTTCGATAAGGAAGAACGGGCGGAAATCGAGCTCGGCGCCGAACTGGCTCTGCAGCTTTTCGTAGGCCGCGAAGTTGGACGGCATCTGCTGGGAAATCAGGATCTTCATGCTCTTACTAACGGTTCAGATAAACAGGTGGGCGCCCACCATCAGGGCGGCCGGTATCATTTCAAGGGCGCAAAGATACAAAAAAGTGGAAAAAACGTTGCAAAAGGTACTCAAAAATTGACCGGAACGGAGGATGGCGAGCAGCCAGACGACCGCCGTTTCCCAGAGCAGGAGGGTGCGGATGAAACCCTCGCCGGCGTGCACCAGGGTCAGGATACCTACGGAACTGAGCATCAGCAGGGTCAGCAGGATGAAGAAATTGTAGGGAGCGTGGTGCAGGGTGTCCGATTCTTCCTTCCCGAGCCGGCGCGGCCGGGCGACCAGGAAGAAGAACTCGCGGACCAGCAGGAAGGCGGCCATGCCGGCGAGGGCGGCCGGGGCGCTCCAGGCGGCGGGGACCGCCTGCCAGAGGCTCGGGCGCCAAAGGGCGTAGCGGTCTGCCATCAGGCAGAAGGGAAGGACGCAGCAGAGGGCGATGAGGTTGCGCGTGCGGGCCTGTCCGACGCTGTGCTCCAGCGCGGCGGCGCCCCGCGTGCGGTCGAAGCTGAAAAGCAGGTCCGGCAGGAGCCGGAAGAAATCGGGCAGGGAGACGACCAGCAGCCCGACTGCAAGCACGGCGAGGATCTGGTTGGACAGGATCTCTCCCCACGCCGCCGCGGCCGCCGGATCCCCGACGGGGGTGGCGGACATCTCCAGCGTACCCTGCCTGAACAGTTCTCCGGCCATGACCCGTCAGTTGCCCCGTTTGGCGTTGTAACCCAGGGAGGTAAGCAGGGCGACGACCTTGTCGCGGAGGTCCCCCTGGATGAGGATTTCCCCGTCGGAGGCGGACCCGCCCACGCCGCAGCGCGTCTTCAGCGTGCGGGCCAGGGCGGCAAGGTCCTCGCTGCGGCCGGTGAAGCCCTCCACGAGCGTGACCTGCTTGCCGGCGCGGCGGCGCCGGTCGATGCGGACGACCAGGCGCTGCTTCTCCGGCGGGAGCGTTTCCGCTTCCGCCTGCTGCTGTGCGGTTTCGTATTGGAAATCGGGATTCGTGGAGTACACGACCCCGAGCCTGCTTTTCCAGTCCTGTTGTGCCATCTGGGATAATTTTTGCAAAGATAAGGATTTTTAATTGTACCTTTGTAGGTTATGAACGAGAAGAAATTCACCCTGTGGAACCGGATCTGTGCGGCGCTCGCCTTCGTGGTCTCGACCGTCACCTATCTGCTGACCCTCGAGCCCTCCGCATCCTACTGGGACTGCGGCGAGTTCATCGCCTCATCCTATAAACTTGAAGTCGGACACCCCCCGGGAAACCCGCTGTTCCAGCTGATCGCCCGTTTCTTCACCCTGTTCGGGGACAACATGCACGCGGCCGTCCTGGTCAACGCGCTGAGCGCCCTGTGCTCCGGCCTGACGATCCTGTTCCTGTACCTGACCGTCGTCTGGCTCGCCAAGCGCCTGATACGCCCCGCCGCCGGCACGTATTCCGCCGGCCAGGCGCTCGCCATCTGCGGCTCCGGCCTCGTGGGAGCGCTGGTGTACGCCTTCTCGGACACCTTCTGGTTCTCCGCCGTGGAGGGAGAGGTGTATGCGATGTCCTCGCTGTTCACCGCCGCGGTGTTCTGGCTGATGACGGTGTGGTATGACCGCGCCGACGAGCCGCACGCCCTCCGCTGGATCGTGCTGATCGCCTTCCTGATGGGCCTCAGCATCGGCGTGCACCTGCTCAACCTGCTCGCCATCCCGGCCCTCGTGTTCATGTATTATTACCGGCAGCGGGAGGACCGCCCCTTCACTTTCTGGGAACTGGTCAAAATCCTGCTGGTCGGCGCGCTGATCCTGGGCCTGATCGTCTTCCTGTTCATCCCCTGGCTGCCCAAGCTGGCGGCCTACTGCGACCTCTTCTTCGTGAACGTGCTCGGGCTGCCGTACAACAGCGGCGCCGCCTTCTTCCTGGCCGCCCTGCTGGGCCTGTGCTTCTGGGGGCTGTACCGCACGCTGAAGAAGGAAAAGGTGTTCCTGAACACCGCCCTGCTGTGCCTGACGACGATCATCATCGGCTTCTCCGTGTTCAGCATCGACATCATCCGTTCCTGCGCCAAGACGCCGACCAACGAATACCAGCCGGACAACGCCTTCACGCTGGTCCGCTACCTGGGCCGCGAGCAGTACGGCAGCACGCCGCTGCTCTACGGACAGTACTACGGTGCCCCGTATGAACTCAAGACCACGAGCTACTGGGCTCCGCTGGACGGGAAATACAAGAAAGTGGAGGGCCCGATCGACGCCAAGTACAAGTCCACCGGGAAGATGCTGTTCCCCCGCATGTGGAGCACCAGCCCCGACGGGAGCTACGAGGACTTCTACGAAGGCTACACGGGCGGCAAGGGCCGCAAGGTAGCCGGCGCCACGGCTCGCAAACCCTCGATGGGCGCCAACCTGCTCTATTTCTTCGACTACCAGCTGAACTGGATGTACTGGCGCTACTTCATGTGGAACTTCGTCGGGCGCCAGAACCAGGTGCACTCCCCCTCGCCGGGAAACGTCTTCCACGGCAACTGGGAGAGCGGCGTCGGCTTCATCGACCGGCTGCGCCTGGGCGACCAGTCCGACGCACCCGCCGTGCTGGCGGAAGACAAGGGCAAGAACCACTATTTCTTCCTGCCCCTGCTGCTGGGCCTGCTGGGCCTGTTCTTCCAGTTCGACCGCGACCGGCGCGGCTGCTGGCTGACCTTCATGATGTTCTTCATGACCGGCATCGCCGTCGTGCTCTACCTCAACCAGCCGCCCTTCCAGGTGCGCGAGCGTGACTACGCGTATGCGGGATCGTTCTATTTCTTCAGCGCGTGGGCGGGACTGGCCGTCGCGGCGCTGTACAGCTGGATCGAAGCGTCCCGCAAGGGCCGCGGCGGCGCGCTGACCGCCGGCCTGCTGACCGCGGGCTGCCTGTGCGCGCCGGTGCTGATGGCCGCGCAGAACTGGGACGACCACGACCGGTCCAACCGCCGCACCGCGGTGGAGATGGCGCGCAACTACCTGGAATCCGTAGGCGAGAACGGCATCCTCATCACACACGGCGACAACGACACCTTCCCGCTCTGGTACGCCCAGGAGGTCGAGGACGTCCGCACGGACGTGCGCATCTGCAACACCTCGCTGCTGGGCACGGACTGGCACATCGACCAGATGAAGTGGGCGGTCAACGAATCCGCCCCGCTGCCGCTGACCGTGGGGCCGGAGCAGTACCTGTACGGCACCAACGAGTGGATCCCCATCTACGACACGCAGGAGGAGGAGATGTCCATCTCCGACGTGATGATGCTCTTCAAGCACCCGCAGGTCAAGGCCCCGATGACGAGCGGCCGCAAGGTGGACTACATCGCCTCGCGCAAGATCGTGATCCCGGTCAACCGGGAGAACGTCTTCAAGTACGGCATCGTGGACGAGAAGTTCGCGGACCAGGTGCCCGATTCCATCGTGTTCACCATCTCCAAGGACAAGGACTACCTCAGCAAGCCCGAGCTCTTCCTGCTGGACCTGCTGGCGGGTTACCAGTGGGACCGTCCGCTGCACCTGCTGAACATGGGCGGCGACCTGAACGTCGGCATCAAGGAGTACCTCGAGTTCTGCGGCTACTCCTTCAAGTTCGTGCCCATCAAGAACAAGACCACCACTTCCGTGGCGGGCTTCGTGGACACGGACGAACTGTATGACAGGATGACGAAGTCGTACCGCTGGGACGACCTCGCGCGGGACGACTACTTCATCGACTACCAGAACATGTACACGCACCTCGGCGTGATGTCCGTCCGGGGCCTGTTCGTGACCTGCGCCGACGCCTTCATGAAGGCCGGCGAGAACGGCCGCGCGCTGGAGATGGTGGACAAGTGCTGCGAGGTGATGAAGCACTATCCGCTGGAAACCGTACCGCTGGGCTTCTCGGGCAACGACTACATGGTCATCTCCCTGGTGGAGGACTACTACCTGCTCGGACAGCCCGACAAGGCGCGGGCGCTGGCCGCCGAGATGGGAACCGAACTGCTGAAGAGCGCCAAGTTCTACATCGAGTTCTATGACTGGGCGCCCGACGAGTTCGAGCTGGTGGGCCAGTACATCTACTTCCTCGCCGACGTGATGAAGCAGGGCGGGGACGGGGAGCTTTCCAAGCAGCTCACAGACTCGCTGACCGGCCTGCTGGACGCGGCCGACGCCGCAGCCTCGAAATAAAGCGCATATGGCAGAATTCCCCTCCTCCCTCTGGAAAGACTACGAACTCCTCGACAGCGGCGCGGGCGAGAAACTGGAGCGCTTCGGCTCCTACGTGCTCGCACGTCCCGAGCCCAAGGCCTTGTGGAACAAGTCACTGCCGGATGCGGAGTGGCGGCGGCTCGCGCACACGACCTTCACCCCCGGGGCCGGCTTCGGCAAGGCCGGCAAGGAGGACAGCGGCACCTGGAACCGCCTGAAGAAGATGGACGACCAGTGGTGGATCCGCTATGCCAACCCCGACGGGCTGAAGATGGACCTGCGGCTCGGACTCACGTCGTTCAAGCACGTGGGCGTGTTCCCGGAGCAGGCACCCAACTGGGACTGGATCTGGCGGCGGACCCGCGCGCTCGCCGCATCCGGACGCACCCCGAAGGTGCTGAATCTCTTTGCCTACACCGGCGCCGCCTCGCTGGCGGCCCGCGCCGCCGGGGCCGAGCTCACGCACCTCGACTCCGTGCGCCAGGTGGTCACCTGGGCCCGCGGGAACATGGAGCACAGCGGCCTGGACGGCATCCGCTGGGTGGTGGAAGACGCCATGAAATTCGCCCGGCGGGAGGCCCGCCGCGGCAACCGCTACGACGGCATCATCCTCGACCCGCCCGCCTACGGGCACGGCCCGGACGGGGAGAAATGGAAACTGGACGAATGCCTGTTCGAGATGCTGCGCACCGTGGGGGAGATCCTCGCCCCACAGGACGCCTTCCTGGTGCTGAACCTCTACTCCAACGGCTATTCCGCCCTGCTGGGCGAGACACTGGTGCGGCAGGCGATGCACACGGTGGGCCTCGAGAGCGGCGAGCTCGCGCTCGGCGACCGTTTCGGCAAGGCGCTCCCGCTGTCGATCGTAGTACGGATGACACGGTAATGAATAATTTGTTAACTTTGTACGATTCGGAAATAATCAATCAAAAACATACGTAACATGGCAAATCCTATCAGCGTTCTCAATCATGCGGCCGATAACATCCGCATCCTCGCCGCTTCCGCAGTCGAAAAGGCCAAGTCCGGGCATCCGGGCGGCGCCATGGGCGGGGCCGACTTCATCAACGTGCTCTACAGCGAGTACCTGACCTACGATCCCGAGAATCCCACCTGGGCGGGCCGCGACCGCTTCTTCCTCGATCCCGGCCATATGGCTCCGATGCTCTACAGCCAGCTCTGCCTCATCGGCAAGTACACCCTGGACGAGCTCGCCAACCTGCGCCAGTGGGGCTCCCCCACCACGGGTCACCCCGAGTTCGACATCGCCCGCGGCATCGAGAACACCTCCGGACCCCTCGGCCAGGGCCACGCCTACGCGGTGGGCGCCGCCATCGCCGCCAAGTTCCTCGCCGCCCGCACCGGCAACCCGACCTTCGCGAAGGAGACCGTCTATGCGTACATCTCCGACGGCGGCGTGCAGGAGGAGATCTCCCAGGGCGCTGCCCGCATCGCCGGCACCCTCGGCCTGGACAACCTCGTCATGTTCTACGATTCCAACGACATCCAGCTCTCTACGGAGACCAAGGTCGTGATGAATGAAGACACGGCCGCCAAGTACCGCGCCCTCGGCTGGGAGGTCTTCGAGATCAACGGCAACGACGCCGCACAGATCCGCAAGGCCATCGAGAAGGCCAAGAAGGTGGTCGGCAAGCCCGCCCTCATCATCGGCAAGTGCATCATGGGCAAGGGCGCCCTCAAGGAGGACGGCTCCAGCTACGAGCGCAACTGCAAGACGCACGGCGCCCCCCTGGGCGGCGACGCCTACAAGAATACCGTCAGGAACCTGGGCGGCGACCCGGAGAACCCCTTCGTGATCTTCGATGACGTGAAGGAACTCTATGCGAACCGCGCCGAGGAACTGAAGCAGATCGTGGCCGCCCGCTATACCGAGGAGAAGGCCTGGGCCAACGCCAACCCCGAGAAGGCCGTCCAACTGGCCGGCTGGTTCAGCAACGCTGCCCCCGAGATCGACTGGAGCAAGTGCGTCCAGAAGGACCACGACGCCACCCGTTCCGCCAGCGCCGCCTGCCTGGGCCTGCTGGCCGAGCAGGTGCCCAACATGATCTGCGCCTCCGCCGACCTGTCCAACTCCGACAAGACCGACGGCTTCCTGAAGAAGACCCACGCCTTCCAGGCCGGCGACTTCTCCGGCGCCTTCTTCCAGGCCGGCGTCGCCGAGCTCACGATGGCCTGCTGCTGCATCGGCATGGCCCTGCACGGCGGCGTCATCCCCGCCTGCGGCACCTTCTTCGTGTTCTCCGACTACATGAAGCCGGCCGTCCGCATGGCCGCGCTGATGGAACTCCCCGTCAAGTTCATCTGGACCCACGACGCATTCCGCGTGGGTGAGGACGGCCCGACCCACGAGCCCGTGGAGCAGGAAGCCCAGATCCGCCTGATGGAGAAGCTGAAGAACCACCACGGCAAGAACTCCATGCTGGTGCTGCGCCCCGCAGACGCCAAGGAGACCACCGAGGCCTGGGCGCTCGCAATGGCCAACACCGCCACCCCGACGGCCCTCATCCTGTCCCGCCAGAACATCGCCAACCTGCCCGAGGGCAACGACTACTCCCAGGTGGCGAAGGGCGGCTACATCGTGGCCGGCTCCGACGCCGATCCCGACGTCATCCTCGTGGCTTCCGGCTCCGAAGTCTCCACCCTGGAGGCCGGCGCCCAGCTGCTCCGCGCCGACGGCAAGAAGGTCCGCGTGGTCAGCGTGCCGTCCGAGGGCCTGTTCCGCCAGCAGAGCAAGGAATACCAGCAGAGCGTGCTGCCCGCCGGCGTGAAGAAGTTCGGCATGACCGCCGGCCTGCCCGTCACGCTGCAGGGACTCGTCCCCGAGGCGGAAGGCACGGTGTGGGGACTCGAGTCCTTCGGCTTCTCCGCCCCCTACAAGGTGCTTGACGAGAAGCTCGGCTACACCGCGGAGAACGTTTACGCGCAGGTGAACAAGCTCTTCTGAGCCAGATGAAGAACATCCGGAACTTCTGCATCATCGCGCACATCGACCACGGCAAGAGCACCCTGGCGGACCGCCTGCTGGAGCTCACCCGGACGCTCGGTGCGCGCGATATGGAAAACCAGGTCCTGGACGACATGGACCTGGAAAAGGAGAAGGGCATCACGATCAAGAGCCACGCGATCCAGATGGTGCACGAGTACAAGGGCGAGCCGTATCGGCTCAACCTCATCGACACCCCGGGCCACGTGGACTTCTCCTATGAAGTTTCGAGAAGCATCGCCTCCTGCGAAGGGGCCCTGCTCGTCGTGGACGCCTCGCAGGGCGTCCAGGCACAGACGATCTCCAACCTCTATATGGCCATCGACCACGGCCTGGAGATCATCCCGGTCCTCAACAAGATCGACATGGACTCCGCGCAGGTGGACGTGGTCACCGACGAGATCTGCGACCTGCTGGGCTGCAAGCCCGAGGAGGTCTTCAAGGTCTCGGCCCGCACGGGCGAGGGCGTGCCGCCCATCCTGGACGCCATCGTGGAGCGGATCCCCGCTCCCGACGGCGACCCGGACGGTCCGCTCCAGGCCCTCATCTTCGACTCCGTGTTCAACTCCTTCCGCGGCGTGATCGCCTATTTCAAGGTGTTCAACGGCTCCATCCGCAAGGGCGACAAGGTCAAGTTCTTCGCCACCGGGATGGACTACGAGGTGGAAGAGGTGGGCATCCTGAAGATGAAGCTCGTCCCCACCGGCGAGATCGGCTGCGGCGACGTGGGCTACGTGATCACCGGCATCAAGAGCGCCACCGAGGTCAAGGTGGGCGACACCATCACCCACGTGGCGAAGCCCTGCGCCGAGGCCATCGCCGGCTTCGAGGAGGTCAAGCCGATGGTCTTCGCGGGCATGTATCCCGTGCAGGCCGACAAGTTCGAGGAACTGCGCGCCGTGCTGGAGAAATTCCAGCTCAACGACGCATCCTTCGTGTATGAACCGGAAAGTTCGCTCGCGCTGGGCAGCGGCTTCCGCTGCGGTTTCCTCGGGCTGCTGCACCTGGAGATCGTTCAGGAACGGCTCTTCCGCGAGTTCGACATGGACGTGATCACCACGGTTCCCAACGTCTCCTACAAGGTCTATACGACGCAGGGCGAGGTCCTGGACGTGCACAACCCGTCCGGGCTGCCGGCCCAAAGCACCATCGACCACATCGAGGAGCCCTTCATCCGGGCGCAGATCATCTCCAAGTCCGAATTCTTCGGCCCCATCATGAAGCTCTGCCTGGACCGACGCGGCACGCTGGTCAGCCAGCACTACATCACCGCGGACCGGGTGGAACTCACCTACGACATGCCCCTGTCCGAAATCGTCTTCGACTTCTATGACAAGCTGAAGACCATCAGCAAGGGCTATGCTTCGTTCGATTACCACATTACCGGCTATCGTCCGGCCCGGCTCGTCAAGCTCGACATCCTCCTGAACGGAGAGCCGGCCGACGCGCTTTCCACCCTGATCCACGAGGACAACGCCTATACCTTCGGCCGAAAGATGTGCGAGAAGCTCAAGGACCTGATCCCGCGCCAGCAGTTCGACATCCCCATCCAGGCCGCCATCGGCGCCAAGATTATCGCCCGCGAAACGGTCAAGCAGGTGCGCAAGGACGTGACTGCCAAGTGCTACGGCGGCGACGTCACCCGCAAGCGCAAGCTGCTCGAGAAACAGAAGGAAGGCAAGAAGCGGATGCGGCAGATCGGCACCGTCCAGGTGCCGCAGAGCGCATTCATGGCCGTGCTCAAACTGGATTCATAATCGATGGAAACCCGATTCTACCGCGTCGCAGGGCTGGTTTTCTCCCTGCAGCTTCCCGAGGGACATCCCTTTGACGGGCGGCTGACGAATTACACCCCGTTCGAGACCCCCGGACCGGACGGGGACCTGCTGTTCGCCCTGTCCCTGACGGACGCGGCGCCCGAAGGCCCCTTCGAGCCCGTATATCTTCCGAAGGCGGAAGCGGGCGAGCCCGTGGTGAACCTATACCGCTGCGCGGAAGGCTGGATGACGGAATTCGCCCCCGTGGCCGGTGCGCCGGTCTGCGGACGGCTCGTCTTCGACGAAGGATTCCGCGCGGGCAGGCTCTTCGCGGAAGGCGGAACCTCCGCACGGGAATTCGCCGTGAACAACGCCCTGATGCTGCTGTTCGCCTTCGCGTCGGCCCGCTTCGATGCGCTGGAGATGCACGCCTCCGTCGTTACCCGGGGCGGCCGCGGCTTCCTGTTCCTGGGGCGCAGCGGCACCGGCAAGAGCACCCACAGTTCCCTGTGGCTCAAGTACCTGGACGGCACTTCCCTGCTCAACGACGACAATCCGGTGCTCCGCATCGTGGACGGCGTGGTGCGGGTGTTCGGCACCCCCTGGAGCGGCAAGACCCCCTGCTACAAGAACGAAGACGCGCCCGTCGGGGCCATCGTCCGGCTCCGCCAGGCTCCCAAAAACGAAATCGCGCGGCTGAGCCTCCCGCAGGCTTATGCGTCCGTGATGTCGTCCTGCTCGGGCTTCCGCCCCATCCGGGCGCTCGCCGACGCCCAGCACGCCACCATCGCCGCGATCGCGATGCAGACTCCCTGTTACCAGTTGGACTGCCTGCCGGACGAGGCGGCGGCCCGGCTCTGCCAAAGCACCGTCGATGGATAAACGCATCATTCCCAACGACATCCTCCTCGGCGAGGTGGCGACCGTCCTGCGCGAAGGACACGAGGCCGTCATCACGCCCACCGGAAACAGCATGCTGCCCTTCATCCGGAACGGAAAGGACCGCGTGGTGCTTCGCCGGATGGACGGCGTGGACGTGGGAGATATGGTACTGGTGCGTACCGGCGGCCGCTACATCCTCCACCGCATCATCGCCATCGACGGAGAGGCCCTCACCCTGATGGGCGACGGCAACCTCCGGGGCACCGAACACTGCACGACGGCGGACGTGATCGGCACCGTGACCGAAATCATCCGCCCTGACGGACGCCGCCGCGCGCCCGGAAAAGGCCGCGTCTGGCGCGCCCTCAGGCCCGTCCGGCGTTATATCCTCGCCGTTTACCGGCGCACACTCTTGAAACTTTAAATGTACTTTATCCCATGAAGATTCTCGAAGGACTGGTCCTGCGCCCGCTGGGTGGCGATTTCATCGTCACGGGGGACGGCATCGCCCGCATCGATTTCAGCAAGGTGGTGTCGATGAACGCCACCGCCGCCTATCTGTTCAAGGAACTGAAAGAACGCGAATTCACGGCCGAGGATATGGCCCGGCTGCTGACGGACCGCTATGACGTGTCCGCGGAAACGGCCCTCGCCGACGCCCGGACCCTCGCCGCATCCTGGCAGGATGCCGGCCTGCTCGCCGAATGATCCCGCTCCGGCAGATCCTGCGCGGCCTGCGCCCGATGGCCCGCCCCGTCCGGGGCCGGTCGGCGCTCAGCGTGCTGATCGGTGTCGTCCGCATCGCCGCCTCCCTGGGCTTCGTATGGATCTGCAAGCGCCTGGTGGATATCGCCACCGGCGTGCTGGACGCGCCCCTGCGGACGCATATCTTCATCATGCTGGGCATCATGCTGGTCCAGCTGCTCTGCTCGGTCAGCCACGCCGCGTGGGAGAGCTACAACACCACCCGCACCGGCAACGGACTGCGCAGAAGCACCTTCTCCACCGTGCTGCGCAGCAGCTTCACCGGGCGGGAGACCTTCCGCAGCGGCGACGCCGTGAACCGGCTCGAGGAAGACGTCCGCGTGGTCACCGACCTGCTCTGCACCCGGCTCCCGGACATGGCCGTCACCCTGATCCAGTTGGTCGCCGCCTCGGTGTACCTGCTGCTGATGGCCCCGAACCTGCTGTGGGTACTGCTGGTGCTGATGGGCGCCGCCGTGGTGGGATCCCGGATGTTCTTCCGCCGGCTGCGGGTCCTGACCGACAGCATCCGCCGGCAGGACGCCGAAGTCCAGCAGCTGATGCAGGAAAACCTGCAGAAGCGCATCGTGGTGCTGACGCTCATCGGCACGGAGCGCGTGCTCACGCGCCTGGGTATCCTCCAGCAGGACCTGCTGGACAAGACCGTCACCCGCATCAATTACAACGCCCTGGCCCGCGCCTTCATGATCCTGGGCTTCCTGGGCGGCTATGCCGCCGCCTTCATCTGGGGCGTGGTGGGCATCCGCGACGGCGTGGTGACCTACGGTATGATGACCGCCTTCCTGCAGCTGGTCGGCCAGGTCCAGCGGCCCATCGCCGAGCTGGCCCGCCAGATCCCCGCCTTCATCCACGCCACCACTTCGGTGGAGCGGCTGATGGAACTGCAGGAACTTGAGCAGGAGGCCGACACGGAAAGCGTCCGCCTCTCCGGCGCCCCCGGCGTCCGGCTCACGGACGTGCACTTCCACTATCCGGAACGGCCGGAAGCGGTCCTGGATGCGTTCAGCTACGATTTCGCCCCGGGCACGCTGACGCTGATCATGGGCCAGACGGGCTCGGGCAAGAGCACCCTCAGCCGGCTGGTGCTGGGCCTGCTGAAGCCCGAATCCGGCGCTATCGAGATTTACGGCCCGGAGGGCGCCTTCCCCGCCGGACCGGCCGTGCGCGGCAATTTCCTCTATGTTCCGCAGGGGAATTCCCTGCTCAGCGGCACGATACGCGAGAACCTGCTGCTCGCCCGCGCCGACGCCTCGGAGGAGCAGATCCGGACGGCCCTGCATACCGCCGTGGCGGACTTCGTCTGGGAGCTGCCCGACGGGCTGGACACACCCTGCGGCGAAGCCGGATCCGGCCTGAGCGAAGGGCAGTGCCAGCGCATCGCCATCGCCCGCGCCCTGCTGCGCGAGGGCGGCGCGCTCATCCTGGACGAAGCCACCTCCGCCCTGGACACCGAGACCGAAGCGACCCTGCTGGACCGCCTCTACGGCCGTTTCCACGGCAACAAGACCCTGTTGTTCATCTCCCACCGCGACGCGATTTCCGCCCGGGCGGATGCCATCCTGCGCGTCTAGATGGAGTGGTTGGAGAGCCTCGGCCTGCTGGGCCTGTTCCTCGGGAGCGCACTCGCCGCCTCCATCTTTCCCTTCAGTTCGGACGCCCTGTACATCGCCATCCTGGCGGCGACGCGGAATCCTGTCGGCTGCCTGGTCGCCGGCACGACGGGCAGCTGGGCGGGAAGCCTGCTCACCTACGGCCTGGGCTGGCTCGGCAAATGGGAATGGATCGAGAAATGGCTGAAGGTGAGCCGCGAAAAGCTGGAGAAACACCAGAAGTCCGTGCAGAGATACGGGGCCTGGCTCGCCTTGCTGAGCGGTATTCCCATCATCGGGGACATCCTCGTGCTGGCGCTGGGATTCTACAGGACCGCCCCGGGCTGGACCTTCGTCCTGCTGTTCGTGGGCAAACTGGCCCGATTCCTGATCTGGAACCTCGTGGTGGGCCTGTTCTAGATATAGACGATGATGTAGTAGAGCATCAGCGCGGACGAGATCAGCTTGATGCCCGTGCCCGAAAGGAAGCCCAGGAAGGCGCCGAACGAGGATTTGAGCGACTCGCCCGTCCCTTTTCCGCCGAAGACCAGCTCAAACAGGAACGCGCACAGCAGGGAGGAGACGACCATCCCGAAGGGCAGCGGAAAGATGAGTCCGGCCAGCAGGCCGATGATGGCGCCCCGCGAGGCGTATTGACTGCCGCCCGTCAGCTTGGTGAACCAGGCGGGCACCAGGTAGTCCACCACCGTCACCACCACCGTCACGCCCAGCCAGACCAGCAGGAACGCGAGCGACATGCTCTCCCCCGCGCCGTTGGTGCCACCGAAAAAGTACATCAGCAGCAGTCCCACCCAGCTGAGCGGCGGCCCGGGCAGGCCCGGTACGATGCTGCCTACGATGCCCACGACACCCAGGAGCACGGCGAGTACGATCATCACGACATTCATACCTCAAATATACGGCTTTTTGGATGCAATTCCGGAGAAAATGCTATTTTTGTACAGGCATAACCCTAAAACCAAGATACCATGAGCGAAGAACCCAAAAAGAAAGCGATGGACCTCGACGGGGACGGCAAGGTGACGTTCGAAGAGGCCAAGGAGTACGCGAAGATCAAGGCCGGCGAACTCGCCGGGAAAGCCAAAGTCAAAGCCGCGGAACTGAAGGAAGAGGCGATCGAGGTCGCCGGCAAGGCCAAGGTCAAGGCCGCAGAAATCGGCGAGGAGGTGAAAGACCTCTACGCCGACGCCAAGGAGAAGGTCCAGGCCCGCAGGGGCTGCAAGAAGGCCTGACGGCCCGTCTTCCCGATCAGAACAGGATGGCCGCCCCGACCGTGAACGTGTTGGGGCGGACTTCTTGTTCAGGGACGAGCCGGCTGAGGCCGATGGCATAGCCCAGGCGCAGCTGCACGGCTTCGGCGATGGTGAATGCCAGGCCGAAATCCCACTGTGCGTTCACGCGCGTCAGGTGGTGCGTAGCATCGGTCAGGCTCGTGTTCGTGGGGAACTTGTCCTCATAGAGATTGCCGAACAAGCCGATGTTCATCACCGGACCGGTGTAGAAAGCGCCCCGGAACCCGGGTGTGAAATCTACAGTATACTTGACGTTGAACGGCAGGGACACATAGTGCATCTTGACGTATCGGGAGTTGTCCCCTGCGAGAAGCTGTTCGTTCCTCGCGGACTGATAGTAATAGAAGAAGCCCGGTTCAAAAGTCAGCCCGGCCAGCGCGGAGAAATAGTACTCGCGGGTGGCGCCGGCATAGAAGCCGTGCAGCGGGAGAGAGCTCAGGAAGTTCGAGCAGTCCGCTCCGGAAAAGGCCGTGGCGGCATATCCGGCGCTGACCGACCCGTACCGCTGGGCGGAGGCCGCCTGCCCGCCCAGGAGGGCGAGGGTTACGGCAAGGATGATCTGGAATCTTTTCACGTTCGTTCTGTTTTAGTCAGTGTGCAAAAATAGGAAAAAAAACGGAATACGCCTTTATTTGTTAATTTTGCGGCATGCGACTGTTCTCCGACACCCTGCTGGACTGGTATGATGCGAACGGGCGGGACCTCCCCTGGCGCCGCACCCGGGACCCTTATGCCATCTGGCTCAGCGAGATCATCCTCCAGCAGACGCGCATCGCGCAGGGACGCTCCTACTGGGAACGCTTCCTGCAGACCTATCCGGACGTGCAGGCGCTCGCCGCCGCGCAGGAGGACGACGTCCTGCGGCTCTGGCAGGGGCTCGGCTATTACAGCCGGGCGCGCAACCTGCTTACCGCCGCCCGCCAGATCGCCGCGCAGGGCCGTTTCCCGGACACGCTGGCGGGAATCCGCGCCCTGAAGGGCGTGGGCGACTACACCGCCGCCGCGATCGCTTCTTTCGCCTTCGGCATCCCCGCCGCCGTGGTGGACGGCAACGTATACCGCGTGCTTGCGCGCCATTTCGGCATTCCGACCCCCGTGGGCTCGACGGCCGCGAAGAAGGAGTTCACCGCGCTCGCGCAGTCGCTCCTCCCGCCGGACCGGCCGGGCGACTTCAACCAGGCGATGATGGATTTCGGGGCCACCCTCTGCACCCCCGCCTCCCCCGCCTGCGCGCGCTGCCCGCTGGCGGACAGCTGCGCCGCCCTCGCCACCGGACGGGTGGACAGCCTGCCGGTCCGGGAGAAGGGGGCCGCCGTGCAGGAACGGCGCTTCGACTATGTGTACGTGCGCTTCCACGGGCGTACCGCCATCCGCCGCCGCGGCACGGGCGACATCTGGGCGGGCCTGTATGAACCGCTGGTCTGCGACCCGGGTTCCGGCGGTTCGCGCGGTAAACTGCTGAAAAAAGGCGTGAAACACCAGCTGACCCACCGCACGCTGATCGTGGATTTCTATCTGTGGGAGCCGGCGGAGGAGCCCGCCCTGCCGGAGGGCTGGTCCTGGATCGAAGAGGCGGAGCTCGACCGTTACGCCAAGCCCCGCCTGTTCGAACTGCTTCTGGAAGCCCTTCCTAAATAAAGCGCCCGTCCTTCATCGTGAGGGTGCGGTCGCACAGGGCGGCCAGTTCCGGATCGTGCGTCACGATGACGATGGTCTGCCCCAGTTTGTCCCGGAGGTCGAAGAACAGCCGGTGGATCTCCTGTTTGGTCACGGAGTCCAGGTTGCCCGTCGGCTCGTCTGCGAAAAGCACGGCCGGCTCGTCCACCAGGGCGCGTGCGATGGCCACGCGCTGCTGCTCGCCGCCCGAGAGTTCGGACGGTTTGTGGTCCAGGCGCCCCTCCAGGCCCATTTCTCCCAACAGACGTTCCGCGCGGGTGCGCGCCTCTTTCATCGGGACACCGGCGATCAGCGCCGGGATCATGACGTTCTCCCGGGCCGTGAATTCCGGCAGCAGGTGGTGTGCCTGGAAGACGAAGCCGATCCGGCGGCCGCGGAACGAGGCCAGCGCGTCGTCCTTCAGGGCAAGCACGTCCGTGCCGTCGATGCACAGGCTGCCGCCGTCCGGTGCGGACAGCGTGCCGAGGATCTGCAGCAGGGTGGATTTGCCGGCGCCGGAAGGGCCTACGATGGCGACCACCTCGCGGGGGTCGGCGTGAAAGTCGATGCCCTTCAGGACCTCCAGGGTCCCGAAACTTTTCCGGATGCCGCGGGCGTCGATAATCGCTTCCATATCAGAGGTCGGGGTGAAAAGACTCGAACTTTCGACCCTCTGGTCCCAAACCAGATGCGCTAGCCAACTGCGCCACACCCCGAGAAGGGGTCAGGCTCAGAGATTCGGGTTACACGAATGCCACTCGGACACGGGCGGGATGATGCCGAGCCGGATGACCTCGTCGCGCATGTCGCAGAGGTGCTCGTAGGAAGCCCTCAGCTCGGCGAGTTCCTCCGCGGTGCCCACCGGGTCGGTGAAGTGCACGCCGGTGGCGTCGATCACGGACGGCATGGCCATCATCACGTTCTGGTAGTCAGGGGTGTTGACGTAGCAGCCGGAAGGCCAGGTGAACTTGTCGCCGCCCATCGCGGCCTCGATCATCTTCACGGCGTTGTAGGCCGGGCTCTGGAAAGAGGTACGGCCACGCAGGCGCATGATGTTGGAACCGCCCTGGACGGTCTTGTACTTGATCTGCGCCCACATTTCGGGAGAAAGGGGCAGCTTGGACAGCGGCTTGCCGTCGATGAGCGCCTTGGAGGCGAACACGGCCATCACCTCGCCGTGACCGCCGTAGGTGTAGGCGCCGGTCACCTTGCTCTGCTGGACGCCGAAGGTCCGGGCGAGGCTCTCCTGGAGACGGGTGGAGTCGAGGGCGGAGAGCGTGGTCACGCAGGACGGCTTGACGCCGGCGTGGAGCAGGACCACCAGACCGGTCAGGTCGGCCGGGTTGAAGATGATGACGATGTGCTTCACGTCGGGGCAATACTTCCGGACATTCTTGCCGAACTCCTCGGCAATCTGGCAGTTGCCCTTGAGCAGGTCCTCACGGGTCATACCTTCCTTACGGGGCGCACCGCCGGAGGAAATGATGTATTTCGCATCCTTGAAGGCGACGGCGGGGTCCGTCGACCAGGTAATGTTGGCACCTTCGAACGCGCAATGGTCCATTTCGGCCACGACGCCGAGCAGACCGGGCTCATACACGTCGTAAAGGCACACGTTCGGGGTAAGCTTGAGCATCAGTGCGGTCTGGGCCATATTTGATCCGATCATGCCCGCGGCACCGACAATGACGAGTTTCTCGTTGGTAAGATAGTTCATAATACTCGTTTCAAAAGACGTCTTTCTGAAAAACGGCGCAAATATACAAAAAATCATTATCTTTGCGACGTTATAAACGTTTTATGGCACTATATCTTATCAAGGATCTCGACGACGACTACCACTCGCGTGTGGGGGTCTGGCAAATCACTGAAACCGAAGCGGAACTCCGCGCACTCACAAGCGTCCCCTCCGACGAAATGGAGGAAATTTCCTACATCAAGAGCGAATCCCTTCGCAAGCAGAAACTGGCCGTCCGGGCCCTGCTTGACGCCATGTTCGAGGAGAAGGTGTACCTGAGCCACCACGACAACGGCAAGCCGTACATCGAGAACTCCGCCATCAATATCAGCATCACGCACACGCAGCGCTACGTCGCCGTCATCCTCAACCCGACGGACGAGGTGGGCATCGACTGCGAGTCGCTCGACCGCGATTTTTCGGCCGTCCGGAAGAAAGCCCTCTCGGAAGACGAGATCGAAGAGGTGGACGAACTGGACGAGGACGAGCGCAACGAGCAGCTGGCCATCTACTGGTGCGCCAAGGAGGCCATCTACAAGAAAATGTCCCAGTACAAGGTGGACTTCGCCGAGCAGATCGAGATCGAAGACTTCCGCCTGCGCGGCGAGGGGGAACTGGAAGCCACCTTCACGGACAAGGACGGCTTCGAAGAGGAGCTCGAACTCCAGTACATCACCTTCGACCGCCACGTCCTCGTGTGGGTGGTCGGCTGATCTATTTCTTCCGCAACCAGAGTTCCGGGTTTTCCGGATCCTTTTCCTTCCAGACCTCGAAATGCAGCTGGGTCTGGCCGTCGATCGTGTCGATGCGGCCCAGCACCTGGCCTGTCTTGACGTCGTCGCCCGACTTGACCTGTACGTCGCCCAGCTTGCAGTAGAAGGTGAAATACGTTCCGTGCTGGACCAGTACGCAGCGGCCGTAGCCCGGCATCACGATGATGCGCTTCACCTCCCCGTCGAAGACCGCCCGCACCTCGGCGCCGCGGGACAGGCCGATGTTCACGCCGTTGTTGGCGGGCATCACCAGCGTGGTATAGACCGGATGGTTGTGCCGCCCGAAACTTTCCACCACAGGGCCGTCGGCCGGCCAGGGCAGCTTGCCCTTGTTGGCGGCGAACTCGCCCGCCAGCTTGACGTCCACCGGCTTGGTCTGCGTCGTGGATCCGGCGTTCTTTTCACCGTTCTTCCTGGCGGCAGCCGCCTCCTGTTCCTTGCGGCGGGCCTCTTCCAGGGCCTGCGCGATGATGCGCTCGATCTCGCGGTTCAGCGCCTCCACCTGCTTGCGCTTGGCGTTCAGCTGCCGCTGGTAGAGCGTCTTGTCCTTCTTGAGGTCGGAGACCAGCTGGTCCGAACGGAGCTCGGATTTGCGGAGCCCCTGGAGTTCCTGCTCGTGCTCCTTCTTGACGGCCTCCGCCTCGCTGCGAAGCGCGGCAAGCCGGACCAGTTCCTCGCCGAGTTCGGCCCGCAGGCCCTTGAGTTTGCGCGCCTGCGCGTTCATCTCGCCGGACAGGTCGCGCAGATAGACGTAACGGCGGGTGGCCTGACCGAGGTCGCGGCTGGAGAGAAGATAAGAGTACCACACGCGCGCGTCGCGGTTCTTATAGGCATTCCGGACCAGGCGGTGGTAATAGGTTTCCATGGACTCGAGGCGCTGCTGCAGCCGGTCCGCGGCGGCCTGCCGGACGGCGATGGTGTCGGAAATGCGCCGGATCTCCCGCTCGCTCTCCTCCACCAGGCTGCGCCGGGTGGCGATCTGCTTGCGCACGAGCGTCAGTTCGCTCAGGGCGCTGTTGCTGCGGGCCGTGTTTTCCTTGATCTGCTGCTCCAGCTGGGCGATTTCCTTCTGGAGGGCCGCCCGGCGGGATTCCTGCTGGGTCGTGTTCTGCGCCCGGGCGCCGGGAAGAACCGGCAGCAGGAGCAGGGCGAGGGCCAGTATGCGCGGCAGGAATCGGTTCATCGGCTCTTCTGTTCCGACAGGTTCTTGTAATAGAGGGCGAGGTCGTCCTCGCCGAGGGCCTCGAGGACCTTGGAATAGTGCTCCAGGATCACGGCGCTGTCCTTGCCGCCGTACAGCATCGCATGCTTGAAGTACGGCTTCGCTTCCTTGGGCCTGTGCAGGAGGTAGAGGAGCCAGCCGTAGGTGTCCAGGTAGGTCGCGTTGTCGGGCTCCAGCTCCACCGTGCGGCGGCTCATCTTGAGCGCCTTGCGCAGCTGCTTGCCCTCCAGCGAGAGATAATAGGCGTAGTTGTTGAGCACGGAAGTGCGGTCGGGATCGGCCTTCAGGGCCTGCTCATAGGTCTCGTAGGCCTTTTTCCTGTCCTCCATCTGCTGGTACCACACGTCACCGGCGATGGAGAGGGCCTCGGCCAGATGGTCGTTGTTCCCCTCCGCATGCGCCAGGTCGGCCATCACGTCGCACTGGTCCAGCACGGCCTGCCAGTCCTGCTTGATGTAGCACATGCGCAGCTTGAGCAGCTGGATGGCGTAGTCCGACGGATGCATCTCGCGGTCCAGGTCCACCAGGCGGTTGATGGTATCGCCCCAGACCCAGTAGAACGGCGAGTCGATGTTGTCCATCATCACCGTAAGGTAGTTGCTCTTGATTTCCGGGCGTACCGCCTCGTTGCGGATGAAGCCCTCCAGCCCGGAGAAGAAAGCCGGGAAATTGCCCATGCGGCGGAGCAGTTCCGTCCGCCCGATCTGCGCCGGGGCGTACTCCGGGTCCAGCTCCAGGGCCTGGTTGTAGTAGGACAGCGCCACGGAATCCTGCCGGGCGGCCACCTTGGCGTCCGCCACCATCGACAGGGTCTGGGCGTTGTTGTACAGGCCCGGGGCCATCCGGACCAGCTTCTCCACCAGTTCGCCGGCGCGCACCTGGTCCCGCTTTGCGTCATACAGCGAGGCCAGCGCATAGACGTACCAGGTATTGGTCGAATCGGCCCGGGCGGCCGCGTTCAGATGTTCCTCCGCGGCGTCCAGGTCCTGCATCGCGAGTTCGCACAGGCCGAGATAATAGTTGACGGCGTCGTCTTCGGGATCGAGCGCGTGCAGCTGCTGCAGGTGTTCGCGCGCCTGGGCATACTGCTCTTCGGCGTACTCCGCGGTGGCGGTCAGGAACAGGTCCGTCCCCTCTTCCACCACCTGCGCGTGCAGGCTGCAACCGAGCAGCAACAGGATCAGATATGGGAGGAGCTTACGCATAACGGACACAAAAATATGTATTTTTTGTGAGAAAAATTGGCTATTTTCGCGGTAATTACTTTTTCACGTGCCGGATGCAACTTTTCCCCAACAAGAAGCATCTTAACTCACGGGAAACAGAATGGATCGAAGGGGCGAAACGCGGGGAACGCCGCGCACAGAAAGCCATCTACGACCTCCTGTCCGCCAAAATGTTCGCAGTGTGCCTGCGGTACATGGGTGAACGGGAAGCCGCGGAGGACATCCTCCAGGATGGTTTCGTAACCCTTTTCTCCAAACTGGACAGCTATTCGGGAGAAGGCTCCTTCGAAGGCTGGGCCCGCAAGATCTTTGTCAACACGGCCTTGATGAGCCTCAGGAAGAAGGATGCGCTCAAGAACTCCGAAGACGTGGACGCCGCCTGGAACATCACCAGCGACGACCCCACCGCCATCCAGCGGATCGGCTATGACGAACTGCTGAAGATGATCGCCGCCCTCCCGCCGGGTTTCCGGACGGTCTTCAACATGTACGTGATCGAAGGATACTCGCACAAGGAGATCGCCGAAGCGCTCGGCATTTCCGAGACCACCTCCCGCTCCCAGTTGCAACGGGCGCGGACGCTGTTGCAGACAAGGATCAAAGAAAGACATTAAGATGCAGGACAACCGATTTGACGATTTCGACCTCCAGGTCAGGTCGATCTTCGAAGACGCCGCGGAGACCCCTCCCCGCCGCGTCTGGAAAGGGGTGTCCGCGCGTCTGGACGCCGCGGCCGCTTCCGCCGCCCGGCCGTGGGCGTGGATGAAATGGGCCGGCGTAGCCCTCGCCGCCGCAGCCGCCATCGCGCTGGGCGTTTTCCTCCCGGGCACAAAGAACACCTCAATCCCAACCAATAATCATTACCAACAGCAAGCATTGCTTGCAGAGGCCGGCGGACCCGCCGCCGCATCGGTGGAAATCGATGCCGCGGCGGCCGCTCCGGCCCAGAACGACGCCCCGGTCCAAGTGGCCCCGCGCCGCTCCGTGCGGGCCGCGGCGCCGCAGCGCGAGGCGGAAAGCCGCCCCGCCGCCGAGACGGAACCCGCTGGGACCGAACCCGCCGCGCAGCAGCCGCAGGAGAGCGTCGCCGCCACGGCTCCGCAGGAAAATGCGCCTGCAAAGGAAGGAAGCAAGGTACGGGAAAACAACCTCCCTACAGTCGATCCCTTCTCCGTCCCGGATTCCGGCACGTCCGTCCGCAAGGCCGTGCGCCGTCCCGCCCTCTATGCACAGGGCGCCATCGGCGGCAACGAGTCCACCGGACGGCTCCTGCCTCCCGCCGCGCGGATGGCGCCCGGCGCCTCCGAGGATTTCTCCGAACAGGGCGCTTCCTCCTACGGCATCCCCATCACGGTCGGCCTGGGCGTTCGTTTCTACCTCGCCCCGCGCCTGTCCGTGGGAACGGGCCTGGACTACTCCATCCTGTCGCGCACGTTCACGGGCAATTTCGCCGGCACCTCCGGCAGCGTGTCCCACACCCTGCAGTACCTCGGCGTCCCCCTCAACCTCTATTACGACATCATCGATGCGGAAAAGATCAAGTTCTACGCCTATGGCGGCGGCGAGATCGAGTACTGCATCTCCAACAAATACCGGCTCTTCGCCAGCCCCGACATCATCCGGAAGTACCCGGTGGACAAGTTCCAGTATTCCGTCGGCGGCGGCCTGGGCGTGGAGTTCCGCGTGGCTCCGCACATCGGGCTCTATCTGGATCCCGGCCTGCAGTACTACTTCCCGTGCGGCCAGCCGAAGAGCATCCGTACCGAAAAGCCCCTGATGGTGAATTTCGACGCCGGTCTGCGGCTGAACTTCTGACGATAAAAAAACCGAAAACGGAAAAAAACGTATTTTTGTGATGAACGGCCCGCGAAAAGAGAAGAATCTTATCGCGGGTTTTTCGTTTTTTTTGCTCCTTTGCAGAAAAAACGACCATGAAAACTTCACCCTGGCTCATCCTCCTGCCCGCCTCGGCCGTCCTGGCCGCCTGCGTCTGGCTTGACGGCGGCCCCGACCCCGACGCGCGGATGCGCATCGACTGCGAGCGCGGCTCCTCGCCCCCTTCCGCCACGGCGCACCCGCCGGCCCCCGGACCGGAGGATCCCGCACCGGCCCCGCCGCCGGACACGACCGTCTGGCTGAGCGCCGTCCGTTTCCCAAAAGACTATGACTGGCAGCGGGACACCGCCTACGGGACCGCCCCTTTCGAGCTGGTCCTGTACCGGGATTTCGCACCGGAACTGGCCCTCCCCTTCGGCCCGGACGCCTGTTTCGTCGCGGATCCGGACCGTCACCACATCCTCTCCGGACACCTGTACACGGAGCGGATCGCCGACGGATGCACCCGGATCGGACGGGACGGCCGGGAACTGTTCCGCTTCGGACAGCGGGAGTTTCTGGTGGGGCTGCTCGAAGACGGGGACGACCTCTACACCCTGTCGCGTTCCGTCTCCGGGCAGGGTTTCTCCTTCCGAAAGAACGGGGAGGTCCTGCTCAGCCGGGCCGACGGCATCCCTTTCGGCCGCCTGGACGACCCCTCCTACGGCCCCACGGGGGCGCTGTACCGGGACGGGGGCGCGCCCGTATTCTGTTTCCGGGTGGATTTTCCCGGCGGAACAAGCCTCTACCGGGTGCAGGACGGCCGGGAATCACCTTTGAAAGAATCGCTTCCCGGCACGCGCGTGCTGGACCTCAAGGTCCGGGACGGCCGCCCGCTCGTACTCCATCCGCTTTCCTCCTCCGGGGGCCTGCAGGACGGGCGCATCTGGCCGGAGGGGGAGGAAGCCTACGCCGTTACCGGGCGCTTCCCGGACGGCGCCGGCGGCTGGTTTTCCGGGGTCCGGGACGCCGCGGACTCCGCGCCCAGGCGGCTCTGCAGCGAGGACGCAACCCTGTACCGCACTGCCGAGGCGGACTTCGCCGTCAGCACGGACGCGGAAGGGACCGTGCGCTGGTACGGCCCTTCCGGAAGCGGCCGGTCCGACGGGCCCTGCCTTTTCCCGGGGCTGGGCTGCGCGGCGGCCGCGGGCACCCTGCTGGTGCTCGCTTTCACGCCCCGGCAGGCGCACGCCCTCCCGCAGATACGCCGGGGCGGCCGGGTGACGGAACTCGACCTGTACGGATATGTAAGCAGTGTGGCGGTGAGCCTCAGTCCTCCCAACTGAGGGTCCGGGAGCCGTCGTCCGCGACCTCGATGGACACCTCGAGCGTCTCTTCCGGCAGCAGCGGGGCGATGTTCCCGGGCCATTCCATCAGGCAGAGCGCGCCGCTGTCCAGATAGTCGTACAGGCCGATGTCCAGCGCCTCTTCCAATTTTGTAATCCGGTAGAAATCAAAATGATAAACCGGTTCCCCGGAGGCGGCCCGATACTCGTTGACAATCGCGAAGGTCGGGGAACTGACGGCGTCGGACCGCACGCCGAGAACGCGGCACAGGGCCGTAATGAACGTGGTCTTGCCGGCCCCCATCGGGGCATAGAAGGCGACGAGCCGGCGGTCGCCGAGGCGGCGCAGGAATTCCTGCGCGGCGGCGTCGATTTCCGACAGGGAGGCTATGACGATCGTCTGTTTCATTTATGCAAAGATACGAAAAAAGAGCAACACTATGCTGACACGCATCCACGGTGCGAAATGCATCGGTATCGACGCCGTCGAAGTGACGGTGGAGATCGACATCGACCGGGGCATCGGAATCCACCTGGTCGGACTGGCCGACGTGGCCGTCAAGGAGAGCCTCCTGCGCACTACGACGGCCCTGGAGGCCCTCGGATTCCATATTCCGGGCAAGCGGATCGTCATCAACCTCGCCCCGGCGGACCTCCGCAAGAACGGCTCCGGCTACGACCTGCCCATCGCCGTGGGCATCATCGCCGCGTCCGGGCAGCGCGAACTGCCGCTTTCCGGACGCTTCATCCTGATGGGGGAACTCGGGCTGGACGGCAGTGTCCGGGCGATCCCAGGCGCACTGCCTTTCGCCGAAATGGCCCGCGATTCCGGACGCGACGGCATCATCCTGCCCGCCGAATCCGCCCTGGAAGCGGCTGAATTCAAGGATATGAAGGTCTATGGGGTGGAGACCCTCGCGGACGTGGTGCGCATCCTGGAAGGGCAGGAGGACTGCCCGGACCTGCTGGTCTGGAACACCCGGGCTTACCGCAGGCTGCACCGGAGCGGCGCAGGTGCCGCGGGGCCGGAATACGGGGTGGATTTCGCCGACATCATCGGCCAGGAAGGCGCCAAACGCGGTATCGAGATCGCAGCCGCCGGCGGGCACAACATCATTATGGTCGGTGCGCCGGGAGCGGGCAAGAGTTCGCTCGCGAAGGCGATGGCGGGCATCCTGCCGCCGATGACGATGCAGGAGGCCCTGGTGACGAGCAAGATCTACTCGGTCGCCGGCAAGGGCTCGCCGCAGGACGGCCTGATCCGGCGCCGTCCCTTCCGGGCCCCGCACTATTCCGCCTCCCTGCCGGCCATCGTCGGCGGAGGCGGCGGAGACAGCATCCTGCCCGGGGAGGTGTCCCTCGCCAACAACGGCGTGCTCTTCCTCGACGAGGTGGGGCAGATGCCCAAATCGGTCATCGAGGCCCTCCGGGGGCCCATCGAGGACCGGACCGTGTGCATCTCCCGCCTGAAGGGGAAGGTCGAGTTTCCGGCCTCGTTCATGCTCGTGGCGGCCTCCAACCCCTGCCCCTGCGGCTACTGGGGCGAGGGCGACCGCTGCACCTGCACCCCCACCCAGCGGCAAAGCTACCTGTCCAAGTTGTCCGGCCCGATCCTGGACCGCATCGATATCCACGTATGGATGCATCCGGTGCCCGCCGACCGCATCGTGCGGGCGCAGAAAGCCGAGGGCAGCGCGGCGGTGGCCGCCCGGGTGCTGCAGGCGCGGCAGCGGCAGAAACAGCGGCTGGAGGGCAGCGGCGCCGCCACGAACGCGGCAATGGACATCAAGCAGACGGAGCGTTTCTGCCCCCTGGACGAGGACTGCCGGAAGACATTGGAAAACCTGATGGTCAAGATGGGTTTCTCGATGCGCGCCTATTTCCGCATCATCAAGGTCGCACGCACCATCGCCGACCTGGAAGGGGCCCGGGACATCAGCCCCGCGCACCTGCTGGAGGCCGCCTCCTACCGCTTCCTGGACCGGCAGAGCCTGCTGGACCTGGGCTAGCGGGCCCGGACGGCCTTCAGGCTGTCCTTCAACTGCGCCACGCTGCTCGCCCCCACGATCACGGAGCTCACCTCGGGGCGGCGCAGGATCCAGCGGAGGGCGTACTGCGCGAGGGTCAGGCCTTCCGCGGCCGCCGCCTCGTTCCAGGCGCGCAGGCGGGCCAGCAGTTCGGGCGTCAGCACGCTCTCATCGAGGAAGATGCTGTGCCGCATCCGGGAATCTGCCGGGATGCCGCCAAGATAGCGGTCCGTCAGCAGGCCTTGGGCAAGGGGCGAAAACGCCACGTAGCCCACTCCTTCGGCGGCCGCCTGCGGCAGGATTTCCTCCTCCTGGCTGCGGTCCAGCAGGTTGTATCGGCCCTGGTAGACCAGGCAGGGCACGTGCGCCTCGCGCAGGTAGGCGTACGCGCGCGACGCCATCGCGGGCGGATATTTGGAGATGCCCGCGTAGAGCGCCCGCCCGCTGCGGACGATGTCCACGAGGGCCTGCATCGTCTCCTCGAGGGGCGTGTCCGGATCCGGACGGTGGGAGTAGAAGATGTCCACGTAGTCCAGTCCCATCCGGCGGAGGCTCTGGTCGATCGAGGCGAACAGGCTCTTGCGGGAGCCCCATTCGCCGTACGGGCCCGGCCACATGTCGTGCCCGGCCTTGGTGGTGACGAGGATCTCGTCGCGGTGGGCCCGGAGCGAACGGGCGAAAATGCGTCCGAACATCTCTTCGGCGCTGCCGTAGGGCGGGCCGTAGTTGTTGGCCAGGTCGAAACAGGTGACGCCGCCGTCGAAGGCGGTCTCGACGATCGCCCGGCAGACTTCCGGGTCGGCGGCGCCGCCGAAATTGTGCCAGAAGCCCAGGGATATCTCGGACAGCAGGATGCCGCTGCGGCCGCAGCGGCGGTAATTCATCGCTTCGTAGCGGGGTTCGGTCAGATTGTAATTCTCCATCGGGACAAATGTAGTGAAAAAAAAGTCGAAAATATTTCAAAAAAATTTGGCTCTTTCAAAAAAGTGGTTTACCTTTGCAGTCCCTTTCCGAGAGGCAGGGAAAAGATCATTGAAAATACTGGAAGATAAGTACAAGCAAGTACCGAGAAACAAAGAATCGAGAGCGTTGATTTCTTAGAGGAATCAAAGAGTGTCGGGAGAGAACTAAAAGTATAAGAATATACAAAGAAGAGTTTGATCCTGGCTCAGGATGAACGCTAGCGGCAGGCTTAACACATGCAAGTCGAGGGGCAGCGGGGGTAGCAA